>NZ_KI421513.1:2593216-3193216 GCF_000473325.1 Leisingera caerulea DSM 24564
CCTGTTCCACTACGGCGAGGAACGCGCCAGCCGCCGCATCGCCAAGGCCATCGTCCGCGAGCGCGAGATCGAACCGATCACCACCACCCTGCGCCTTGCGGGCATCATCGAGAGCTGCCTGCCGCGCCCCAAGCCCGGCCAGTCGCACCCCGCGACCCGCAGCTTCCAGGGCCTGCGCATCGCGGTGAACGCCGAATATGACGAGCTGTTTGAGGGCCTCCTGGCCGCCGAACGCGCGCTGAAGCCCGGCGGGCTTCTGGCCGTCGTCACCTTCCACTCGGTCGAGGACCGGATGGTCAAACGCTTCTTCCAGCACCGCGCAGGCAAGACCGGACGCGCCAACCGCTATGCGCCGGAGCAGGAGGAAACCCCGCCCCAGTTCGAACTGGTCACCCGCAAGGCGGTTGGCCCGGACGAGCAGGAGCTGGCCGAAAACCCCCGTGCCCGTTCCGCCCGCCTGCGGGTCGGGCGCCGCACCGATGCCGCGCCGGGGCCGATCTCGGCCAAGGACCTTGGAATGCCGCAGCTGAAAGAGACGCGTAAATGAAGACCCTGCTGTATGCCGCAACTTGTCTGGCTGTGTTCGGCCTTGCCTTTTGGGCCTACCGCGAAAACTACGCCACCCAGCAGGTGCTGAAGGAAACCCGCGCCCTGCAGCAGCAGATCGGCGCGGCGCAGGTGCGCCTCAGCGTGCTGCGTGCCGAGTGGGCCTATCTCAACCGCCCGCAGCGGCTGCGCGATCTGGCCGACATCAATTTCGACCGCCTCGGCCTGCTGCCGCTTCGCCCTGACCAGTTCGGGCGGGTGGATGAGGTCTCCTACCCGGTGCTGCCGGACCTGGAGATCACCAACGAGGTGGAAGTCTCGGGCCTGAATGCGGGGACACGGCCATGATTCGCACACCGCTCCGCCCGCTGGCCCGTGTCCTTCATGCCCGCGCAACCGGCGCTAACCCGGACGCGATCGAACGCGAAAACCTCAGCCTGCGCCACCAGGAAATGCAGGTGCAGGCCCGCCAGCGCGCCGAGGGGCGGCTTTTGGTGCTGGGCCTGTTCTTTGTTTGCGCCTTCGGGGCGATCATTGCCCGCATGGCGATGACCGCGGTGTCAGAACCGGCAGAACCCGTGGCCAGCGTGCCGGGCAGCGCCATCGCCATGCAGCGCGCCGATATCGTCGACCGCGACGGGCGCCTGCTGGCCACCAATTTCGAAACCCACTCTCTATATGCTCAGCCGCCGCAGATGATCGACCCTGTTGGTGCTGCGGAAAAGCTGGTGGAAATTTTCCCCGACCTGGACCGCGAACGGCTGATCAAGGACTTCACCGGCAAGCGCAAGTTCCTGTGGGTAAAGAAGAAAATCAGCCCCGAGCAGCTCCAGGCGGTGCATGATATCGGCGATCCGGGCCTGATGTTCGGCCCGCGCGAAATGCGCCTCTATCCGAACGGCAGCCTGGCCGCGCATGTGCTGGGCGGTGCGGGTTTCGGCAAGGAAGGCGTGAACGCAGCTGAGGTGATCGGCGTCGCCGGTGTCGAGCGCCAGTTCGACGATTACCTGCGCGACCCGGCCAATGCGGGCAAGCCGCTGCAGCTGTCCCTCGACCTCACCGTGCAGGCGGCCGCTGAGCAGGTTCTGCATGGCGGCATGAAATTGATGAACGCCAAGGGCGCCACCTCGATCCTGATGGATGCGCATACGGGCGAGGTGATCTCGGTCGTCTCTTTCCCGGACTTCGACCCCAACGACCGTCCGCGCCCGCCGGCCTCCGGCTTTGACCCCTCCGTCAGCCCGCTGTTCAACCGCGCGGTGCAGGGGGTGTATGAGCTTGGCTCCACCTTCAAGATCTTCACCGCCGCGCAGGCGATGGATCTGGGGCTGGTCGGCGCCGACACCGTGATCGACACCCGCGGGCCGCTGCGCTGGGGCCGTTTTGCGATCCGCGATTTCCGCAACTACGGCAACGAGATGTCGGTGACCAAGATCATCGTCAAATCCTCCAACATCGGCACTGCGCGGCTGGCGCAGCAGATCGGGGTGGAGCGGCAGAAAAGCTTCCTCGACACGCTGGGCATGCTGGAGCCGACGCCGTTTGAAATCTCCGAGGCCAAGGGCGGCAAGCCGCTGCTGCCCGGCAACTGGTCGGAACTGTCGGCGATGACAATCTCTTACGGTCACGGCATTTCCACCACGCCGATGCATCTGGCCGCGGGCTATGCCGCGGTGGCCAATGGCGGCCGTTACGTGGCGCCGACGATTCTGAAACGGAACGGCCCGCAGCTGGGCGAACGGGTGATGAGCGAGGCCTCAGCCGCCGCCGCACGCAAAATGCTGCGCAAGGTGGTGAGCGAAGGCACCGCCTCCTTTGCCGAGGTCGACGGCTATCAGGTCGGCGGCAAGACCGGCACCGCGGACAAGCCCAAGCCGCAGGGCGGCTATTACGAGGACAAGGTGATTGCCACTTTTGCCTCTATTTTCCCGGCACATGACCCGAAATACGTGCTGATCGTGACGCTTGACGAACCCTCCATCATCGCTCACGGCGAGGAACGCCGCACCGCAGGCTGGACCGCCACCCCGGTGGCGGCTGAGATGATCGGCCGGGTCGCGCCGCTGTTGGGGCTGCGTCCGCAAGTTGAACCCGCAGAGGTGACTGGTATAACCCTCACCTCGAACTAATCCAGGTGAGGGCCGCCATGAGCAGCAGCAGACCAGACCAGCCCCTGAGCCAATTGGGGCTCACTGCCCGCGGCGGCGCCGACCCGCAGATCCGCGGACTGGCGGTGGACAGCCGCGACGTGCGCGAGGGGTTCCTGTTCGCGGCCCTTCCCGGCAGCCAGGTGCACGGGGCCAAATTCATCCCCGCCGCGCTGGAGCAGGGCGCCTCCGCCATTCTGACCGATGCCGCAGGGGCCGGCATCGCCGCCAAGGTGCTGGACGAAAGCCACGCGGCTTTGGTGGTGGTTGAGGACCCGCGCCAGACGCTGGCCTATGCCGCCGCCCTGTGGTTCGGCGGCCAGCCGCAGACCGTGGTGGCGGTGACCGGCACCAACGGCAAGACGTCCGTGGCGACCTTCGTGCGCCAGATCTGGATGGAGCTGGGCCATCAGGCCGTCAACATGGGCACCACCGGCATCGAAGGCGCCTGGAGCTATCCGCTGGCCCATACCACGCCGGAACCCATCACCCTGCACCGTGCCCTGGCAGAGGCCGCGGCGGCGGGTGTCACCCATGCGGCGATGGAGGCGTCCTCCCACGGGCTTGACCAGCGCCGTCTGGACGGGGTGCAGCTGGCCGCCGCAGGCTTCACCAATTTCACCCAGGACCATCTGGATTATCACGAGACGTTTGAGGCCTATTTCGCCGCCAAGGCGGGCCTGTTCCGCCGGGTGCTGCCGGAGGAGGGCGTCGCCGTCATCAACATGAACGATCCCCGCGGTGCTGAGATGCGCGCCGTCGCCGCCGCCCGCGGGCAGGAGGTGATCAGCGTGGGCCGGGGGCTGGGCGACCTCAGCCTCTTGGGCTTGCGCTATGACGGCACCGGCCAGGACATGCGCTTTGCTTGGCATGACAGGCCGTATCAGGTGCGGCTGAACCTGATTGGCGGCTTCCAGGCGGAAAACGTGCTCTTGGCCTGCGGGCTGGTGATTGCCGGCGGCGAAGACCCGGAGCGGGTGTTTGAGACCCTGCCGCATCTGACCACCGTGCGCGGCCGGATGCAGCTGGCGGCGGAGCGGGACAATGGCTCAGCCGTGTTTGTCGACTACGCCCATACCCCGGATGCTGTCGGCAGCGCCATCAAGGCGCTGCGCCCGCATGTGCTGGGACGGCTGATTGCCATCGTCGGCGCGGGCGGCGACCGCGACACCACCAAGCGGCCCCTGATGGGGCAGGCAGCGCACCAGAACGCCGATGTGGTGATCGTGACCGACGACAACCCCCGCAGCGAGGACCCGGCCATCATCCGCGCCGCCGTGAAGGGCGGCGCGCCGGACTGTATCGAGATCGGCGACCGCGCCGAGGCGATCCTGCGCGGCGCCGACATGCTGGGGCCGGGCGATGCGCTGATCATCTGCGGCAAGGGGCATGAGACCGGCCAGACCGTGGGCGACACCGTGCTGCCGTTTGACGATGTGGAACAGGCCAGTATTGCCGTGTCCGCGCTTGACGGGAGGATCGCATGACGCTTTGGACCGCAGAAGAGGCCGCCGCCGCCACTGGCGGGCAGGCGCAGGGCGATTGGGCTGTCTCCGGCCTGTCGATCGACACCCGCACCATTGAGGCAGGCGACATGTTCGTGGCCCTGAAGGCCGCCCGCGACGGCCATGACTTCGTGGCGCAGGCGCTGGAAAAGGGCGCGGCTGCGGCGCTGGTGTCCCGCATTCCCGACGGGCTGCCGGAAGACGCGCCGCTGCTGATCGTGGACGACGTGCAGGCCGGGCTGGAGGCCTTGGGCAAGGCGTCGCGCGCGCGGACGCAGGCCAAGGTCGTCGCCGTCACCGGCTCGGTCGGCAAGACCTCGACCAAGGAAATGCTGGCGCGGATGCTGTCGGATCAGGGCCGCACCCATGCGGCTGTCGCCAGCTATAACAACCATTGGGGCGTGCCGCTGACGCTGGCGCGGATGCCGCGCGATACCGAGTTTGCGGTGATCGAGATCGGCATGAACCACCCCGGCGAGATCGCGCCATTGGCAAAACAGGCCCGCCCGCATGTGGCAATGGTGACCACCGTGGCTGCGGTGCATCTGGAAGCCTTTGAAAACGTCGAAGGCATCGCCCGCGAGAAGGCCGCGATCATGGAGGGGCTGGAGCCCGGCGGCGTTGCGGTGCTGAACGCTGATATCGCTGAAGCGCATGTGCTGCGGGATGTGGCCACGGAGCTGGGCGTCTCTGCCTGCTGGTTCGGCGAGAGTGCGGAGGACTGCACCCTGCACTCTGCCGGGATCGACGGCGAGGAGACCGTCGCCCGCGCCACCGCCAATGGCCGTGAGGTTGAGCTGCACATTCAATCGCTTGGCGCGCATTTCGCAATGAACGCGCTTGGCGCGCTGGCCTGTGCCGAGGCGCTGGGTGCCGACCCGGTGAAAGCCGTGGAAAGCCTTGCCCTGTGGTCGCCGGTCAAGGGCCGCGGCGTGCGGGAGGCAATCCGGCTGGACAGCGGCGCCGTCACCCTGCTGGACGACAGCTACAACGCCAACCCGACCTCGATGGCGGCGGCGCTGGCGGTGCTGGCAGCCACTCCGGGCGAGGGCCGCAGGATCGCCTATGTGGGCGACATGAAGGAACTGGGCCCGCAGGAGATGGACCTGCACGCCGGGCTGGCGGAGCTGGAGGCGGTGCAGGGCATCGACCGGATCCATTGCATCGGCCCGTTGATGCAGGCGCTGCACAAAGCGCTGCCAGAGGGCAAGCGCGGCGGCTGGTACCCAACCAGCGCGGAAGCGCTGCCCGGTCTGGCAAGCGAAATCCAAGGCGGCGATATCGTGCTGGCAAAGGGTTCTTTGAGCATGGCGCTGGCCAAGATCGTTGACGGCATCCGCGAAATGGGTCAATCCGGCCCCAACTCAGAAAACGCGTAAGAAGAACGAGGGAAGGGCCAGGATGCTCTATTGGCTGACCGCTTTGTCGGACGGGGGGGATTTCTACAACCTGTTCCGCTATATCACATTCCGCGCAGGCGGCGCCTTTTTGACCGCGCTGGTCTTTGGCTTCCTGTTCGGCAAGCCGCTGATCAACGTGCTGCGCAAGCGGCAGGGCAAGGGCCAGCCGATCCGCGACGACGGGCCGGAGGGGCATTTCACCAAAGCGGGCACCCCGACCATGGGGGGCTTGCTGATCGTCGGTGCGCTGCTGACCGCGACGCTGATGTGGGCGCGCTGGGACAACCCCTTTGTCTGGCTGGTTCTGTTTGTGACCATGGCCTACGGCCTCATCGGCTTTGCCGACGATTACGCCAAGGTCTCAAAGCAAAACACCAAGGGCGTGCCGGGCAAGGTGCGGCTGCTCTTGGGGGTGCTGATCGCGGTGACCGCGTCGCTGTGGGCTGCGGCCTATCACCCGGAGCCGCTGCAGCACCAGCTGGCGCTGCCGGTGTTCAAGGACACGCTGATCAATCTCGGGATCTTCTATGTGCCGTTTTCGATTTGCGTCATCGTCGGCGCGGCCAATGCGGTGAACCTGACCGATGGCCTTGACGGGCTGGCGATCATGCCGTCGATGATTGCGGCCGGAACGCTGGGCGTGATTGCCTATGCGGTGGGGCGGGTCGATTTCACCGAATACCTGGACGTGCATTACGTGCCCGGCACCGGCGAGATCCTGATCTTTACCGCGGCGCTGTTTGGCGCGGGCCTCGGCTTCCTGTGGTACAACGCGCCGCCTGCGGCGGTGTTCATGGGCGACACCGGATCGCTGGCCCTGGGCGGTGCCCTGGGCGCGATTGCGGTGGCCACCAAGCACGAGCTGGTGCTGGCCATTGTCGGCGGACTGTTCGTGGTCGAGGCGCTGTCGGTGATCATTCAGGTCCTCTACTTCAAGCGCACCGGACGGCGGGTGTTCCTGATGGCGCCGATCCATCACCACTACGAAAAGAAGGGCTGGGCGGAGCCGACCATCGTGATCCGTTTCTGGATCATCTCGCTGATCCTGGCGATGATCGGGCTGGCAACGCTGAAGGTGCGGTAATGTTCCACTTTATGCGCAAGAACAGTGAATGGATCGCCAATTGCTTCCAATCTGCGGGTGCTGCGATCATTTTGTTTCATGTTTTGTTGAAATTGTCACATGCCCTTGGAAGTGCAAACGCCTCGCTGCCGCTTATTCTAATTAGTTATCTCGCTTTAGCGATCTGCTTCAGTGTCCCAGCTTATGCGTTGCTGGCAAATGCAGCAATTGTGATGTTTCGAGGCTTAGGCGTGCTGAGACCGGATCAGGGGTTCGAAGAAATCGCGAGGTGGGGCAAGAGTAAGCAGGCCTTCCATTGTATGGTGTTTTTTGGAGCGTTATTGGTTTTTGTCCCACTGATCTTGCCAGATGCACTTGACGGAAGGGGAGTTGTTTTCTGGACCCTCACAGGTCTTTCTTTGGTGTTGCCTTTTATCTACTGTGTTTTTCTCTGGTATTGCTGGAGAGCAAGGCAATAGGTTCAGTAAATGCTCTGGAGGGCGCCGCGGTCGCGATGAAGGGCCTGGCGACGCTGAAGGCGCCTTGAGCCACACCGGTTTTGTCCGCCGCGCCGGACGTTCCGGCGGGGCGGTTTGAACACTCTGATCTGTGGAACCGCTCGGGGCTGCCGCTTCGGGCGGTTTGTCTTTTTAGAAGAAGGCGGCGCCGCCAAAGGGGCGGAGCATCGGATGGCCCTTGCCACGGGGCCATGTCCGTCTATCGGCCTGTGCGGACCCGCCCTGCACCCAATGAGGAGGTGGTCTGAGGGGGCCGGTCTCCTGGTCTTCTCGTTGCAACGCATTGAAACTAGCGCGGGCGGGTGAAGATCGCGTGAGGGCAGCGTGCGGCGGTTGCGCAACACGCGGGCGGCGCGCGGATGTCAGAACACCGACCAATCCATTTCGCGGGCCAGCCGCTCCATCGCTTCGGTGCCCAGCTTGGAATTGCCGTTATGGTCCAGCCCGGGCGACCATACCGCAACGCTGGCCTTGCCCGGCACGATCGCCAGAATACCGCCGCCGACACCGCTTTTGGCGGGCAGGCCGACGCGGTAGGCAAACTCGCCCGATCCGTCGTAATGGCCGCAGGTCAGCATCAGGGCGTTCAGCCGCCGGACCCGGCCCTGCGACACCATGCTGGGGCCCTTGTCGGCACCGATCAGGAACCGTCCGGCCTTGGCCAGCTGCACCGTCGTCATTTCGGTGGCGCATTGGTGGAAATAGGTGCCCAGCGTTTTCTCCGGCGTGTTCTTGAGGTTGCCGAAGGCCGCCAGGAAGTTGGCATGGGCAAAGTTGCGGTGGCCGTGGCGGGTCTCCGAGCTGGCCACGTTCTTGTTGATATGGATGTCCTCGTCGCCGGCGGCGGCGCGGATGAAGCCGAGGATTTCCGCCAGCGCTTCCCGGGGCTCGCGGCCCGCCAGCAGCTCATCCGTGGTGACGATAGCGCCTGCGTTGACGAAGGGGTTGCGGGGGCGGCCGCGCTCATGCTCCAGCTGGACGATGGAATTGAAGGCGGTGCCCGAAGGCTCGCGCCCGACCCGGCTCCAGAGCTGGTCGCCTGCGCGGCCGAGTGCAATGGCGAGGGTGAACACCTTGGTGATGCTTTGCGCCGAAAACCGGGTCTGCGCATCGCCCGCGTGAAACAGCCTGCCATCGGCGGTGGCGACCGCGATGGCGAACTGGTCCGGGTCGACCTGCCCGAGTTCGGGAATATAGCTGGCGACCACGCCGCGGTCGGTGCGGCTGCGCATCTCTGCGCTGATCCGGTCGAGCAGGCTTTGCATATCCGGTGCCACGCGCCGCGTCCTCCTGTTGCCTCGCGGCGAACTTCGGGCATGGGCCGGGGCTTGTCAATCTGACGGCGCTGGCTGAGGGCACTGGCAAAGCCTGAAGGGATCGGGTAGCGGTTTCGGCACAGATTTCGAGGGAGTACAGGCGATGATCCCGGTCAAAGGATATGAGGGCGCGAAACTGGCGGTTCTGGGGCTGGGGCGGTCCGGCCTGGCCACCGCCCGCGCGGTGCGGGCAGGCGGCGCGGAGGCGCTGTGCTGGGATGACAACCCGGCAGCGCGGGAGTCGGCTGAGGCCGAAGGGTTCACCTGCCGCGACCTGCACAAGGGCGGCGCCTTTGACGATGTGGTGGCGCTGATCACCTCGCCCGGCATTCCGCATCTGTATCCGAAACCCAATCCGGTGATCCGCGCCGCGATGGAGGCCGGGGTGCCGGTGGACAATGATATCGGCTTGTTCTTCCGTTCCTTTGCCGACGCTGAGTGGCAGATGCACGACCAGCCGCCCCGGGTGGTTGCGGTCACGGGATCGAACGGCAAATCGACCACGGTGGCGCTCTTGCATCACATCCTGCAGGAGGCGGGCCGCGAGAGCCAGCTGGCGGGCAACATCGGCCGCGGTGTGCTGGACATCGACCCGCCGGGCGAGGGCGGCGTGGTGGTCTTGGAGCTGTCGAGCTATCAGACGGAGCTTGCCCGCGCGCTGACCCCGGATGTGGCGGTGTTCACCAACCTGTCGCCCGACCATCTGGACCGGCACGGCGGCATGGGCGGCTATTTCGCCGCCAAGCGCCGCCTGTTCGCCGAGGGCGGCCCGGACCGTGCAGTCATCGGCATCGACGAGGACGAGGGGCTGTTCCTGGCGGGCCAGCTGTCCGAGGGCGCCAGCGACGACCGTGTGATCCGCATTTCCGCGACGCATAAGCTGACCGGGCCGGGCTGGCAGGTCTTTGCAAAGAAGGGCTTCTTGAGCGAGTACCGCAAGGGGCGGCAGGCGGCCTCCATCGACCTGCGCGGGATGATGGGGCTGCCGGGGGCGCACAACCACCAGAACGCCTGCGCAGCCTATGCGGCGGCGCGCACCCTGGGGCTGGCGCCGCGGCTGATCGGCGATGCGATGGCCACCTTCCCCGGCCTGCCGCACCGCAGCCAGACCATCGCTGAGGCAGGCGGCGTGCGCTATGTGAATGACAGCAAGGCGACCAATGTGGACAGTGCGGTCAAAGCCTTGAGTGCCTTCAAGAACATCCGCTGGATCTGCGGCGGGCTGGAAAAGGACGGCGGTCTGGACGCCTTGAAAGGGCGGACTGGCAACGTGGTGAAGGCCTATGTGATCGGCCGCGAGGCGGCGGGTTTTGCCCTGCAGCTGGATGTGGAAGCAGACGTCTGCACCACCATGGCGGCAGCGGTGGAACGGGCGATGGCGGACGCGCAAGACGGCGACACCGTGCTGCTGGCGCCTGCCGCGGCGAGCTTTGACCAGTACGATAACTTCGAGCAGCGCGGCGAGGATTTTACCGCGGAAGTGAAGACGCGGCTGGGGTGAGGAGAGCGGGGAAAGGGGCTTCAGGCTCACCTAAGCGGAAAATCCGCGTCGCACCCGCCTTCACGTGTCCTGTGCCTGTCAAAGCTGCCGCGCGCGGCCAAGGGAAATAGCGGTATCCGCCTGCGGCGGAGCCTCCGCGATTTCCCTTGACCCCGCCCGTCATCCCTGGCCGCCTTTGCCCAAGCGAAGGCGGCTCCGAAGCGGAAAGCTCCGGAAGGTGCGGTGCCTGGCTGTCCGCGGCAGTGGCTGAGCGTCAGTCAGCGGCGGGTATTGCTGTCTCCGCTGACAGGATGCTGAAATAGCCGGGGAGGAGGTCATGCAGCCGCTGGCGGCCTTCTGCGGTGAGAAAGACCTCCTTGGAGCGCCCGTCTGTCCGGCTTGCGGCGAGCTGTATCAGGCTGTCCTGCTCCAGTGCGTGCAATGTCCTGCTGAGCACCGGCTTGGAGATATCTATCCGCTGCGCGATTTCATTCGGCGTCAGCGACTGGCGCTCCGGTTCCCGGTCGATCACGATCAGCACCAGGAACCGCAGCTGCGACAGCCCATGAGCGGCGAAATAGCCGTCGAGCCTGCGGATGAGGAGACTGGCGCGCCGCATCATCACAAGGGCGCCGGTTATCTGCGCAGGGTCCGCGCCGCAGGGAGCGGCGAAGGCTTCGACCATCTGCTGCGACGGGAGCTCCTTGAGGAAGAACACTGGCGGTCAGGCCAGCGGCGTCATTTTGTGGATTTCAACCGGTGCCGCCAGCCAGTCCTCGTATTTGGCGAAGATCGGGGTGATGTAGGGGGCGGCGTAGTGTTCTGCCAGGGCGTCGTCGCTGGCCCATTCCTCGTCCAGGTAGAAACAGCCGCCATCGCGGCCCTCGAGCAGATTGAACTTCAGGCAGCCCGGCTCGGCGCGTGTCTTGGCGAGAATGCTGAGCAGGCTGTCCCGGACCGCGTCCGCATGGTCCGGCTTTGGCGTGATTTTGGCGATCAGCTGAAAGGGGGCGGTCATGGGAAACTCCTTTTAAGTTATCATGGCAACTAAATAGCAGGCAGGCACCTTGGTGTAAAGCCGCGCTCAGCCCTTGGCGGCGATGGCGGTGCCTGCGGCAAAGCCTGATGACCAGGCCCATTGGAAGTTGTAGCCGCCAAGCCAGCCAGTCACGTCCACGGCTTCGCCGATGGCATAGAGGCCGGGGGCGTTTTTGGCTTTCATGGTTTTGGAGGAAAGGCCGTCCGTGCAGATGCCGCCCAGGGTGACTTCGGCAGTGCGGTATCCTTCGGTGCCGGCGGGCAGCAGGCGCCAGTTTTGCAGCGCGTCGCGCAGCGCGGTGAGTGCGGCGTCGGACTGGTCGGCGAGGCGGCCCTTCAGGCCAAGCTGGGGCGTGAGGAACTCCACCAGCTTGCCGGGCAGGTGGCGGGAGAGTTCGGTGGTCAGGTCGCGGCGGCCCTCGGCCTGGCGCTGCTCGCGCAGGAGATCGAAAAGCGGCGTTTCCGGGATCAGGTTCACCGTGATCTCCTCGCCCTCGCGCCAGTAGGAGGAGAGCTGCAGCACCGAGGGCCCCGAGAGGCCGCGGTGGGTGAACAGCAGGGCCTCGTCAAAGGCGGTGCGGTGGTTGCTGAGGCGCGCAGGCAGGGCGGTGCCGGCCAGCGGCTGGAAGCGCCCGTCGGGGAAGGTGAAGGGCACCAGCGCCGGGCGCGTGTCCGTCACCTCCAGCCCGAACTGGCGGGCGAGGTCGTATGCAAGCCCGGTGGCACCCATCTTGGGGATCGACTTGCCGCCGGTGGCCAGCACCAGGTTGCGGCAGGTGACGGTCTGCGGCTGGCCCTCCCGCAGCAGCTGGACGCGGAAGCCTTCTGCAGTTTGTTCGGCGGATTCCACCGCGGTCTGCAGCCACAGGTCCGCGCCTGCCTGCGCCATCTCCTGCGTCAGCATGGCGATGATCTGCTTGGCGGAGCCGTCGCAGAACAGCTGGCCCAGGGTTTTCTCGTGCCAGGCGATGCCGTGGCGGCTGACCAGTTCGATAAAGTCCCACTGGGTATAGCGGGCCAGCGCCGACTTGCAGAAATGCGGATTGGCGGAAAGGTAGTTCTTCGCCTCTGCATACATGTTGGTGAAATTGCAGCGGCCGCCGCCGGAAATGCGGATCTTTTCGCCCGGCGCCTTGGCGTGGTCGATCACCAGGGTGCTGCCGCCCGCGTAGCGCGCGCACATCATGCCAGCTGCGCCGGCGCCGAGAATCAGGGTGTTTATCTGCATGGCGGGCATCGACCACGGAACCGGCGCCGGCGCAAGGGGGAGGGCCGGGCGGCGGGCATTTGCGGATTGCCGCCGGCGTGCGGGCAGCTTCTTGCCTGTCAAGACGGGGGTGCGGCACGGCGGTGGGATTCCGCCGAAGGGCGTTCTTTTTCTGGCGCCATCGCTCACGAATCGTTACAGTTTAGGTGAGACCCCGAAAAATGGGGCGGAGCGAGGCAATTAGTGGCGGTATTCCCATGACTGAGATGGTCTATGGCGCGGTTCCTGTGCGGGCAGGCGAGCCGATCCTTCCGAAATGGTGGCGGACGCTGGATAAATGGACGATGTCCTGCATCCTGATGCTGTTCGTGATCGGCCTGCTCCTGGGGCTTGCCGCCTCGGTGCCGTTGGCGGAGCGGAACGGGTTCGGCAATTTCCACTATGTGCAGCGGCAGGCGGTGTTCGGGCTGACGGCGCTGGCCGCGATGCTGATCACCTCGGTGATGTCGCCGACGCTGGTGCGGCGGCTGGCGGTGGTCGGCTTTGCCGTGGCCTTTGTGGCGCTGGCGTTTCTGCCCATTTTCGGCACCGATTTCGGCAAGGGCGCGGTGCGCTGGTACAGCTTGGGCTTTGCCTCGCTGCAGCCGTCGGAGTTCCTGAAGCCGGGTTTCATCGTCGTTGCGGCCTGGATGATTGCCGCCAGCCAGCAGATCAACGGCCCGCCGGGCACGCTGATGTCCTTTGCGCTGTGCATGATGGTGGTGATGATGCTGGTCCTGCAGCCCGATTTCGGCCAGGCGAGCCTGATCCTGTTCGGCTGGGGGGTGATGTACTTCGTGGCAGGCGCGCCGATGCTGCTCTTGGTCTGCATGGCCGCGGTGGTCGTGCTGGGCGGTATCTTTGCCTATAACAGCTCGGAACACTTTGCCCGCCGCATCGACGGCTTTCTGAACCCCGATGTCGATCCCACAACCCAGCTGGGCTATGCCACCAATGCGATCCGCGAGGGCGGGCTGTTCGGCGTCGGCGTTGGCGAGGGGCAGGTGAAATGGTCGTTGCCGGATGCCCATACCGATTTCATCGTCGCCGTCGCGGCTGAGGAATACGGGCTGGTTCTGGTTGCGGTGCTGATCGTGCTTTACGCCTCCATCGTGGTGCGCTCGCTGTTCCGGCTGATGCGCGAGCGCGATACCTTCATCCGTCTGGCAGGCACGGGCCTCGTGTGCATGTTCGGCGTTCAGGCGATGATCAACATGGGTGTTGCGGTGCGGCTGCTGCCTGCCAAAGGCATGACTTTGCCGTTTGTCAGCTACGGCGGATCCTCGCTGATTGCCACCGGGATCGCAGTGGGTATGCTCCTGGCCTTTACCCGGACGCGCCCGCAGGGCGGGATTGCCGATTACCTGAATGGCCGCGGCCGCTGACGAGATTTGGAAAGAGACCACCTGGGATGGCACATAAGCTGCTTTTGATGGCTGCCGGCGGAACCGGCGGCCATATGTTTCCTGCACAGGCGCTGGCCGAGGCGATGCTGGCGCGCGGCTGGCGGGTGAAGCTGTCAACCGATGCACGCGGGGCGCGCTACACCGCGGCGTTTCCAAGCGCGGTGGAGATTTCCGAGGTCTCCTCGGCCACCTTCGCCCGCGGCGGGCTGCTGGCCAAGGCGCTGGCGGGGCCGAAGATCGCGGCTGGCGTGCTGTCTATGGCAGCGCAGATGCGGCGCGAGCGCCCGGACGCTGTGATTGGTTTTGGCGGCTACCCGTCGATCCCGGCGCTGGGGGCGGCGACGCTGCTTAAGCTGCCGCGGATGGTCCATGAGCAGAACGGCGTGCTGGGCCGGGTGAACCAGATCTTTGCCACCCGCGTCGCGGGCGTGGCCTGCGGCACCTGGCCGACTGCGCTGCCCGAGGGCGTGCCGCATGAACACGTGGGCAACCCGGTGCGCAGCGCGGTGATGGAGCGGGCGGGCGCCGGCTATATCCCGCCGGGGGATTATCCGATGTCGCTGCTAATCATGGGCGGCAGCCAGGGCGCGCGGATCCTGTCCGATGTGGTGCCCGCCGCGGTGGCCGCGCTGCCGGACAACATCCGCCAGCACCTGCGCGTCTCGCATCAGGCGCGGGAAGAAGACCTGGAGCGGGTCAGCGCGTTTTACGCCAGCAATGGCATAAACGCCGACGTGCAGACATTTTTCACTGACGTGCCCGCCCGCATGTCGGAGGCGCAGCTGGTGATCTCGCGTTCGGGGGCGTCTTCGGTCGCGGATATCTCAATCATCGGGCGGCCCTCGATCCTGATCCCCTATGCCGCCGCCGCAGGCGACCACCAAACCGCAAATGCCCGCGGGCTGGTAGGTGCCAATGCTGCCGTTATGATCCCGGAAAGCGCCCTTGATATCCCGGTGCTGGCGGAGCATATGGGCGCGATTCTGAGTAACCCGCAGGCTGCCGCGCAAATGGCGTCTGCTGCACTAAGCGCCGGAGTTCCCGATGCCACCGAACGCCTGGCGGCATTGGTGGAGCAACTGGCCGAGGAAGGATAAACGTTATGAACCCTGCAACCAAACTGCCTGGTGACGTCGGCCCGATCCACTTTGTCGGTATCGGGGGCATCGGCATGTCGGGCATTGCCGAGGTGCTGCTGAACCTGGGCTATATGGTGCAGGGATCGGACCTGAAGGCCTCCAAGATCACGAGCCGGCTGGAAGAGCTGGGCGCGCGGATTTTTGTGGGCCAGCAGGCAAAGAACCTGGAGGAGGCCGCGGTTGTGGTGATCTCCTCCGCGATCAAGCCGGGCAACCCGGAGCTGGACGAGGCCCGCCTGCGCGGCCTGCCGGTGGTGCGCCGCGCCGATATGCTGGCAGAGCTGATGCGGCTGAAATCGAATGTCGCCATTGGCGGCACCCATGGCAAAACTACCACCACCACCATGATGGCAGAGCTGATGGTGGCGGGCGGGTTCGACCCCACCATCGTCAACGGCGGCATCATTCACGCCTATGGCTCCAACGCGCGGATGGGGCAGGGCGAATGGATGGTGGTCGAGGCGGATGAGAGCGACGGCTCCTTCAACCGGCTGCCCGCGACCATCGCCGTGGTGACCAACATCGACCCGGAGCACATGGAGCATTGGGGCGACTTCGACCGCCTGCGCGACGGCTTCCTGGAGTTTGTCTCCAACATTCCGTTCTATGGCATCGCGGTCTGCTGCACCGACCATGCGGAGGTGCAGGCGCTGGTGGGCCGGATCTCCGACCGCCGGGTGGTGACCTATGGCTTCAATGCGCAGGCTGATGTGCGGGCGGTGAACCTGACCTACAAGGCGGGTGTGGCGCATTTCGACGTGGTGCTGCAGGCCGAGGACAGGGTGATCGAGGGCTGCACCCTGCCGATGCCGGGGGACCACAATGTCTCTAACGCCTTGTCCGCCGTGGCAGTGGCGCGGCATCTGGGCATGAACAGCACCGAAATCCGCGAGGCGCTGGCCAATTTCGGCGGGGTGAACCGCCGCTTCACCAAAGTGGGTGAGGTGAATGGCGTTACCATCATCGACGACTACGGCCACCACCCGGTGGAGATCGCCGCGGTGCTGAAGGCGGCGCGCCAGGCCTGCGAGGGCCGGGTCATCGCGGTGCATCAGCCGCACCGCTATTCCCGCCTGTCGAACCTGTTCGACGATTTCTGCGCCTGTTTCAACGAGGCCGACGTGGTGGCGATTGCTGAGGTGTTCTCTGCCGGTGAAGACCCGATCGAGGGCGCCAGCCGCGACGATCTGGTGGCGGGCCTGATCCGCCACGGCCACCGCCACGCCCGTGCCCTGCTGAATGAGGAAGACCTGGAGCGCCTGGTGCGCGAGCAGGCGCGGCCCGGCGACATGGTGGTCTGCCTGGGCGCGGGCACCATCAGCACCTGGGCCAACGGTCTGCCTGCGCGGCTGGAACGCTGAGGAATGCGGCTGCAGCAGGGGGCTCTGCCCCCCGCCGCCTGTGGCGGCTCCCCCCGGGATATTTCCGGCCAGATGAAGCTGGCGGGGTGAGGAGCCGGAGATGACGCTGTCTTTGACGCTGGCCGCTGTCTGGGCGCTGGCCGCCAATATTCTGGGCATGATCCCCAGCCGCGACGGCCATTGGACCCGGGCCTATGTGCTGATTGCGCTGGGGATTCCGCTGCTGGGCTATGTGACCTGGGAGAACGGCCCCTGGTGGGGGCTGGCGGTGCTGCTGGCCGGAATGTCGGTGCTGCGCTGGCCGGTGATTTACCTGGGCCGCTATATCAGGCGCTCGCTGCGGCGCTGACAGGCGGCCCCTTGGCGGTGCGCTTAACGAAATTTTTCCAGTCCGTCAGTATCACTGCCTGAGAAGAACGACTGCCCTTGGAATATTTGTTTCTTTTTGAAGCCGGCATGTGTCTGCCGGCGGTGGAGGCTGTGTATGGCCGTTGTGTTTACAATCTGGCTGGCGTTCGGTGCCGCTTGGCTGATCGGGTTTTATCTTCTTGCCCGCCACCGCTGGCGCCGGCTGGCCATCGGGCTGGTGCTGCTCTGGGCGGCCATTCTGATCTGGCTGGCGGTCAACCGGTTTGAGCAGAATCATGAACACGACGTCCGCCAGGTCGTGTTGTCCCTTTATTTCAATGGCCATCTTGTTTACGGACTATGCGCGTTCATAGGCTGGAAACTGGGGCAGAAAAGACGATGGCGGCGCGTTCTGAAATTATACTTCCGGCGGCTCGCGGGCGGCTGACGCGGCAAAAGCTGCTGGCAGAGCTGACCTGGCTGCGGGTAGGCGGCCCGGCCGACCACCTGTTCCAGCCCGCGGATGTCGAGGATCTGGTGGAATTCCTGCGCCAGCTGGACCCTGCGGTGCAGGTGTTCCCGATGGGGGTGGGCTCCAACCTGATCGTGCGCGACGGGGGCCTGCGCGCGGTGGTGATCCGTCTGGGCCGCGGCTTTAACGGCATCGAAACCGATGGTGACACCGTTACCGCGGGGGCTGCTGCGCTGGATGCGCATGTGGCCAGGAAAGCGGCGGATGCGGGCATCGACCTCACCTTCCTGCGCACCATTCCCGGCTCGATCGGCGGCGCGGTGCGGATGAACGCGGGCTGCTATGGCAGCTATACCGCGGATGTGTTTGTCTCGGCGACCATCGTCACCCGCCAGGGCGAGATCCGCGAGATCACCGCCGAAGAGCTGGGCTTTCAGTACCGGCAGACTGCGTTCCCCGAAGGCGCGGTGCTGGTATCGGCGAAACTGCGCGGCCCCAAGGGCGATCCGGCGGAGCTGCATGCCCGGATGGAAGCGCAGTTGCAGAAGCGGGATGAAACGCAGCCGGTCAAGGACCGCTCGGCCGGGTCCACCTTCCGCAACCCGGCGGGGTTCTCCTCGACCGGGCAGGCGGATGATGTGCATGACCTCAAGGCCTGGAAGGTGATTGACAACGCCGGGATGCGCGGCGCCCGGCGCGGCGGTGCGCAGATGAGCGAGAAGCATTCCAATTTCATGATCAACACCGGTGGCGCAACTGCCGCAGATCTGGAAGGGCTGGGCGAGGACGTGCGGAAAAAGGTTTACGAGAATTCCGGCATCAGGCTAGAGTGGGAAATCATGCGGATTGGTGATCCGCTTCCCGAATAACTTGAAAACCTGAATGCTGACAAAGGCTTCTGTTGCCGCAGCTTAAGGTCACCATATGGTCCCGGCGGGACCCGGGCAGCGGCAATTGTTAAACGTGGTAAAGGCAGTGTTAACACCCCGGTAAGAATTTGGGCGTTAGGGTGCCGAAGAGGCGGCAATGGCATGCCGGATGAAGGGGCTGCAGCCCCGCCAGACACTGGGGTGCGGAGCCCCGCAAGAACCCGCCGGGGGAACCCCGGCACCAAGGCATAAGGCGGGCCCGTTCAGGGCTCCAAGAACCAGGGGCAGAAAAGCCCCGCATATTGAGGCGCTTCGAGGTGAGTAAGTCGAGCAGGGCACTCCCGAAAGTCGCGGTGCTGATGGGCGGACCGTCAGCCGAACGCGAGGTATCGCTGTCCAGCGGCCGTGAATGCGCGGCCGCTTTGCGCGGTGAGGGGTTCGAGGTTGTTGAGGTGGATGCAGGCCGGGACCTGCACGCGCGCCTGGCAGAGGCAAAGCCGGATGTGGTGTTCAACGCGCTGCACGGGCGCTGGGGCGAGGACGGCTGCGTCCAGGGCCTGCTGGAGTGGCTGGGCCTGCCCTATACTCATTCCGGGGTGCTGGCCTCGGCGCTGGCAATGGACAAGCAGCGCTCCAAGGAGGTCTACCGCGCCGCCGGGCTGCCGGTGGTCGACAGCGGGCTATTTGCAAAAGAGGACGTCACGGCCGGCCACGTGATGGCGCCGCCCTATGTGGTGAAGCCCAACAACGAGGGTTCCAGCGTCGGCATCTATATCGTGCATGAGGCCGCAAACGGCCCGCCGCAGCTGTCGCAGGAGATGCCGCAGCAGGTGATGGTCGAGACCTATGCGCCCGGACGCGAGCTGACCACTACGGTGATCGGGGACCGGGCGCTGACGGTGACCGATATCCTGACCGACGGCTGGTATGATTACGACGCCAAGTACAAGCCCGGCGGATCGCGCCATGTGCTGCCTGCGGACCTGCCGCGGGAAATCCATGACCTGTGCCTGGAATACGCGCTGAAGGCGCATGAGGCTTTGGGCTGCCGCGGTGTCAGCCGCACCGATTTCCGCTGGGACGAGGCGCGCGGCGCCAGCGGCCTGGTGCTTTTGGAGACCAACACCCAGCCCGGCATGACGCCGACTTCGCTGGTGCCGGAGCAGGCGGCCCATTGCGGCATGACCTTCGGCCAGCTTTGCGCCTGGATGGTGGAGGATGCCTCATGCAATCGCTGAAGGGGTGGTTCCGCAAGCCGGAAGAAGGGCGGGCGGACCCGGCGCCGTCGCGGCTGAAGTACCGGCTGCAGCGCTGGATGCTGACGCCGGGCATCCGTTTCGGCCTGCGGTTCGGGGTGCCGCTCTGTCTGATCCTGGCGGCCGGCAGCGCCTATCTGGCGGATGAGGGCCGCCGCGGCGCGCTGCAGGGGCTGATCAATGATGCCCGCGCCGCGATCCAGGAACGGCCTGAGTTCATGGTCAAGGTGATGGCGGTGGACGGGGCGGGCACCAGCGTGGCCCAGGACATCCGCGAGGTGGTGCCGCTGGATTTCCCCGTCAGCTCCTTTGATCTGGACCTGGAGCAGATCCGTGATGTGATCACCGGGCTGGACCCGGTGAAATCCGCGAGTGTCAGGATCCGCCCGGGCGGCATCCTGCAGGTGGACGTCGAGGAGCGCGAACCGGCGCTGATCTGGCGCAGCCGCGAGGGGCTGGCGCTGCTGGACGAAAACGGCATTCACGTGGCCGAGCTGGGCCGCCGCAGTCTGCACCCCGACCTGCCGCTGATCGCGGGCAGGGGCGCAGCCAAGCACGCGGCGCAGGCGCTGCGGCTGTTTGCGGCGGCGAAACCGCTGGGTCCCCGGCTGCGCGGCCTGGTGCGCGTGGGGGAGCGCCGCTGGGACGTGGTGCTGGACCGCAAGCAGCGCATCATGCTGCCGGCGGACGATCCGGTGCGCGCCTTGGAGCGGGTGCTGGCGGTGAGTGAAGTACAGGATTTGCTGGAACGCGATGTTGCGGCGGTGGATATGCGCCTGGCTGGGCGCCCGACCGTGCGGATGACCGAAAACTCAGTGGAAAACTGGTGGCGGATCCGGCAGTTGAATGGGGGCGGGCAGTAACATGACAGATCTCTATCAGTCGCAGCGGGCAATGCGGCAGATGCGGCGTCAGGCGATGCAGCGCGGCGTGGTGGCCATTCTGGATGTGGGCAGCTCCAAGATCGCCTGCCTGGTGCTGCGCTTTGACGGCACCGGCCGCCTGAGCGAGGACGGCTCCATCGGGGCGCTGGCCGGGCAGTCGGGTTTCCGGGTGATCGGCGCTGCCACCACCCGGTCGCGCGGGGTACAGTTCGGCGAAATTACCGCGATGCAGGAAACCGAGCGCGCGATCCGCACCGCGGTGCAGGCGGCGCAGAAGATGGCCGAGGTGCGGGTCGATCACGTGATTGCCTGTTTCTCTGGTGCTAATCCGCGCTCTTACGGGCTGGATGCGGCCCTGGACCTTGCGGGCCAGGTTGTGTCGGAGAATGAGGTCGCCCAGGTGCTGGCCGCCTGCGAGGTGCCGGAATACGGCGCGGGCCGCGAGGTGCTGCATGCCCAGCCAGTGAACTTTGCGCTCGACAACCGCTCTGGCCTGGCCGATCCGCGCGGCCAGATGGGGCAGACCCTGGCCGTCGACATGCACATGCTGACGGTGGACGCCATCGCCGTGCAGAACCTGGTGCGCTGCATCCAGCGCTGCGATCTGGAGCTGGCGGGGATCGCCTCCTCGGCCTATGTTTCCGGCTTTTCGGCGCTGGTTGAGGATGAGCAGGAGCTGGGCGCGGCCTGCATCGACATGGGCGGCGGCTCCACCTCAATCTCGATCTTCATGAAGAAGCACATGATCTATGCCGACGCGGTGCGGCTGGGCGGCGATCACATCACCAGCGACATTTCGATGGGGCTGGGGGTGCCGCTGTCCAATGCAGAGCGGATCAAGACCTTCTGCGGCGGCGTCCATGCCACCGGTGCCGACGACCGCGACATGATCGACATCGGCGGTGATACCGGTGATTGGGAGCACGACCGCCGCACCGTCAGCCGGGCTGAGCTGATCGGCATCATGCGGCCCAGGGTCGAGGAGATCCTGGAGGAGGTGCGGGCGCGGCTGGATGCGGCCGGGTTCGAATACCTGTCCAGCCAGCAGATCGTGCTGACCGGCGGCTCCAGCCAGATCATGGGGCTGGACGGTCTGGCGAGCCGGATCCTGGGCCAGCAGGTGCGCCTGGGCCGCCCGCTGCGGGTGCACGGCCTGCCGCAATCGGCGACCGGGCCGGGCTTTGCCTCGGCCGTGGGGCTGTGCCTGTTTGCGGCCCATCCGCAGGATGAATGGTGGGATTTCGACATGCCCGCCAGCCGCCATCCGGCGGGCACCCTGGGCCGCGCCGTGCGCTGGTTCCGCGACAACTGGTAAGCCGGAAATTCATTCAACCTGGAAGGTCAAAGAGGGCGTGACAGCGCCGGCAGGACCCGTTAGGTTGTTCTTAACGTCCGCGAAAAGCGGCGAGTCAGCAGGCCGGGCAGTGGCCAGCCACGTATCATGGAAACGTCCTCCGCAAGTTGGGATTTTGCGGATGGCTTCTGTGTGTTGTGTTTGGCTTGTGCTCTTTCCGCAATATCTGCTAGGGACGGCGAAATACCGCGGTTTTGACCTCAGAATGAGGCCGTATTTTGTGGCACATTGTGCTTTTTGGGATGACGAAACATCCCCTGCGCGGTAAGATTATGGTGAATAGGACAGGAATACGCCCTTTGCGGGAAGGGCAGGTAACACAGGCGGTATGAGCATGACGTTGAACCTTTCAATGCCCGGGAATGAAGAGTTGAAGCCGAAGATCACCGTGTTCGGTGTCGGCGGCGCCGGCGGCAATGCCGTCAACAACATGATCGCCAAGGAACTGGATGGCGTCGAATTCGTCGTGGCCAACACCGACGCGCAGGCGCTGCAGCAAAGCGCTGCCAAGAGCCGCGTCCAGCTGGGCATCAAGGTCACCGAAGGCCTGGGCGCAGGCGCCCGCCCGCAAGTCGGCTCTGCCGCGGCTGAGGAAAGCATCGAGCAGATCGTCGACCACCTGGCGGGCGCGCATATGTGCTTTATCACCGCAGGCATGGGCGGCGGCACCGGCACCGGCGCCGCGCCGATCATCGCGCAGGCCGCGCGGGAACTGGGTGTGCTGACCGTTGGTGTCGTCACAAAGCCGTTCCAGTTTGAAGGCCTGAAGCGGATGCGCCAGGCTGAAGCGGGTGTCGAAAGCCTGCAGAAGGTGGTCGACACCCTGATCATCATCCCGAACCAGAACCTGTTCCGCCTTGCCAATGAGAAGACCACCTTCACCGAGGCGTTCTCGATGGCGGATGACGTGCTGTACCAGGGCGTCAAAGGCGTGACCGACCTGATGGTCCGCCCCGGCCTGATCAACCTCGACTTTGCCGACGTCCGTGCAGTGATGGATGAGATGGGCAAGGCGATGATGGGCACCGGCGAGGGCGAGGGCGAGGATCGCGCGGTCCAGGCCGCCGAAAAGGCGATTGCCAACCCGCTGCTGGACGAAATCAGCCTGCGCGGCGCCAAGGGCGTGCTGATCAACATCACCGGCAGCCATGACCTGACCCTGTTTGAACTGGACGAGGCCGCCAACCGCATCCGCGAGGAAGTGGACCCGGATGCGAACATCATCGTCGGCTCCACCCTGGACACCGGCATGGAAGGCAAGATGCGCGTGTCCGTCGTGGCCACCGGCATCGACGCAACCGACGTGAACACCGACATGCCGGTGCCGCGCCGCCCGATGTCTGCACCGCTGCGCCAGACCGTCAGCGTCGAGGAGAGCCGCGCCGCACCGCTGGAGCTGGAAACCCCGGTCGAGCAGCCGAAACCGGCTGAGGCCGCTCCGGCCCCGGTGCCGGAGGCCGCGGAAGCCGCCGCAGCGCTGGAAGAGCCGTCGCTTTTCGAAGAGCTGAACGTGCAGCAGGCAGCCGAGCAGGAGCAGTCCGGTGACGTGTTCGAAGAGCCGGAGCGGATGGGCGATGATGGCCTGCCGCCGCCGGCCTACCGCCCGCAGGTGCCGGAATTCCGTCCGCAAGCGGATGCGGCCGGCCAGCAGCCCGACGCCTTTGTCGCGCCCAAGGCGCCCGCGCCGGGCACCCCGTCGCCGCAGGCGCTGGAGCGTTTGCAGGCGGCTGCCCAGCGGGTTCAGCAACCGCAAGCCCAGCAGCCGCGCCCGGTGGCGCCCGCTGCGCCGACACCGCAGCAGCAGCCGCAACAGCAACAGCAACAGCAGCCTGAGGGCCAGCGCCGCTTTGGCCTGAATTCGCTGATCCACCGGATGACCGGAACAGCCGAAGCCCCGGCCGCCAAACAGCAGCCGCAGGCGGTGCGCCAGCAGCCCGCAATGCAGGCCCAGGCCCCTTCGGCGCAGCCGCAGCAGGCACAGGCGCAGCAGCCCGATCCCGACCAGGAACGCATCGAAATCCCCGCGTTCCTGCGCCGCCAGGCAAACTGACGCATCACTTATCACGCTGAGGAAAGCCGCCTTTGGGCGGCTTTTCTTGTTTTATTTGAGGGTGTTGCCTGGTTCTAAGCGATGTTTTGCCTATCTGTTACAGCCATGTTTCAAACCGTTACAAAGATTGAGTTGTAGGATTTTTTCCAAAACCTTAACTCTCTTCGCAACACGGCCCGAGAGGCCGGACATGGTGAAAAGAGGCACAACGTGCAGAATACGCTCAAGGCATCGGTGGCATTTGAAGGGGTCGGCCTGCATTCCGGCAAGCCCGCCCGCATGACCCTGAACCCGGCTCAGGCGGGGCATGGGATCGTGTTCAAGCGCACCGATATCGCATTGGGCAACACCGTGGTTCCGGCGCGCTGGGACCTGGTGGAGCGCAGCCCGCTCTGCACCCGGCTGGTCAATACCTCCGGTGTCAGCGTCTCTACCGTTGAGCACATCATGGCAGCACTGGCAGGCTGCGGCGTGCACAACGCGCTGATCGAAATCGACGGTCCGGAAGTGCCGATCGTCGATGGCTCCTCGGCGCCGTTTGTGCGCGGCATCATGCATTACGGCGTGCAGCGCCTGGGCGTGCCGGCCACTGCCTATCAGGTGCTGAAGCCGGTGACGGTCGAGAAGGATGGCGCCCGCGCCACTCTGCTGCCGTCGGACCGTCTGACCATCGAATTCCACATCGACTTTGCCGAGGCCGCCATCGGCCGCCAGAGCAAGGTTCTGGACATGCGCAACGGCAGCTTTGCGCGTGAACTGTGCGACAGCCGCACCTTCTGCCGCCAGGCGGATGTCGAAGCCATGCAGGCCAATGGCCTCGCCCTGGGCGGTGTCCCGGGCGAAAACGCGGTTGTGTTTGACGGGGACCGTGTCGAGAGCGGCGCCGGCCTGCGCCACTCGGATGAGCCTGTACGCCACAAGATGCTGGATGCCCTGGGCGATCTGGCACTGGCCGGGGGGCCGATCTTGGGGCGCTACGTTGGGGAGCGCGCGGGGCACGCGCTGACCAACACTTTGCTGCGCGCCTTGTTTGCGGAGCCCGGCGCGGTTCGGGCCGTCGCCTGTGATGCGGCGATGACCGCACGGCTTCCGGGGCAGGGGCTGATCTGGTCGGAAATCCCGTCTGAACAGCGCCGCGTGGCGTAAGGCAGAAAACCAGGAACGAGCGGACAACTGGCCCGGGACCCCCTTGTCCCGGGTCTTTTCCTGCGGCCGGCAGGGCGGCGCGGAGGCTGGCCGTCCCTTGCAGTCTTGACCGCAGGCCGCTTTCTCTGCCAAGTGAGCGCGGAAGTGGCGAAAGGCATTTTGCGCGCCATTCGAATATGCTAGAGACGGCATAACCGGGGCGGACACCCGTAAGTCAATGACGGTGAGGTTAGGCACAATGAACGGCATCAGGGCAGGAGCCAGAACCCTCGGCGCGGTCGTTCTGATGGCGGCGCTTGCGGGCTGCGGCGGGGACGGCGGTGCAGTCAAGCGCGGCGAGTCGGTTGAGGCCTATGCGCCCGATCAGATTTATGAGCGCGGCGAGTTTGAGCTGGCCAACCGGCGGCCCAAGGATGCGGTATATTACTTTGCCGAGATTGAACGCCTGTACCCCTATTCCGAATGGGCGAAACAGGCGGTGATCATGCAGGCCTTTGCCTATCACTCCACCCGGGATTACGAGAACAGCCGCGCCGCCGCGCAGCGCTTCATCGACTTTTACCCGGCGGATGAAGATGCGGCTTACGCCCAGTATCTGCTGGCGCTCAGCTATTACGACCAGATCGACGAAGTGGGGCGCGACCAGGGGCTGACCTTCCAGGCGCTGCAGGCGCTGCGCACGGTGATCGAGGTCTACCCGGACAGCCAGTACGCCACCTCGGCGATCCTGAAATTCGACCTGGCCTTTGACCATCTGGCGGGCAAGGAGATGGAGATCGGCCGCTACTACCTGCGCCGCGGCCATTACACCTCTGCGATCAACCGCTTCCGGGTGGTGGTGGAGGACTTCCAGACCACCAGCCACACGCCTGAGGCTCTGCATCGGCTGGTCGAGGCGTATCTGTCGCTGGGCCTGACCAGTGAGGCGCAGACTGCGGCGGCTATTCTGGGCCACAACTTCCAGTCCTCTGAATGGTATGAGGACAGCTACAGGCTGCTGACGGCAAGCGGGCTCAAGCCCAAGGACCGCGGCAACAACTGGCTGAGCCAGATCTACCGGCAAACGGTGAAAGGGCAGTGGCTGTAACGGCCGCTGCGGCAACGGGGCGGGGCCATGCTGCGCGCGCTTGATATCCGGGATATCCTGATCATCGATCATCTGGAGCTGAACTTTCAGCCCGGGCTGAATGTGCTGACCGGCGAGACCGGGGCGGGCAAATCAATTCTTCTCGACAGCCTGGGCTTTGTGCTGGGCTGGCGCGGCCGCGCCGAACTGGTGCGCCAGGGCGCGAAGCAGGGCGAGGTTCTGGCAGAGTTCGAGCTGGGCGAGGGCCACCCTGCCCATGCGATTCTGGAGGAGGCCGGGCTGCCGGGCGGCGACAGCCTGATCCTGCGCCGGGTGAACACCGCTGACGGGCGCAAGACGGCTTGGGTCAACGACCGGCGCTGCTCGGGCGAGGTGCTGCGGGCGCTGTCGGAAACCCTGGTGGAGCTGCACGGCCAGCATGACGACCGCGGGCTGCTGAACCCGCGCGGCCATATGGCGCTGCTGGATCAATATGCGGGCACGCAGAAACTGCTGGCCGGGGTCCGGGCGGCCTGGGCCGGGGCGGCCAAGGCGCGCAAGACGGTGGCGGCCACCCGCGCCGCACTGGAGGCTGTGCGCGCCGAGGAAGAGTTCCTGCGTCACGCGGTTGCGGAACTGGACAAGCTGGACCCGCATCCGGGCGAGGATGAGGCGCTGGACACCCGCCGCCGCCAGATGCAGGCGGCTGAGCGCATCCGCGGCGACATCGCCCGCGCCCATGCGCTCCTCAGCGAGGGGGCTGAGGGAGCAATGGGAGAGGCGCAGCGCTGGCTGGAGGGGGTCGCGGGCCAGGAAGACGATACGGGCTTGGACGAGCCTTTGGCGGCGCTGAGCCGTGCGATGATTGAGCTGGGCGATGCTCAGGACGGGGTCGAGCGGGTGCTTGGCAGCCTGGACTTCAATCCGGGCGAACTGGAGGACTGCGAAGAGCGGCTGTTTGCGATCCGCGCGCTGGCGCGCAAGCACGGCGTGCAGGCGGATGAGCTGGGCGAGTATGCCGAGACCCTGCGGGCCAAGCTGGTGGCGCTGGATGCGGGCGATCAGAACCTTGCCGATCAGGAAGCCGCGCTGAAGGCGGCGGAAGACGCCTATGCGCAAGCCGCCAAACAGCTGGGCGCCGTGCGCCGCCAAGGCGCCGCATCGCTGGACAAGGCGGTGATGGCGGAACTGGCGCCGCTCAAGATGGAGCGGGCGGTGTTTGAAACCCGCATCACCACAGCAGATCCGGGGCCGGACGGAACCGACGCGGTGGCCTTCACCGTCGCCACCAATCCGGGCGCGCCTGCCGGGCCGCTGAACAAGATCGCCTCGGGCGGGGAGCTGAGCCGGTTCCTGCTGGCGCTCAAGGTCTGCCTGCGCGGCGAGGATGCCAGCAAGACGCTGATCTTCGACGAGATCGACCGCGGTGTCGGCGGCGCGACGGCGGATGCCGTGGGCCGCAGGCTCCGGAACCTTGCAAGCGGCGGCCAGGTGCTGGTGGTGACCCACTCGCCGCAGGTGGCGGCGCTTGGCGGCCATCACTGGCAGGTGCGCAAGCAGGTGATCGATGGCATGACATTGTCACAGGTGGTGCCGCTGGATGGCACCGAGCGGGTGGATGAGCTTGCCCGGATGGTGTCCGGTGATACCATCACCAACGAGGCCCGCGCCGCGGCCCGCGCGTTGCTGGCCGGATAATCCGCCGCAAAACCTGGCCGGGTGAGGGTTCTTTAACTGGCTTCATGGCAGTTGTAGGCCATTGAAAACAAAAAAGACCCGCTGGCAGGTTATGGTGCAAGAAATCCGTTCGTCCCTTTCCGCAATTTCCCTGCAATGGCTGGCCGGCCTCAAGGACATCTGGCGGGTGCTGCGCAATCGCGGCCCCAGCCAGTTCCAGTTCTGGCTGATTGCGCTGCTGATCGGCATCGCCGCGGGCTTTGCGGCGCTGTTTTTCCGCAAGGGGATCTCGGCGCTGCAGGCCTGGGTCTATGGCGCGCCGGATGTCGACTACCTCCATAGTTTTGCGCAGGGGCTGCCCTGGTACGTGCTGGTGGCGATTGCTGCGGGCGGCGGTCTGGTGGTCGGCCTGATCCTTGACCGGTTCACCCCGGACGGGCGCGTGCGCTCGGTCGCCGATGTGATCGAGGGCGCGGCGCTGCATGACGGGCGCGTCGAGCACAAGGAGGGGCTGGCCTCGGCGCTGGCGTCCTTCATCACGCTGTCGACCGGCGGCTCAACGGGCCGCGAAGGGCCGGTGGTGCATATGGCGGGTGTCATTTCCACCTGGGTCAGCAACCGGATCAATGCCGATGGTATCACCGGGCGCGACCTGCTGGGCTGTGCGGTGGCGGCGGCGGTGTCCGCCAGCTTTAACGCGCCGATTGCCGGCGCCCTGTTCGCGCTGGAAGTGGTGCTGCGCCATTTCGCGGTCAACGCCTTTGCGCCGATCGTGATTGCCTCGGTCGCGGGTACCGTGATCAACCGGCTGGAATACGGCGATGTCACCGAATTCACCCTGGTCACGCCGGGAGCGCTGCAATTTTATGTGGAGCTGCCGGCCTTCCTGATCCTGGGCCTGATCTGCGGCTTGGTGGCTGTGGTCGAAATGCGGGCGATCTTCTTTGCCGACAAGGTGGGCAACAAGGTGCAGGAGCGGCTGTGCCTGCCGCGCTGGCTGCGCCCGGCGGCGTCGGGCGCCATGCTGGGAGTGATCGCGGTCTGGTATCCGCACATCATCGGCGTCGGCTATGAGACCACGGTGCTGGCGCTGACCGGCGGGCTGCTGCTGGGGGAGGCGGTGATCTTTACCGTCGTCAAGACAGCCGCCGTGGCGATCACCATGGGCGGGCGCATGGGCGGCGGGGTGTTTTCGCCCTCGCTGATGATCGGTGCGCTGACCGGGCTGGCCTTTGGCCTGATCGCGACCTCGGTGCTGCCGGACGTGTCGGGCACGCACACGCTTTATGCCTTTGCCGGGATGGGGGCAGTGGCGGCCGCCGTGCTGGGCGCGCCGATTTCCACCACCCTTATTGTGTTCGAATTGACCGGCGACTGGCAGATCGGCCTGGCGGTGATGGTTTCGGTGTCGATGTCCACCGCGCTGGCGTCGCGGCTGGTGGACCGCTCCTTTTTCCTCACCCAGCTGGAGCGGCGCGACATCCACTGCGCGGCAGGCCCGCAGGCCTATCTGCTGGCGCTGATCCGCACAGGCGCCGTGATGCGGCCGATGGGCGACAGCCGCTGCGCCGGCCTGGAGGAGTGCCAGGCGCTGGTGGAGGAAGGGCTGTGCATCCGCGCCTCTGCCTCGCTGGAGGCGGCGATGCCGGTGTTCGACAGGGCCGACGTGCCCTTTCTGCCGGTGATGATGGAGGAAGGCGGCACGGAGGAAATTATCGGCGCGCTTTACCATGTGGATGCGCTGAAGGCCTACAACCGCGCCCTGGCCGCAACTGCGGCCGAGGAACACCGGTAAGGCGCTGGAATGATGTGCCAGCGCCTGCCGCTCCGGGGCTTTGGCCGCAGGGCTGGGCTCTGCGCCCTGTGTTCCGGCATGGGCCAGGGGGAAAATGACCCGGATCTTCCCCGCATCTGTGAGAAATCCGCTACAGGTAAATAGAAAGTTAAGAAGTGCATTGCCCTGCGGGTGAGCCTTCTACAACACTGCAACCAGGACATAGCAAGATTTACTCACTTCGGTAGGAAACTCATGCGCAACTTCGAAATCGGCCCGCAAGAGGCTGGTGCGAAAAACAAGGCGAGCGAGCGGGAAAATGAACGGGCGGCCCTGGAGGCGGTG
Source organism: Leisingera caerulea DSM 24564 (assembly GCF_000473325.1). Classification (NCBI taxonomy): domain Bacteria; kingdom Pseudomonadati; phylum Pseudomonadota; class Alphaproteobacteria; order Rhodobacterales; family Roseobacteraceae; genus Leisingera; species Leisingera caerulea. The sequence continues at coordinate 2,622,623 of NZ_KI421513.1, forward strand.
ATCAACTATGCGATCCAATGCGCCCGAGAAACGGATATCCTTGGCGCAGGCGACGCGCTGGAGGAAGCCAGGCTGAATCTGAGCCGGGCCATTCTCACCTGACCCCTGTCTTTCGCAAACCCGCTGCACCGGCATCCGCCCCTTCGGGGACGGAAGCACTGCTGCGCCGCGGCACCCGCCGGCGGAGTGCCGCAACAGGCGCCGGCTCAGGCTTTGCAGCCTCCGCACCTGCCTTCGGCACTTGACGTAGCACCGGCACTGGGCCCCCAGATACCTTTTCACGAATGCCAAAACACCGGCGCCAAGGCGCCGGTGTTTTGGTAACGGATTGCAATTTGTATCCTGAAACGGAAACCCTGCGCAGGCGGCGGCGCAGTGCCGCCGCAAACGGGCAGGCGGATCAGACCTGTTCGACCTTGACGGAGTCGCTCAGCACAAACGCCAGATGGCCCTTGATCGCTGCCGCATCCTCTTTCGGGTCCTCATAGCTCCAGGCCGCGTTTTCGGTGACCGAGGATTTGTTGGCGATTGAGAAATAGCTGGCCTCGCCCTTGTGCTCGCACCGGGTGCTCTTGCTGGTGCGGTCCAGGAACGCCATGGCAATGTCTTCACGCGGGAAATAGATGACCGGATCCATATCGCCCTCCGTCAGCTCCAGCGCATTGGAAGTTTCCCCCAATACGGCGCCGCCGGAACGGACGACCCAGGTGCCTTCGGCCTTGCGGATACGGATATTTGTCATGCGTGTTTTCCCATTTTCTTCGTTCGTGTCATCTTTTGTTCAGTCCATGTAACAGCCGGGTGTCAAACCCGGGTCACAAGGGGGCGGTTGCGGCATCAAGCCACGCCTTCGCGGCGGGGCTGAGCTGCGGTCCGATCTTTGCTGCGACCTCCTGGTGGTAGCTGTCGAGCCAGTCTTTCTCGTCTGCTGTCAGCATGGAGGCATCCACCAGCCGCCGGTCAAGCGGGGCAAAGGTGAGCGTGCGCCAGCACAGCATGTCGCGCTCCGGGTCGCTGGTGTCAAGGGCCGGGGCTTGTTCGACAACCAGAAGGTTCTCTATCCGGATGCCAAAGGCCCCCTCGCGGTAGTATCCGGGCTCATTGGACAGGATCATGCCGGGCTCCAGCGGCACATGGCTGGTGCGCGCCAGCCGCTGCGGGCCTTCATGCACGCTGAGGTAGGCGCCGACACCGTGGCCAAGCCCGTGGTTGAAGTCCTGGCCCGCCAGCCACAGCGGCATCCGGCCGATAGCCTCGATATCGCGGCCCGCCAGCCCCTTGGGCCAGCGCAGACGGGACATGGCGATCATACCCTGCAGCACGCGGGTATAGGCCGCGCGCTCGGCCTCGCCGGGGGTGCCGATGGCGATGGTGCGGGTGATGTCGGTGGTGCCGTCCAGATACTGGCCGCCGCTGTCCAGAACCAGCAGGTGGCCGTCCTCCAGCCTTGTGTCGGTCTCCTCCGTCACGCGGTAATGCATCACGGCGCCGTTTTCGCCGGTGCCCGCGATGGTTTCAAAGCTGATGTCCCGCAGGGCCGGGTCTTCGCGGCGCAAGCTTTCCAGCTTCTTCACCGCATCAATCTCGGAGATTGTGCCGGGCGCCTGCGTGTCGAGCCAGGCCAGCATTTCCACAATCGCCGCACCATCGCGCAGGTGCGCGGCGGCACTGCCTGCGATCTCGGCAGCGTTCTTGCGCGCCTTGGGCAGGGCGCAGGGGTCGCCGGCAGGTATCATGCGATCCCCCAGCGCGTCTGCCACGATCTGCGGCACGGTGCCGGTATCTGCAGCGACAGAGCCGTTAAGGGCGGCAGCGGCGCCCAGGAACTCTTCGGGCGGGTGCACGGTGACGGAGCTGTCAAAGTGGCCCTGCAGCCCTTCCAGCTTTTCCGCTGCCATGAAAAGGTCCACGCGGGCGTCGCTGTGCAGGATGGCAAAGCCATGCGCGACCGGGTTGCGCGCGACATCGCTGCCGCGGATGTTCAACAGCCACATGATGCTGTCGGGCAGGGTGATCACCGCCGCCGTCTGGCCCGCGTCCTGCAGTCCCTTGGCCAGCCGCGCGCATTTGTCCGCAGCGCTTTCGCCTGCATAGTCCAAGGGGTGCGCCGCCACCGGCTGCATCGGCGGTGCGGGCTGATCCTGCCAGATCCGGTCCACCAGGTTTTCGCTTTGCGCCAGGGTGATGCCGCTGCCCTTGAGCTCCTTCGTAAGGGAGGTGATCTGCCCGGCCGCATGCAGCCAGGGGTCAAACCCCACCTTGCCGCCATGCGGCAGCTGCTCCTTCAGCCAGTCTGCCAGCTGAACATCGGGCCAGGGCACCGGCGTGTACTCGGCAGCCACCTGGCGCTTCACCTGGGTGCGGTAGCGGCCGTCGATGAAGACACCGGCGATGTTCTGCAGCACCGCGCAAAACCCGGCCGAGCCGGTGAAACCAGTGAGCCAGGAGAGGCGCTCGTCATGCGGCGCAACGTATTCGCCCTGATGGGCGTCGGCGCGCGGCACCAGGAAACCGTCGAGTGCTTCCGCCGCCAGTTCCTTGCGCAGCGCGGCCAGTCGCGGCGGCCCCTGTTCCGGGCGGGCGGTCACGTCGAAAGTCTGGTACATCGGCATGTCTCCTGCTGAAGGGGCGGGGCGGCGGGGAGCTTGTTCCCTCAGGGGCCGCGTCAAAGAAAACGCGCGGGCCGGGGCACGCGCCCCTTCTTGTCCCAAATCACCCTGCTGCTGGCAAGGGCGGCCGCAGAGAGATTTCCTTGGACCTGACGGAACAGCGCGAGGGGTGTCATACGGGCGGGCCAAGCGCCGGATGCCAAAGGCATCCGGCGCTGCCGTGCGCATCAGCGCGCGGCCAAGCCCAAGGCTGAGGACGGCATCGCAAGATGCAGGCCGCAGACGCGGGAGATGCCCGCTGCTGCAGCGCGGGGAGGCGTCAGCTGGCGCGCTTGATGCCCATGACCCGGGCGCGGGCGCGCGGGTCGCTATCGAAAAGGGCGGCCAATTGCTCTGTCATCGCGCCGGCCAGCTGCTCCACGTCTGTAATCGTCACCGCACGCTCGTAGTAGCGGGTCACGTCGTGGCCGATACCGATCGCCAGAAGCTCCACCTGCTTTTTCTTCTCCACCATGGCGATCACGTCGCGCAGGTGTTTCTCCAGATAGCTCGCAGGGTTCACCGACAGTGTCGAATCATCGACCGGAGCACCGTCGGAGATCACCATCAGGATCTTGCGCGCCTCGTGACGATGCATCATCCGGCGGTGGGCCCATTCCAGCGCCTCGCCGTCGATGTTTTCCTTCAAGAGGCCCTCTTTCATCATCAGACCCAGGTTGGTGCGGGTGCGGCGCATCGGGGCATCCGCGCCCTTGTAGATGATGTGGCGCAGGTCGTTGAGGCGGCCGGGCTGCTGCGGGCGGCCCTCGTTCAGCCAGGCCTCGCGGGCCAGGCCACCCTTCCAGGCGCGGGTGGTGAAGCCGAGGATTTCGACCTTCACGTTGCAGCGCTCCAGGGTGCGGGCCAGAACGTCGGCGCAGATCGCCGCGATGGAGATCGGGCGGCCGCGCATCGAGCCGGAGTTGTCCAGAAGCAGTGTCACCACGGTGTCGCGGAACTCGGTGTCCTTTTCGACCTTGAACGAGAGCGGCGTGGTCGGGTTGGCCACCACGCGGGCGAGGCGCCCGGCATCCAGGATGCCTTCCTCGCGGTCAAACTCCCAGGAGCGGTTCTGCTGCGCCTGCAGGCGGCGCTGCAGTTTGTTGGCCAGCCGCGACACCGCGCCCTTCAGGGGCTCCAGCTGCTGGTCGAGGTAGGCGCGCAGGCGCTCCAGCTCGGCAGGCTCGGCCAGCTCCTCGGCGGCGATTTCCTCGTCGTGGGTATCCAGAAACACCTTGTAGTCCGGATCGGCCTCGGAGGCCGGCGGCGGCGCCGGCGGCTCCAGCGGGGCCTCGCCGTCGGGCATCTCGGTGTCCTCGGCCAGCTCCTCGTCAGCCATTTCGTCCATCGAGACCTGGGCCTGGCTTTCGTCCTGCTGCTGCTCCTGGCTCTGTTCAGGGGAGGCGTCGGCCTGCTCCTCCTCGGAGTCGTCCTGTCCGGTGCTGTCCGGATCGTCTTGCTCTTCGGCGTTGTCCTCGGCCTCGTCGTTTGCCTCGTCGTCCAGCTCATCCGGGTCATCGCCCAGCTGGTCGCCGTAGCCAAGGTCAGAGATCACCTGCCGCGCCAGCTTGGCGAATGCAGCCTGGTCGGCAATGGTCTCATCCAGGTTCTCCAGCGTGCCGCCGGCCTGGGATTCGATGAAGCCGCGCCACAGCTCCATGATGTTGGCAGCGCCTTCCGGCAGCTCGCGGCCGGTGGCCAGGTGGCGGATCAGATAGCCGGCCGAAGCGGCCAGCGGCGCCTCGGAGGAGGATTTCATCTGGTCATAGCCGCGCCGGATCGACTCATTGCGGATTTTCACGTCGATGTTCGAGGCGGTGCCGGGCATGTGGCGCGCGCCCATCGCCTCGCAGCGGGCGGTTTCCATCGCCTCATAGAGGTCGCGGGCCATTTCGCCCTGCGGCACATACTTTGCGTGGGTGGCGTCGTCGTGGAACTTGTGGCGCAGCGCCAGCGCATCCGCGGTGCCGCGGGCCAGCAGCACCTCCTCGCGGCTCATCCGGCGGGAGACCTGCGGCAGCCGCATCGAGTCGCCCGACAGCCCCGAGGGGTCGACGGTATAACTCACCGACAGTTCCGGGTCGTCGGCCATAACCTTGGTGGCTTCGGCCAGCGCCTTCTTGAACGGATCGGCGGGGTTGTCGTTGGGCTTTTTCATGGTCGCAAGGTGTCCTTGGTCGAAGCATTCCGCCAAGTGCAGCCTTTGTCCAGCCTTCTTCGATTACTTCAGAGGGCGGTGCCCGGCCGCGGGCGGGAAACGAAGTGCCCGCCCATGGGGGCGGACGGGCACTGCCCGGCCTTTCGGCCGGGCGGCACATTGCTGTTACCCCAGCGAAACGCTCGCGGCGCTCTCCGGCAGCTCTTCGTCAAAGCAGCGCTGGTAGAACTCGGCCACGGTCTGGCGCTCCAGCTCGTCGCATTTGTTCAGGAACGACAGGCGGAAGGCATAGCCCACATCGCGGAAGATCTCGGCGTTCTGGGCCCAGTTGATCACCGTGCGCGGCGACATCACGGTCGACAGGTCGCCGTTCATGAAGGCGGTGCGGGTGAGGTCGGCCACGGTCACCATCTGGCTGATGGTCTTGCGGCCCTTCTCGGTGTTGTAATGCGGTGCCTTGGACAGAACGATGGCGCTTTCGGCGTCGTGGCTCAGGTAGTTCAGGGTCGAGACCAGCGACCAGCGGTCCATCTGCGCCTGGTTGATCTGCTGGGTGCCGTGATAGAGCCCGGTGGTGTCGCCCAGGCCAACGGTGTTGGCGGTCGCGAACAGGCGGAAGAACGGGTTCGGAGTGATGATCTCGTTCTGGTCCAGCAGGGTCAGCTTGCCGTCATGCTCCAGCACCCGCTGGATCACGAACATCACGTCGGCGCGGCCGGCGTCGTATTCGTCGAACACGATGGCAACCGGGTTGCGCAACGCCCAGGGCAGGATGCCCTCGTGGAATTCGGTCACCTGCTTACCGTCGCGCAGCTTGATCGCGTCCTTGCCGATCAGGTCGATCCGGGAAATGTGGCTGTCGAGGTTGACGCGCACGGAGGGCCAGTTGAGGCGGGCGGCGACCTGTTCGATATGGGTCGATTTGCCGGTGCCGTGGTAGCCCTGGATCATCACACGGCGGTTGTGGCTGAAGCCCGCCAGAATCGCCAGCGTGGTTTCCGGGTCGAATTTGTAGGTCGGATCCAGCGCCGGGACGCGTTCGGAGCCTTCGGCGAAACCCTTGATCGTCATGTCGGTTTCGATGCCGAAGACATCGCGGACCGAAATGGTTTCGGTCGGTTTCGCATTCATATCCACAAAGCCATCGGTCATCGCCGTCGATCCTTATACCGCTTCCCTGCCATCAGGGTCCAATCCGCGGGATTGGTGCCCGATCTGGCGCGCGAGGGCAAGGGGAACTGTGGCAGGAAGCCAGCTGACGCCGCGATTGCAGCGGAACTGGACAGACGGGCGGGGGCAGACGCACTGCGCCCCCGGCCGGGCAGCAGGGGGCGCGTTTTGCCGGCGACCGCGTAGCTTGGGGGGGTAGGCTGCGGCCGGCACATCTTTGCCTAACCGGTGACTGCGGGGCGGGTCAAAGAAATAAAAAGTCTATCAATAAGTTTCGGCAAAAGACCGCTTACCCAGCGCCGTGCCAGCGGCGCCTGTCCGGGCCCGGGCCCGCCCTTTCAGCGGTTCCGCATCAGCTGTAGATATCCCTCAGGATCTCCTCGCGATGGGCATGTTGTGCGAGGGAAGGGGCGTATTGCTCTCGCCCATGGTGCGCAATCCCCCGGCGGAAGAGAGCCTTGCGGTGTTCGGTCATTTCCCATTCGTCCCGGAACGGGCTGGCGTTTGCCTCATTCGTGACCTGCTGGCCGTCAGCCATCCCGATGATGGTGTAGGGCTCATTGTAGGTGGCGGCCCATGTGCTGGAAAACACCTTGATCTCGATATCCAGCTCACCCCGTTCGTATTGCGCCCGGCGGTGTGCCAGAAGATCTGCCCGGATGGCAGCTTCGTCCTCCGCGCTCAGCGGGGGAACCGCCCGCGGCACAGAGCTGTCCCGAGCGGCCAGGGTGCGGTACTGTTCGGAATTGGTGGTCTCAGACACCCGTTTCATGGCCTTGATCTGGCGTTCGACACCGCGGGTAATGGTAAGGTCAACCAGTTCCTCGCGGGTCATTTCCACATGATCCTGGCCGAAATACGCAATGGAGATCGCTACCTCCAGGCCCTTGGTTGCTTCCCAGGTTTCGCTTTCCAGCCGGGACATCAGCTGTTTTGCGTCGAGGGTCTTCTCCGAAAACTGCCTTCCCGGGTAGTCGTGCCGGGAAAAGTTGCTGAGCTTCAGGCTCTTTAGCTCTTCGGCCAGTTCCTGCTTTTGTTTCTCGTCCAACCCCTGGCTCAGATCCTCGGTGATGGACTGAAGGAGGTTTTTGCGCAAATTCACCTGTTCGTTTTCAATGATGGATTGGATGCGGTCCAGTGCGGCCTGCGTCCGCTCCGGCAACACAAGGCTGACAGCGGCAGGCGCAGAATAGGCTGTTGGATCGGTTATGGTCTGTCCTGGCTGATACAGGCTTGCCCGGTCCTGCAGCGGCGCAGATGCCTGCCCCGCGGCTGCCGCCGGGCTGCCCAACAGGGTCTTTATGTAAGCCGGTGCCAATCCCTGGATATGCATCTTCGTGCCCCCACAACGAAGTTTTATCCAGATTAGCGATGCAACCTTAAGATGATATTGCCAAGCTGCCTGCATTTCATGGGGGCGCGTGCCCAGGATTTCCTGGCTCTGCCCGGCAGGGGGGAGGAGCCGCGCCGGGATGGCCTTCCTGACCCGGCCCAGGCGCGGGCGCGAGGGTCAGGCGGCCAGCGCCTGCGGCGGCACGTCCAGGCCGGTCAGCATGGCAACTTCACGGCGCATGCCGGCGCCCAGCTGCTCCGGTTTGGCATAAGCCAGGCAGATGCCATCGAAGACACGGCAGCGGATCGGCATCTTCTGCGCCGCTTCTGCCGACGTGAAGATCCCGCTTGACGCGGCCGCACCGGCAGTGGCCTGCATCACGGCTTCGGGGCCTTCCAGGATAATGTGAACGGTCCCGCCGCTGCGGATCATCATTCCGGTGGCGCCGCCTTTCTGCATCGGCGGGCGGTTCTGGCTGATAAACCGGGCGATCTGCTGATGGGTGGTGCCGGCGGCGAGCTTGGCGGTGATGACGAGGCGGTGCATGGGCGGTCTCCTGTGCGAGAGTGGCGGTCCCGGGAGCGGGTTCCGCTGATGTTTTCAATCTACACGGGAGTTGGTGAAGGCGCGCGCTGGCAAAAGTGTAGGACCGCCGCTGAGCCGGGAGCAAAAGCGAGCCTGCCTACCCTTTGGGATAAGCGCTGAACCCGGTGGTTAAAGCAGGCTGTATTCCTCAGCTGCAGGGGGGGCAAAAAAAGAGCGGCCCCAGGCCGCTCTTCGCAAATCGGTAGTTTGCCGGGCTTACTTGAAGCTGCGGCTGTCCTTGATCTGATCCCAGGCCCACATGACCTCCTGCAGCTGCTCCTCCTGGCTGCGGTCGCCGCCGTTCATGTCCGGGTGCAGCACCTTGATCAGCTTCTTGTAGGCTTTGCGGATATCGGCCTTGGACCAGTCGTCCTTGGCCTCGAGGATTTCGATCGCGCGGCGCTCGGTCGGGGGCAGGCGGCGGCCGGTCTTGGCGGCGCGGCCCGGGTTCTGGGTGGCATTGGCGCCCAGAACCTGATGCGGGTCCTCGATGCCCAGCCGCGCCCAGGCGCGGGCCTCGGGGTCGCCCATCGGCTTGGTCTCACGCTCCCAGACCTTGTCCTTGGAGCGCTGCGCATTCAGCTCTGCCTCGGTGGTGCCTTCGAAGAAGTTCCACTTGTTGTTATATTCGCGCACGTGCTCCTGGCAGAACCAGTAGAAATCATCCAGCACGTCGGGCGCCTTGGGCGCGCGGAACTTGCCGGCTTCCTCGCAGCCGTCCTTGTCGCAGACGCGCACGGAGGTTTCGGACGCACCGGTAGCGGCCCGCCGCCCGCGCGGGTTCTTCTTCTTGGCAGAGCGGACGGACATATCGAAGCCAAAGGGATCGGATTTGGTCATGGGGCGCACCTTCTAGACGCATCTGTTCGACTCGGAGGCAGCAGTTTAGTCTAAGGTGCGCCAGATAGAAGGGGGCGCAGGCAAAAAATATGGGGATGAGCGGAAAATGAACGTGAAGCAGGAAATGGAAGCGGCGCTGCTGGCGGCCTTTGCGCCAAGCGCGCTGGAGGTGGTGAACGAAAGCCACAAACACGCGGGCCACGCGGGCGACGACGGCTCGGGCGAGAGCCATTTTGCGGTGCGGATCCGCACAGAGGCCTTTGAAGGCATGAACCGGGTGGCGCAGCACCGTGCCGTGCACAAGGCGTTGGGCGGTATCGTGCCGCGCATCCACGCGCTGGCACTGGATACCGGCGTCTGATCCCAGTACCGGGGAGGATCAGTCCTCCCCGTCGCCCTTCTGCGCGGCCCGGTTTTTCAGTGCCGTGGTCACGCCGGACACCGGGCTGAGCTCTTCCACACCATCATCGGCCTGCATCTTGGAGGCGCCGGCGCCCGGAACCGGCGTGGCGCCGCCGGGGGCTTCGGGGTCGCCTGCAGTGGCGGTCAGCGGCGGTTCGCTGTGGCGGAACTCCACTGCGGCGGCCTCGGCCGGAGCGGATGCGGTTCCCGCCTGCTCCGCGGCAAGCGCGCGGCGGAACACCATCACATTGCGCCAGTTTGTGCTGGAGCCGGTCAGGCCGGAGCGCTCCTCGCTCGGCAGCAGTTCTGCGCGCTGGAACTCCCAGCCCTCCGCCGCCATTTCGTTCAGCAGGATCTCGATCGAATTGGCAAAGCGCGCCTCGGGTGTCTTCACCCCCTTTGCCTTGGTGCCCTTGGCCGGGGCGGGGACAACCTTGTACTCAAATGCTTGCATGAACGTCTCCTGTTTCGGCTTGCAGGTTTAGCGGATGGGGGGAAGGGGTCAAGGGGCCGGAAAGGCTGCGCATGGGCGCCGGCCCGCCGGTCTCCGGCGCGGCAAACAGCTCGGAGATCACGTGTTTTCCGGGCCGGATTTTTCGTAAAATTCCGGTCTTCCCAGCCGGTTCAGTCCTTTCCCGCCGCCATTTGCACCAGCGTCAGGCAAACGTCTGTGGCCTTGGCCATGTCCTGCACAGAGATCCACTCCAATGGTCCGTGCACGTTTTGCATGCCGGTGAAGATGTTTGGGGTCGGCACCCCCAACTCAGTCAGCCGTGAGCCGTCTGTGCCGCCGCGGATCGGGGCCGTGATTGGGGCGATTCCATGCGCCTTGCAGGCTTCCAGCGCCAGCTCCACCGGGGTCATGTCGTTTTCCAGCCAGTACCGCATGTTGCGGTATTGCGGGTGGATTTCGCAGGCAATCTCCGCCCGCGGTTCCGAGGCCTGCACAGCCTCGCAGACCTTGCGCAGCAGATCGCCCTTGGCGGCCAGCCCGTCCAGCTCGAAATCGCGCAGGATCAGCTTGATCTCCATCTCCGAAGACCCGCCGTTCATGTCGGTGATATGGATGAACCCCTTGCGCCCGTCCGTGGTTTCCGGTGTCATCGTGGCCTGCGGCAGGGTCTGAACGATCTTGGCCGCCAGATGCGCGGCGTTCACCAGCTTCTCCTTAGCCCAGCCGGGGTGGATCGAGACCCCCTTGATGCGCACCACCGCCCGGTCGGCAGAAAAGCTTTCATAGACGATCTCGCCCGCGTCGCCGCCGTCGAGCGTATAGGCGAACGCCACGCCCAGATCCTTGGGAAGCTGCGCGCCCACACCGCGGCCGATCTCCTCGTCCGGGGTGAAGGCGAGGCGGATGTGCGGGTGCTTGATGTCCGGATGTGCCAGCAAGTGCCGGGCCAGCGTCATCACGATGGCCACGCCCGCCTTGTCGTCGGCGCCCAAAAGGGTGAGGCCGGAGGCGGTGATCAGGTCGTCGCCCTGTTTGGAGGCGAGGTAGGGGGATTTTTCCGGGGACAGCACCAGGTCCGGGTTGTCGGGGAAGGTGATGTCAGTGCCATCGTAGCCTTTGATCACACGCGGCTTGACGCCGGTTGCGTTGAACTGCGGCGCGGTGTCGACATGGGCGAGGAAACCGATGGCCGGCCCCGGCGCGGTGGCCGGAACAGTGGCCAGCACCACGCCGTAGTCCGTGAGTGTGACATCCTCAGCGCCGATCTCCTGCAGTTCGCTCACCAGCAGGTTCAGCATGTCGAACTGGATCGCGGTGCTGGGCGTGGTGGCCGAGGTCTCGTCGCTTTGGCTGTCGATGGCGGCATAGCGGACCAGACGGTCCTCGAGCTCTTGGTCAAAAATGCGGGTCATGAAACCTCCGGGATTTTGGGTGGAGGAAAGCCGCTGGCGCGGGGAAGGTCAAGGCAGGGAGAAATCCCAGCGCAGAGTGTAGCAGGACAGAAAGGGCAGACCCCGCCCACGGGGGGGGCGGGCGGGGGCATAGCCCCCGCCCATGGGGGCGGTCGGGAGCTGCCCGGCGTGCCGCTGGGCGAAGGGTCTGAATGGCACCGCCCGGTGCACAAGGGGTGTACAGAGGGTGCACGCATGGCACCCTCGTTTCGGCACGAAAAAGGGCGCCGCAAGGGGCGCCCTTCGCTAATCCGTTTTCCGCCGGGATCAGCCGACCAGTTTCTTGGCGACCAGCTCGTTCACCGCCTTGGGGTTGGCCTTGCCGCCGGTGGCCTTCATCACCTGGCCGACAAACCAGCCTGCCAGTTTCGGGTTCACCTTGGCCTTCTCCACCTGCGCCGGGTTGGCGGCGATGATCTCGTCCAAGGCGGTCTCGATGGCGCCGGTATCGGTCACCTGCTTCATCCCGCGGTCTTCGACGATCTGCGCCGGGTCGCCGCCTTCGGTGTAGACGATTTCGAACAGGTCCTTGGCGATCTTGCCGGAGATCGCATCCGAGGCGATCAGGTCGATGATGCCGCCCAGCTGGGCGGGGGAAACCGGGGACTCGGTGATCGCGTGATCTTCTTTCTTCAGGCGGCCGAACAGCTCGTTGATGACCCAGTTGGCGGCCAGCTTGCCGCTGCGGCCCTTTGCAGTTTCTTCAAAGAAGGCCGCCGATTCCACATCCGCGGTCAGCACCGAGGCGTCATAGTCGCTGAGGCCGAAGTCGTTGATGAAGCGCGCCTTTTTCTCGTCCGGCAGTTCCGGCAGATTGGCGGCGATGCCGTCCACCCAGTCCTGTTCGATCTCCAGCGGCAGCAGGTCGGGGTCGGGGAAATAACGGTAGTCGTGCGCCTCTTCCTTGGAGCGCATGGAGCGGGTCTCGCCCTTATCCGGGTCATACAGGCGGGTCTCCTGCACGATCTCTCCGCCGGCCTCAAGGATGGCGATCTGGCGGCGCGCCTCGACCTCGATGGCTTGCTGGATGAAGCGCATGGAGTTCATGTTCTTGATCTCGCAGCGGGTGCCGAGGTGGCTGAAGTCCTGGGTTTCCTGGTACTTCTCGTACTGGCCCGGCAGGCAGACCGAAACGTTCACGTCGGCGCGCAGGTTGCCGTTCTGCATGTTGCCGTCGCAGGTGCCCAGGTACTGCATGATCTGGCGCAGCTTGGCGATGTAGGCCGCCGCTTCCTCAGGGCCCCGGATGTCGGGGCGGGAGACGATCTCCATCAGGCAGACACCGGTCCGGTTCAGGTCGACAAAGGACATATGCGGGTCCATGTCGTGGATGGATTTGCCGGCGTCCTGCTCCATGTGGATACGCTCGACCCGCACATTGCGGGCAGTGCCGTCGCCCAGTTCCACCAGCACTTCGCCTTCACCCACAATGGGATGATACAGCTGCGAGATCTGGTAGCCCTGCGGCAGGTCGGGATAGAAATAGTTCTTGCGGTCAAAGGCAGACCACAGGTTGATGTCCGCCTTGAGACCCAAGCCAGTGCGCACCGCCTGCTCGACGCAGTATTCGTTGATCACCGGCAGCATGCCGGGCATTGCCGCATCCACGAAAGCCACGTTGGAGTTCGGCTCGGCGCCGAACTTGGTGGAGGCGCCGGAGAACAGCTTGGCATTGGAGCTGACCTGGGCATGCACCTCCATGCCGATGACCAGTTCCCAGTCATGCTTGGCGCCCGCGATCACCTTGGGCTTGGGGAGTTCATATGTCAGGTCGAGCATGGTTTTCCGCCGTATCCGAATGTCAGTTGCAGTGACGTGGTGCGATGTTTCATCAGCACAATGTCAATTTCCGTTGCACAGCGTTCTAGGCCCGGCGGCGCGGAGGAGCAAGAGGGCAGGTGGCGCAGAGAGCTTTGAAGCGGGCGGAAGCCCCTGTGAATAGCACGGGCTGGAAGCCCGCGCAGCGCCCGTCCGCCCCCATGGGCGGGCGCTTTGCTTCCGCGCGCGGACAGGCGTTGCCCTTCGCGATGGTTCGCCTGTGCCTGATTCAGCCTCTTGGCGGGGTGCATCAGGAGGGCTAGAACTGGCAGCCCGAGCAGAACTTCAGGAGGCCGCCTTGGACACATCCGCCCGCATCAGCCAGACCATTGCCACGGAAATCGGCGCCGCCGCCAAGCAGGTGAGCGCTGCAGTGGCGCTGCTGGATGAAGGCGCCACCGTGCCCTTTGTCGCGCGCTACCGGAAGGAGGCGACGGGGGGCTTGGATGACACTCAGCTGCGCACCCTAGCAGAGCGTCTGGAGTATCTGCGCGAGCTGGAAAAGCGGCGCGCCGCCATCCTCGAGTCGATCAAGGGGCAGGATAAGCTGACCGACGACCTGGCGGCCTCAATCGCCAAGGCAGAGACCAAGGCGCAGCTGGAGGATATCTATCTGCCTTACAAGCCCAAGCGGCGCACCAAGGCGATGATCGCCAAGGAGAACGGGCTGGAGCCGCTGGCAGATGCCATCCTGGCCGACCGCAGCGCCGATCCGGAGAATCTGGCGGAAGGTTATATCACTGAGGCCGTGGCCACGGTGAAGGATGCGCTGAACGGCGCGCGGGATATCCTGACCGAGCGGCTGACCGAGAATGCAGCCCTTTTGGGCCGACTGCGGGAATTCCTGCAGAAGGAGGCGGTGCTCACAGCCAAGGTTATCGAGGGCAAGGAGCAGGAGGGCGCCAAGTTCTCCGACTACTTCGCCCATTCCGAGCGCTGGGCGGACGTGCCCTCGCACCGGGCGCTGGCGATGCTGCGAGGCTCCAATGAGGGCGTGCTGACGCTGGACGTGGGGCCGGAGCCGGAAGAGGGCGTGGCCCGGGCCGAGGCGATGGTGGCGGCGGAGCTGGGCGCGGGCGGTAACGGGCCGGGCGATGTCTGGCTGCGCAAGGTGGCGGGCTGGACCTGGCGGGTGAAGCTGTCGCTGTCGATGATGCTGGAGCTGATGGGCGATTTGCGGGGCCGCGCGCAGGAGGACGCCATTCAGGTCTTTGCCCGCAACCTCAAAGACCTGCTGTTCGCAGCTCCGGCCGGTGCGCGGCCGACTCTCGGGCTGGACCCGGGCATTCGCACCGGCGTCAAGGCGGCAGTGGTCGATGCAACCGGGAAATTGGTGGCCACCGAGACGTTGTACCCGTTCCAGCCGAAGAACGACCTGCGCGGGGCGCAGGTGTCGATTGTGAAACTGATTGCCGAACACGGCGTGGAGCTGATCGCCATCGGCAACGGCACCGCCAGCCGCGAGACCGAGCGGATGGTGGCGGAGGTGCTGAAACACCTGCCCGCCAAGATCAAGACGCCGACCAAGGTTGTGGTGTCAGAGGCCGGCGCCTCGGTCTATTCCGCGTCTGAGCTGGCGGCTCGGGAATTCCCGGATCTGGACGTAAGCTTGCGCGGGGCGGTGTCGATTGCGCGGCGCCTGCAGGACCCGTTGGCGGAGCTGGTGAAGATCGAACCCAAGAGCATCGGCGTCGGCCAGTATCAGCATGATGTGGACCAGCACAAACTCTCAAAGTCGCTGGAAGCGGTGATCGAGGATGTGGTGAACGCGGTGGGCGTCGACCTCAACATGGCCTCAGCCCCGCTGCTGAGCCATGTGTCGGGCCTTGGCCCCGGTCTGGCGGAGGCGATTGTGGCGCACCGGGACATGAACGGTGCATTTGCCTCGCGCAAGGAGCTGCTGAAGGTCGCGCGGCTTGGACCGAAGGCGTTTGAACAATGCGCGGGCTTCCTCCGTATCCGCGATGGTAAGGAGCCGCTGGATGCGTCCTCGGTTCACCCCGAAAGCTATGACGTGGCGCGCAGGATCGTGGCCGCCTGCGGGCGCGATATCCGCCAGATCATGGGGGACGGCGCGGCGCTGAAGTCCTTGCGTGCCGAAGATTTTGTGGGCGGCGATGTTGGCCTGCCGACGGTGCGGGACATTTTTCAGGAGCTGGAGAAGCCGGGCCGCGACCCGCGCCCGTCCTTTGTGACCGCCTCTTTCAAGGACGGGGTGGAGGCGATTACCGACCTGAAGCCCGGCATGGTGCTGGAGGGCACGGTGACCAACGTCGCGGCCTTTGGCGCATTTGTCGACATCGGCGTGCATCAGGACGGGCTGGTGCATGTGAGCCAGTTGGCCGACCGGTTTGTGAAAGACCCGCACGAGGTGGTGAAAACCGGCCAGGTGGTGAAGGTGACGGTGACCGAGGTGGATGTGGGGCGGAAACGCATTGGCCTGACCATGAAGAAGGACGGCGGTGCCTCGGCTAAGGAAGACCGCAATGCCCGCGGCCCGGCCAAGGGAGCGGCCCCGCGCCGGGGCGGCAAGCCGGGCGGGCAGCCGGGCGGCAGGGGTAAGATGACTTCTGGACCCAAGGGCGGTCAGGGCAGGGATCAGGGAACCGGCGCGCTGGGGGCGGCCTTGATGGACGCTTTTAAGAAGAAATGACGAGACGGGGCTTCGGCCCCAATTCGATCAGGACAGAGTGTGCACGGGCTGGCTGCGTCCGCAGAAGTATTGCGGTGAGCGTCTGCCCGGGCGCGTGCGGAACGCGCCCGCCGCTGGCGCGACGGGCGGCGGCTACCGCTGATGGCTGAGATGTAACGATGCGTGAAAGCTGCGTTCTGCGCCTCAGGCGGGGCTGAATTCCAGTCCTTGTTCGGTAAAGGCGACAGTCTGGCCGTTCTCGATCTCGTCGCGGAACTGGCCTGCGATGGCCTGCAAAGCACCGGCGTGGCCGCGGGCCGCAAAGTGGCTGACAGAGCGGATGCGGGCGCTGTTGTCGAAGCCTTCCTCTGCGTGGGCCCAGACCAGCGGGTGAAGTTCGTTCAGGTGGTCGCGGATCAGCCAGCTGGCGGCTTCGGATATCTTCAGCCGGGGAACGTCAGCCTGCAGGTTCTGCCCCAGCCCCTTGCGCAGGGCGACGGTGCAATAGGCCGCCAAGAGGTTGATCATCTCCTGCGACGGGTTGGCCTGCACGATGTCCCTGAGGCCGTCGAGGAAAAAGCGGGTATCGACCCGGGCGCAGGCCTGATCGTCGATGGCGATGGCGTCGAAATAAACCCAGGTATAGCCGCCCGCCCCCCAAGTCTGCGCAGTGCGCGCCGCGGTCCGGCGGGCCTCCAGCTCCAGTGCCGCATAAGAGCCTGAGCAGCGCGGCAGCATATGGGTGCCGAGGGTGCGCATGTGGCGGTGGTTGGCCGGGGCCAGGTCGATCAGGGCGCCAAAGGCATCCGCCACCGGCAGGGTACCGCTGGTGCTGCCGGCAAACAGGGCGCATTGCGCCGATTTGAGGAAGGGACTGTCTTTGCTGTCCTCCGCAATCGGCTCCAGCAGGGCGGCGGCGCGGTCGAAATGGGCGGCGCATCGGCGCTGGCTGGAGGCCGGGGCTGCAGGAGCATTGCCGGGGCTGCGCCAGGCCCAGCCGATGTCGATATGGGCCAGTGCCACCAGGGCGGTCAGATAGGGATCGTGGCGGTGCTCTGCCCGCAGCGCCTCAAACGCCATCAGGCCGCGGATCAGGCTGCGATTGCCGGCATCCTTTTGCTCGGCCAGGGCATGTTCGGTGGCATTCACCACGTCGGCACGGGCGCCATAGGCGATGAGATCGGCCAGCGGCAGGCCGCAGCGGGCGGCAGCGCGGCTGTCGTCTGCTTCCCGGATCGCGCTGGAGAGGTCCTCCCAGCGTTCCTGGCGGGCCAGGAACTGTCCGTGGTCCTGCGCTTGCAGGCAGTCGGGATCGCCTTCGGCGCTGCGGATCGGGATGGACAGGCTGTCTTCCAGGCTCCGGTTCAGCAGCGCGTCAGCGGGGGGCGGAGCGGGCGCAGGACCCGGGCGGCTGGCGGGCCGGGAGCTGCGGGACATCAGATCTGAAATCCGGGACAGAAGATCCCGTGCCTGTCGAGACTGTGTGAGCATTTTTGCTTCCTGAAGAGTGGCAGCTTATCGTTGGTCTCAGTTTCCTCAGGCAATGGGGCGCAAAGATGGCGGCAGTGGGGAAGTTCCCGCGCACAGGCGGTTAATCGCCTTTCACTGCCGACAATCCTAAATTGTTTTGGCGGGGCTTTGACGGGCGGCGGTCAGAAGGCCGTGAAATGGTGCCGCTCCGTGCGCAGCCCGCACTTTTGGAATTCCGCGTCAGCTTCGGCGTGCGGCGGGGTGGCCTCCTGCGGCAGGCGGATGCGCTTGCCGTTGCGCAGAACCAGCGTGGCCCGCACCGAGAGGTCCCAGCGGGTGTCGAAACGCACCCGGTCAATCTCGCTGAGATCTGCTTCACCAGTCAGCCCGCCGCTGAACCATTCGATGCGGTTTCGGGAAATCCTAAGCCCTGCCAGAGGGTTGCGGATCAGGTCCAGAAGGGCAGGCAGGGCTGGCAGGGCCAGCAGGACCGTCAGCCACAGGGCCGCGTCCAGCACCAGCCACAGCACCAGCAGGACCGCCAGCCAGCCGCCCGTCGCGAGAATAGCGGTGTTGGAACGGCCCCGGCGGGAGAAGCTGTAGGGCTCCGCCGGGGCAGGTTTTCCGGGCGTCTCAGGCATCCAGGATCCGGGTGACCATTTCATTTGTGTCGCGGCTGAGACCGTCTGTTCCTGCAATCCGCGTCAGCTGCGCACGGATCAGCGACTGGCGGCCCGCGTCATAGCGCTTCCAGGTCTGGAAGGCCGCGCACATCCGGGCGGTGGTCTGCGGGTTCAGCTTGTCCAGCGCGATCAGATTGTCCGCCAGCAGCTGATAGCCTTCGCCGCTGGCATGGTGGAAGCCCGCGTGGTTGCCCGCCAGCGCCCCCATCACCGCGCGGAAGCGGTTGGGGTTCTTCATGTCGAACATCGGGTGCCGGGTAAGCTCCGCTGCGGCGGCGGCGGCTTTCTCCGGTGCGGCGCAAGCAATTTGCAGCGCAAACCACTTGTCCATCACCAGCCGGTCGTCCTGCCATTGATCGAAGAAGGCCTGGCTTTGCGCCTCGCCCTTCTCGGCCTTCATCAGCGCGCCAAGGGCGGCGTACTGCTGGGTCATGTTATCCGCGGCCTGGTACTGGCGCGCGGCCTGATCGCCGCCGTCAAGACGGGTCAGCAGTGACAGGATGCGGCCGTTGAGGGCGCGTTTGCCTGCGCCCTCGGCATCCGGTTCATAAGGGCCTTCAACCGTGGTGGCGGCATACAGCCGGGGCAGGCTGGTTTCCAGCTGCTGCGCAAGGGTCTGGGCAAAGGTCTCAGCCGCGTCATAGATCTTTTGCGGATCGGGGGTGAAGCCGCGCTCATGCAGGGTTTGCGCAATATCCGACTGGCTGGGCGGCGTCAGAACCAGGGCGCGGAAGGCCGGGTCCTGATCGTCGTCGCGCACCAGTTTTTCCAGTGCATCCAGATAGGCCGCATCGGGGGCGCTGCCGTCCAGCACCATCGCGACACGGACCTCCTTGGCCAGCGCGTTGCCGGCCTCCCAGCGGTTGAACGGGTCGGTGTCATGGGCCAGCAGAAAGGCGCGCTCGGCGTTGGTGGTTTCGCGCTCCAGGATCACCGGGGCGGAGAATTCCCGCAGGATCGAGGGCACCGGTTTGGAGGCGAGGCCGTCGAAGGTAAAGCTCTGCTTGGCTTCGGTCAGTTCCAGCACTTCTGTGCCGCGCACCTCGTCGCCGTTGGGGGACAGCAGGCCGACCGCCACCGGGATCACCCGCGGGTCCTTCTCCGGCTGGCCGGGGGTGGGTGGCGTAGATTGCTCGAACGTCAGGGTATAGGTGCCGTCCGCGTAATCCTCGGAAACCTTCAGGCGCGGGGTGCCGGCCTGGCTGTACCACAGTTTGAACTGGCTGAGGTCGCGGCCCGTTGCGTCCTCGAATACTTTCAGCCAGTCCTCGATGGTGCAGGCCTGGCCATCGTGGCGCTCAAAGTAAAGCTTCAGCGCCTTGTAATAGTTCTCATCCCCCACCAGCCGCTTCAGCATGCCGATCACCTCGGCGCCCTTCTCATAGACCGTGGCGGTGTAGAAGTTGTTGATTTCCTGAAAGGCTTCGGGCCGCGGCGGATGGGCGAGGGGGCCGTTATCCTCCGGGAACTGGCGGGCGCGCAGGGCGATCACGTCGTCGATCCGCTTCACCGGCTCGGACCGCATGTCGGCCGTAAACTGCGCGTCGCGGAACACCGTCAGCCCTTCCTTCAGACACAGCTGGAACCAGTCGCGGCAGGTGATGCGGTTGCCGGTCCAGTTGTGGAAGTACTCATGGGCGATAATCGCCTCGATCCGTTCGAAATTGGCATCTGTGGAGGTTTCAGGCGAGGCCAGAACGCAGGACGAGTTGAATATGTTCAACCCCTTGTTCTCCATCGCGCCCATGTTGAAGTCATCGACAGCCACGATGTTGAACAGCTTCAGGTCGTATTCGAGGCCATAGACGTCCTCGTCCCATTTCATCGACTTCTTCAGCGCCTCCATGCCAAAGGCGCACTTGTTTTCGTCGCCGGGGCGGACCCAGATGTTCAGCTCTACCGCCTTGCCGGACCTGGTGGTGAACTGGCCGGGGTAATTGACCAGATCGCCAGCCACCAGCGCGAACAGATAGGCCGGTTTCGGCCAAGGGTCGTGCCATTCGGCCCACCCCTCTCCCTGGCCTGTGGGGTTGCCGTTTGAGAGCAGCACCGGCTCGTCGCCCTCAATACGCACAGTGAAGGTGGACATCACGTCTGGGCGGTCCGGGTAATAGGTGATCTTGCGGAATCCCTCGGCCTCGCATTGGGTGCAATACATGCGGTTGGACATGTATAGCCCCTCCAGCGCGGTGTTGCCGGCAGGGTTGATCTCTACCTCAGCTTCCCAGGTGAAGGGAGCGCTGGGCACATCGCATTTGAGGCCGCCGTCCACCAGCTCCGGCGTTACCTCTTGGCCGTCGATCCGGGCGGAAATCAGCTTCAGCTCCTCGCCGTGCAGGAAGAAGGTCCTGTCCGACGCATCTGCCTTGGGCGCAAACCGGATCTTGCTGAGCACGCGGGTGGTCTCCGGTGCCAGGCGGAAGGTCAGGTGAATGCTTTCCACGTCATACCCGAAGGGCGTGTAATCTTTCAGGTAGAACGTCTTGGGGGCGGTGGCGGGGCTTGCATCTTTCACGGCGGAACCTCGTTTTTAATGGAACCCGAGCGGGGGCCGGCACGTAGTTACCATAGTCGTAGGCAACACCGGGCGGAGCGGCAAGCCGTCCTGCGCCTCAATTTGTTATTGAAAGGAGTTCCGCCATGTCCGCCCCGGATACCAACGTCGAGCGTCAGAAGAATAAGCACAAGCCCTCCTTGCTGGGGATCGGCGCCGTGGTTGTGTTTGCACTGATCGCGCTGGGGCTGTTCCTGCTGATGGTGTTTGATCGCGGCGGCGAGCAGGACAAGGTGGAAGCGCCGGCCTCCGCCGAAGAGGTGCAGGCGGTCATTGACGGGACCGCTGACTGACCGGCGGTCCAGTAAAGCATGTTTGCGGGGCGTGCAGGGTAACCTGCGCGCCTTTGTGCTGTTTGGAGGGCCGGCGTCAGGCGCTGCATTTTCGGAAATCTTTTCGGCACTTTCTTGAAAATCAAGAAATTGCGTTCGGTTTCACCGGGAGGCTGTTTTGTTGCTGATCGGAAACTTCTGCCCTAACTAGGTAACAGCATACAGTGGTGTACCGCCGGAAGGAGCAAGTCATGAGCCGGGACGAAAAACAGGGAATTCAGGTTGCGCCGGAACTGGCGGATTTCGTTGAGAAACAGGCGCTGCCCGGCACCGGTGTCGAGGCGGAGGCGTTCTGGAAAGGCCTGGCGGAGCTGGTGAACGGGTTCGGGCCGGAAAACCGGGCGCTGCTGGCCAAACGGGAAGAGATCCAAGCCAAGATCGATGCATGGCACATCGCCAACCGCGACAAGCCGCATGACCACGAAGCCTATAAGGCGTTCCTGGCGGAGATCGGTTACCTGCTGCCAGAGGGCGGTGATTTCGAGATCGAGACGCAGAACGTGGACCCGGAGATCGCATCGGTGCCCGGTCCGCAGCTGGTGGTGCCGATCACCAACGCCCGCTATGCGCTGAACGCGGCAAACGCGCGCTGGGGCAGCCTGTATGACGCATTCTATGGCACCGACGCGATGGGAACCCCGGCGCCTAAGGGCGGCTATGACAAGGGCCGCGGCGCGCGGGTGGTGGCACGGGCACGGGTATTCCTGGACGAGGCTTTTCCGATCGACGGTGCCAGCCACGCCGACGTGCGCCGGTATTACGTGCAGGACGGCCAGCTGTTGATCGACGACCTGCAGCTGGCCCAGCCGGAGAAATTTGCAGGCTACCGCGGCAACCCCAAGGCGCCGGAATCGGTGCTGCTGCGCGACAACGGGCTGCATGTGGAGCTGGTCTTTGACCGCGCCCACGCGATTGGCGCCCGCGACCAAGCGGGCCTCGCCGATGTGCGGCTTGAAAGCGCTATGTCTGCGATCATGGATTGCGAGGACTCGGTTGCTTGCGTCGATGCCGAGGACAAGGTGCTGGCCTATTCAAACTGGCTGGGCCTGATGAAGGGCGACTTGGAGACCAACCTGGAAAAGGGCGGCAAGATCATTACCCGCCGCCTGAACCCGGACTTCGGCTTCACCGCGCCGGATGGCACTGCCAAGACCGTGAAGGGCCGTGCCCTGTTGTGGGTGCGCAATGTCGGCCATCTGATGACCAACCCGGCAGTTCTGGATAAGGACGGCAACGAGGCCTATGAGGGCCTGCTGGACGCACTGATCACCGTTCTGATCGCCAAGCACGACCTGAAGCGCGACGGCGGCAACTCTGCCCTGGGGTCGGTCTATGTGGTGAAACCCAAAATGCACGGGCCGGAGGAAGTGGCCTTCACCGACCGGATCTTTGATAAGGTCGAGGATATCCTGGGCCTGCCGCGCCACACCGTGAAGATCGGCATCATGGATGAGGAGCGCCGCACCTCGGTGAACCTCAAGGAATGCATCCGCGCCGCCAAGCACCGGGTGGCCTTTATCAACACCGGCTTCCTGGACCGCACTGGCGACGAAATCCACACCTCGATGGAGGCGGGGCCGTTCTCGCGCAAGGATTTCATCAAGCGCAAGGCCTGGATCGGCGCCTATGAGAACCTGAACGTGGATGTCGGCCTGGAGTGCGGCCTGTCCGGCAAGGCGCAGATCGGCAAGGGCATGTGGGCGATGCCCGACATGATGGCGGCGATGCTGGAGCAGAAGATCGAGCATCCGAAATCCGGCGCCAACTGCGCCTGGGTGCCCAGCCCGACCGCCGCCACCCTGCACGCGCTGCACTATCACAAAGTGGATGTGTTTGCGGTGCAAAAGAAGCTCAAGGCCGGCGGCCGCCGCGCCCATGTGGACGGCATCCTGGAAATCCCGCTGGCCACCTACCGCAAGTGGACGCCGCAGCAGATCGCCCGCGAAGTAGACAACAACGCGCAAGGGATCCTAGGCTATGTGGTGCGCTGGATCGACCAGGGCGTCGGCTGCTCAAAGGTGCCGGACATCAACGATGTTGGCCTGATGGAGGACCGCGCCACCTGCCGGATTTCTGCCCAGCATATCGCCAACTGGCTGCATCACGGCGTTGTTTCAGAGGAGGAAGTCATGGGCGCTCTGCGCAAGATGGCCAAGGTGGTGGATGACCAGAACCGCGGCGACAACAGCTACCGTCCGATGGCGCCGGGCTTTGACACCATCGCGTTCCAGGCAGCCTGCGATCTGGTGTTCAAGGGGCGGGTCCAGCCCTCGGGCTATACCGAGCCGGTGCTGCACGCCCGCCGTCTGGAGCTGAAGGCGCAGGAAGCTTCGGCCTGACCGCGTCAAACTGACCCCGGGAAACAGTTTCCCTGATTCAGCGGGTAGTCACAGGGGGCCTTTTGGCCTCCTTTTCCTTTCATAACGTAACGTCAGCGGGAGGAAGATCACTCATGGCAGGGATTTCATTGGATCAGGCGCGCACCATCATCCGGGCGGCGCTGGAAAGCGGGCGCGGGCTGAACTTGAAACCGCTGTCGGTGGTGGTGCTGGATGCCGGCGGCCACGTGCAGGCATTCGAGCGCGAGGACGGCGCCGCACCGGGACGGTTCGCGATTGCCCATGGCAAGGCTTACGGCGCGGTGATGCTGGGCATGGCGGGCACTGCACAAATGGCGCGGGCAGAGAGCCAGTCCTATTTTATGGCCGCGGTGAACGGGGTTTACGGCGGCCAGGTGGTGCCGGTGCCCGGCGGCGTGCTGGTCAGGGACAGCTCAGGTGACGTGATCGGGGCGGTCGGCGTGACCGGCGATACCTCGGACAATGACGCGGCCGCTGCGGTGACCGGAATCGAAGCCGCGGGCCTGCACGGCGAGATTTGACAACAGCCCCCTCCCGCCGGGGCCAGAGGGAAGCCCGCTGAATAGGACGGGAGAGGGCCCTGCTCTTAAAGCAGGAGAGGGGGGACCTGCTTTTAGGGCAGACGGCGCGCTTATGGCAGCATGACCGCGTCGATCACATGGATGACGCCGTTTGACGCTTCGACGTCTGCGGTTGTGACCGTGGCGTCATTGATCTTGACCCCGCCGTCCATCGACACGGTGATCTCTTTGCCCATCACAGTTTCCGCGGTCATGCCGTCGCTCAGGTCTGAGGACATCACCTTGCCCGGCACCACGTGGTAAGTGAGGATCTCTGTCAGCTGCGCGCGGTTTTCCGGCTTCAGCAAAGTTTCGACCGTGCCTTCGGGGAGGGCCGCAAATGCGTCATCAGTCGGCGCAAACACCGTGAATGGGCCATCGCCCTGCAGCTTTCCCACCAGATCAGCGGCGGTCAGCGCGGCTGCAAGGGTCTCAAACTGGCCGGCAGCAGCTGCCGTTTCGACAATGTCTTTCGACCCGGCCGGGACGGCCGACGGCACGGATAGGCCAAGGGCAATGGCAAATGCTGTCACGGAGAGGCGGTTGAAGATCATGGGACATCCTTTCTGTCAGGCGCCAGCGGGAGGAGGGCAGAGAGGTCTGGCATGGATAGCTTGACATGCAAAAAATTTGCATGAGATACACGTTTGTGTGAGGTGCATTATTTTTGCACCTGGGTAAAATGACCCTTAACTGGATTGCACCGGAGGTCAAAACCATGAGCAAGCCCATGCTGTCTGAAACGCTTCAGGAAGGTTTGGAAGCCTACAGAATCGGTCCCAAGCTGCGCAGTCTGCGCCAGGGCAAGGACATGGGGCTGGCACAGCTGGGCGAGCACACCGGCCTGTCGGCGGCGATGCTGTCGCGGATTGAACGTGGGCAGGTGTTCCCGACCCTGGCGACCTTGCTGCGCATCGCCATGGTGTTCGGGGTGGGGCTGGATCACTTCTTCGGGCCGGGCGAGGACGCACCGGTGCTGGAAGTGGTGCGGGTGCGGGACCGGTTGAAACTGGGCGACAAAAACGACGGGCCGCTGTCCTATCTGTTTGAGAGCCTGGATTTCCCGGTAACCAAAAGCCGCTTTCAGACCTACCTTGCGGAATTTTCCGGCAACAGCGCCGAAAGCGAGCCCCATGCGCATCCGGGCGCGGAGCTGATCTATGTGATCGAGGGCGGGCTGGAACTGGGCATCCATGGCCGGAGTGAGGTTCTGAACAAGGGCGACTCGGTCTATTTCGACGCGGGGTTTGCACACAGCTACCGGGCGGTGCCGGGGCAGAGGTGCCGGGCGCTTGTGGTGGTGTCGCGCGACGCGGCACCGGACAGCCTGTCGTGCTGAATTAAGGCGGCAGGCTGGCTGCTGACGCAGGGTTGTGCGGGTGTGAACACTGTGTTGCTCTGCGGCGCCTGTTGAACCCGTGCAGTGTCAGGGCTAGGTTTTTCTTCAGGAAATGAATTTACGAGTGGATTATGACGCGACCCAAGGTTGGCATTATCGGCAACTCCTATCTGATCAACGATCAGTACCCTGTGCATGCAGGCGGCACGATGAATTCCGAGGCGATTGCCGAGGTGGCCGGATGCATGCCGCTGATGATCCCTTCCGACCCGCGCTTTGTCACCGTTGAGGAACTGCTGCAAACGTTCGACGGTTTCCTGCTGACCGGCGGGCGGCCGAATGTGCACCCCGCTGAATACGGCGAGGCGGAGACCGAGGCGCATGGCGCCTTTGACCGGGCGCGCGACGCCATCACCCTGCCGCTGATCCGCGCCTGCGTGGAGCGCGGCCAGCCGTTCCTGGGCATCTGCCGCGGCTTTCAGGAGGTCAACGTGGCAATGGGCGGCACGCTCTATCCCGAAATCCGGGATCTGCCGGGGCGGATGAACCACCGGATGCCGCCCGATGGCACGCTGGAAGAGAAATTTGCCCTGCGCCACAGCGTCCGGTTCAGTGCGGGCGGCGTGTTCCACCGCCTGTTCGGCGCCGAGGAAGTGATGACCAACACGTTGCACGGCCAGGGCATCAAGCGCCCGGGCGCGCGGGTGGTGGTGGACGGGCACGCGCCCGACGGCACCCCCGAGGCGATCTTCGTCAAGGACGCGCCGGGCTTTACGCTGTCGGTGCAGTGGCATCCGGAGTGGGATGCCGCCAGCGATCCGGTGTCGCGCCCTTTGTTTGAGGCGTTTGGCTCTGCGGTGCAGGCCTGGGCGAATGGCGGCGCGCAGCCCGGTTTTCAGAAATCCGCATAGGCGCATTTGGTTAAAAGGTTTGAGTATGAAAGGTGATGCGGAAGAGGGCGCGCCCGGCAGCAAGGGCAGCTACAAGATCCGGCAATTCAAAGCAGACGATGCGGAGGACCTGGCGGAGGTGTTTCACTCTGCGGTGCATGGCATCGCAAGCCGGTATTATTCGCCGGAGCAGATCAACGCCTGGTGCCCCGGGGCGCCACCGGCCGAGACCATCGGGCAAAAGCTATCCGACGGGCGGGCGGTATGGGTTGCGATCGGCGAAGACGATACGCCGGTGGCCTTCATCGACCTGGAATCCGACGGCCATATCGACATGCTGTTTTGCCATCCCCGTGCCGCAGGGCAGGGCGTTGCGGCGGCGTTATACGTCAGGCTGGAAACGGTGGCACTGCGCCAGGGGCTCAAGCTGCTATATGTTGAGGCCAGCGAAGCTGCGCGCGGCTTCTTTGAGCGGCAGGGCTTTGTCGTAGACCGGCGGCGCGTTTTCGAGCGCCGCGGCGTCAAGATCCACAACTACCGGATGGTCAAAATCCTCGACTGAAATTGAAGCTGGCGGCCTGCCCGGTGAATGACAAGCCGCGCGGCAATCAGGTCAGCAGATCGAAGTCGTGCATCAGCGGCAGCCGCCGCGCCCGTTTGCCGGTAAGGTCGAACAGCGCGTTTGCCAGTGCCGGGGCCGCGGGCGGCGTGCCGGGTTCGCCCGCGCCGCCGATATGCGCCTGCTCTTCCAAGATTCGCACCTCCACCACGGGCATGGTGTGCATGCGGATGGCGTCGTAATCGGGGAAATTCACCTGCTCCGCGGCGCCTTCGGCGAAGGTGATCTCGCCGAACATCGCCGCCGACAGCCCATAGGCCATGCCGCCGGACATCTGCGCTTCCAGGTTTCGCGGATCCAGCGCAACCCCCAGATCAGCGGCGATCCACGCCTTTTGCAGGCGGATGCCGCCGTCTTCCTGAGCGACTTCAATGACCTGTGCCACCGGGGTGCCGAAGCTGTATGTCATGGCAACGCCGCGGCCCACGCCTTCGGGCGTCCTGCCGGTCCAGCCGGACATTTCCTTGACCGCTTCCAGCACCTTGGCAGCGGGCTCCCACTCCCCGCGCGCAAGTTCCAGGCGGAACTCCAGCGGGTCGGCGCCCGCAGCGTGGGCCAGCTCGTCCACAAAGCTCTCCATGAAAAATCCGTTGATCGACGCGCCGACTGAACGCCAGAAGCCAACTGGGATCTGCAGGTCCGCTGCATAGCCGCGGATGCGGTAGTTGGGGATGCCATAGGGCTGGTTGAAGGCGCCATCGGTCAAGGCGGTGTCCGGGCCGCTGGGCGACAGTCCGATCCAGCGGTTCATCGCCTGCGCGGTGGGCGACTGGCCGGCAATCTGCCCGTCCAGCAGCAGCGCCTTGCTGTCCTTCACCGCACCGCGGAACCTCGCGGCAGAGGCCGGGCGGTAAAAGTCATGGGTCATGTCCTCCTCGCGGCTCCAGGTCAGCTGCACCGGTGTGCCCGGCATCTGCCCGGCCAGACGGGCGGCATAGACGGCAAAATCGAACTCGCCCCGCCGGCCGAAGCCGCCACCCATCAGGGTGGTGTTCACCTCCACCTGCTCCGGCTCGATCCCCAGCGCCTTGGCGCAGTGGTCGCGGACCAGCATCGGCCCCTGGTTGCCGCACCAGATCTGCAGGCGCTGGCCGTCAAACAGCGCGGTGGCGTTCAGCGGCTCCATCGTGGCGTGGGCGAGGTAGGGCACCTCGTACTCTGCCGTCACCTCCTGCGCGCCCTCCGGCAGGGTTGCGGCATCGCCGTCGTCGCGAAGGGTGGAGTTCGGCTCAGCCTGAAACGCTGCATGAATTGCGCCGGAGATCTCTATTTGGGCGGCCGGAATAGGGGCTGCCCCCCAGTCGAAGTCTATGGCCTCCAGCGCCTGGATCGCCAGCCAGGTGTTGCGGCCGACAGCGGCAACCGCATCGCCAAGATCCGCAACCGTTTCGATGCCGGGCATCTCAAGGGCTGCTGCGGCGTCAAAACCCTTCATCGCGCCGCCCAGATGCGGGTTCGCCTTCAGCGCAGCAAATTTCATCCCGGGCAGGCGCACATCAATGCCGAATTGCGCGGTGCCGGTTGCCTTGTCCGCCATGTCCACCCGCGGCTGGGCCTTGCCCAGCAGCCGCCATTCGCTGCGCGGGCGCAGGGGGGCGTCCACCGGCTCCAGCCGGGCTGCATCTGCTGCCAGCTCGGTATAGGCAATCTCCGCGCCATCCGGCGCAATTACCTTGCCGTCCCGGGTGCTAAGCTGGCCGCGGCTGACGCCAAGGCGCTGGGCGGCGGCTTCCTTCAGCGTTTCCCGGGCCGAGGCGCCAGCCAGCCGCATCCGCTCGTACCCGTCCTTCATCGAGGTTGAACCGCCTGTCACCTGCAGATCCAGCAGCTTGCCCGCCTGGCCCATCAGTTCGCCCAGCGAGTGCATGAACTTGGACTTGTCATAGCCGGTGCTGGGCAGCGCCTCGCTCATCAGGGCGGAATTGTAATAGGCCTTGGCGGCGGGGCCGTGCAGAACCTCCACCTGGTCCAGCGTCACGTCCAGTTCCTCGGCAATCAGCGCGGCCCAGGTGGTGTGCACGCCCTGGCCCATCTCGGCGCGCGGTGCAATCAAGGTGATCTTCTGGTCCGAGATCATCACAAAGGGGTTGAACGCCACTTCCCCGTCGCCGGGTTTCAACGGGTTCGGGGCAGGGCGGCTGACGTAATAAGCGCCAAAGGCGACACCGCCGATGATGGCGGCGGAACCGATCAGGAAGCTGCGGCGGGCGATTTTCTTGAAGCTGGCCATGACTTACGCCTCCTGCATCTTTTGGGCGGCGGCGTGGATAGCGGCGCGGATGCGCGGGTAGGTGCCGCAGCGGCACAGGTTGCCCTGCATCGCCTCGTTAATCTCCGCGTCCGAGGGCGCCGGGTTTTCCGCCAAGAGGCTCGCCGCCTGCATGATCTGGCCGGACTGGCAGTAGCCGCACTGGGCCACCTGATGCTCCACCCAGGCCTGCTGAATCGCAGCCATTGCATCCGGTGTGCCGAGACCCTCGACCGTGGTCACCTCGCCCCAGACGTCCGACAGCGCCACCTGGCAGGAGCGCACGGCTTCGCCGTCGATATGCACGGTGCAGGCGCCGCAAGCAGCGACGCCGCAGCCGAACTTGGTGCCGGTGAGGCCGACCTCATCGCGCAGCACCCACAGCAGGGGCACATCATCAGGCAGATCCACCTGATGGGGCTTTCCATTGATGCGAAGCGTGGTGGACATGGCGTGTCTTCCTTTGCTGGGGTTCTGACAAATGTAATTGAAAGTGTCAGTATGTCAATTGACATTTTCTGCAGATAATGTCAGAAGCAATATTATGAACATGGCAGGCATAGACCCAAAACAGCAGGCAATCCTTGGGGCCGCCTGGGCGGCGTTCTCCACATATGGATTCCGCAAGACCTCGATGGACGACATCGCCAAGGGTGCGGGCATGTCGCGCCCGGCGCTCTATCTGCATTTCAAGAACAAAGAGGCGATCTTCCGGGCGCTTGTGGCCGCGTATTACGGCAATGCGGCAGAGAAAGTCCGCGCCGGGCTGGCCTCTGAAGGCACCCTGTCCGACCGCCTGCTGGCCGCTTTTAGGGGGCAGGGCGGTGAGGCGATTGAGTCGATGATGGCGTCGCCGCACGGGATGGAGCTGTTCGAAGTTACCAAACACGTCGCGGGCGAGGAAATCGAAGCGGGCGAGGCGGCCCTGCGCGGACTCTACGCCGCTTGGCTGCAGCAGCAGGCGGAGGCCGGGCAGGCGGCGCTGAACGGAGACGCTGACGTGATCGCCCGGACGATTTGCGCGTCCCTCAAAGGCATTAAGCAAACCGCCGGTGATTTTGCCGCCTATCAGGCCGGGGTGCGCCAACTGGCCGCGCTGATCGGGGCCGGGCTGACGCCGCGTTGATGCGGGCCGGAGGCTCCGGCCCGCGTGCGCATCACAGTTCGGTGCGCAGGTGCCAGAGTTCGGGGAACAGCTCCACTTCCAGCATCCGCTTGAGATAGCTGACACCGCCGGTGCCGCCGGTGCCGCGCTTAAAGCCGATGACGCGTTCCACCGTGGTCACGTGGTTGAAGCGCCAGCGGCGGAAGTAATCCTCGAAATCCACCAGCTTCTCGGCCAGCTCGTACAGTTCCCAATGGGTTTCGGTGTCGCGGTACACCTCGGTCCAGGCGGCCTGCACGGCCTCATGCGGCTGATAGGCCTCGGAAACATCCCGGTTCAGCACTTCCTCCGGCAGATCAAAGCTCTGCGCCAGCGCCTTCAGCGCAACATCATACAGTGACGGCTGCGCCAGCTCGGCCTCCAGCAGCGCCAGGATGTCCGGGCGGTGGGAATGCGGGCGCAGCATCGCCATGTTGCGGTTGCCCAGCATGAATTCGATCTGCCGGTACTGGTGCGACTGAAAGCCTGAGCTTTGGCCCAGTTCATCCCGGAACGCAGTGTAATCCGAGGGGGTCATCGTGCGCAGCACATCCCAGGCGGAGTTCAGCTGCTCGAATATGCGCGCCACCCGGGCCAGCATTTTGAACGCCTGCCGCGCCTGGCCGCCCAGCAGCCGTTCGCGGGCGGCGGAAAGCTCGTGAATGGCCAGCCGCATCCACAGCTCGGAGGTCTGGTGCTGGATGATGAACAGCATTTCGTCATGGGTATTGGTCCATGTCTTCTGCGCGTTCAGCAGCATGTCGAGCGACAGGTAATCGCCATAGGACATGCGCCCGTCAAAGGACATCTGGGCGCCGTCGTCGGCGGGGTCGTAGGGTTGGGTCATCGGATCATTCCTTTTCCTAAATGCAGTATATGTCAGGGAAAGGAATGCGTCCTCCGGTTCAGGGTGCCGCATTGGGCCAGGCGGCGCCACAGCGCAACCCAGCCCGCCGGGCGGCAAAGCGGCAGATGTGAAGAGCGGGTGCGGCGCATCAGGTGACCGCGTGGCGGACCATGTATTCCGGCCGGTCCCACAGGGCGTTGGTCATCACATCGGCGATGATCTCCGCCGCGGCGCGCACGTCGCCTTCGTCGATGTATAGCGGGGTGAAACCGAACCGCATGATGTCCGGGGCCCGGAAGTCGCCGATCACGCCGCGGGCGATCAGCGCCTGCATCGCGGCATAGCCCTCGTCGAACTTGAACGAAACCTGGCTGCCGCGGAACGCCGGATCGCGCGGCGAGGCCAGCTCCAGCTGCGGGCAGGTCCTCTCTACCTCTGCGATGAACAGATCGCACAGGCCGATGGACTTGGCGCGCACGCTGGCCATATCCGCCTTGTCCCAGATATCCATCGCCGCCTCCAGCGCGGTCAGCTGAAGGATCGGCGGGGTGCCGACGCGCATCCGGTCGATGCCCTGGCCCGGGCGGTAGTCGAGGTCAAAGGCAAATGGCGCCTCATGCCCCAGCCAGCCCGACAGGGCGGGCCGGGCGGCCCCTGCGTGGCGCGGCGAGACATAGATGAAAGCGGGCGCGCCGGGGCCGCCATTCAGGTACTTGTAGGTGCAGCCCACTGCGAAATCGGCCTTGCACCCGGCCAGATCGACCGGAATGGCGCCGGCGGAGTGCGCCAGATCCCAGACCGTCAGCACGCCATTGGCATGGGCCTTCGCGGTCAGGGCCTTCATGTCGTGCTTGCGGCCGGTGCGGTAGTCCACCTCGGTGATCATCAGCACTGCGATCTCATCGGTGATGGCGTCCTCAACATCCTCCGGATCCACCACCCGCAGCTCATAGTCCGGCCCCAGCGATTTCAGCAGTCCGCTGGCCATGTAGAGGTCGGTGGGGAAGTTGCCGTTGTCCGACAGCACGACCTTACGGCCCGGGTTCAGCTCCAGCGCCGAAGCAACGGCCTGATAGACCTTGATCGACAGCGTGTCGCCCATCACCAAATGGCCCGGCTCCGCCCCGATCAGCCGCCCGATCCGGTCTCCTAGCGCCTTGGGCTTGTCCATCCAGCCGGCCTTGTTCCAGCCGGTGATCAGCATCTGCCCCCATTCATCCTGCATCATCGCGCCGACCCGATCCTTGGCGGCGCGGGGCAGGGGGCCCAGCGAGTTGCCGTCCAGATAGATCACGCCCTCGGGCAAGTCGAACATCGCCTTGGTTGCAGCAAAATCGGTCATAGGGGCCTCGCATGCGTTGAGGTATTTCAAGCTTAAAGCTTTTCCGGTTTGCTACCGCATCTGCGCCATTCTGTCCAGTGCCTAGCGCCCGTCCGGCCCCGGCTGCGGGTCCGGGATACCCAGCTCTGCACGCTTGCGCTTGGAGAGGCCCGCAGTGACCATCTGATAGGACAGGGTGATCTGTTCTTTCAGCTCCGCGTCCGTGAGGCCATTGTCGTCAAATTGCTGCAGCCACTTCATCCCGCGCGACGCCAGATAGGGTGCCGGGCGAACGCCAGGGCGTTCCTGCAAAACCTCAAAGGCGATGTCGCCGGCCTTGAAGGTGAAGGCATCCCGGCCGTCAGCCCAGCCGCAAACGGCAAACAGCTTGCCGCCCGCCTTCCAGACGTCCGAGTTGCCCCATTGCACCACGTGCTCCGCCGCCGGAAAGGTGGCGCAGAAGCTATTGAACGCCTCCCGGTCCATCAGGTCTGCCCGCCCGCGATCTCGATGCATTGGCCGTTCACCGACCCGGATCCCGACCCGCACAGCCACAGCGCCGCGGCGGCGACCTCGCTGGGTTCGATCAGCCGCTTGTGACGGTTAGCGTTCACCATCACGTCCATCGCCTCTACCGCGCTCATGCCTGAACGTTGGGAGATCGCTGTGACATTGCGCTCGACAATCGGGGTGTCGACATACCCCGGGCAAAGCGCGTTGAATGTAAACGGCGTGCCCAGGTAGTCCTCGCTCAGCGCCCGGGTCAGGCCGATCATCCCGTGCTTGGTGGCAGAGTAGCAGGCCGCACCCTTCAGCCCCCGCAACCCGGCGATGGAGGACACGGTGATCACCCGCCCCCAATCGGTCTCCCGCATCGACTTGAAACATTCCCGGATCGTCAGAAAGGCACCGTCGAGGTTTGTCGCCATCATGTTGCGCCAGAATTCCATCGAGGTCTTGTGCAGCGCCGCGCCTTCGGCAACTCCTGCATTGGCAACGCAGATCTGGACCGGGCCGCGCGCCGCCACCGCAGCCTCCACCTTGGCCGCCACGTCCGCCTCGCTGCGCACATCCATCGCCATCGGATGCAGGCTGCCCGTGGCAACCTGCTCCAAAACCTCCTGCCTGCGCCCGGTGATGGTGACCTGCGCGCCTTCCGCGGCCAGAGCCTGAGCAATCGCCAGCCCGATCCCGGTGCCGCCGCCGGTGACCAGCACGTGTTTGCCTTGCAATACCGTCATCCTCAATTCTCCCGGTTTTGCAGGCAGCCTAACCGGGCCGGGGCAGCTGGCAACCCCGCCGTGCCGTCACGACGCATGGGTCAGGCGTTTACAGTCACATTCGCATGTGTGAATGTTGCTGCAAACCTTCAGGGAGATTTCCGATGAAAGCTATTGCCGCCGCCTGCGCCGCCTTGTGCATCGCTGCAACCGTCCACGCCAGCGAAGACATTGCCGATCAGTACCCACAGTCCGAGCTGTACTCCAAACCGGTGGAGGTGATCCCGCATGTGTTCTCCGCCATCGGCGCCACCGCGCCGCCGACCTACGAAAACGCAGGCCACAACAACAACCTCTCCTTCATCGTGACCTCCGAAGGCGTGGTGGTGGTGAACTCCGGCGCTTCCGATGCACTGGCCAAGGCGCTGCACGATGAAATCAAGCAGGTGACGGACCAGCCGGTGGTGCTGGTGATCAACGAAAACGGTCAGGGCCACGCGATGCTGGGCAACGGCTACTGGCGGGACCAGGGCGTGGACGTGCTGGCCCAAGCAGAGGCGATTGCCGAGACGCAGGAAAACAGCGACCTGATCCTGCAGCGGATGCGCGGCTACAACAAGGACCGGGCGGGAGAGACCCGCGTCGAGCACGCCAACCTGTCGTTCGAAGACCGCTATGACCTCACCCTGGGCGGAGTGGAGATGCAGGTTCTGCACCTCGGACCGGCGCATGACCCGGGCGACATCCAGGTCTGGATTCCGGAGTGGGACCTGCTGATTGCCGGCGACATCGCCTTTCATGAGCGTATGCTGCCGGTTTTCCCGCATACCTGCACCAAATGCTGGATCGAAACCTGGCAGGAAAAGCTGGAACCGCTTGACCCCGCCTATGTGATCCCGGGCCACGGCCACCCGACCAATTTGCCGCAGGTGCGCCGCTATACGCTCGACTACCTGACCGATCTGCGGGCCAAGGTCGGCGCCCATATCGAGACGGGCGGAGACCTCGCCAGCGCCTACTATGTTGATCAGGAGCGCTGGAAGAACCTGGACACATTCGAGGAGCTTGCCACCAAGAACGCGGGCCGGGTTTTTGAGGAAATGGAGTGGGAGTGAGCGGCTCCGGCTTCGGTACACATAAATATACATAGGCTTTCGGACGAATCTATGCAGGATCATGCCGCAAGCTGGAACAGATTCGTCGTTTCTGCAGCATGGAGGGCAATTTGTCCTTTTCTTTCAGTCCCGGCCGAACCGGTCTGGACGGCCAGGACGGATAAGGGAAAACTGCCCGCGATGTGCGTGATTTCAGGACATATTCTGCGAAAGGGCGGGGGCTGATGCGGTGGCTGGATGTGCCGCCCGTCTGGCTCGCGGGCTGTGTCCTGGCCGCGTGGCTGCAAGCGCGGCATTTTGCGCTCGGGCTCTCCTTCGGCGGCGCCTGGGCGGAGTTTCTGGGCGGCACCCTCCTGGGCGGCGGCCTGCTGCTGGCGCTGCTCGCCATCACCGAGATGCGGCGGCAGAAGACCACGGTCCTGCCGCACCAGACACCCAGCCGCCTGGTGCAATCGGGCATCTTCAGCCGCAGCCGCAACCCGATCTACCTGGGCGATGTGCTGATCCTGGCGGGCCTTATTCTGTGGTTTGACGCGGTGCTGTCGCTGCCGCTGATCCCGGTGTTCCTTTGGGTACTGGAGAAACGCTTTGTCATTCCGGAGGAGGACAGGATGCGCCGGACCTTCCGCGCGGACTGGGCCCGGTACGAGCGGAAGGTGCGCCGCTGGATCTGAGCGGAACGCGGCGTTGCGGCATGACTTTGCGGCAACGCAGCAAAATCATTGCGCAATAATCTTGCGCATAGTAGAGAAAATCATTGTGATCCGTACCCAGAGTATGCTGGCACGGGCAGGACGAGGGGGACCGACAAGGTGAAAATAGGGACACCAAAAGAAACATATGCGGGCGAAAACCGCGTTGCGATGACGCCGGACTCTGCGCGTCAGCTGCAGAAGCTGGGGTATGATTGCGCGATCGAGGCCGGGGCCGGGGCGGCGGCGGGGTTTTCCGATGCCGCTTATGAAGCCGCCGGGGTCGAGATCATCAAGACACCGGCCGCGCTGTGGAAAGCCGCCGATATTGTCGCCAAGGTGCGCCAGCCGGACGCTACCGAGCTGAAGCGGCTGACCAAGGGCAAGACGCTGATTTCCTTCTTCAACCCGGCTGGGAACGAAGAAGGCATGGCGCTGGCCAAAGCCAAGGGCGCCAATGTGATCGCCATGGAAATGGTGCCGCGGATCAGCCGCGCGCAGAAGATGGATGCGCTCAGCTCAATGGCCAATATCGCGGGCTACCGCGCGGTCATCGAGGCGGGCAACAACTTCGGCCGCTTCTTCACCGGCCAGATCACCGCGGCAGGCAAGGTGCCGCCCGCCAAGGTGCTTGTGGTCGGCGCAGGCGTCGCGGGGCTTGCCGCCATCGGCACCTCGACCTCGCTGGGCGCGGTCACCTATGCCTTCGACGTGCGCCCCGAAGTGGCCGAGCAGGTGGAATCGATGGGCGCCGAGTTCGTCTATCTCGATTTCGAGGAGGAACAGCAGGACGGCAGCGCCTCGGGCGGCTATGCCTCTGTTTCTTCGCCGGAATTCCGCGAAGCGCAGCTGGCGAAGTTCCGCGAGCTGGCGCCGGAGATGGACATCGTCATCACCACCGCGCTGATCCCCAACCGCGAGGCGCCGGAGCTGTGGACCGAGGATATGGTCGCGGCGATGAAGCCGGGCTCGGTCATCGTCGACCTGGCGGCGGAGAAGGGCGGCAACTGCAAGCTGACCGTGGCGGATGAGAAGATCGTGACCGACAATGGCGTCACCATCATCGGCTACACTGATTTCCCCAGCCGGATGGCGGCGCAGTCCTCGACGCTTTATGCCACCAACATCCGCCACATGATGGCTGACCTCACGCCGGACAAAGACGGCCAGGTCAACCACGACATGGAGGACGACGTGATCCGCGGCGCCACCGTGGCGTTTGAGGGCGAGATCACCTTCCCGCCGCCGCCGCCCAAGGTGCAGGCGATTGCCGCCAAGCCCAAGGAGACGGTGCCGGAGCTGACGCCGGAGGAAAAACGCGCCCAGGAGGTTGCGGCCTTCAAGGCGCAGACCAAGAGCCAGGTCACCCTGCTGGCGGGCGGCGGCGCGCTGCTCTTGCTGGTGGGCCTCTTTGCGCCGGTCAGCTTCATGCAGCATTTCATCGTCTTTGCGCTGGCCTGCTTCGTGGGCTTTCAGGTGATCTGGGGCGTGGCGCACAGCCTGCACACGCCGCTGATGGCGGTGACCAACGCGATCTCCTCAATCATCATCCTGGGCGCTTTGATGCAGATCGGCTCCGGCTCGTTCCTGGTGATCCTGCTGGCGGCGCTCAGCGTCTTCATGGCGGGTATCAACATCTTCGGCGGCTTCCTCGTCACCCGGCGCATGCTCGCCATGTTCCAGAAATCTTAAAGCGAGGCAGGTAAAATGGATTACGGTTTCACCACCGCCGCCTATGTCGTTGCGGCTGTTCTTTTCATCCTGTCGCTTGGCGGCCTCTCCAACCAGGAAAGCGCCAAGCGCGCGGTCTGGTACGGCATTGCCGGCATGGGGCTGGCGGTTTTTGCCACCCTGATCGGCCCCGGCTCCGGCCTGTGGCTCTTGTCGGTCCTGCTGATCGCGGGCGGCGGCCTCATCGGCACCTATGTCGCCAAGCGGGTGCAGATGACCGAGATGCCGCAGCTGGTCGCCGCGATGCACTCGCTGGTCGGCCTCGCCGCGGTGTTCGTCGGCTTCATCGCCCATTTCGAGATCGGCAATGTGGCGGCGGCCGTGGCTGCGGGCAGCACCGAGGACCTGGGCACCTTTGCCAAGCTGATCGCCAAGAAGACCCCGGCCGAGATCGCCTTCCTGCGCGTGGAACTCTTCCTCGGCATCTTCATCGGTGCGATCACCTTCACCGGCTCGGTCATCGCTTTCGGCAAGCTGGCGGGCAAGGTGACCTCGGCCGCGACCAAGCTGCCGGGCGGCCACATGCTGAACGCCAGCGCCGCGGGGCTCTCCTTTCTCTGCCTGATCTGGTACTTCAACTCGGGCGGCTTCCTGCCGCTCCTGCTGATGACGCTGGCGGCGCTGTTCATCGGCTACCACCTGATCATGGGCATCGGCGGCGCCGACATGCCGGTGGTGGTCTCGATGCTGAACAGCTACTCCGGCTGGGCCGCGGCGGCGATCGGCTTCTCGCTTGGCAATGACCTCTTGATCGTGGTCGGCGCGCTGGTCGGCTCCTCCGGTGCGATCCTCAGCTACATCATGTGCAAGGCGATGAACCGCTCCTTCATCAGCGTGATCCTGGGCGGCTTCGGCGGCACCACGGGGCCTGCGATGGAGATCGACGGCGAGCAGATCGCCATCGACGCCGACGGCGTGGCGGCGGCGCTGGAGGAGGCCGATTCTGTGGTGATCATCCCCGGCTACGGCATGGCGGTGGCGCAGGCGCAGCAGAACGTCGCCGAACTGACCCGGCGTTTGCGGGCAAAAGGGAAAGATGTGCGGTTTGCCATCCACCCGGTTGCAGGCCGCCTGCCGGGCCACATGAACGTCCTCTTGGCCGAGGCCAAGGTGCCTTACGACATCGTGCTGGAGATGGACGAGATCAACGAGGATTTCCCGGACACCGACGTGGCCATCGTCATCGGCTCCAACGACATCGTGAACCCGGCCGCGCAGGAGGACCCCAACTCCCCCATCGCCGGCATGCCGGTGCTGGAATGCTGGAAGGCGAAACAGGTCTTCGTCTCCAAACGCGGCCAGGGCACGGGCTATTCGGGCATCGAGAACCCCCTGTTCTTCAAGGAAAACACCCGCATGTTCTACGGCGATGCAAAGCAAAGCCTCGACACGCTGCTGGGCATGATCCAGTAAGCCAGCACTGAACAAACCACGGAAAGGCGCTCCAAGCGGGGCGCCTTTTCAATTCCCGGATCCTTCATCTGGCCGAAAATATCCCGGGGGAGGCCCGCGTGGGCCGGGGGCAGAGCCCCTGCAACGCCTGCTCTGTATACCATTGTATTCTTCTAAAGCATTGAAATAAAACACTTCTGTACAACTTTTCCAGGGGGCTCTATGGTCGGCAGCATTGCCCCGGAGACCAGAATGCCCCCGATCCAGGATCACCCCCTGCGTTACTCGCTCACCAATGAGCTGCACGCCCGCCCGTTTCCCGCCATGACCTGCCCCAGCACGGTGGTCTATCTGGCGGTCAAACAGCCGAAAGAGGCGGAACACCGCGACCGGATGCAGGATCTGAAGCATCTGACCGATCTTCTGGACCGCCACGGCGCGCCGCACCCCAAGCCGGGGGCGACGCATCACGCGGCCCAGATCGGCAGGCATATGATCAAGTGGGAGCAGCATACCGAATTCGTCAGCTACACCGTCTACCGGGACGGCGTCAGCGCGCGGGCCTTTGACCCGGCGGATTTTGATGTCTTTCCCGCGGACTGGCTGGCAGAGGCGCCCGGCCAGCGGATCACCTCGGCGCTGATCCGGGTGGTGCCGCGCACCGAAGCGGCGGAGATGAAGGAAACCCTGCATGACTGGTTTGTGCCGGAGAGTCTTGCGGTGTCGCAGGTCCTTGATGACAGCGCCGTAGTGGCCGGGGATTTCCGCATCGACCCGGCTGGTCACATGCGTTTTGCAGTGCTGCCAAATGCTGAGACCGGCAGCCAGCGCATCGGCCGGATCGTGCAGCGCCTGTGCGAGATCGAGACCTACCGGGCGATGGCGATGCTGGGGTTTTCGCGCGCCCGGGGCCTGACACCGTCCATCAGCGCGCTGGACACTCATCTGAGCGAGATGATGGCGGAGATGACCGGCGGATCCGCGCCTGCCGAGCAGACCCTGTCACAGCTGCTGACCGTCTCGGCGGAGCTAGAGGCGATGGCGGCACGCTCTGCTTTCCGCTTCAGCGCAACGGGAGCTTATGACGCGTTGGTCAATCAGCGGGTCAGCCTGCTGCGCGAAGACCGGCACGAGGGCTTCCAGACGCTTGCGGAATTCATGCTGCGCCGGTTTGAGCCGGCCATGCGGACGGTGAAATCCACCGAGAAGCGGCTGGAGACCCTGGCCAACCGGGCGCGCAGGGCAGGGGAACTGCTCCGCACCCGGGTCGATGTGGAGCGGTCGGCGCAGAACCAGGCGCTGCTCGCCAGCATGGACCGACGCGCCGACATGGCGCTCAGGCTGCAGCACACGGTGGAGGGGCTGTCAGTGGTGGCGATCAGCTATTACGCGGTGTCGCTGGCCGCTTACGCGCTCTACCCGCTGACCTCGGCGCTGGATATCAGCAAGGGCAGCCTGACGGCGCTGATCACTCTGCCGGTTGTCGGGCTGGTGTGGCTGGGCGTGCGGCGGATCCGGAAGAAGCTGCACTGAGCGCGGCGTTCATGCCAAGACCGCCAAGCGCGATGAACGCCAGTGCCAGCAGGGCCGCGATGCTGAGCGTCGGGATACCCGCCAGCCCGGCGCCCACGGTGCAGCCGCCCGCCAGCACGCCGCCGACGCCCATCAGCATGGCGCCCGTCAAGTAACGTCCGGTCTGGCGCGGGCTTTCGAAGCTTTGCCACTGGAAACCGCCGCTCAGCAATGAGACCGCCAGCGCCCCCAGCAGAACGCCGCCAATCAGCCCTGAGCCGAATCCCGCAGGAATGGAGCTGGAGGCGATCGCGAAGAACAGCGTGTCGGCGGCGGGCGCGGTGAACGAAAGGCTTTCCATCGCGATCGGGTCGAATTCGTCAAACAGCACGTAACCGGTGCCTGTCCAGGCCATAGTCACGAGCAGGCCAAGCGCTGCCGCGCCAGCAAGCGTCAGTGCCCGGTTGCCGGAGCGCAGCGCGGTAACCAGGGCTGCCACAACGATCAGGCCGCTCCACAGCAGTGCGCCGCCGGGCAGGGCCGCAAGGGAGATCTGTTCGCCCACGGGAAGGGTGATCGCACCAAGCGTGGTGCGGACCGGGGCCAGCACGCCCTTCAGCGTGGCGTGGGCCACAATGGCAAACACCGCAATCACCAGCAGCGCCCGCAGGTTGCCGCTGCCCGCCAGCACCAGCAGCCGCGAGGCGCAGCCGCGGGTCAGGATCATGCCGCTGCCGAACATCAGCCCGCCAAGTGCAATGGCCGCCAGCGGCAAATCCTGCACCATCAGCCGGTGATCGGCAAAGCTGATCCAGCCCTGCGCCACGGCCGCCTGAGTGCCGGCAACGGCCACGGCCAGGGTCATTGCCCAGACACCGGCGGCCTGGCGGCGGTCTTCTCCCACCAATGCACGGCGGAAGCAGAAACGGGTCAACTGCGCCAGCGCGCCGAAAAGGGCGCCAATGCCAAGCGCAAACAGGACGGAAACCTCCCGTGCGGTGGTCTCCTCAAAACCGAGTGTTTCGAACATGGCGCTCTCCAGCTGTGGATTCGGAACGTTTTCCCGAAATGGCCGGATTTGCGCACCCGCGCAAGCCGCAGGTGGGGCGCGGGAAGGGGGCAGCGGCAGGAAAAA
This sequence comes from Leisingera caerulea DSM 24564, assembly GCF_000473325.1. Taxonomy (NCBI): domain Bacteria; kingdom Pseudomonadati; phylum Pseudomonadota; class Alphaproteobacteria; order Rhodobacterales; family Roseobacteraceae; genus Leisingera; species Leisingera caerulea. Next base: position 2,663,278 of record NZ_KI421513.1, read on the forward strand.
ATTCCGGGTCGGACCGCCCGGAAGAAATCCTGCCTTTGCCGGACACGGCTGCTGCAAAACAAACTGGCCGCTTTCTGCAAAGCGGCCAGTAGGTATGTTTTTATTTGAATGTGTGCGTGCGTTCCGCCTCAGCGGCCCCGGATCCGCGGATCCAGCGCATCGCGCAGCCCGTCGCCCAGGTAGTTCACGCTCAGCACCGTCAGCGAAATAGCCATGCCGGGCCAGAACACCCGCTCCGGGTACTGCTGCAGATAGTCGGTGGCATCGAACAGAAGCCGCCCCCAGGTCGGGAAATCCGGCGGGAAGCCGAGGCCGAGGAAGGACAGCGATGACTCGGTGATGATCGCGGTGGCAATCCCCAGCGTGGCCGAAACCATGATCGGCGACAGCACGTTGGGCAGGATGTGCCGGGTGATCAGCCCGGTGTTGGTGGTGCCGATGGAGCGTGCCGCCATCACGAACTCGCGCTCTTTCAACGCCAGCACATCGCCGCGCACGATGCGTGCGGTGGGCATCCAGCTGGTCACCCCGATCGAAGCCACAATCAGGATGAAGATCCCCTGTTCCGGCCCGAAGGCCGCGTTCAGCGGCTCGCGGAACAGCAGCATCATTACCAGCAGAAGCGGCAGCAGCGGCAGCGCCAGGAACAGGTCGGTCAACCGCATCAGCGGGCCGTCCAGGCGCTTGAAGAAGCCGGCAACCACCCCGATGAAGGAGCCCAAGAACAACGCCAGCAGCATCGCCGTCAGACCCACGGATACCGAGGTCGCGCCGCCCGCCATCATCCGGGCCAGCATGTCGCGGCCCAGCTGGTCGGTGCCGAAGGGATGCGCCCAGGTGGGGCCCTGGTTGCGGGCGCGGATGTCGATCTTGGTGGCGTCGATGTCCCAAACCAGCGGCCCGGCATAGACCGCCAGGATGATGAACAGGAACAGGGCCCCGCCCATCAGCGCGCCGCGGTGGGATTTGAACTGGTCCCAGACGTCCAGCCACTGGCTGCGCGGCGGGTTGTGCAGCTCCTCCAGCGCGCCGGCGCCGGGCACCGCGGTCGAGGCCGGCGCCATGCCTTCGTCGGGCACAAAGCGTTCCTTGTCAGTCATAGCGGATCCTCGGGTCAAGAATGCCGTACAGCACGTCGGCGATCAGGTTGAACAGCACGATCAGCACCGCAAAGATGAAGGTCAGCGTCTGCACCATCGGCAGGTCGTTGGCCTGAATGGCGCCGATCAGCAGCTGGCCGATGCCGTTCACCTTGAACACCTGCTCGGTGATGATGGCGCCGCCAAAGATCGACGGAATCCCCAGCGCAATCACGGTGACCACCGGGATCATCGAGTTGCGCAGGACGTGGACCATCACCACCACATATTCGCTCAGGCCCTTGGCGCGGGCGGTGCGTACGTAATCCTGGTTCAGGTTGTCCAGCATCGAGGCGCGCATGAAGCGGCTCAGCTGCGCGGTGATCTGCAGCGCCAGCACCATCACCGGCATGATCATCTGCTTCAGCTGGTAGACAAAGGCGTCCCAGCTGTCGACCACATGGGTGGTGTCATAGATCGACGGGAACCAGCCCAGCTGCACCGAGAAGATGACGATCACCAGCACGCCGGAGAAGAACGGCGGCACCGAGAAGCCCACCATCGACACGAAGGTGCCCAGCTGGTCGAACCAGCTGTACTGGCGGTAGGCGGAATAGATACCGATCGGCAGGGCGATCAGGATGGCGACCACATAGGCGGTGCCGACGACCCACAGGGTCTGCGGAATGCGCTGGATCACGATGTCCATCACCGGCGAACGGGTCTGCCAGGAGATCACCCGCAGGTCGCCGGCAGAGAAGGACGTGCCCAGGTAATGGTCGATCAGAACCTGCGGCTCGATCCAGAAGAACTGCACGATCCATTTCCAGAACCGGATATGCATCGGCTGGCCAAGGCCAAGCGCCTCGCGCATTTTCTCTTTGACTTCGGGGGGGACGGTCAGGGGAACCTGCGCCATCGGGTCGCCGGGAGCGAGCTCCAGCAGCAGGAAGATCACGAGGCTGATGAACAGCAGTGTCGGAACTGCCAGGATCAGCCGCCGGATTGTAAAGGTCAGCATCAGGTAGGCGCCTTTGCAACTTGTATTAAGGTCGGAGCAGGCGGGGAGGGCCTCACATCCATGTCACGCGCAGGCGGTTAAACGTAACCAATGCTGAATGGCAAGGGGCCCCGATGTAACGTCAGGGCCCCAAGTGAGGCAAGCGCTGCTTACTTGATGCGGTACCAGTCAGCTGCGTTCCACAGCTCGCTGTCCCAGACGTTCAGGTGAACGCCGCCCAGCGTGTTGGAGTGCGCCGACAGGCGGCCGCGGTGCACCAGCGGGATCATGCCGCCGTTTTCGACCATGATGTCATTGAGGCGGCGGCCGATTTCGGCGCGGGCCTCAAGGCTGGCGGTCTTGGTCAGCTCGGCGTGCAGCTGGTCGAACTCTTCGTTGCAGAAGCGCGAGATGTTCTCACCCTGCCACTGGGATTCCGGTTTCGGTGCCTTGTCGCACAGGCCGTTGGCCAGATAGGCCTGCGGGTCGGTGCCGTCGAAGTTGTTGGCGTACATCTCGACGTCGGCATAGAACTTTTGGAAGGTGTCGGGCGAGCCCGGGTCACCGCCGAAGAACACCGAGGCGTTGATGTTGCGCAGCTCGGATTCGATGCCGATCTGGCTCCACCACTCCTTGATCAGCGCCTGGAAGTCCTGGCGCACGGCGTTGGTCGAGGTCTGGTACAGGATCTTCATCGGCTTGCCGTCCGGGGTCTCCCGCACGCCGTCGCCATTGGTGTCCTTATAGCCGGCTTCCTCCAGCATCGCCTTGGCGCCTTCGATGTCCTGGGTGGAGCAGTCAAAGGTGTCGGAGGCGAAGGCCGCAGGCGCAGGCACCCAGTTGCAGCCGACCTTGCCGGCCTTGCCATAGCCGATTTCGACCAGCAGCGGACGGTCGATCGCCATCGACATCGCCTTGTAGACGGCCGGGTCCGTCAGGAACGGATGCGGATGCTTGGCGGTGGAGCGTTCGCCCTCCGGCAGGTCCGGCGACGGGTCGGTCTGGTTCAGCATGATGCGTTCCACCAGCGAGCCGAAGCCCGCAACCGGCTTGCCCTTGCCGCCTGCTTCCATCTGGGCGATCACTTCCGGCGCCAGCTGCAGGTTCCAGGCATAGTCGAACTCGCCGGTTTCCATCACCGCGCGGCCGGCAGCGGTTGCGTCACCGCCACCCTTGAACAGCACCTTGGCAAACGCGGGCTTGGCCGGATCGCGGTAATTGGGGTTGGCCGACATGGTGATCACGTCGTTCGGCTTGAACTCATCCACCACAAACGGGCCGGTGCCGATTGGGGCAAAGTTGGCGTCGGTGCATTCCGGCGCGCGGGCGCCCATGCAGTTCTCGAACTGCGCTTTCTGCAGGATCGGGCTTTCACCGCCGGAGAACGGGCCATAGGGGAAGGGGGTCGGTTTGTCGAAGGTGACCTTGACGGTCATGTCGTCCACCAGCTCGACTGAGCTCACGCCCTCGAACTTGGTCAGCTGCGCGCAGCCGCCCTCGGGATGCATGCAGTAATCGGCGGTGAACTTCACATCATGGGCAGTGAAGTCGGTGCCGTCGGACCACTTGATACCGGGCGCGATTTTCCAGGTGATCGAGGTCAGGTCTTCGCTGACGCCGCCGTTTTCGACGGTCGGGATCTCGGTCGCCAGATAGGGCACCATGTTGCCCTCGGGGTCATAGCGGGCCAGCGGCTCGATCACCAGCGAGGCGGCCTGAATGTCCTTGGTGCCGCCCGACAGGAACGGGTTCAGGATCGACGGCGCTTGCCAGTAGATGATGTTGACCTGGCCATCGGACCCGCGCTCAGCAAAAGCTGCCGGCGCCAGGGCCGCCGTGGCAACGGCCCCCATCAATAGGGATTTGAGTTTCATCACACTCTCCTTGTCGGACACGTTTTGTGTCTTTTTGTTGGCCGGGCCGGATGAGGCCCGGAGGTTTGCCGCATTACTGCGGAGGTGTCGCAATCGCACCTGCAGGCAGGCTGAAATCGCAGGCATTAAGCACTCTTAACATGTTGCCGGACGCACCGGCGCATGACGCTCTGCAGGCAACCACGAGGGTATCGAAAACCACTTCCCGGGAAATTGCAAATTCCAATTTCGAAAAGCCTATGCATTATTTGCATGAGCATTTTTGTGCAAAGTAGAGTTTACTCCGGGTGCTGAGGCCGCGATCTGCGGCCGGCTTGGGGAATGAAAGATAGGGAAGCCGTCATGCTGGACAACGCTATTGCGTCCATTCGAAACCTGCGCGTGGAGTTTCAGACCAAGGACGGTCCGGTTGTCGGTGTCGAGAACGTCTCCTTTGACGTGAGCCCGGGCGAAACCGTTTGCATCGTCGGCGAATCCGGCTCCGGCAAATCGGTTTCCTCGCTGTCGCTGATGCGGCTGGTGGAGTTCGGCGGCGGCGAGATTGCCGGCGGCGAGCTGCTGTTTGACCGGCGCGATGGCGGCGAGACAAACCTGGCGGACACCGAACAGGAGATGATGAAGCAGATCCGCGGCAATGAGATCGGCATGATCTTCCAGGAGCCGATGACCGCGCTCAATCCGGTGTTCACCGTCGGCCGCCAGCTGACCGAAGGGCTGCGCATCCACAAGAACATGAACAAGGCCCAGGCCGAGGAGCGCGCGCTGGAGCTTTTGCGCCAGGTCCGCATCCCTGAGCCGGAGCGGCGCCTGCAGCAGTACCCGCACGAGCTCTCCGGCGGCATGCGCCAGCGCGTGGTGATCGCCATGGCAATGGCCTGCGAGCCGCGGCTGCTGATTGCGGATGAACCCACAACCGCGCTGGATGTGACCATCCAGGCGGAGATCCTGGCCCTGATGGACCGCCTCAAGCGCGAGACCGGGACGGCGGTGATGTTCATCACCCACGACATGGCGGTGGTCGCCCAGATGGCCGACCGCGTGGTCGTCATGTTCCGCGGCAACAAGGTTGAGGAAGGCCCGGTCGAGCAAATATTCGAGAACCCCAAGCATGACTACACCAAGGCATTGCTGGCGGCGGTTCCGAAACTGGGCGAGATGCGCGGCAAGCAGTACCCCGAGCCGATGAAGCTGATGGGCGTTGAGGACCAGAAGATCGAGCCGATCAAGGGCACCGATGAGGTGCTGCTGGACGTGCAGAACCTGACCACCCGTTTCCCGGTCAAGGGCGGGCTGCTGCGCCGCACCATTTCCAACGTGCACGCGGTGGAGGACGTTTCTTTCAAGGTGTTCAAAGGCCAGACCCTGTCGCTGGTCGGCGAATCCGGCTGCGGCAAGTCCACCGCGGGCCGATCCATCCTGCGTCTGGTGGAGCCGCTGTCAGGCAAGGTCGATTTCGAAGGCCGCGACGTTTTGAAATTCAGCGCCTCCGAAATGCACAAGGCGCGCCAGGACATGCAGATGATCTTCCAGGATCCCTTTGCGTCGCTGAACCCGCAGATGCAGCTGATGGATCAGGTGGCAGAACCGCTGCGCAACTACGGCCTGGCCTCCGGCTCCGAGCTGCAAGACCGTGTCGCCAGCCTGTTCGACCGCGTCCACCTGCCGCGCAGCTTCATGCGCCGCTATCCGCATGAGATGTCCGGCGGCCAGCGGCAGCGGATCGCCATTGCCCGCGCGCTCGCCCTGAACCCCAAGCTGATCGTCGCGGATGAGGCCGTCTCGGCGCTCGACGTGTCGGTGCAGGCGCAGGTATTGAACCTGATGATGGAGCTGCAGGCGGAACTGGGCCTGTCGTTCCTGTTCATCAGCCACGATATGGCGGTGGTGGAGCGCGTCAGCCATCAGGTCGGCGTCATGTACCTGGGCCGCATCGTCGAAATCGGCCCGCGCGAGCGCGTTTTCGAAAACCCGCTGCACGCCTACACCCAGGCGCTGATGAAGGCGGTGCCGATCGCCGACCCGCGCCAGCGCAAGTCCGAGAAGGAACTGAACTTCAAGCCGATCCCGTCGCCGATCCACGAGGTGGGCTATGAGCCGGACCCGTCGGAATACCTGGAGCTGGAGCCCGGCCATTTCGTGCTGACCACCGACAGCGGCTACTGATGATGGCGGTAGCATCGCAGGACCGGCCTGTCGCCTTGGTGACAGGAGCGGCCCGCGGGATCGGGCAGGCCATCGCTCAGGAGCTGGCAGGAAACTACTCCGTTGCGATAACCCATTTGGAAACCCGCCCTGCGGACAGTTCCTTTCTCGCGGTGCGCGCGGACTTCCGTGATCCGGAAGCACCTGCCATGGTGGTGGAGCGCACGTTGCAGCACTTTGGCCGGATAGATCTGATCATTAATAACGCCGGTGCTATCGCATCCGATGGTCCGGAAGTTTTCGACAGCTCTGCCCTGCGGGAAATGTTCGATGTAAACCTCTTTGCCGCTCAGGGATTGCTGGCCGCCGCGCTTCCGCATTTGACACCCGGTGCGGGCGTGATCTCCATTTCTTCGGTAAACGCAAGTATGCCTCCGGCTGGAGCCGCGCTGTTCGGGGCCAGCAAAGCGGCGCTGGAGCTGTGGACCCGCGGCATGGCCAAAGAGCTGGGACCGCGAGGTGTCCGGGTTAATGCCGTGGCTCCGGGTGCGGTCAATGACCCACAGAACCCAAGGCCGCCGGAGCTGGTGGGTGAATTCGAAAAGTTGACTGCGCTGGGCCGGTTGCCCTCGCCATCCGATATAGCAGCGGCGGTTAGTTTCCTGGCTGGGAGCGGAGCAAGCTTCGTCACAGGCGAGGTGCTTACTGTTTCAGGGGGCTACAGACTATGACTAAAAAACTGACGCCGCTGGAGATCATGACACAGCTGGTCTCCTTCCCGACCGTGAGCCGGGACACTAATCTGCCGCTGGTGGATTGGGTGCAGGACTATCTGTCCTCCCATGGCATCGAAAGCCACCGCTGGGTGGACCCGGACCAGCCGCACAAGGCTGCCACCTTTGCCCACGTGGGACCGATGGAAGAGGGGGGCGTGGTGCTGTCGGGACATACCGACGTGGTGCCCGTGGACGGCCAGCCCTGGGACACCGACCCGTTCTCCGTTGTGGAGAATGACGGCAAATACTTCGGCCGCGGCACCTGCGACATGAAGGGCTATGATGCCCTCGCCATCTGGGCGCTGGTCGAGGCGCATGAGCAGGGCGTCAAACGTCCGATGCAACTGGCTTTGAGCTTTGACGAGGAAATCGGCTGCACCGGCGCGCCGCCGATGATTGAGGCGATGCAGCCCGTGCTGCCCAAGGGCTCCGCTGTGATCGTGGGCGAGCCTTCGATGATGAAGGCGGTGACCGGCCACAAGGGCGGCACCGGCTATGCCACCCATCTGGTCGGGTTCGAGGTGCATTCCTCGCTCATGCACACTGGCGTCAGCGCCATCATGGAAGGAGCGAAGCTGATCGACTGGGCCAACCAGAAGAATGCGGAGAACATGGCCAAAGAGCCCGGCGAGGTGCAGGCGATGTTCACCCCGCCCTGGACCACCTGTCACGTCGGCATGATCGAGGGCGGCACCGCCCATAACATCACCGCCAAGGACTGCCGCTTCATGATGGATTTCCGGGTGGTGCCAGGGGAAAACGCCGCCGATTGGGAAGCGGCCTATCTCGCCAAGGTGCGCACGGTCGAAGCGGAAATGCAGGCCATCCACCCGGAGGCCCGCATTGATGTGTCCAAGCATTTCGATGTGCCGGGCCTGGTCCCGGAGCAGGACGGCGTGGCGGAGGCGCTGGTGCGCAGCCTGACCGGCGACAATGGCTCCCACGTGGTCAGCTACGGCACCGAGGCCGGGCAGTTCCAGAAGGCAGGCTATTCTGCCGTAATCTGCGGCCCCGGCGACATCGCCCAGGCGCATCAGCCCAATGAGTACATCACAGTGGCGCAGTTCAACGCGGGCCATGCCTTCATGCGCGGGCTGGTGGAAAAGCTGCGGGGGTGATCCCAGCGCCTTGAAACCGGGCCTTTCGTGCTCAGATTGGTGTGGAAGGCGTACGGGGGGTGTACAGGTGGTGCAGGGGGTGCACGCATGTCACCCCACTCTGGCGGGTTCCGCCGCGTCCAGGCGGCCCCGGATACTTGCGAAGCTAAGTTTTTTCGCGGACAGTCTGCCGCAACGGAACCTGAAACAGTAAAGGGGAGGGGATTATGCCGGCCAAGAACCGCTTTGCCGAGATGCACCAGGAGATCACTGCCTGGCGCCGTCATCTGCACGAAAACCCCGAGCTGATGTACGAGGTGCATGAGACCGCCGCCTTTGTGGTGGAGCGGCTCAAGGAGTTCGGCGTCACCGATATCACCACCGGCGTCGGCCAGACCGGCGTGGTCGCGGTGATCGAGGGCAAGACCAACACCTCGGGCCGCGCCATCGGTTTGCGTGCCGACATGGATGCGCTGCCGATCCCCGAGGCGTCCGGCGTGGACTATGCCTCCAAGACGCCCGGCGTGATGCACGCCTGCGGCCATGACGGCCATACCTCGATCCTGCTGGGGGCGGCCAAGTACCTTGCAGAGACACGGAATTTCGACGGTAAGGCGGTGCTGATCTTCCAGCCGGCCGAGGAAGGTGGCGCCGGTGGCAAGGCGATGTGCGATGACGGCCTGATGGACCGCTGGGGCATTCAGGAGGTATACGGCCTGCACAATATGCCAGGCCTGCCGGTGGGCGAATTCGCTATCCGCCCCGGTCCGCTCATGGCGTCTTCGGACGAGTTTGTCATCACGGTCACCGGCAAGGGCGGCCACGCTGCTGCCCCGCACGACGCGATTGATACCACCCTGGCAGCTTCGCAAATCGTGGTCTCGCTGCATTCCATTGTCTCCCGCAACGTGGACCCGGTGAAACGGGTGGTGCTGACCGTTGGCACGTTTGAGACTGACAGCACCGCGTCCAACGTGATCGCCCATACCGCCAAACTGCAGGGCACCGTCCGCACCCTGGACCCCGAATACCGTGCCCAGGCCGAGGACTGGGTGCGCCGGGTGGCGGAAAACACCGCCGCAGCATTCGGCGCCACGGCTGAAGTTGAATGGCTGCCCGGCTACCCTGTGACTATCAATGATGAAAACGGAACCGCCCACGCGATAGAGGCGGCGCAGGCTGTCTCCGCCGAGGTCAACACTGAGACCCCGCCGATCATGCCGTCGGAAGATTTCTCTTACATGCTCGAGGAACGCCCCGGCGCCTATATCTTCCTCGGCAATGGCGACACCCAGATGTGCCACCACCCGGCCTATGTCTTTGACGACGAAGCGATCCCGCTGGGATGCAGCTGGTTTGCCGAGCTGGTGGAACGAAGAATGCCCGCGGCCTGAGGCTGCGGGGAAAGACAACCAAAGGAGTGAGAAATGCCGGTCAAGAACCGCTTTGCCGAACTGCAGGATGAAATCACCGCCTGGCGCCGTGACATCCACGAAAACCCGGAAATCCTGTTCGAAACCCACCGCACCAGCGCCCTGGTGGCGGAGAAGCTGCAGGAATTCGGCTGCGACGAGGTGGTGACCGGCATCGGCCGCACCGGCGTGGTCGGCGTGATCAAGGGCAAGGCGGACACCTCCGGCAAGGTGATCGGCCTGCGCGCCGACATGGACGCGCTGCCGATCCATGAGCAGACCGGGCTGGACTATGCCTCCAAGACACCCGGCGCGATGCACGCCTGCGGCCATGACGGCCATACCGCAATGCTGCTGGGCGCGGCCAAGTACCTGTCGGAGACGCGTAATTTCGACGGTACCGTGGTGGTGATCTTCCAGCCCGCCGAAGAGGGCGGCGGCGGCGCCAAGGTTATGTGCGACGACGGTCTGATGGACCGCTGGGGTGTGCAGGAGGTCTACGGCCTGCACAACTGGCCGGGCCAGCCGCTGGGCACTTTTGCCCTCCGCCCGGGTTCCTTCTTTGCCGCCACCGACCAGTTCGACATCACCTTCGAGGGCCGCGGCGGCCACGCCGCCAAGCCGCATGAGACCGTGGATACGACCGTGCTGGCTGCCCAAGCCGTGCTGGCGCTGCAGACCATCGCCTCGCGCAATGCTGACCCCGTGCATCAGATCGTGGTCTCGGTGACCTCGTTTGAGACGTCGTCGAAAGCGTTCAACGTGATCCCGCAGAAGGTGCAGATCAAGGGCACCGTGCGCACCATGTCTGGCGAGATGCGCGACTTGGCAGAGAAGCGGATCAACGAGGTCTGCACCGGAATCGCCGCGACCTTTGGCGGCACTGCCGATGTCACCTATCACCGCGGCTATCCGGTGATGGTGAACCACGAGGAGCAGACCGAGTTTGCCGCCAAGGTGGCGGCCAGTGTCGCCGGTTCCTGCGAGGATGCGCCGCTGGTGATGGGCGGCGAGGATTTTGCCTTCATGCTGGAGGAGCGCCCGGGCGCCTACATCCTGATGGGCAATGGCGACACCGCGATGGTGCATCACCCGGAGTACAACTTTAACGACGATGCCATCCCCGCGGGCTGCAGCTGGTGGGCGGAGATCGTCGAGCAGCGGATGCCTGCGGCTTGATCAGCACCAGGGGGAGGGGGCTGTCTGCCCCCTCTTGAGCCTTCGGCTCAATTCACCCCCGATGATATTTTCAGCCAGATGAAGAGGGATCAGGCTGCGCTATGGCGCGGGGGTCAGTGTTCCAGCAGCTCGCGGTAGATGGTGACGAGGGTTTCCGCCTCTTTCTCCAGCGCGAAATTGGTCATCGCGTGTTTGCGGGCGGCTTCTGACCACTCCGCCAGCCGGCCATTGGTGGAGAGCACCTCGTTGATGGCCTGCACCATCTGACCGGCCTCGCCCGGGTCGATCAGCAGACCGGTTTCACCGGGAGCGATCAGCTCCTCGAAAGCGCCGACGCGGGTGGCAACGGCCGGCACGCCGCAGGACATGGCCTCCAGCGGGGTCAGGCCGAAACCCTCCCAGCGCTGCGGCGCCACGTAGAGGTCCAGCGCCTGATACCAATGGGAGACTTCCCAGACAGGCACCTCGGGCGGGAACAGCAGCCGCTCGGACAGGCCCGCGGCCTCGACCTTGCCACGCAGTTCTTTCTCGAATGACACGTGTTTTTCGGTGGCGCGGCCCATCACAAGACCCACCGCCTTGGGGTGCGCCTTCAGCACATCCAGCATGGCATCGACAAAAACATCGGTGCCCTTCTGCGCCCGGATGCGCCCGTAGCAGCCGATCAGGATGGCCTCTTCCGGCAGGCCCAACTCGCGCCGCAGCGCCGGTTTATCGGCGGGCGGGCAGAATTCCTCGGTGTTGATCCCGTGATGCACTACCTGCACGGGCTTCTCCAGGTAGGCCGCGCCCTTGGCCGAGGTGGCAATCACCCGGTCCATCTGTGAGATCAGCCACTTGGTATAGTCCGAATGCTGCCGCTGCGAGGCGGAAGTGAACAGCAGCTTAAGCCGTTTGCCCAGGAGATATTTAAGCGCCAGCCCGCCCAGCATTTCCACATTGCGCCGGGCGTGCCAGACACGGGCGCCCGCAGGGCCGTTGCGGTTCATGAACACAAGCTGCGCCGCCGACAGATGCGGCATATCCCCGGGCAGGCCGCTGCCTGCGGTGGCAATGGCGATCTGCCGGCGTTGCAGCGGCACCAGCCGCACGATGGTCGAGGTCACCCCGGACAGGCGGCGTTTGAAGTTCGGCGCGATGACTTCGATTGTATTGGCATCAACCTGTGCCATCATGGCCTCCTTTGCGGGGGCAGAAGCGCCAGCAGGGCGTCTACCGTCTGGTCCAATTGATCCGACTGCCGGGAGATGAACTGCCCGGCGGCATCGCGTGCGGCCTGGAAAATGTCCGGCTTCTCAAGCCATTCCGCAACCTGGTCCGCCAGTTCCCCAGCAGAGCCGATTTCCGCAGCGGCGCCAAGTGCGGACAGCTCAGCATAGGTTTCGGCAAAATTGTAATGCCCGGTGCCGGTGATGACCGCGGCCCCTGCCTGCATCGGCTCAAACGGGTTGTGGCCGCCGATTTCGCGCAAGGACCCGCCCAGGAACACGAGCGGGCTGAGCGCGTACCAGGTGCCGACCTCGCCCAGCGTATCCGCCAGATAGACCTGCGTGGCTTGCCCCGGCAGCATGCCCCTGCTGCGCCGTGCACAGCTGAGGCCCGCTGCAGTCACCAGAGCTTCCGCGGCGTCTCCGCGCTCCGGATGGCGGGGGGCCAGCAGCAGGCAGAGATCCGGGTGCTGTTTCAGCAGCGCCTGATGGGCCTCCAGCACGGTCTCCTCCTCGCCCTCGTGGGTGGAGGAGGCAATCCAGATGGGGCGGTCCCCAATGCTGCCGTGCACCTTGGTGAGGATATCCTGGTCAACCGGGAGCGGCGCGGAGACGGCCTTGAGATTGCTGCCGGGGCGGATGCGGTCTTGCGCGGCGCCCATTGCCTGCAGGTTTGCAGCCGTTTTGCGGTTCTGGGTGACCAGCAGATCGAATTGATCCAGGATGAAGCGTGCGGTGTCCGGGCGTTTCTTCCAGCCCTCGACCGATTTGTCCGACAGCCGGGCGTTCAGCAGCACCAGCGGACAGCCTGCTTGGCGGGCGCGCACCAGCATTTGCGGCCACAGTTCGCTTTCGACAAAGACCCCCAGGTCCGGGCGCCAATGGGTGAGGAAGCGGTCCACGGCGGCAGCGGTATCCAAGGGCGGGAACTGGTGGCGGCAGCGCGGCGGCATCCGTTTGGCGATCAGCTCGGCGGAGGTGGGCGTGCCGGAGGTAATCAGAAACTCCGCATCCGGGGCCTGCTCGCCCATTCGCCGGATCAGGGTCAGCACCGACAGGCTTTCGCCGACCGACGCGGCATGGAACCAGATCAGCCGCCCGGAGGGGCGGGGCAGGGAGGCATGGCCAAGGCGCTCGCGCACGCGCTCTTCCGGCAAGCCGTAATCGCGCAGCTTGGCCGCGACCTTGCGCCAGGCGAAAGGGGCAATCAGCGCGCTGGCGCCGCAATAAAGGGAGTACAGCAGCGTCGGCCGCGCGGGCGTGTTCCCGGACATGGTCAGCCGCCGGTGTGGCTCATGTGGCGGGTCATCTTGCCGCCGACTTCCTGGCGCGAGTAGTCGAAGTCGTGGCCGCGGGGCTTGTCGCCGATGGCGGCGCGGATGGCGGCCTCCAGCACGCCGGTGCCTTCCTCATTGGCGCGCAGGGGCGCGCGCAGGTCGGCTTTGCCCTCCTGGCCGAGGCAGGTGTAGATTTCGCCGGTGCAGGTCACCCGCACCCGGTTACAGCTTTCGCAGAAGTTATGGGAGAGCGGGGTGATAAACCCGATTTTCTGGCCGGTCTCTTCCAGCCGCACATAGCGGGCAGGCCCGCCGGTGCGCTCAGCGAGGTCAGTTACCGTGTAGTGGTTTTCGTATTCCGCACGCACGTCCTTCAGCGACCAGTATTGCCCGATGCGTTCCATATTGCCGATGTCTTCGCCCATCGGCATCACCTCGATCCAGGTGAGGTCCATGTCCCGTTCGGCGCACCAGCGGGTGATGGCGGGCAGCTCTGCCTCGTTGAAGCCTTTCAGCGCAACGCTGTTGATCTTGACCCGCAGGCCAGCCTTTTGCGCCGCGTCGATGCCTTTCAGCACCTGCGGCAGCCGGCCCCAGCGGGTCACGTCCGCAAACTTCTGCTCATCCAGCGTGTCGAGCGAGATATTCACCCGGCGCACCCCGGCGGCATAGAGGTCATCGGCGTATTTCACCAGCTGCGAGCCATTGGTGGTCAGCGTCAGCTCTTTCAGGGCGCCGGTGTTCAGATGGCGGCTCATCGCTTGGAAGAATGTCATGATGCCGCGGCGCACCAGCGGCTCGCCGCCGGTGATCCTGAGTTTCTCGACACCCAGACGGATGAAGGTGGAGCAGAGCCGGTCCAGCTCCTCCAGCGTCAGGAGGTCCTTCTTGGGCAGGAAGGTCATATTCTCGGACATGCAATAGACGCAGCGGAAATCGCAGCGGTCGGTGACCGAGACACGCAGGTAAGTGATTGCGCGGGCGAAGGGATCAATAAGCGGAGCCGTCATGCTACCTAGGTAAAGCGGGGCACCGCCCGCGGCAAGGGGGGACAGCTTTTGTGTCTGGCAAAGAGTTTCGCGGATAGCTAGGGTTTGCCCATGCGTATGATATTCTTTTCCCTTGCTTCGATTTCCCTGCTGGCGGCCTGCGAAGGCATCCAGCTGAATTCTTCCGTTTTGAATGGCCGGGATGCACCGGCGCCGTCTGAGCCGCAGGACCCTATGCTGCAGCCTGCTCCTGGTATTGACGTGGCGGAGGCGGATCCCGCCGTGCCTGCAGCGCCGTCGTTCCGCGGCTCCGCCACCACGGTGGCGTCGCTGGGCGATCCCTCGGTTCCGGGGATGTGGATGGAGACGCCGCTGGTGGCGGCAGAACAGCAGGCGCTGATCCGGACGGGCCGCAACACTGAGGCGGTGGTGACACTGAAACCGGTTCCGGGTGCGGAATCGGGCGGCAGCCGCTTGTCGATCAGCGCCATGCGCGCGCTGGGCCTGCCGCTGACCGAACTGGCCGAAGTGCAGGTGCTGCCCGCAGGCTGAGCTCTGGTTTTGCAAGAGGGGGAGCCCCCGCCCTATTAGGGCGGGGGCGTGCGCTGCCCGGCGGGTGCCGGGCGCGACCCTGGCAGGGCTAGGCGTGTTTCAGATACTTCGCCGCTTCCTTGCGGGCAAAACCTTTCATCTCCGCACCATGCGCGTCCAGAAAGGCGTGGGTGCGGGCGGCGTCATGCTTGCTGAGGTCGCGCAGCCACCAGCCGATGGCCTTTTGAATGAACCAGTTCCGGTCCGGCACATACGCGGCCGCCCAGCCAAGAATGCGCTCTCGCCGGTCCTGATCCGCCGGTTTCACGTTATTCATCTTGGCCCAGGGCAGAGTGGCCACCAGCGCGGCGCGGCGCGTCCACATATGGTCGGAGCGCGACCAGGCCTCCACCGTGTCCAGCCGCTCAGGATCCGCCTGCAGCCGCTTGGCAATGGCGGAACAGACGTGATCGGCAATGGCCCAGCTGTCGAACTCCGGCACCCAGGTTTGCAGCAGCGCCCAGATAGCCTGGTCGTCCTTGATCCGGGCCTGCGTCAGCAGTTTGGCGGCGGCGATGCGGGCCTCGAAGACATCGCTCTCCCACAGGGCCCGCGCCAGCCCGGCACGTTCTTCAGTGTTCAAGGTTTGCCGCCAGGCTTTGGTCAGATCATTGGTGGCCGGGTTGGGCACGCCAAGAACCGCGCGGGTTTGCTTGTGATAGGCGGCCATCTGTTCTGCCCGGCCGGGTTCGGCCAAGGCTTTCAGCTGCGCCAGAGCCTCCTGCAGCGTCACGGCGGTCACTCGACCGTTACCGATTTCGCCAGGTTGCGCGGCTGGTCCACATCGGTGCCCTTGGCCACCGCAGTGTGATACGCCAAGAGCTGGGCGGGAATGGCGTAGAGGATCGGTGTCAGCGCCTCCTTGACCCGCGGCATCCGGATGGCGCACCAGACGTCGTCGCCGGCCTCGTTGATCCCGTCCTGGTCGGAGATCATCAGCACCTTGCCCTTGCGGGCCAGCACCTCCTGCATGTTGGAGACGGATTTGTCAAAAAGCGCATCCTTGGGCGTCAGCACCACCACCGGCATGTTCTTGTCAATCAGCGCGATGGGGCCGTGCTTCAGCTCGCCGGAGGCATAGGCCTCGGCATGGATGTAGCTGATTTCCTTGAGTTTCAGCGCGCCCTCCAGCGCCAGCGGGAACATCAGCCCGCGGCCCAGGAACAGCACATCGCGGGCTTCGCTCACCTTCTGAGCGGCCTGGCGGATCGCCTCGTTCTGCTCCAGCGCGGAAGACAGGACATTGGGCAGGCCGCGGATCGCGGTGGCATACTCTGCCATCTCCTCAGCACTCAGGTGTCCGCGGTCGCAGGCGGCCTTGAGCGCCAGCGCCAGCAGCACCGTCAGCTGGCAGGTGAAGGCCTTGGTGGAGGCGACGCCGATTTCAGGGCCGGCAAAGATCGGCAGCGCCAGATCGCTTTCCCGCGCGATGGAGCTTTCGGGAACGTTGACCACCGACAGGATCTTGTTCGCCTTCTCCTGACAAAAACGCAGCGCCGCCAGGGTGTCGGCGGTCTCACCCGATTGCGAGACAAACAGGGCCAGTGTCTTGGCCGGGATCGGCGGCTCGCGGTAGCGGAACTCGGAAGCGATATCGACTTCGACCGGCAGGCGGGCGATTTGTTCGAACCAGTATTTGGCGGTGACACAGGCATAATAGGCGGTGCCGCAGGCGACCATTGTCAGCCGCTCGACCTGAGAAAAATCAACCTCTCCGGGCAGCCGGACGGTATCTTCCTCGACTGGCAGGTAATGGCGGATCGCCTCGGCGATCACATGGGGCTGCTCGGCGATTTCCTTGGCCATGAAGTGCTTGTGGCCGGCCTTGTCGACCTGGGCGGCGTCGATCTGGATGGTCTTGGTTTCGCGGTTCACCAGGTCGCCATGCGCGTTGCGGATCTCGGCGCCTGCGCGGGTCACGACGGCGCGGTCGCCTTCCTCCAGATAAGTGATCCGGTCGGTCAGCGGCGCCAGGGCAATGGCGTCGGAGCCCACGAACATCTCGCCGTCGCCATGGCCGATTGCCAGCGGCGAGCCCTTGCGGGCGGCGACGATCAGGTCCTCCTCGCCGTCAAACAGGAACGCGAGCGCAAAGGCGCCCTCCAGCTGGTCCAGCGTCTTGAAGGCGGCATCCGCCGGCGCAAGGCCCTCCTGCAGGTAGCGTTCCGTCATCAGGGCAACTGTTTCGGTGTCGGTCTCGGTGCGGAACTCCAGGCCGCAGTTCAACAGCTCTGCGCGCAGTTCCTTGTAGTTCTCGATAATGCCGTTGTGCACCACGGCGACGGCGCCCGCGCGGTGCGGATGCGCGTTGCTGACGGACGGCGCGCCATGGGTCGCCCAGCGGGTGTGGCCGATCCCGGCCTTGCCGGCCAGCGGCTCGTGCACCAGGAGGTCGGAGAGGTTCACCAGCTTGCCCACCGCGCGGCGGCGGTGCAGTTCGCCCCTGTTCACCGTGGCGATGCCCGCACTGTCATAGCCGCGGTATTCCAGCCGCTTCAGCGCCTCGACCAGGATCGGGGCGGCCTCGTGATTGCCCAGTACGCCGACAATTCCGCACATCACTTGGCTCCCTTTTGCAGGCGGGCTTTCTTGGCGTGCAGCATCTCCATGAGCTTGCGCGCGCGGCCCGGTTTGTTGGTTTGTTCAGCGCGGCCAATGGCCAGGTCGCCGTCTTCGACATTCTTTGTGATGATGGCACCTGTCGCGGTCATCGCCTCGTTGCCGACCCGCACCGGGGCCACCAGCATGGTGTTCGACCCGATAAAGGTGCGGGCGCCGATTTCGGTGCGGTGCTTCATCACACCGTCATAGTTGCAGGTAATTGTGCCCGCGCCAATATTGGTTGCTTCGCCGACCGCGGCGTCGCCGATATAGCTAAGGTGGTTCACCTTGGCGCCTTCGGCAATCTCGGCGTTCTTGATTTCGACGAAGTTGCCGATGTGGGTGTTCTCCGCCAGCTCCGCACCGGGGCGCAGGCGGGCATAAGGCCCCACTTTGGCACCGCGGCTGACGTGGCAGCCCTCCAGATGCGAAAACGCCCGGATCAGCGCGCCGCTTTCCACCGTCACGCCGGGGCCGAAGACCACATTGGGTTCGATCACCGTGTCGCGGCCGATGATGGTCCCGAAAGAGAGGTAGACGGTTTCCGGCGCCATCAGGGTGACGCCCAGGTCCAGAAGTTCGGCCCGTGCGCGTGCCTGGAACAGCCCGTCGGCCTGCGCCAGTTCCGCGCGGGAATTGACGCCCAGCGTTTCCGCCTCGTCGCAGGACACGGCGGTGACTTTCAAGCCCTCGCGGCGGGCCAGTTCCACCAGATCGGTCAGGTAGTATTCCCCCGAGGCGTTTTCATTGCCAACCCGGGCGATCAGATCGAACATCGCGCTGGCCTTGCAGGCCATCAGCCCGGAATTGCAGAAGGTGATGGCGCGCTCGGCTTCAGAGGCGTCCTTGAACTCGACAATCCGCTCCAGGCTGTCGCCGTTCATCACCAGGCGGCCATAACGTCCCGGGTCGGCAGCCTCGAACCCCAGGATCACCAGATCGGCGCGCTGGCGGGCTTCGACCATCCGCTCCAGCGTCTCGGCGCTGACAAAGGGCGTGTCGCCGTAAAGCACAACCACATCGCCCTCGAAGCCGTCTAACGCGGCGCGGGCCTGGTTCACCGCATGGGCGGTGCCAAGCTGTTCCTCCTGAAGGACGACTTCGGCCTCCTCGTCGATTTCGGCTACCGCCTCACGCACTGCCTCAGCCCCGTGACCTGCCACAATGATGGTGCGCTCCGGCTCCAGTGCGCGGCCTGCAGCCATAGCGTGCTCCAGCATCGGCGCCTGGGCGATCGGGTGCAGGACTTTGGGGAGGTCGGAGTTCATCCGCGTGCCTTTTCCGGCCGCCAGGATGACAAGGGCAATGCTCATAATCGCTTTTCTCTTTGTGTTTTTAGCGCTCCCGTTTTATCCGCTGGGGGGCAGGGCGCAAGGGATAGCGCCATCAAACTAGATTGCGGGCTGCAACATGCGGCGGCGGAAAAGTGCCGAAAGGGCAGGGTATGCGAACAGTTATCTTCGATCTGGACGGCACGCTGGCGGATACCTCGGGCGATCTGCTGGCGGCGGCCAATTTCTGCTTCCGGCAGATGGGGCTGGGCGATGTGCTGAGCCATCCCGAAGATGCAGGCGTCGCTCTGCGCGGCGGCCGGATGATGCTGACCGCAGGTTTGAAACGGGCAGGGCAGTTCAACCCCGCCACCGTCGATGAGTTTTATCCGGTTCTGCTGGAAGCCTATCGCGATGCTATCGACCACCACACTATACTTTATCCCGGTGCAATGGAGGCTGTGGAGGTGCTGAAAGCCGCGGGCTTCGGCGTCGGCATTTGCACAAACAAGCCGGAAGGGCTGGCAGAGCAGCTGATGCGCAGCCTTGGCGTGCGGGATGCCTTTGCCTCGCTGGTTGGGGCGGACACGCTGCCGGTGCGCAAACCCGACCCGGAGCCGCTGTTCGAGGCCGCCCGCCGCGCTGGCGGCGATCCGGCGCGCACGCTGCTGGTCGGTGACAGCGACACTGACCGCACAACCTCTGCCAATGCGGGTGTGCCGTCGGTGCTGGTGACCTTCGGGCCCTCCGGCGATGACATGGCGGCGCTGAAACCCGAGGCTCTGCTCGACCGGTTCGAGGACCTGCCGGAGGTCGCGGACCGGCTGATTGCGTGATCCCGCAACTTAGTTTCGGGAAAGCCGTCCTTTCGGGTTCTCTCTTGACCCTTGAGGGGCAGCGGCTCACAAACGCCGCATGAGCGAGACATTTTCCGGGTCTTTCACCCAGCAGGAACCCATCCCTGAAGACGCCATCGAGGCCGCGCTGGCGGTGCTCCGTAGCGGGCGGCTGCACCGCTATAACGTGGCAGAGGGCGAGGCAGGGGAAACCGCCCTGCTGGAGCAGGAGTTCGCGGCGCAGACGGGCGCGAAATACTGCCTTGCGGTGGCGTCCGGCGGCTATGCGCTGGCGACCTCGCTGCGCGCGGTCGGGGTGAAGCCCGGCGACAAGGTTCTGACCAACGCCTTCACACTGGCGCCGGTGCCTGGATCAATCGCCTCTGTCGGGGCGGAGCCGGTGTTTGTCGAGGTGACCGAAGGCCTGACCATCGACCTGGAGGATCTGGCGGCGAAGGCGGATCAGGCGAAAGTGCTGATGCTGTCGCACATGCGCGGGCATCTGTGCGACATGGACCGGCTGATGGAGATCTGCGACGCAGCCGGTATCACCGTGATCGAGGATTGCGCCCACACCATGGGCGCCTCCTGGAACGGGGTGCTGTCGGGCCGCCATGGCGCGGTGGGCTGCTATTCCTGCCAGACCTACAAGCATGTGAACTCGGGCGAGGGCGGGCTGCTCATCACGGATGATGAGGAAATTGCCGCCCGCGCCATCATGATGTCGGGCTCCTACATGCTGTATGGCCGCCATCTGGCGGCGCCGGGGCCAGAGGTGTTTGAGCGGGTGAAATACGAGACCCCCAACATCTCGGGCCGCATGGACAACCTGCGCGCCGCCATCCTGCGGCCGCAGTTGCGCGACCTGGATACTCAGGTGGAACGCTGGAACGACCGCTACCGCGCGGTGGAGGACGGTCTGCGCGGCACGCCAGGCCTGACGGTCGTGGAGCGACCCGCGCAGGAGGACTATGTCGGCTCCTCCATCCAGTTCCTGCTTTTGGACTGGAGTGAAGACGCCGTGCAGGAGGCCGTGCGCCGCTGTGCCGCCCGCGGGGTGGAGCTGAAATGGTTCGGCACGCCGGAGCCTGTTGCCTTCACCTCCCGCTATGACAGCTGGCGCTATGCGGACACCCCGCGGCTGCCGCAAAGCGACCGCATCCTGGCGGGGGTCATCGACATGCGGGTGCCGCTGACCTTCAGCCTGGAGGACTGCGCCCAGATCGCCCGGATCATCCGGGCAGAGGTGTCTGCCGTCTATCAGTCGGGCTGATAGAGCGGCACGGTCGAGATCGAGACCTTGGCGGAGCCATCCGTCAGCTCGGCTGCGTGGGCGACATAGATCAGCGTCTGGTTGGTTTCATCGAACAGACGTTTCACACGCAGGGATTTGAGGATGATGGACCGCGACTCCCGGAACACGTCCTCGCCGTCATCGCTGCGGTCGATGTCGCCCAGCGTGATCGGCCCGGTCTGGCGGCAGGCCAGCGAGGCGTTGGAGGGGTCCTCGAACCAGTTGCCCTTGGACAGCCGGTCAATCAGCCCGCGCTCAAAATAGGCGATGTGGCAGGTGACACCTTGGACCTTGGGATCGGAGATCGCCTCGATCACAATATCATTGCCGACCCAGTCGACCCCGATCTGGCCGATCTCCTCGGCGGCGGCTGGCATGCCCAGCAAGCAGAATGCGGCAGCCAGGGCGCGGTTCAAACGTTTCATGGAAATCTCCTGATTCTATTCGGCGGGGCAGGTTTCGCTCCCTTTATGCATCACTTACGCGCAGGTGCGGAAAAGGATCCATGGAACCTTTTGCCGGAGGCGGAGTTACTCCTGCTCAACGGCGCGTTGAGGCGCCGATGACAGAAAATGGATGAGAGGACACTATCATGTTTACGCCGAAACGCGCCCTGACCGCATCTGCCTTGGCCCTGCTGGCTGCACCGGTTTGGGCCGGCGCGCAGGTGCAGGCCGTGACCGACCTGAACCTGCGCGCAGGCCCGGGACCGCATCACGAAATCA
This sequence comes from Leisingera caerulea DSM 24564, assembly GCF_000473325.1. NCBI lineage: Bacteria > Pseudomonadati > Pseudomonadota > Alphaproteobacteria > Rhodobacterales > Roseobacteraceae > Leisingera > Leisingera caerulea. The sequence continues at coordinate 2,684,629 of NZ_KI421513.1, forward strand.
TCGGTGTGATCTCTGCCGACGGCTCGGTTGATCTTGAGGGCTGCCTTGAGGAAAGCAACTGGTGCAAGGTCGCATACGATGGTGCGGACGGCTGGGCCTATGGTGAATACCTGACTGGGGCCGTCACCGAAAAATTCGTTCCGGTGGTTGCCAAGGAAAGCCCTGTCAAGTTCAACACCGTGACCTATACCACCACTGAAACCGGTGAAACCGATGCAGCAATGGGCGCACTCGGCGGCGCGATCACCGGCGGCCTGATTGCCGGTCCGGCCGGCGTCGTCGCGGGGGCCGTGGCAGGCAGCCTCGCAGGGGAAGCCGCTGTGCCGGACGAGAAAGTCGTCACCTATGTGCGCAGCAATGCCACCGAACCGGTGTACGTGCAGGGTGAAGTGGTGACTGGCGTCATGATCCCGGAGGAAGTGGAGCTGACCGCGGTTCCGGACTCCGAATACCGCTATGTCTACCTGAACGGCTTGCCTGTGCTGGTTGAGGCGGATGACCGCACGGTGGTCTACGTGGTGCGCTGATCCGGTCCAAAGCGAAATTGTGCGGGCGGTCCCTTGCGGGCCGCCCGTTGCCGTTTGCGGTGTCCGCACAGGAACACGATTGACCCGAATCGTGCCCTGGTCTATTGAATTGAACAACTGTTCATATAATCGGCTGTGCCCTGGAGGATCTGCGGGATGTTCAACGCAAGCATGAGTTTCGATCTTGGTGAGGATGTTAACGCCCTGCGCGATGTGGTTCACCGCTGGGCGCAGGACCGCGTCAAGCCGATGGCGCAGGAGATCGACCAGAACAACGAATTCCCTGCCGGTCTGTGGCAGGAGATGGGTGAGCTGGGCCTGCTCGGCATCACCGTGCCGGAAGAATTCGGCGGCGCGGGCATGTCTTACCTCGCCCACACCGTCGCGGTTGAGGAAATCGCACGGGCCTCGGCCTCCGTTTCGCTGTCCTACGGCGCGCACTCCAACCTCTGCGTTAATCAGATCAAACTGAACGGCAATGCGGAGCAGAAGCAGAAATACCTGCCGCGGCTGATCTCTGGTGAGCACGTCGGCGCGCTGGCGATGTCAGAGGCGGGCGCGGGTTCGGACGTGGTCTCGATGAGCTTGCGCGCGGAAAAGCGCAACGACCACTTCCGCCTGAACGGCAACAAGTACTGGATCACCAACGGCCCGGATGCCGATACGCTGGTGGTCTACGCCAAGACCGATCCGGAGGCGGGCTCCAAGGGCATCACCGCCTTCCTGATCGAAAAGGAGATGAAGGGTTTCTCCACCTCCAAGCATTTCGACAAGCTGGGGATGCGCGGCTCCAACACTGCCGAGCTGGTGTTTGAAGACGTGGAAGTCCCGTTTGAGAACGTGCTGGGCGAAGAGGGCAAGGGCGTGCGCGTGCTGATGTCCGGCCTGGATTATGAGCGCGTGGTGCTGGCGGGCATCGGCCTGGGTATCATGGCGTCCTGCATGGATGAGATGATGCCCTACATGGCGGAGCGCAAGCAATTCGGCCAGCCGATCGGGAACTTCCAGCTGATGCAGGCCAAGATTGCCGACATGTACACGGCGATGAACTCGGCGCGGGCCTATGTCTACGAAGTCGCGAAATCCTGCGACAACGGCACCGTGACCCGCCAGGACGCGGCGGCCTGCTGCCTTTATGCGTCCGAGGTGGCGATGACCCAGGCGCACCAGGCGGTGCAGGCCTTTGGCGGCGCGGGCTATTTGTCCGACAACCCGGTCGGCCGCATCTTCCGCGATGCCAAGCTGATGGAAATCGGCGCAGGCACCAGCGAGATCCGCCGGATGCTGATCGGCCGCGAGCTGATGGGTACCATGTAACAAACGAAAACCCCGCGCATCCCAGGGAGGCGCGGGGTTTGAAACAAGCCTGGCGGCACGAGGCCAGCCGCCAGACCGGAACAAAGTCACTAAGGATCAGAAGCGGTGCACGTAAGCGAGGTTCACGACAACCGGATCAATCTCTGCGGTGCCGATTGCGGCGCCGTTCAGGGTTGCGTCGGTGTCGATGTCCATCCAGCGCACGTTGAACCGCAGCGCGCCATTGTCGGAGATCTGGTAGTCGGCACCGGCGTTGACCGCCACACCAAAGCTGTCATCGAGGTCGAGCGTGCCAAGCGCGGTCTCTTCCTCAAAGAAGGTGGTGTAGTTCAGGCCCAGACCCAGGAACGGCTTGACCTTGCCGGCGGTCGGGAAGTGGTAGTTGACCGACAGGGTCGGCGGCAGCTGCTTGGCGGACGCTGCAAACGCGCCGTTCAGGCGAACGTCATGCTCGAACGGCGAGGCCGCCAGCAGCTCGACACCCCAGTTGTCGCGGAAGAAGTATTCAACGGTCAGCGAAAGCGCGGTGCCATCGTCGATATCCGCTGCGGCGCCGGCCAGGGTGCCGTTGCCGGATTTCGGGTTGACGTTGGCGATACCAACACCAACGGTCCAGTCGCCTTGCTGCTGGGCCAGCGCGGGGCCAGCCAGGGCGGCGAGGGCAGAAGTCAGTGCCAAAGCGGAAACGATGCGTTTCATCGGGTGCGTCCCTTTTCTTGTGTTTACCCCGCAGTGGTGCCCCATGGCGCGGCCGAAAACTCTGATCTGGATCAAGGGGCGGATCGCTTTCCCCTTGAAAAGCCGGTGAAAAATTGCATGTCCGCCATGCGTTTCGGGAATGTCTAAATATGCATGACACCTGTAACATTCCCGGGCTTCGCGCTGATGGCAGCTGGGACCTGCCGGAGCGGCTGAACATGGCCGCGCAATGCCTGTCGCATCCGGCTGAAAAGACCGCCCTGATTGATATGACCGGTCCGGCGCGGCGGGACATTTCTTACGGCGGGCTTGCGGAGATGACCGACGGGCTGGCCCGCTACCTGCTGCAGCGTATCCAGCCGGGCGACCGGGTCGGGGTGCTGCTCAGCCAGTCGCCCTGGTGCGCCGCGGCGCATCTGGCGATCTGGAAGGCAGGCGGCATCTCGGTGCCCTTGTTCAAGCTGTTCAAGCGCGACGCGCTGGCGTCACGCGCCGGCGACGCGGGTGTGCGCTTCGTCTTCACCGACGCCGAGGGCGCCGGCCTGCTAGGCGATCTGGCCGAAGCGGTGATGACGGACAGCGCCGGGCTGGAGGGGGCACCGGTCCCCTTCGCCGATACCGCGCCGGATACGCCTGCCGTTCTGATCTACACCTCCGGTACCACCGGCAGCCCCAAGGGCGCGTTGCACGGCCACCGCGTGCTGACCGGCCATCTGCCGGGCGTTGCGATCAGCCACGACCACCTTGGCCAGCCCGGCGATGTCCTCTGGACGCCGGCCGACTGGGCCTGGATCGGCGGGCTGTTCGACGTGCTGATGCCGGGCCTGGCGCTGGGCGTGCCGGTGGTTGCCGCGCGACTGGACAAGTTCTCGCCTGAAGCCTGCGCCGGTCTGATCGCCAAGGCAGGCGTGCGCAATATCTTCTTCCCCCCAACGGCGCTGCGGATGCTGAAGGCAGCAGGGCAGGGGCTCAACGGCCTGCGCTCTGTTGCCAGCGGCGGAGAGCCCCTGGGCGCAGAGATGCTCGCCTGGGGCCGGCGCCGGCTGGGCATGACCATCAACGAATTCTACGGCCAGACCGAATGCAACATGGTTGCCTCCTCCTGCGCGGCAGATTTCGATCCGCGGCCGGGCTGCATCGGCAAGGCTGTGCCGGGGCATGAACTGGCAGTGATCGACGAAGCGGGCAACCCTACCGAAGGCGAAGGCGACGTCGCGATCCGCCGCGGTTCTGCCTCAATGCTGCTGGAATACTGGAACCGGCCCGAAGAGACCGCCGCCAAGTTCCGCGGCGAGTGGCTGGTCACTGGCGACCGCGGCATCTGGGACGGCGATTACCTGCGCTTTGTCGGCCGCGAGGATGATGTGATCACCTCCGGCGGCTACCGAATTGGCCCGGCGGAGATCGAGGATTGCCTGCTGACTCACCCAAGCGTCGCGACGGTGGGTGTGGTCGGCAAGCCCGACAACCTGCGCACCGAGATCGTCAAAGCTTATGTGGTGCTGAAACCCGGTGCCGCGGCCTCCGAGAAGGAGCTGCAGGACTACGTCAAGGACCGCCTCGCGCATTATTCCTATCCGCGCGAGGTGGCGTTCCTGGACGCGCTGCCGATGACCGTGACCGGCAAGGTGATCCGCAAGGAGCTGAAGGCGCGGGCTGCGGGGGAGGTGAACTGATGAAACAGCCAGCTCCTTTCGCAATTGCAGCCAGTGTCTTTGCTTTGGGCATGGTGTCACCACCTGCAGCGACAGGTGATGAGCACTCCCATTTTGATACACCTGGTTTTCTATCCGCGTGCACGGTGTTTGTCCCGGATGTTGCCTTTGCGGTGCCGATGGACACTCAATGCGTCTCGCAGGCAGTCCGCATGTGCAACTTGAGCCGCGAAATGAAGGCTTTGCAGCATTGTGCTGACCTTGCCGCGGCTTGGATGGAGGCGGATGGGGCAAGCATCGTCAGTCAAATGCCCGGTTTTGATGAGAGTGTTCTTGATGACAATTGGCACGAAGGTTTGTCTTTGCCTGCTTTGGCCGACGCGCCGGATTGCACCAAGGTCTTTGACCCCAATCTGCCACCCGAAACAGCGTGCCGCTATTCCGAAGCACTTTCAGAATGGCTTAAGCTGAGAATTTTGCTGCGCAGTGAAGTTGTGGCCGGGGATGCAAGCCAATGACCTACGGTGTTGCACACCCGGCGTACGCTGCGCCAACCGGAAATATAGATCTCAACCCTATAACGGGAGAGTGGACATGAAACTCACATCCAAGGCGATGCCCTCTTCGGAAGGCTTCAAGCAGAACCGCGAGGCGCATCTGGACGCCCTCGCGCAGATCAGCGAAGCGGCCGAGGCCGCGCGCATGGGCGGCGGCGAGAAATCCCGCGCCCGCCACGAGAGCCGCGGCAAGATGCTGCCGCGCCGCCGGGTGGCGAACCTCCTCGATCCCGGCTCCCCGTTTCTGGAAATCGGCGCCACAGCGGCGCACGGCATGTATGACGGTGCGGCACCTGCGGCAGGTGTGATCGCAGGCATCGGCCGGGTGCACGGCCAAGAGGTCATGGTGGTCTGCAACGACGCCACCGTGAAGGGCGGCACCTATTACCCGATGACGGTGAAGAAGCACCTGCGCGCGCAGGAGATCGCGGAGGAGAACCGTCTTCCCTGCATCTACCTTGTCGACTCGGGGGGCGCCAACCTGCCCAATCAGGACGAGGTATTCCCCGACCGCGACCACTTCGGGCGCATCTTCTACAACCAGGCCCGGATGTCGGCCAAGGGCATCCCGCAGATTGCCGTCGTCATGGGCTCCTGCACCGCAGGCGGTGCCTATGTGCCAGCGATGTCGGATGTGACCATCATCGTGAAGGAGCAGGGCACCATCTTCCTGGCGGGCCCGCCGTTGGTGAAGGCCGCGACGGGCGAGGTTGTCAGCGCCGAAGACCTGGGCGGCGGCGATGTGCACACGCGCCTGTCCGGCGTGGCCGATTACCTGGCCGAGGATGATGCCCACGCGCTGGCGCTCGCGCGGCGCTCGGTGCAGTCGCTGAACATCACCAAGCCGCTGACGGTGAATTGGGCCAGCCCGGAAGAGCCTGCCTACGACCCCGAGGAAATCCTGGGCGTGGTGCCCGGCGACCTGCGCACGCCCTACGACATTCGCGAGGTAATCGCGCGGCTGGTCGACGGCTCCCGCTTTGACGAATTCAAGCCGCGCTTCGGCGAAACGCTTGTCACTGGCTTTGCCCACCTCAAGGGCTGCCCGATCGGCATTGTCGCCAACAACGGTGTGCTGTTCTCCGAAGCCGCACAGAAGGGCGCGCATTTCGTCGAGCTGTGCAGCCAGCGCAAGATCCCGCTGGTGTTCCTGCAGAACATCACCGGCTTCATGGTCGGCCGCAAATACGAAAACGAGGGCATCGCCCGCCACGGCGCCAAGATGGTGACCGCTGTTGCCACCACCAACGTCCCCAAGATCACCATGCTGGTCGGCGGGTCCTTCGGGGCCGGCAATTACGGCATGTCGGGCCGCGCCTACCAGCCGCGGTTCCTGTGGACCTGGCCGAACTCCCGCATCTCGGTGATGGGCGGCGAGCAGGCGGCGGGCGTGCTGGCGACTGTGAAACGCGATGCCATCGAACGCCAGGGCGGCAGCTGGAGCGCCGAGGAAGAAGCCGACTTCAAGCGCCCCACCATCGAGATGTTCGAGGAGCAGAGCCACCCGCTCTATGCCTCGGCGCGCCTTTGGGATGACGGCATCATCGACCCGCGCAAATCCCGCGACGTGCTGGCACTTTCGCTCAGCGCGGCGCTGAACGCCCCGATTGAAGATACACGCTTCGGCGTCTTCCGGATGTAAATTCCGCGCTTCATCTGGCCAGAAATATCCCCGGGGGTCCGGGGGCAGGCAGCCCCCGGTCCAGAGATCCAGACAAAGGACCAACCCCATGTTTGACAAGATCCTGATTGCCAACCGCGGCGAAATCGCCTGCCGTGTGATGGAAACTGCCCGCGCCATGGGCGTGCGCACGGTGGCGGTCTATTCCGACGCCGACGCCGCCGCAAAACATGTGCAAATGGCGGACGAGGCGGTGCATATCGGCGGCCCGGCCCCGGCGGACAGCTACCTGAAAGGGGATGAAATCATCCGCGTGGCGCAGGAAACCGGCGCCCAGGCGATCCATCCGGGCTACGGCTTCCTGTCGGAAAACCCCAAGTTCGTCGAGGCGGTGGAGGCCGCGGGCCTTGTCTTCATCGGGCCGTCGGCGGATGCGATCCGCAAGATGGGCCTCAAGGACGCCGCCAAGGCGCTGATGGAAGAGGCCGGCGTGCCGGTGGTGCCGGGATATCACGGCAGCAACCAGGACCCGGAGTTCCTGGCCGCCGAGGCTGAGAAGATCGGCTACCCGGTGCTGATCAAGGCGGTGGCCGGCGGCGGCGGCAAGGGGATGCGGCTGGTTGAGAAACCGGAAGACTTTGCAGATGGACTGCAAAGCGCGCAGGGCGAGGCAACCACGGCCTTTGGCAATCCCGACGTTCTGATCGAGAAATACATCCAGCAGCCCCGCCATATCGAGGTGCAGGTCTTTGGCGACGGCGAAAAAGCGGTGCATCTGTTTGAGCGCGACTGCTCGTTGCAGCGGCGCCATCAGAAGGTCATCGAAGAGGCTCCCGCGCCCGGCATGACGCCGGAGATGCGTGAAGCGATGGGCCAGGCCGGCGTGCGCGCGGCCGAAGCCATCGGCTACAAGGGCGCTGGCACGGTGGAATTCATCGTCGACGGCTCCGACGGGCTGCGCCCCGACGGCTTTTGGTTCATGGAAATGAACACCCGCCTGCAGGTGGAGCATCCGGTGACCGAGCTGATCACCGGTGTCGATCTGGTGGACTGGCAGCTGCGCGTTGCTTCGGGCGAGAGCCTCCCTGCCAAGCAGGAGGACCTCACCATCACCGGCCATGCGTTTGAGGCGCGGCTTTATGCAGAAGACGTGCCAAAGGGCTTCCTTCCGGCGACAGGCACGCTCACGCATTTGTCTTTCCCGGCTGAGTGCCGCGCCGACAGCGGCGTCAGGGCAGGGGACACCATCAGCCCCTGGTACGACCCGATGATCTCCAAGGTGATCGTGCACGGCTCCACCCGCAAGGTGGCGCTGTCGCGGCTGGCGCGCGCGCTGGAGGATACTGAGGTCGGCGGCACGGTCACCAACCTGGCGTTCCTTGGCGCGCTGGCGGCGCACAAGGAGTTTGCCAACGGCGACGTGGACACCGGATTGATCGCCCGCGATCTGGACGCTCTGGTGGCCGCGCCGGAGGTGGAGCTGCGCCACAAGGCGGCGGCGGGCATGGTGGCGCTGGACCTGGCGGGGGCTGCGGCGCACACTGGCTTCAGCCTTTGGGCACCGCTGCACCGGGCTGTTACCCTGTCGCATGCGGGCGAAGAGTTCACCGCCGATGTGCAGGTGGACGGGCCTGACCGGCAGCTGTGGACCATTGGCGGCGAAACCGTCGTGGCGGAGCGCAGCCAGGGCCAATGGCGCATCGGCGAGCGCCGGATGCCAACCGTTTCGCAATCCGGAGCGCTGATCACCGTGCATGATGCCTACGGGCTGGAGTTCACCGTGGTGGACCCGCTGGACCGCGCAGCCGCAGCCGGTGGCGACATGAACGTGGTCGAGGCGCCGATGCCAGGCCTGGTCAAGGCGGTATTTGCCGAAGCGGGCCAGGCGGTGAAGGAGGGCGACCGGCTTGCCGTTCTGGAAGCCATGAAGATGGAGCACTCGCTGCTGGCCGCCCGCGATGGGGTTGTGGCCGAGGTTCTGGCCTCTGCCGGTGATCAGGTCGAGGCCGGCGCCGCGCTGGTGCGGCTGGAAGACGAGGATAGCTGATCCGGATCTGCAGGCGGTGTGAGTGCCGCCCTGGCAGCAGTTTGAGTATTTTTTGGAAAGATGAAGCCAGAGGGGCGTTCCATGAGCGAATTTGCCGAGATCTTCGAGGTGGGCCCGCGTGACGGGCTGCAGAACGAAAAGCGCGAAATCCCGGTGGCCGAGAAGGTGGCGCTGACCGACTGCCTGTCGCGCGCCGGGTTCAAGCGCATCGAGGTAGCGAGCTTTGTGTCGCCCAAATGGGTGCCGCAGATGGCGGGCTCTGGCGAGGTGCTGGCGGGCATCACCCGGGCCGAAGGGGTGCGGTATGCGGCGCTGACCCCCAACATGCGCGGGTTTGAGGATGCGGTGGCGGCAAGGGCGGATGAGATCGCCGTCTTTGCCTCGGCGTCCGAAGGCTTTTCCAAGGCCAACATCAACGCCACCATCGAGGAAAGCATCACCCGCTTTCTGCCCATTCTGGAGGCCGCAAAGAACATCGGCCTGCCGGTGCGGGGCTATGTCTCCTGCGTGACGGATTGCCCGTTTGACGGGCCGACCCCGCCGCAGAAGGTGGCGGAGGTGGCGCACCGGCTGTTCGACCTGGGTTGCTATGAGATCTCGCTGGGCGACACCATCGGGCAAGGCACGCCGGAAACGATCTCGGCGATGCTGCGGGCCGTGGTCCAGCAGGTCCCGGCCGGGCGGCTTGCCGGTCATTATCATGACACTGCGGGGCGGGCGCTGGACAATATCGAAGCCTCGCTGGAGCTTGGCGTGCGGGTGTTTGATGCCGCCGTGGGCGGCCTCGGCGGCTGCCCCTATGCGCCGGGGGCCGCGGGCAACGTGGCTACCGAAGCGGTGCACAAGCGCCTGACGGATTTGGGCTATGATACCGGGCTGGACGCGGATGTGCTGGCCGAAGCCGCCGCGATGGCCCGCGCCATGCGCGGCCTGCAGTAAGATTTCAGCGGAGAAGCAAGATGTTTGAAACGATCACCCTGGACACCGACGCCCGCGGCGTCTGCACCCTGACGCTGAACCGCCCGGACAAGCACAACGCGATGTCCGGCCAGATGCTGCAGGAGCTGACCCTGGCGGCCAAGCGGCTGGCGTCGGACGAAACCGTGCGCGTGGTGGTGCTGACCGGTGCGGGTAAGAGCTTTTGCGCGGGCGGCGACCTGGGCTGGATGCGCCAGCAGATGGATGCGGATGCCGAAACCCGCGGCCGCGAGGCGCGGGTGCTGGCAGAGATGCTGATGGCGCTCAACACCCTGCCCAAGCCGGTGATCGGCGCGCTGCAGGGCAATGCCTTTGGCGGCGGCGTCGGCATGGCCTCGGTCTGCGATGTGGCGATCGGCGCGGATCATCTGAAGATGGGCCTGACCGAAACCAAGCTGGGGCTGATTCCCGCCACCATCGGCCCCTATGTGATTGCCCGCATGGGCGAGGCCAAGGCGCGCCGCGTGTTCATGTCGGCGCGGCTGTTCGGCGCGGACGAGGCGGTGGAGCTTGGCCTGCTGGCCAAGGCAGTGCCGGCGGACCAGCTGGCTGAGGCAGTCGAGGCGGAGGTTTCCCCCTATCTGAACTGCGCGCCGGGGGCCGTGGCGGCCGCCAAGCAACTGGCCCGCGACCTTGGGCCAAGGCTGGATGATGCGGTGATCGACCACACGATTGAGGCGCTTGTGGAGCGCTGGGAAGGCGAGGAAGCCCGTGAGGGCATCAGCGCTTTCTTCGAGAAGCGCAAGCCAGGCTGGCAGGTCTGAAAAACCGGCATCTTCGACTCACTTTTGAAGGGCGGCTGCAACTTTCGTTGCGGCCGCTTTTCTTATGAAATCACTAAGAGATTACAGACATGTTGCGGCAGTGCTTTTTCCTTGTCACAAACCCCCGATGATTAACCTTGCCTTAGTTGACGCTGTAGGGGCGGAGGGGTAGACACGGTCCAAATCAACACGCCAATTGACGTCGCGCGGGAAACCGCCGGGGAAAGGAGCTGCTCTTGGAAGAGATGTTGAGGGAATACCTGCCGATCCTGGTCTTCCTGGCCGTCGCGGCAGGATTGGGGATTGTCCTCATCCTGGCAGCCGTTGTGCTGGCGGTCCGCAACCCGGACCCGGAGAAGGTCAGCGCCTATGAATGCGGTTTCAACGCTTTCGACGATGCCCGTATGAAATTCGATGTCCGGTTCTATCTGGTGTCGATTCTCTTCATTATTTTCGACTTGGAAATCGCTTTCCTGTTTCCCTGGGCCGTCGGTTTCAAGGACATCAGCGACACCGGCTTCTGGTCGATGATGGTGTTCCTGGGCGTGCTGACCATCGGATTCGCCTATGAGTGGAAGAAAGGGGCCCTGGAATGGCAGTGATGACCGGAGCCAACACCGCCGGTGTGGACAAGGAAGTTGTCACCCGGGCCCTGAATGCCGAGCTTCAGGACAAGGGCTTCCTGCTCACCTCAGCTGAGGACATCATCAACTGGGCGCGCACCGGCTCCTTGCACTGGATGACCTTCGGCCTCGCGTGCTGCGCGGTGGAGATGATGCACACCTCGATGCCGCGCTATGACGCTGAACGTTTCGGCATCGCGCCGCGCGCCTCTCCGCGCCAGTCCGACGTGATGATCGTTGCAGGCACCCTCACCAACAAGATGGCGCCGGCCCTGCGCAAGGTTTACGACCAGATGCCCGAGCCTCGTTATGTGATCTCGATGGGCTCCTGCGCCAATGGCGGCGGTTATTACCACTACAGCTATTCGGTTGTGCGCGGCTGCGACCGGGTTGTGCCGGTCGACGTCTATGTGCCCGGCTGCCCGCCGACCGCCGAGGCGCTGCTTTATGGCCTGATGCAGCTGCAGCGCAAGATCCGCCGCACCGGCACCCTGGTGCGCTAAGGAGGGCGGAACAGATATGACTGAAGCACTGAAAGAGCTTGGCGCCCAGATCGAAGCCAAACGCCCCGATTGCGTGGTGGCCTGGGACGTGTCCTTTGGCGAGCTGAACCTCGACGTCACGCCCTCGAACATCGCCGGCCTGGTGGAGTTCCTGAAATCGGACGCCAACTGCAAGTTTTCAACCCTGGTGGACATCACTGCGGTGGATTACCCGGCGCGGGCCAAGCGGTTCGATGTGGTCTACCACTTTCTGTCGATGTACCGGAACCAGCGCATCCGCCTGCGTGCCGCCGTGCGCGAGGATGAGATGGTGCCCTCGATCGTGAACGTGCACCCCTCGGCCAACTGGTTTGAGCGGGAAGTCTACGACATGTTCGGCATCCTGTTCTCCGGCCACCCGGACCTGCGCCGGATCCTGACCGACTACGGCTTCCGCGGCTACCCGCTGCGCAAGGATTTCCCGACCACCGGTTATACCGAAGTCCGCTATGACGACGCCCAGAAGCGCGTGGTGTATGAGCCGGTGAAGCTGGTGCAGGAGTACCGCCAGTTCGATTTCATGTCCCCGTGGGAAGGTGCTGAATACATCCTGCCCGGCGACGAGAAGGAGGGGGCGCAATGATGGACGGCTCCAAATTTGACGACGGCAGCGTCGACGCGCTGAGCGGCGAGCAGAAGATCCGCAACTTCAACATCAACTTCGGCCCGCAGCACCCTGCGGCACATGGCGTTTTGCGTCTGGTGCTCGAACTCGACGGCGAGATCGTCGAGCGCTGCGACCCGCACATCGGCCTGCTGCACCGCGGTACTGAGAAGCTGATGGAAAGCCGCACCTACCTGCAGAACCTGCCGTATTTCGACCGCCTCGACTATGTGGCGCCGATGAACCAGGAACATGCCTGGTGCCTGGCCATCGAAAAGCTGACCGGCACCGAAGTGCCGCGCCGCGGCCAGCTGATCCGGGTTCTGTACTCGGAAATCGGCCGGGTGCTGAACCACCTGCTCAATGTCACAACGCAGGCGATGGACGTCGGCGCGCTGACCCCGCCGCTGTGGGGTTTTGAAGAGCGCGAAAAGCTGATGATTTTCTATGAGCGGGCCTGCGGTGCGCGCCTGCACGCGGCTTACTTCCGCCCCGGCGGCGTGCATCAGGACCTGCCGGATGAGCTCTTGGACGATATCGACCTCTGGGCGATGGAATTCCCCAAGGTTCTGGACGACATCGACGGCCTCTTGACCGAAAACCGCATCTTCAAGCAGCGCAACTGCGACATCGGTGTGGTGACCGAGAAAGATATCCAGGAATACGGCTTCTCCGGCGTCATGGTGCGCGGTTCCGGCCTGGCTTGGGACCTGCGCCGCGCGCAGCCCTATGAATGCTATGACGAGTTCGAGTTCCAGGTGCCGATCGGCAAAAACGGGGACTGCTACGACCGCTATCTCTGCCGCATGGAAGAGATGCGCCAGTCGACTTCGATCATCCGCCAGGCGATTGCCAAGCTGCGTGAAGCCACCGGCGACGTGCTGGCCCGCGGCAAGCTGACCCCTCCCAAGCGGACCGATATGAAGACCTCGATGGAAAGCCTGATCCACCATTTCAAGCTGTACACCGAAGGTTTCCACGTCCCGGCCGGCGAGGTTTACGCTGCCGTCGAGGCGCCCAAGGGCGAGTTTGGCGTCTATCTGGTGGCGGACGGGTCCAACAAGCCCTACCGCTCCAAGATCCGCGCGCCGGGCTTCCTGCACCTGCAGGCGATGGACCACGTTGCCAAGGGCCACCAGCTGGCCGACGTCGCCGCCATCATCGGCACCATGGACGTTGTGTTCGGGGAGATTGACCGTTGAGGTTGGTTGGCGCGCTTCTTCTGTCAGTGCTTGGTTCAACTGCTTCCTCTCAGGAAGTGGAAGGTCAAGGTGATGCTGAGGGCGTAGCCCAGTATGTTGTGGAGGCGGCTACGTCACCGGAATTCCAAGAGTTTCATTGCCGCGGCTTGCTGGATCGAGCTGAGATGGAAGTGGCTCGCGTTTTGAACGACTTAGACTACAGTTTGGTGCTTTCCGCCCGCGGAAATGGCGGTGCCATTGGCAATGTCGAATGCCATCTCTCTTCGTCGAGAACGGTAACTAAAACCTATGAAGGTGTGAAAGACTGATGCTTCGCAGACTGCACCACGAACAACCCGACAGCTTTGCCTTCACCCCGGCCAACCAGGCCTGGGCGGAGGCGCAGATCACCAAATATCCTGAGGGCCGCCAAGCCTCGGCGGTCATTCCGCTGCTGTGGCGCGCGCAGGAGCAGGAAGGCTGGGTTTCCAAGCCCGCGATCGAAGCCATCGCCGACATGCTCGGCATGGCTTATATCCGGGTGCTGGAGGTTGCCTCCTTCTACTTCATGTTCCAGCTGCAACCGACCGGTTCCGTTGCCAATGTTCAGATCTGCGGCACCACATCCTGCATGATCTGCGGGGCAGAGGACCTGGTGGCGGTATGCAAGGAAAAGATTGCCGAGAAGCCGCACACCCTGTCGACGGACGGCAAGTTCACCTGGGAAGAGGTCGAGTGCCTGGGCGCCTGCACCAACGCCCCGATGGCGCAGATCGGCAAGGACTACTACGAGGACCTGACCGTCGAGAGCTTCACCAAGCTGCTGGACGATCTGGCCGCGGGCACGGACGTCACGCCCGGCCCGCAGAACGGCCGCTATGCGGCAGAACCGAAGTCGGGCCTCACCACACTGACTGACTTCGACAGCGGCAAGACGCAGTACAATGCCTCGGTGCAGCTGGCGGTGGACATCAAGGACGGCGTCAAGCGCATTCAGGGCGATGAGGTGCCGCTGCTGACCCCGTGGATCGGCAAAGACGGCACCGTTGCCGGCCGCGCCGCCGAGGGCCAGCCGCCCAAGGCGCCCGAAGCCCCGGTCCCCGCGGCCCGGCAATCGGAAGCGGTCAAGACCGCCCCGTCGAAAAAATCCGACGCGGCTGAGCCTGCCTCGCCCGAGGGGGCCGCAGCCAAGGCATCCGAGGAAAGCGAGCCGGAGCTTCTGAAGGAAGCCCGCGGCGGCCTGGCCGACGACCTCAAGATGCTGAAGGGCGTTGGCCCCAAGCTGGAGGCAAAGCTGAACGAGCTTGGCTTCTTCCACTTTGATCAGATCGCCGACTGGACCGAGGAGGAGATCGCCTGGGTCGATTCCCGTCTGCAGTTCCGGGGCCGGATCACCCGCGATGGCTGGGTCGAACAGGCGAAACGGCTGCAAGTGGGCGATGAGACCGAATTCGCCAGACGTGCCAAAGAAACGCACATCTACGGCGACGACGAATAATCACGCCGCGGCCCCTGCGGGCCGGGCTTGGGTGATAGGGAACAGATGACCAAGGAGCAGGACCAGGCCATTGCAGCAAAGGGCCGGCATATCGCGCTTGTGATTGCCGGGACCATCTCGCTGTGGATCGTCCTGTCGCTGTTCATCGGCCCCATGCTGGGGCTGCCGGGGCGCTTTGCGCTGCTGTTCGACTTCGCCGCGCTGGCGGGCATGATCTATGCCCTGGTCAACATATATCAACTCTGGCGCATGCGCCGGGACAGCCAAAGGTAGGCACACATGCTGAAGGATCAGGACCGGATCTTTACCAACCTTTACGGGATGCACGAGCGCACGCTGGCGGGCGCCAAGGCGCGCGGCCATTGGGATGGCACCGCGGGGCTGATCGAAAAGGGCCGCGACTGGATCATTCAGACCATGAAGGACAGCGGTCTGCGCGGCCGCGGCGGTGCGGGCTTCCCGACCGGCCTCAAGTGGTCCTTCATGCCCAAGGAAAGCGACGGCCGTCCGGCGTATCTGGTTGTGAACGCCGATGAATCGGAGCCCGGCACCTGCAAGGACCGCGAAATCATGCGCCACGATCCGCACACGCTGATCGAGGGCTGTCTGATCGCCTCTTTCGCGATGAACGCGCACACCTGCTACATCTACCTGCGCGGCGAATACATCCGCGAGCGCGAGGCGCTGCAGGCGGCGATTGACGAAGCCTACGGCCAGGGCCTGTTGGGCAAGAACGCGGCCGGGTCCGGCTGGGACTTCGACATCTTCCTGCACCATGGGGCAGGGGCCTATATCTGCGGCGAGGAAACCGCCCTGATTGAGAGCCTGGAAGGCAAGAAGGGCATGCCCCGGATGAAGCCGCCGTTCCCGGCTGGCGCGGGTCTTTACGGCTGCCCGACCACCGTGAACAACGTTGAATCCATCGCCGTCGTGCCGACCATCCTGCGCCGCGGCGCCGACTGGTTCGCGGGCTTCGGCCGCCAGAACAACGCGGGCACCAAGCTGTTTGCGATTTCCGGCCACGTCAACAACCCCTGTGTTGTCGAAGAAGCGATGTCGATCTCCTTTGAGGAGCTGATCGAGAAGCACTGCGGCGGCATCCGCGGCGGCTGGGACAACCTGCTGGCGGTGATCCCCGGCGGCTCCTCCGTCCCGTGCGTGCGCGGCGAGAACATGCGCGACGCGATCATGGACTTCGACTACCTGCGCGGCGAGTTGGGCTCCGGCCTCGGCACCGCCGCGGTGATCGTGATGGACAAGCAGACCGACATAATCAAGGCGATCTGGCGGCTGTCCAAGTTCTATAAGCACGAAAGCTGCGGCCAGTGCACGCCGTGCCGCGAAGGCACCGGCTGGATGATGCGCGTCATGGACCGCCTGGTGAAGGGCGAGGCTGAGCTGGAAGAGATCGACATGCTGTGGGACGTGACCAAGCAGGTCGAGGGCCACACCATTTGCGCCCTTGGCGATGCGGCGGCCTGGCCGATCCAGGGCCTGATCAAAAACTTCCGCGAGGAAATCGAAGACCGCATCAAGGCCCAGAAGGCGGGCCGCATGGGCGCGATGGCGGCGGAATAACTATTGATGGAAGCTTTCGCCGCATATTCCCACGCTCTGGCTGCGCTGGTGATCTTTACCCTGATCATCCTGGCACTGTCGCCGGTTTCGGCGCTGGCCAAGCAGAAGTCGGGCCTCGCTCCCGGGGCCACGCCAGATGAGGATTATGCGGACAAAGCCTACCGTCTGAACCGGGCCTATCTGAACGGCTGCGAGACGCTGCCGGCCTTCCTGACCGTGACGCTGGCGGCCATTCTGGCCGGTGCGGCGCCGTTCTGGGTGAACCTGCTGGCGTCGCTGGCGCTGGTGTCGCGGCTGATCATGATCGTTATCCATTTGCGCGGGTCCGGCAAACCGCATGGCGGGCTGCGGTCGGTTTTTTACGTGATTGGCTGGGCCTGCATGGCCGGCCTGGCACTTTTGACTTTGGTGGCAGTATTTTGAGCATTTTGAAAACATACCGGATGGCACTGCCGATGGCCTGCCTTGCAGCGGTAACGCTGGTCACGGCCTGCGGGACCTCCGTCAGCAACAGGGACCGGCTGCTGTACGACGGCGTGCCGTTCAAGGCCAAGACCAAGCCGGTCGACAAGAAGACAGACCCGGCCGCGTTCTACGTCGAAATCAAGGGCGCCGACCGCTCCGTCAAGGGCGCGCGTCAGGCGGCGCATCATGCCGGCACGAAATACTGCGTGGTCACTTATGGCTCTTCGAAAATCGCCTGGGCAACGGATCCCAGCGACGAGACAGCGCCGCTGACGCTGACCGATGGCCGCGCAACCTTCCAGGGAACCTGCACCCCGTGAGCGGATTTCCGGCATATCAGGGCCGAAAGGCCGGTCTGCTATTGAATAGCAGCGCCGCATGCCTGCGCATGGGGTCTTTCAAATTGAAGGAGTCCCCTGCCATGCGTGCATTGATCGCCGTTGTCCTGTCCACCTTTGTTGCCTTGCCTGCCGCGGCGCTGGCCAAGCCGTCGCTGCGCGACGTGCAGGAAATCGAAGACCCGCTGTTTGCCGTCGCCGTGGCCAAGGAAGTGTCCGACTACTGCGATGATATCTCCCCCCGCTACCTGAAAGGGCTGGGGGAGTTGCGCCGGCTCAAAGCGCGGGCAAACGCGCTGGGATACACGGACGCGGAAATCCGCGACTACATCGACTCTGATGCCGAAAAGGACCGGATGCGTGCCAAGGGAGAGAAGCTCCTGGCGCAGAACGGCGTGGATTACGGCAAACCGGAAACCTTCTGCGCCTATGGCCGCGCGGAAATCGAAAAGAACAGCGCGATCGGCGTGTTACTGAGGGCGAAATAGACCATGTCTGACCTCCGCAAGATCAACATTGACGGAACCGAGATCGAGGTGGATGGGGCGATGACCCTGATCCAGGCCTGTGAGGAGGCCGGTGTCGAGATCCCGCGCTTCTGCTATCACGAGCGGCTGTCCATTGCGGGCAACTGCCGCATGTGCCTGGTCGAAGTTGTGGGCGGCCCGCCGAAACCTGCCGCCTCCTGCGCGATGCAGGTCCGCGATCTGCGCCCCGGCCCCGAAGGCCAGGCGCCGCAGGTGAAGACCAACTCGCCGATGGTCAAGAAGGCCCGCGAAGGCGTGATGGAATTCATGCTGATCAACCACCCGCTGGATTGCCCGATCTGCGATCAGGGCGGCGAATGCGACCTGCAGGACCAGGCGATGGCCTATGGCGTGGATTTCTCCCGCTTCCGCGAGCCCAAGCGCGCGGTGGACGATCTGGATCTGGGGCCGCTGGTCGGCACCGCAATGACCCGCTGCATCTCCTGCACCCGCTGCGTGCGCTTCACGACTGAGGTCGCGGGCATCACCCAGATGGGCCAGACCGGGCGCGGCGAGGATGCGGAGATCACCTCCTACCTGAACGAAACCCTGCAATCGAACTTGCAGGGCAACATCATCGACCTGTGCCCGGTGGGCGCTCTGACGTCCAAGCCCTATGCCTTCACCGCACGGCCCTGGGAACTGACCAAGACCGAAACCATCGACGTGATGGACGCGCTGGGATCGAACATCCGCGTCGACACCAAGGGCCGCGAAGTGATGCGCATCCTGCCGCGCAACCACGACGGCGTGAACGAGGAGTGGATCAGCGACAAGACCCGCTTCGTCTGGGACGGCCTGCGCCGCCAGCGCCTCGACCGCCCCTATGTGCGCGTCGATGGCAAGCTGAAGCCTGCCACCTGGCCGGAAGCTCTGGCCGCTGCGGCGAACGCCATGAAGGGCAAGAAGGTTGCGGGCCTGATCGGCGACCTGGTCCCGGTTGAGGCGGCCTTTGCCCTGAAACAGCTTGTCGAGGGCTTGGGAGGCAAGGTGGAATGCCGCACCGACAACGCCCGACTGCCGATCGGCAACCGCGCAGGTTACGCCGGCACCGCCACGATTGAGGACATCGACAGCGCCAAGTTCATCCAGCTGATCGGCACCAACCCGCGCGACGAGGCGCCGGTGCTGAACGCCCGCATCCGCAAGGCATGGCTGAACGGCGCGCAAGTGGGCCTGGTCGGCCAGCCGGCAGACCTGACCTATGACTACACGCACGTGGGCACCGACCGTGCCGCGCTGGAAAGCCTGCTGAACAAGGACTACGGCGCCGTCACGGACGCGCCGTCCCTCGTGATCGTGGGGCAGGGTGCCCTGCGCGAGGCCGACGGCCTGGCGGTTCTGGCCGCCGCGCAGAAGCTGGCCGCAGACACCGGTTCCAAGCTGCTGGTGCTGCACACCGCCGCCTCCCGCGTGGGTGCAATGGACATCGGCGCTGTGACCGAAGGCGGCATGGCAGCGGCCATCGACGGGGCCGAGGTGATCTATAACCTCGGCGCCGATGAGGTCGAAATCGACGCAGGCGCCTTTGTGATCTATCAGGGCTCCCACGGCGACCGCGGCGCGCACCGCGCCGACGTGATCCTGCCGGGCGCCGCCTACACCGAGGAAAACGGCCTGTTCGTGAACACAGAAGGCCGTCCGCAGCTGGCGATGCGTGCGAGCTTTGCACCGGGTGAGGCCAAGGAAAACTGGGCTATTCTGCGTGCTCTCAGCGCCGAAGCGGATGCCAAGCTCGGCTATGACTCGCTGGCTCAGCTGCGCCAGGCCCTGGTGGCCGAGGTGCCGCATCTTGCCCGGATTGACGAAGTGGCCGAAAAGGACGGCGAGCCGCTGGAACAGGACAAGCTCGGTAAGGCTGACTTCCTGCCCGCGATCAAGGACTTCTACCTGACTAACCCGATTGCCCGCGCCTCAACGCTGATGGCAGAGCTGTCGGCAGGCGTGAAAGCCCGCGCAACCGGGAAGCTGGCCGCCGAATGATCCGTCTTGCCCTCATAACGCCTGTTCTGCTGGCCGCCTGTGCAATGGCGCCCGGCACTGAAGGCGTGCGGCCTGCCCCGGTGTATGAAGGGGTGGAAACCAGCCTGCTGGAGGGCGACCTGGTTCAGTTTCACGTCTCCATGCGCGGCGCGGCCGTGCAGGAAGATCTCGACAATTATGCGGAATGTGCCGCCGCGCAATACGCGCTGATCCGGGGTTATGGATTTGCGCGCCATGTGCGCACAACAATGAAACAGGCAGGGGGCAGCCGGACCGCTGATGCGGTCTATCTGATTTCGCCCTCTCTGCCGCGCGGCCTGCGCACCATCGACGCCGAAGTCGTGGTCGCGGATTGCGCGGCGAACGGAATACCCACGGTGTGAGGACCTATGGCTGATTTCTTTAACACTCCAGGCGGCATCGCTGTTCTGATCCTGGCGCAAGTGCTTGCAGTTGTTGCCTTTGTGATGATCTCGCTCCTGTTCCTCGTCTACGGGGACCGCAAGATCTGGGCCGCGGTCCAGATGCGCCGGGGCCCGAACGTGGTGGGCGTCTACGGCCTGCTGCAATCGGTGGCCGATGCGCTGAAATATGTGGTCAAGGAAGTGGTGATCCCGGCCGGCGCCGACCGCACCGTCTTTATCCTGGCGCCGATGACCTCCTTCGTGCTGGCGATGATCGCCTGGGCGGTGATCCCGTTCAACGACGGCTGGGTGCTCTCTGACATCAACGTCGCCATCCTCTATGTCTTCGCGGTGTCTTCGCTGGAAGTTTACGGCGTGATCATGGGCGGCTGGGCGTCGAACTCGAAATACCCGTTCCTGGGCTCGTTGCGCTCCGCGGCGCAGATGATCTCCTACGAGGTCTCCATCGGTCTGATCATCATCGGCGTGATCATCTCCACCGGTTCGATGAACTTTGGCGACATTGTACGTGCGCAGGACGGCGATCTGGGCCTTTTGAACTGGTATTGGATCCCGCATTTCCCGATGGTCTTCCTGTTCTTCATCTCGGCACTGGCAGAGACCAACCGGCCGCCGTTTGACCTGCCCGAAGCGGAATCGGAACTGGTTGCGGGCTACCAGGTGGAATACTCGGCCACGCCGTTCCTGCTGTTCATGGCCGGGGAATACATCGCCATCTTCCTGATGTGCGCGCTGACCACCCTGCTGTTCTTCGGCGGCTGGCTGTCCCCGATCCCGGGCCTGCCGGATGGCGTGCTGTGGATGGTCGGCAAAATGGCGTTCTTCTTCTTCCTCTTCGCGATGGTAAAGGCGATCACCCCGCGCTACCGCTACGACCAACTGATGCGCCTGGGCTGGAAAGTGTTCCTGCCGTTCTCGCTGGCCTGGGTGGTCTTCGTATCCTTTGCTGCAAAATTTGACTGGTTCTGGGGCATCTTCGCCCGCTGGACCGTGGGAGGCTGACCGATGGCAAACATCGACTACACCCGCGCCGCCAAATACTTCCTGCTGCAGGATTTCTGGGTCGGCTTCAAACTGGGGCTGAAGTATTTTTTCGCGCCCAAGGCCACCTTGAACTACCCGCACGAGAAGGGGCCGCTGTCGCCGCGCTTCCGCGGCGAGCACGCGCTGCGCCGCTACCCGAATGGAGAGGAGCGCTGCATTGCCTGCAAGCTGTGCGAGGCGATCTGCCCGGCGCAGGCGATCACCATCGACGCGGAACCGCGCGAGGACGGCAGCCGCCGCACCACGCGCTATGACATCGACATGACCAAATGCATCTACTGCGGCTTCTGTCAGGAAGCCTGCCCGGTGGACGCGATTGTCGAAGGCCCGAACTTCGAGTTCGCCACCGAGACCCGCGAGGAGCTGTTCTACGACAAGGAGAAACTCCTGGCCAACGGCGAGCGCTGGGAAGCCGAGATTGCCCGCAACCTGGAAATCGACGCACCGTACCGATGAAATTGCCAGGCAAAAGTTTTCTGAAAACTTTTGCCAAGACTTTTCAGAAAAGTCTTGGACCGGAGGAAAAGACGTGACCAAGCCGCCGCCCAATCCGTTTGAGGCCATGATGGAACAGATGCAGGCCCAGGCCCAGCAGATGGCCAAGGCGTTCAACCCGGCGCTGGAGAACTTCTCGCCCTCCGAGGCCTTCAAGGAGTTCGAGGCGCTGTGGCCCACCATGCCCAAAGAGGTCATGGAAATGATGTTCGGCAACACCGTCAACAAGGACGGGCTGGATGCCAAGACCCGGCTGCTGCTGACGCTGGCCGGGCTGACTTGCCAGGGCGCGCAGGCTGACTCGGCGGTGCGCCAGACCGTGCGCCATGCCTTGGAAGCCGGCGCCAAGAAACAAGAGATCGTGGAAACGATCGGACAGATGTCGGTTTTTGCCGGCATTCCGGCCATGAACCGGGCGCTGGATCTGGCGCAGACGGTCATGGACGACAACAAGGACGATGAGAAATGAGCGTTTTTGCCTTCTACCTCTTCGCCATCAGCGCCATCACCGGCGGGCTGTTCACCGTGATCAGCCGCCAGCCGGTGCATTCGGTGCTGTGGCTGATCCTGGCTTTCCTTTCCTCGGCCGGGCTGTTTGTGCTGCTGGGGGCGGAGTTCGTCGCCATGCTGCTGGTCATCGTCTATGTGGGCGCGGTCGCGGTGCTGTTCCTGTTTGTGGTGATGATGCTGGATGTGGATTTTGCCGAGTTGAAGGCGGAGATGGCCAAGTACATGCCGCTCGCCTTGCTGATCGGCCTGGTGATCCTGATGCAGTTCGTGATGGCCTTCGGCGTCTGGGAAACCGCGCACAAGGCGCCTGAGCTGCTGGCCAATCCGGTGCCTGCGGACCGCCACAACACCGAGGCGCTCGGCCTCATCATCTATGATCAATATTTCCTTCTGTTCCAGCTGGCGGGCCTGATCCTGCTGGTGGCGATGATCGGCGCGATCGTGCTGACCCTGCGCCACCGCACAGACGTAAAGCGCCAGGACGTGGTTGCGCAGATGATGCGCGACCCGGCTGCCGCGATGGAGCTCAAGGACGTGAAACCGGGGCAGGGGCTGTGATCCAATGATTGGACTTGAACATTATCTGACCGTCGCGGCGACGCTGTTCGTTATCGGCATTTTCGGGCTCTTCCTGAACCGCAAGAACGTGATCATCCTCCTGATGAGCATCGAACTGATGCTGTTGGCGGTGAACATCAACCTGGTCGCATTCTCCAGTTTCCTGGGCGATCTGGTGGGGCAGGTCTTTACCCTGTTCGTGCTGACCGTGGCTGCGGCTGAGGCCGCCATCGGCCTTGCGATCCTGGTCTGCTTCTTCCGCAACCGCGGCACCATCGCCGTCGAAGACGTCAACGTGATGAAGGGCTAAAGAAACATGGAAACCATCCTCCTCTTTGCCCCGCTGGTGGGGGCCGTGATCTGCGGCTTCGGCCACAAGATGATCGGCGAGAAAGCCGCCACTGTGACGGCTACGGCGCTCTTATTCCTGTCGGCGCTGCTCAGCTGGATCGTCTTCCTGTCCTTTGACGGGGTGACCCAGAACATCGAGATCTTCCGCTGGATCGAAAGCGGCTCGCTGTCGACCTCCTGGGCGATCCGGCTGGACCGGCTGACCGCGATCATGCTGATCGTGATCACCACGGTGTCCTCGCTCGTGCACCTTTACTCCTTCGGGTACATGGACCATGACCCGCAGTGGAAAGAGGGCGAGAGCTATAAGCCGCGCTTCTTTGCCTACCTGTCGTTCTTCACCTTCGCGATGCTGATGCTGGTGACCTCCGACAACCTGGTGCAGATGTTCTTCGGCTGGGAAGGCGTGGGCGTTGCCTCCTACCTGCTGATCGGCTTTTACTACCGCAAGCCTTCGGCGAATGCCGCGGCGATGAAGGCGTTTATCGTCAACCGGGTTGGCGACTTCGGCTTTGCGCTGGGGATCTTCGGTCTGTTCTTCCTGACAGACAGCATCAACCTGGCAGACATCTTTGCCGCGGCGCCGACGCTTGCGGAAACTCAAGTGTCCTTCCTGTGGACTGAATGGAACGCGGCAAACCTGATTGCCTTCCTGCTGTTTGTCGGTGCGATGGGCAAATCGGCGCAGCTCTTGCTGCACACCTGGCTGCCGGACGCGATGGAAGGCCCGACACCGGTGTCGGCGCTGATCCACGCCGCAACCATGGTGACCGCGGGCGTGTTCCTGGTCTGCCGCATGTCGCCGCTGATCGAGTTCGCGCCAGAGGCCGCGGCCTTCATCACCGTTCTTGGCGCTGCGACCGCGTTCTTCGCGGCAACCGTCGGGCTTGTGCAGAACGACATCAAGCGCGTGATCGCCTATTCGACCTGCTCGCAGCTGGGCTACATGTTCGTGGCCGCAGGCGTCGGCATGTATTCCGCCGCCATGTTCCACCTGTTCACCCACGCCTTCTTCAAGGCGATGCTGTTTCTGGGCGCCGGTTCGGTGATCCACGCGATGCATCACGAGCAGGACATGCGGAACTATGGCGCGCTGCGCAAAAAGATCCCCTATACCTTCTGGGCGATGATGATCGGCACGCTGGCGATTACCGGTGTGGGTGTCCCGCTCAGCGGCTGGGTTGGCTTTGCCGGTTTCGTGTCCAAGGACGCGATCATCGAAAGCGCCTATGCAGGCGGTTCTATGTTCGGCTTCTGGGCGCTGGTGATCGCGGCCTTCATGACCTCCTTCTACTCCTGGCGCCTGATCTTCATGACCTTTTACGGCGAGGCCCGCGGTGACAAGCACACCCACGACCACGCCCATGAAAGCCCCTGGACCATGCTGGTGCCGCTGGGCGTGCTGGCCGTTGGCTCGGTCACCGCAGGCATGATCTGGTACAGCAGCTTCTTCGGCCACGCCGATCAGGTCGGCAAGTTCTATGGCATCCCGGTGGCCGAAGCTTCTGCTGCCGCACATGGCGAAGAGGCAGGTCAAGGCGAGGAAGCCGCGCATGGCGAAGAGGCTGCACACGGCGAGGACGCCGGCCACGGCGAAGCCGCGGCAGCGGGCGAGCACCACTATGTGTTTGCCGGCCAGCCGGGCGAGGGTGCGCTGTACATCGCACCGGACAACCACATCCTGGAAGACGCGCATGCAGCGCCGAAATGGGTGAAACTGTCCCCGTTCATGGCGATGTTGGGCGGCTTGGTGCTGGCGCTGTGGTTCTACATCTGGAACCCGTCGCTGCCGAAACGCCTGGCTGAACAGCAGCGTCCGCTGTACTTGTTCCTGCTGAACAAGTGGTACTTTGACGAGATCTATAATGTGATCTTTGTGAAGCCCGCTCTGGCAATCGGACGCTTCTTCTGGAAGCGCGGCGACGGCGGCACCATCGACGGCTTCCTCAATGGCCTGGCCATGGGTGTCGTGCCCTTCTTTACCCGCCTCGCGGGCCGGGCACAGTCCGGTTACATCTTTACTTATGCCTTCTGGATGGTGCTGGGCATCGCAGCCCTGGTCACCTGGATGTCGATCGGCGGAGGAGCGCACTGATGGACAATCTCCTTTCTATTGTCACCTTCATTCCGGCGCTCGCGGCGGCCATCCTGGCCCTGTTCCTGCGCGGCGAGGATAAGGCGGCGCAGCGCAACGCCAAGTTTGTTGCGCTTTTTGCCACCACGATCACCTTCCTGGTGAGCCTTGGCATCTATTTCGAGTTCGATCCCGCCAATACCGGCTTCCAGTTTGTCGAGGACCGGGAGTGGATCTTTGGCCTCAAGTACAAGATGGGTGTAGACGGCATCTCGGTTCTGTTCGTGATGCTGACCACCTTCATCATGCCGCTGACCATCCTGGCCAGCTGGTCGGTCACGGACCGGGTGAAGGAATACATGGTGGCCTTCCTGCTGCTGGAGACGCTGATGCTGGGCGTCTTCATGGCGCTGGACCTGGTGCTGTTCTACCTGTTCTTCGAGGCGGGCCTCATTCCGATGTTCCTGATCATCGGCATCTGGGGCGGCAAGGAGCGGATCTACGCATCCTTCAAGTTCTTCCTCTATACCTTCTTCGGGTCGGTTCTGATGCTGGTGGCGATGGTGTTCATGTATGTGGATGCCGGCACCACCGATATTGAGACCCTGCTGACCCACAACTTCTCTGCGGCGTCGTTCGACGTGCTGGGCGTCCACATAGTGGGCGGCGCGCAGACGCTGATGTTCCTGGCGTTCTTTGCCTCCTTCGCGGTGAAGATGCCGATGTGGCCGGTGCACACCTGGCTGCCGGACGCACACGTGCAGGCGCCGACCGCGGGGTCCGTGGTGCTGGCGGCGATCCTCTTGAAGATGGGCGGCTACGGCTTCCTGCGCTTCAGCTTGCCGATGTTCCCGGTGGGCGCGGACGTGATGACCGATGTGGTCCTGTGGATGTCGGCCATCGCCGTCGTCTACACCTCGCTGGTGGCGATGGTGCAGGAAGACATGAAAAAGCTGATCGCCTATTCCTCGGTTGCGCATATGGGCTTTGTCACCATGGGCATCTTTGCCGCCAACCAGCAGGGCATCGACGGCGCCATCTTCCAGATGCTGTCGCACGGCTTCATCTCCGCCGCGCTCTTCCTTTGCGTCGGCGTGATTTATGACCGGATGCACACCCGCGACATCGACGCCTACGGCGGCCTGGTGATCCGGATGCCGGCCTATGCGCTGGTGTTCATGTTCTTCACCATGGGCAACGTCGGCCTGCCGGGCACCTCGGGCTTCATCGGTGAATTTCTGACCCTGATGGGCGCCTTCCAGAAAAACACCTGGGTGACCGCGGTGGCGGCAACCGGCGTGATCTTCTCGGCCGGCTACGCGCTGTGGCTCTACCGCCGCGTGGTGTTCGGCGACCTGATCAAGGGCAGCCTGATGGGCATCAAGGACATGTCCGCGCGCGAGCGCTTCGTCTTTGCGCCGCTGGTTGCCATGACACTGATCCTGGGCGTCTATCCGGCAGTGGTCACCGACGTTATCGGTCCCTCGACCGAGGCGCTGATTGCAAACTTCAACCAGTCTCTGGCAGCGGCCGACACCTCGGCAGCCACCCAGATTGCTTCGCATTAAGGGAGCATCAGGCAGATGATCCAAGCTGATCTTACTGTAATCCTGCCAGAGATCGTTCTGGCGCTTTACGCCATGGCTGCGCTGATTGGCGCGGTCTACACCACCAAGGACAAGCTGGCGGCCCCGCTGGTCTGGAGCACGGCAGCACTGATGGCCGCGGTGGCATTCTGGATCGCCTCCAGCCCTGCGGGCACTCAGACCGCCTTTGGCGGCATGTTCATCGACGACGGCTTCTCGCGCTTTGCCAAAGTGGCGCTGCTTCTGGGCGCCGCTGCGGTGCTGCTGGTCGGGCAGGACTATATGGCCCGCCGCGGAATGCTGCGGTTCGAATACCCGATTCTGGTGGCACTGGCCGCCGTCGGCATGATGATGATGGTTTCCGCGGGCAACCTGATGTCCCTCTATATGGGGCTGGAGCTGCAGTCGCTGTCGCTTTACGTCGTCGCCGCCATGCGCCGCGACAGCGTCAAGTCGACCGAGGCGGGCCTCAAGTACTTCGTGCTGGGCGCGCTGTCCTCCGGCCTGCTGCTCTATGGCGCCTCGCTGGTCTACGGCTTTGCCGGCACCACCCAGTTCGCAGGCATCATCCAGGTGGCCGAGCAGGGCCATATGTCCATCGGCATGCTGTTCGGCCTGGTGTTCATGATCTCGGGTCTTGCGTTCAAGGTCTCGGCGGTGCCCTTCCACATGTGGACCCCGGACGTCTATGAAGGCTCGCCGACCCCGGTCACCGCCTTCTTTGCCACCGCGCCCAAGGTTGCGGCTATGGGCCTGTTTGCCCGCGTGCTGCACGACGCCTTCGGCGGCGCCATTGCCGACTGGCAGCAGATCATCGTGGTGCTGTCGGTGCTGTCGATGTTCCTGGGCGCCATCGCGGCGATCGGCCAGCGCGACATCAAACGCCTGATGGCGTTCTCTTCGATCGCCCATATGGGGTATGCGATGATCGGCCTGGCAGCGGGTACCGAAGCGGGCATCACCGCGATGCTGGTGTATCTCGCGATCTACGTCACCATGAACATCGGCACCTTCTCCTTCATCCTGATGCTGGAAAAGGATGGCAAGCCCGTCACCGACATCCTGGCCCTGAACCAGTTCGCCGCGCGCGAGCCGGGCAAGGCGCTGGCGGTGCTGATCCTGATGTTCTCGCTGGCCGGCGTGCCGCCGATGCTGGGCTTCTTTGCCAAGCTGGGCGTTTGGAAAGCCGGCGTCGACGCGGGCCTGATGGGGCTGGTCGTGGCCTCCGCAATCGCCTCGGTCATCGGTGCATTCTATTACATCCGGATTGTCTTCTACATGTACTTCGGCACTGGCGAGGACGATGTGGAGGCGAAGGGCTCGCCGGTGCTGACCGTAGCGCTGATGGCCTCAGCCGCGATGATGCTGGTCGGGCTGGTCTATCAGTTCGGTATCGACACTGCGGCGGCTGCTGCTGCAGCAACCCTTGTAAATTGATCTGCTTTTCAGGCAGGCTGAAAAGGCCCGGTCACGCGACCGGGCCTTTTCGCACTTTCGAGGAGCGCAGATGAGCTGGCCAGCAGGATATGGAAAACGGGTGCTTGCCGAGGTGGACAGCACCCTCAATGAGGCCGCCCGCATCGCCGGGGAACTGGCGGGGCCGGAGTGGATCCTGGCCCTGCGCCAGACGCAAGGAAGGGGCCGCCGCGGCCGCGACTGGAAAGACCCCAAGGGCAATTTCGCCGCCACCCTGGTAATGCGGCCTGAGGGCGCGCCGGACCTGGCGGCGCTGCGCAGCTTTGTCGCCGCATTGGCTGTTTACGACGCCTGCGTCGCGGTCACGGGCCGCAGCGAGGGCCTGTCGCTGAAGTGGCCCAACGACGTGCTGCTGAAGGGCGGCAAGCTGGCTGGCATTCTTTTGGAAAGCGCGGGCAACGGGCAGGGAGTCACCCACCTGTTTGTCGGCATCGGTGTGAACCTGGTGGAGACCCCGATGCAGGAATGGCTGGAACCCGGCGCGGTCTACCCGGTGTCGCTGCTGTCGGAGACCGGTGTGCAGGTCACGCCGGAAGAATTCCTGGAGGCCGTGGCCGAGGCGTTTGCCCGGTACGAGCAGCAGTTCGCGACCTATGGCTTTGAGCCGATCCGCACCGAATGGCTGGCCCGCGCAGCCAAGCTGGGCGAGGTGATTACTGCCAAGACCGCGTCGTCAGAAACCGAGGGCACCTTTGAAACGGTGGACGCCAGCGGCAACCTTGTCCTAAACACCGCCAAGGGCCGCGTCAGCATTCCCGCGGCGGATATCTATTTCTAGGAAGGGGCAGCAATGCTTCTGGCAGTCGACTGCGGCAACACCAATACCGTTTTCTCGATCTACGACGGGGAGAAGTTCGTCGGCATGTGGCGCACTGCCACCGACTGGCAGCGCACGGCTGATCAGTATTACGTCTGGCTGAACACGCTGATGCGGCTGCAGGGGATCGAGGCGGATATCACCGACATGATCATCTCCTCTACCGTGCCGCGCGTGGTGTTCAATCTGCGTGTGCTGGCGGACCGCTATTTCAACACGCGGCCCCTGGTGGTGGGCAAACCCGAATGCCTTCTGCCCGTCGCAGTGCGGGTGGACGAAGGCACAGCCGTCGGCCCCGACCGGCTGGTCAACACGGTCTCCGGTTTCGATGCCCATGGCGGCAATCTGATCGTGGTGGACTTCGGCACCGCAACCACCTTTGACGTGGTGGCAGAGGACGGCGCCTATGTTGGCGGGGTGATCGCACCGGGCGTGAACCTCAGCCTGGAGGCGCTGCACCAGGCCGCCGCGGCGCTGCCCCATGTGGATATATCCAAACCTGAAAATGTCATCGGCACCAACACTGTGGCCTGCATGCAGTCCGGCGTGTTCTGGGGCTATGTCGGCCTCGTCCGCGAAATCTGCACCCGCATCAAGGCAGAGCGCGGCGTGCCCATGAAAGTGATCTCGACAGGCGGGCTGGCGCCTTTGTTCCAGCAATCTGCCGATCTGTTCGACGCATATGAGGACGATCTCACCATGCATGGGCTGCAGATCATCCATAAATACAACAAGGAAAATGGTACTGACGCATGAGCAGTGAAAGATTGATCTACCTGCCCCTCGGCGGGGCGGGTGAAATTGGCATGAACGCCTATGTCTATGGCTATGGCCCGCAGGGCCAGGAACGGCTGGTCCTGGTTGACCTGGGCGTGACCTTCCCCGACATGGACACAACCCCGGGCGTGGACCTGATCATGCCGGATATGACTTGGCTCAAGGACCGCGCCGACAGGCTGGAGGGGATTTTCATCACCCACGGGCACGAGGACCACATCGGCGCCATCGCCCACATGTACGCGCATCTGAACGTGCCGGTCTACGCCCGCGCCTTTACCGCCAATCTGGCGCGCCGCAAGATGGAGGAGGCTGGCCACGATCCGGCCAATGTGCACACCGTGCAGGCCTGGCCCGAGGTGACCAAGCTCGGGCCCTTCACCATCGGTGTTGCGCCCATGAGCCACTCGATCCCGGAGAGCGGCGGACTGGTGATCGACAGCCCGGCAGGGCGGGTGGTGCATACCGGCGACTTCAAGCTTGACCCCAATCCGCTGGTGGGGGAGCCCTTTGACCCGGAGATGTGGTCAGAGATCGCCAAGGACGGCGTCCAGGCGCTGGTCTGCGATTCCACCAACGTGTTCTCGCAGCATCCGGGCCGCTCCGAAGCGGAACTGCCGGAGGAAATCACCAAGCTGTTCTCCGAGGCCAAGGGGCTGGTCGCAGCCACCACATTCGCCTCCAATGTCGCACGGGTGAAGACCCTCGCGGAGGCGGGGGTAAAGGCGGGCCGCTCCGTGGTCCTGCTGGGCCGTGCCATGCGCCGGATGATCGAGGCGGCGGTGGAGACCGGCGTTCTGGTGGACTTCCCCAAGACGATCAGCCCCGAAGACGCCGGCAATGTGCCGCGCGACAACCTGATGCTGATCACCACCGGCAGCCAGGGCGAGCGCCGCGCCGCCACCGCGCAGCTGGCGCGCGGCAAGTACCGCGGGCTGGAGCTGAAGGAGGGCGATTTGTTCCTGTTCTCCTCCAAAACCATTCCGGGCAATGAGAAGGGTGTTATCCGCATCATCAACCAATTCTCGGAAATGGGCGTGGATGTGGTCGACGACAGTTCCGGCCTCTACCACGTTTCGGGTCATGCCAACCGCCCGGACCTGGAGGAGATCCACAGACTGCTGAAGCCCAAGATGCTGATCCCGATGCATGGCGAGCACCGCCACCTGCGTCAGCACGCCCGCCTGGGCGAGGAAAAGGGCATTGCCAGCGCCGTTGTGGTGAACGGCATGATGATGGACCTGACCGGCGATGCGCCGAAGGTGACCGAGTGGATCGAAACCGGGCGCACCTATCTGGACGGCACCGTCAAATACGGCGCCATGGACGGCATTGTCCGCGACCGCATCCGCATGGCGCTGAATGGCCATGTGGTGGTTACTGTGATCCTCGATGAAGAGGACGAGCCGCTGGGCGAGCCCTGGTGCGACGTCAAGGGCCTGCCCGAGACCGGCAGCTCCAAGGCCGCCCTGGTGGACGTGATGGAGGAAGACCTGAACCAGTTCCTGATGCGCGCCGGGGCCAAGACCCTGCGCGATGACGACAAGCTGGAGCAGGAACTGCGCCGCATCGCCCGCCAGAGCGCTTTCAGCGAAATCGGCAAGAAGCCAGAGGTCACGGTGGTGGTCAGCCGCATGCGCTGATCTTTTGGGGCAGGGCGGTTCTCCCGCCCGGCCCAAGCCGCATCAAAAATGCAGCAGGTCCCGTTGGGCCGAGCGCCGCGCGCCCTGACGGGCCCGCAGCGCTGTTGCGTCCGGCGGCCGCCCGATTAGACTGCCTCAGCAAGTGTTTTCGAGGTGCGGATATCATGACGCGCAACAGAGCGATCCAGCATCCCAGCTGCAGGGTGCCCATCCTGACCTGGTGGGAAGGGATCTATGACCAGGTGTTCGTCGCGCTGCATCCCTTTTACCGGATCCGGAAAGCGGAGATGTTGGTCTCTCGCGCTGGCAGCGAAATCTATGAAGGCGTCCTTCCTTGCGAAGACCGGCCGGAGAATTTCGGTGACAGGATTAAGTCACGCGGAGACGCGGTTTCCTGGGCGGAGGTTCATCAGTCTGTCGCGCCGGACCTGCCCTGAAGTGACGTTTACCTGGCGATCTGGCTGCTGGCCTGTATCGGCTATCAGAACCGTGCCGGCATTGATCTGCAGAAGCGGCTGGCCGCCTACTGCCAGGAAAACCGGCTGTACCTGCCTGAGGACGACGGGCTGCCCGCCATACTGGAGCCCGTTGTGCAGGAGTTCCTCTCCTGTTTCGGCTGCCGGCATGTCACAGCCTGGGATGAGTTCAGGCACTACAGCGACACGGTGCCGCTTTCGGTATTCAGAAAGGCTGAGCCCTGCTACTTGCTGCCGCAAAGCGTCACAAGTTCAGCCGTTTGGGGGCTGTATCTCCCGGATCCCGGCGTCCTGATGACCTGGGGCTTCGACGGCACCGAGGCCATTATTGCCATGACAAGCAGGGCGCTCGAAATCGCCAAGCCTGAGAATTTTTTTGAAGGCTGGTACGCGGATGCAGGGACCTATGAGGACGTGTTCAATCCCGTTGAATTCCTGAACCGGGAGCAGTGACACAGGCTGCCAAAAGGAAACGCCGCGGCCCCTTGGGGCGCGCGGCGTTTTCATATTTCTGCTGCTGCCGGGAACCGGCGGGCGCCTCAGCCGTGCAGCGGACGGGCGCAGCTGGGGCAGGAGACCACCTTGCGCGGGGCGCGGAACAGGGCGCGGAACAGGCTGCGCATCATGTTGGCAAAGGCCTCTGCGCGCAGCTCGTGGGCGCGGGCCTCGATGGCCTGGAAATGGGAAATGGTCAGGGTTTGGGTGTCTTTGGTGTTCATGGCTCAGCCCATCATCAATGGCGCGTTTCAGTGTTGCGTTTCCTATACGCCCGTTGCCGCGGGCTGACACTGGCCAAGTTCGAAGACCCGGTATGCTGCAAGTGCAAAGGTCCTCATGCTGCATCTGCATGGCCGCAGCCGCAGGCGCCGCAAATATAAAGGCCGCCCCAAAAGGAGCGGCCCCGAAATATTCTGTGGCGCTGGTCAGCTGGCGCGGCGTTCGGCAAAGCTGAGCGCGATGAAGCTCGGCAGGTGGTCGCCCATGCCAACCACGGCCTTGTCGTCGCGCTTGCCGTATTTCCCGCGCGACGAGGAGCGCTCGGGCTTCTGCGCGGGCTTGTCCTCCTTGCGGGGTGCGCGCGCCTCAGCATCTGCCTTGGCCTCCGGCTTGGCGCTCTCCGGCTTGGCAGTGTCCGGCTTGGCGGAGCGGGACGGCTTTTCCCGTTTGGGCTCCGTTTTCACCGGGTTCTCCAGACGGGTGATTTCCTTCTGGATCAGCTTCTCCACTGCATCCAGCGCCTTTTCGTCGCGCGGCGTGCAGATGGTGATTGCCTTGCCCTCGCGGCCGGCACGGCCGGTGCGGCCGATGCGGTGGACATAGTCCTCGGCATGGCCCGGGACGTCGAAATTGAACACATGGCTGACGCTGGGCACGTCCAAACCGCGGGCGGCCACATCCGAAGCCACCAGGATGCGCAACGCTCCGTCACGGAAGGAGTCCAGCGTTTTGGTCCGCTGGCTCTGGTCCAGGTCGCCGTGAATGGCAGCGGCGTCATAGCCGTATTTCTTCAGCGATTTCGCGCAGATATCCACGTCCGTCTTGCGGTTGCAGAAGATGATGCCGTTGGTCAGCTTGTCGCCCTCGCCGTCGATCAGCGCGCGAAGGACCGTGCGCTTTTCGCTGCCCTCGCGGTCGCGGCGCGACGGTTTGACCTGCACCACTGCCTGTTCGATGGTCTCCGACGCGGTGGCCTGGCGGGCCACTTCGATGCGGGCCGGACCCGACAGGAAGGTATTGGTAATCCGCTCGATCTCCGGCGCCATGGTGGCGGAGAAGAACAGCGTCTGGCGGGTGAACGGCGTCAGCGAGAAGATGCGTTCGATATCCGGAATGAAGCCCATGTCGAGCATCCGGTCGGCCTCGTCCACCACCATGATCTGCACGCCGGTGAGCAGCAGCTTGCCGCGCTCGAAATGGTCCAGCAGGCGGCCCGGGGTGGCGATCAGCACGTCGACGCCCTTGTCGATCAGCGCGTCCTGCTCCTTGAAGGACACACCGCCGATGAGCAGCGCCTTGGTGAGCTTCACATGCTTGGCATAGGTGTCGAAGTTTTCCGCCACCTGGGCGGCCAGCTCACGGGTCGGGCACAGCACCAGGCTGCGCGGCATCCGGGCGCGGGCGCGGCCACGGGCCAGCAGGGTGATCATCGGCAGCGTGAACGACGCGGTCTTGCCAGTGCCGGTCTGGGCGATTCCCAGAACATCGCGCCCTTCCAGCGCGGGCGGGATCGCACCGGCCTGGATCGGCGTGGGGGTTTCGTAACCAGCTTCCTCAATAGCTTTGAGGACCTTGGGATTCAGGTTCAGATCGGTAAATTTTGTCATCTGTGTCCGTCATTGCGGACACTGACCTGGCCCGCGCGTGTGTGTTCCAGCCGGATCCGCAAAGGTCATGCGGGATGGCAGCTTCCGGCTCGCTGCGGGGCATATCAAAATCCCGGGCCATCGTCAATTAATGCCGGATTTTCCAGTATTTTTGCCTGCTGGCTATGCAGAAAGGAAACAAATCACCCGGAATCCGGGAAGTGTCCAGGGCAATTGCGGTGCTGCGGCCGGGCCGGCGAATCTGCTGGCGGCCGCAGAAGGATGCAAGGAAGAACGCCCGGAAGGCCGGGCGTTCTTGTCAGACCATCATTTCCTTGGTCGCGGTCAGGTGCAGGTCGGGATAATCCCGCACCACCCGGTCGATATCCCACTGCAGCCGCGTCAGATAGACGATGTCACCATCGTGGTCATGGGCGATGTGCTGCTTGTTGGCGTTGGTGAACTTGTCCACCGCCGCCTTGTCGCCGCTGACCCAGCGGGCCGAGGTGAACTGGCTCGCTTCAAACCGCACCGGCAGGCCGTATTCCATCTCGATCCGGGAGGCGAGTACCTCAAACTGCAGCTGCCCGACGACACCAACGATGAATCCGGAGCCGATCGAGGGTTTGAACACCTTGGCCGCGCCTTCCTCGGCAAACTGCATCAGCGCCTTTTCCAGATGCTTGGCCTTCATCGGGTCGCCGGCGCGCACGCCTTGCAGCAATTCCGGCGCAAACGACGGGATGCCGGTCACCCGGATCGCCTCTCCCTCGGTCAGCGTGTCGCCGATGCGCAGCTGGCCGTGGTTGGGGATGCCGATGATGTCGCCGGCCCAGGCTTCTTCCGCCAGTTCCCGGTCGGAGGCCAGGAACAGCACCGGGTTGGACACCGCCATCGGCTTTTTGGTGCGCACATGGGTCAGTTTCATGCCGCGCTTGAAGTGGCCGCTTGCCATCCGCACAAACGCCACCCGGTCGCGGTGCTTGGGGTCCATATTGGCTTGAACTTTAAAGACAAATCCGGCGACCTTCTTTTCCTCCGGGCTGACCTGACGGGGCTCGGCGGATTGGGGCTGCGGCTCGGGGCCGTATTTGCCGATGCCGTCCATCAGTTCCTTGACGCCGAAGGAGTTGATGGCGGAGCCGAACCAGATCGGCGTCATGTGGCCCTCAAGCACCGATTGCGGGTCCAGGGCGGGCAGCAGCTCGCGCGCCATCTCAACCTCTTCCAAGAGCTTTTCCAGAAGATGCTCCGGCACATGCTCGGCCAGCTTGGGGTCGTCCAGGCCGTTGATCTCGATGCTTTCCGCCACCTTGTTGCGGTCGGCGCGGTCCATCAGCTCCAGCCGGTCGCGCAGCATGTCGTAGCAGCCGATGAAATCGCGGCCCACCCCGATAGGCCAGCTGGCGGGGGTCACGTCGATCGCCAGCATTTCTTGGATTTCGTCAATAATTTCAAAGGTGTCCCGGCTCTCGCGGTCCATCTTGTTACAGAAGGTCAGGATCGGCAGGTCGCGCAGGCGGCAGACCTCGAACAGCTTCTGGGTCTGGCTTTCCACACCTTTGGCGCCGTCTATCACCATCACCGCCGCATCCACCGCCGTCAGGGTGCGGTAGGTGTCCTCGGAAAAGTCCGAGTGGCCGGGCGTGTCTACCAGATTGAAGCGGAAGCCGCTGAAATCAAAAGACATCGCCGAGGCGGAGACGGAGATCCCGCGGTCCTTCTCCATCTGCATGAAGTCCGAGCGCGTGCGCCGCGCCTCACCCTTGGCGCGCACCTGTCCGGCCATCTGAATCGCGCCGCCGTACAGCAGGAACTTTTCAGTCAGCGTGGTCTTGCCGGCGTCCGGGTGCGAGATGATCGCAAAGGTCCGGCGCCGCGCTATTTCGGGCGGCAGTTCGGGGCGGTTTGCAGCGGTGTCCAACATGCGGGTGGCTGTATCCACAAACCGCGAAAGAGGCAAGGAAAACGGCTGTCCCCGTATCCTGGCCGCTGGACAGGACCGAATTCTGTCTTGCCTGTATTTTGCTAACGCTTTTTCTGTAACGTTTACGCTAGGCCTGTGTGGTACAGGAACTTATAGACTTATCCGTTTTAGGACCGGCACGTGCAACTGGGTGAATTCTCCGATCATTTTGAAATTCTGGACGCAGTTGAACTTGCCGTGATCGTCCTGGAGGTGGGCAAAGACGGGTTGCCGCGCTATGTCGCCATGAATACTAAGTCGCGGCAGTTCACTAAGTTCAAGTACAGTGATTACGCAGGCAAGACGGCGCTTGAGCTTTATGGCGGGGCGACCGGCCGCCGCGCCTTGAACCATCATTTGGCAGTCATCAGCAGCGGCGAGGAGGCGACATATGACATTGTCCTTCCCACGGAGCATAAGGCCAAATACCTCAGCACGACACTGCGGCCGGTGTTTAACAAGGATGGCCGCCTGACTTACTTGGTCGGCTCCTCGTCTGATGTCACATCGGAACGGGAGCGGGACGAGGCCCTGGAGCTCACCAAACTGGCCCTCGATAAGGCCGAGGAGGCGAGCCAGGCCAAGGAGCGGTTTCTGGCCAATATGAGCCATGAAATCAGGACGCCGATGAATGGAATCATCGGAATCTGTGAGTTGCTGAAGGAGACGGAACTGGACGAGCAGCAGCAGCTGTTTGCAGACACGATCTTCAACTCGGCGACTGCGTTGCTCAGTGTCATCAATGACGTGCTCGACTTTTCCAAGATCCAGGCCGACAAGATATCGCTTCACGACGCGCCGTTTTCACTGCTGGAGCTTGTTCAGGATGTTGGAACCCTGCTGTGGGCCAGAGCCGCCTACAAGGGCATTGAACTGCGCACGGATTACCCCGACAACGCACCCCGCGAATTTACCGGCGATGCCAGCAAGATCCGCCAGATTCTGATGAACCTGCTGGGCAACGCGATCAAATTCACCGAAGACGGACATGTGTGCGTCAGCGTCACCTATGATCCCGGGGCCGCAACCTTGCCCCTGCGCATTCAGGTCAGCGACACCGGCATAGGGATTGAGAAAACTCAGCTTAAGTGGATCTTTTCCGCGTTCGAACAGGTCGACCGCCGCGCTGCGCGTGTGATTGAGGGGACCGGCCTGGGGCTGGCGATCACCCGGGCGCTGGTGGAGCGGATGGGGGGCACAATCACCGCATCGTCCATGCCCGGCGAAGGGTCGGTCTTTACGGTGGGCTTGGATCTGCCGCAGCCGGACTGGCGCGCTGCACAACAGGCAAGCACCTCGGCGGCGGTCCGTTCCCAGGCTCACAGGACCGCGCTTAACATTCAATCCGGCATTCCGGTTCCCAGAATGCCGCCAGAGGCGCTTTCGGGCATGCGCATTCTGGTGGCCGAAGACAACAGAACCAACCAGTTGGTTGTTCGCAAGATGCTGAAATCGACCGGTGCCGAGCTTCGTTTCGCCGGAAATGGCCAGATTGCGCTGGATG
The DNA here is from genome assembly GCF_000473325.1 of Leisingera caerulea DSM 24564. Lineage (NCBI taxonomy): Bacteria > Pseudomonadati > Pseudomonadota > Alphaproteobacteria > Rhodobacterales > Roseobacteraceae > Leisingera > Leisingera caerulea. The sequence goes on from NZ_KI421513.1 coordinate 2,722,138, forward strand.
CCTACAAGGCCGATGGCAGTGACCTGATCCTGATGGACCTGTCCATGCCCGTCCTTGGCGGGCTGGAAGCAACGCGCCTGATACGCGAGCATGAACAGCAAGCTGAGCTGCCGGAATGTCCGATCATTGCACTGACCGCCAACGCGCAACCCAGCGATGTCGAAGCCTGTTTGGCTGCAGGCATGAACGACTTCCTCTCAAAACCGTTCCGCCGGCATGAACTGCTGGAGCGCATTTTGCGGTGACACCCTGATCAGGACTTCAACTTTCGCGGAGCAAATCAGGCGGCGCTTGAAGGCACAGCGGATTGGCAGGCCGGGGCCTCATTGAGCACCTACCGCAACGAAGCCCGCTTCAGCAGCCCCACCGCATCAGGCCGGTCCAAGAGTGACCGGCTCACATCCAGCCCATGGGCGCCGCGCTTGTGGGCGGCGGGCAGGGGGGCGTGCTGGTGTGCTGAGCGCGTGACCCAGATATCCTCCGGCAGCGCGGGGCGGGTGACGGGGTCGAGGAAGGTGCTCTCGGCGGCGATGCCCTCGGCGTAGATGATGTGGTGGCGGTCGAACAGGATTTGGAAGTAATCGGCAAAGCCGCCGTCCAGCACCACCACGCTGTCGCCGTTCACCAGGTCGCGGGCGCGGACCAGGATCTCTGGGGCGCCGGCGCCGATCTCGTCGCTGCGCTGGTAGACCATCAGCCGGTGGGCGGGGCTGACGATCAGGTCGCGGGCGTTGTTCAAGGCGCCCTTGCGGATCAGGACCGGGGCCAGATCGCCGACCGCGCGCAGGGTGGACTGGCCGACCCAGCGCACCTCTTGGATGCCGTCGTCGCGGGTGAGGACGCGGTCGCCGGGGCGCATGTCTTCGATGGGGCGCTGCGCGCCGGTGGACAGCGTGATGCAGGTGCCGCGGGTAAAGGAGACGCAGGCCGACTGCGCCAGCTTGCGCCGGGCAGGCTCGCGCTCAGCCTTGACCAGGGTATAGGGCATCTGCGGCTGCAAGGGGGCGAGCGGCACCAGGTAGATGCCAGCGATGTAGCCTTCGGCGTCGGCCTCCACCATCACCAGGGTTTCGGTGTTGGGGCCGCGGTCGGGCATCAGGGTCAGCAGGCAATCCAGGTGCAGCGCGGCGCCGGGGGTGCCAAGCGCGGAGTTCTCCGCAATGGAGAGGCTGCCGTCGTGATGGGCGGCGATGCCCAGCCGCCGCTGTGCAGAGGCGGCATCGAGCATGTAGACGTCATCCAGCACCAGATCCTCGAGCACGCCCAGCGGGTCGCCTGCATTGGCGCCGCATTCGGCACGGAAATGCTCGGCCAGGCAGGCCTGGACGGAGGTGAGGCTGGCGGTCAAGGTCTGTCCCATGAGCGGCTTTGTGTTTCGTTCCCACTGTGGGCCCGTGCGGGGCGCTGTCCAATAGATTTGCCGCAGAAATGTGGCAGAAAACGGTCCGGAAGAGGCGGATTTTCCGACCAGTTAACGTTTGGGGCAGGGCGCGCGGGGCTGGCTTTCGCGGGGCGGTCAGTGCAAGCTCCGCGCGAACGGTGAAGATTCCCGAGGGAGGACGACAATGGATCTGGGTGTTTCGGGCAAGCGCGCGCTGGTCTGTGCCAGCAGCAAGGGGTTGGGTCTGGGCTGCGCCGAGGCGCTGGCGGAGGCAGGCGTGAACCTGGTGATGAATGCCCGCGGGGCGGAGGCGCTGGAGGCCTCGGCGCAGGCGATCCGTGACGCCTATGGCGTGGATGTGGTGACGGTGGCCGCCGACGTGACCACGCCGGAGGGGCAGCAGCAGGTGCTGGATGCGGCTGAGGGCGTGGACATCCTGGTCACCAATGCGGGCGGGCCGCCGCCGGGCATGTGGACCGATTGGGACCGCGAGGATTTCATCAAGGCGCTGGATGCCAACATGCTGACCCCGATTGCGCTGATCAAGGCGCTGGTGCCGGGCATGATGGAGCGCGGCTGGGGGCGGGTGGTCAATATCACCTCAGTCTCGGTCAAGTCGCCGATCCCGGTGCTGGGGCTGTCGAATGCGGCGCGGGCGGGCCTCACCGGCTATGTCGCGGGCACTGCGCGGCAGGTGGCGGGAAAGGGCGTCATCATCAACAACCTGCAGCCGGGCATTCATGCCACCGACCGGGCAGAGGCGCTGGACGGAGGAGCCGCGAAGGCGCAGGGGATCTCGGTGGAGGACGCCAAGGCGCAGCGTTGTGCCACCATCCCGGCGGGCCGTTACGGCACCCGTCAGGAGTTCGGCGCGACCTGTGCTTTCATGTGCTCGCAGCATGCGGGGTTCATGGTCGGGCAGAACATCCTGCTGGACGGCGGCGCCACCAACACCACGATGTAAGGAGCCGTGCATGGCCAGCGGTTTTTCCCTGAAGGATCAGCTGTTCAACCGCGGCAAGGTCCGCTATCTGGCGGGCCTTTTTTCCGCGGCTGAGACTGGGTTTGATGCTGAAACCTTTGAAGCCCAGGTGATGGCGGAGCTGCCGGCGCTGGAGCTGAAGCAGCGGATCACGCTGATTGCGCAGGTGCTGGCGGATCACTTGCCGGACCCGTTGCCGGAGGCAGCGCCGGTGCTGGTGAAAGCGCTGCCGCCGCCGCTGGACCCGGATAAGACGGATGATGATTTTGGCGATTTCATCTTTGCCCCCTTGGGGGAGTATGTCGCCGCGCGGGGGCTTGAGGCGCACCGGGATCTGTCGCTGGACCTGCTGGAAGAGATCACCCAGCGGTTTTCGATGGAATGGGCGATCCGGCCGTTCCTGAACCGCTGGCCCGCGGAGGTGCTGGAACGGATGAACGACTGGGCCGGACACAGCAGTTATCATGTGCGGCGGCTGGTCAGTGAAGGCACCCGCCCGCGGCTGCCCTGGGGTGAAGCGGTGGGGCTGCAACTGGCAGAGCCGCTGCCGCTTTTGGACCGGCTGCACGGGGACGGCACGCGCTATGTCACCCGCTCGGTAGCCAACCATCTGAATGACATTGCCAAGAAGGATCCGGACCTGGTGGTGGACCGGTTGCAGGGCTGGCGCGAGGCTGGCCAGCAGGACCGCAAGGAGCTGGACTGGATGACCTCCCACGCCCTGCGCGGGCTGGTCAAGGCGGGCCATCCGCGGGCGATGGCGATGCTGGGGTATGACCCGGAACTGATCTTGGATGCGTCTGTCACTGTTCCGGAAGCCGTGCGCATCGGCGAAGCGCTGGATCTCTCCTGTCGGTTGGAAGGCGCTGCCGACGCGCCGGTGCTTGTGGATTATATCCTGCATTTCCAGCGCCCTGGCGGCAAGGCTTCGGCTAAGGTGTTTAAGCTGAAACAGGCACGGATCGCCGGCGGCACGCTGGAGCTTGGAAAGAAGCACAAGCTGAAAGGCGATGCGACGACCTTCAAGCTGGTGCCGGGACCGCACCGGATCGAGCTGATGGTGAACGGCAAGGTACGCGCCGAGGCAGCGTTTGAGCTGCTGCCGGAAGGGTGAGTTAACGTACACACTCCTCGTTCGCCCGGCGGCACGCCGGGCAGCGCCCGTCCGCGGACCGGCACTGTCCTCAGAGCTTTGTATCGCACACTCAATCACACTTGCGTCAGACTTCCCGCCAGCCCGATTGCCCGGGTGCTTGGGGGGCGCTATCCCAATGGTCCGGAACCATCAGGAAAGGCGCCTCCATGAAACATGAAAACGTGCAGACCTATTACGGCGAGGTGCTGCAGGGCAGCGGCGATCTCCAGACCAACGCCTGCTGCACGCCGGACGATGTGCCGGACCATGTGAAGGCGGTTCTATCCAAGATCCATGACGAGGTGCTGACCCGCTATTACGGCTGCGGCCTGATCGCGCCGGAGGCGCTGGAGGGCGCGCGCATCCTTGATCTGGGCTGCGGTGCGGGCCGCGATGTCTATGCGCTGTCGGCGCTGGTGGGGGAGCATGGCAAGGTGGTGGGTGTCGACATGACCCCGGCGCAGCTGGAGGTGGCGCGGCGCCATCAGGACTACCACGCCGAGGCCTTTGGCTATGCCAAGCCGAATGTCGAGTTCCACCACGGCTATATTGAAAAGCTGGAGGAACTGGACCTGGAGCCGGGCTCCTTTGACATCATCGTCTCCAACTGCGTGATCAACCTGGCCACCGACAAGGGCGCTGTGCTGCGCGGCGCGCATCATCTGCTGAAAGAGGGCGGGGAGATGTATTTCTCCGACGTCTACGCCGACCGCCGGGTGCCGCAGGTGATGGCGGAGGATGAGGTGCTCTATGGCGAATGCCTGTCCGGCGCGCTGTATTGGAATGACTTCCTGAGCATCGCCACGGAATCCGGGTTCAAGGACCCGCGGATGGTAACCTCGCGCCTGTTGACCATCGAAAATCCGGTGCTGGAGAAGCGAGTGCAGCCGCTCAAGTTTCTGTCAGCCACCTACCGGCTGTTCAAGCTGCCTGCCTTGGAGCCCGCCTGCGAGGATTACGGCCAGGCGGTGATCTATAAAGGCACAATCGAGCACGCGCCGCATGTGTTTGCACTGGACGACCACCACATCATCGAGGCGGGCAAGGTGTTTCCGGTCTGCGGCAATACATGGATGATGCTGCAGGACACTCGCCTGGCGCCGCATTTCGAGTTCATCGGCTCGTTCGAGACCCACTATGGGATTTTCGAGGGGTGCGGCGGCAATTCGCCTTTCAACGGGCTGGAGCAGAACGGCGCCGCGGCAGGGTGTTGTTAGAACGGTCCATTCGCAATTGAAATCTACCGCCCGGCGGCACCGCCGGGCAGCGTCCGTCCGCCCGCACGGGCGGACGCTTCGCTTCCCCGCCCTCGGACGGACGCCGCCCTCAGCGTGGTTTCTTGACCGTCTGCTGCTTTTCTGACCGCTTGCGGCGGCTGAGCAGGGTTGCTATCCCGGCGTGAACCCAAGCGTTTTCATCGGAAACAGCCCCGAGGCCTCATGAACACTGCCCCCGCCGAGATGCACAGCACCATGGCCCCGCCGCGGCTGGAGATCCGCAATATCCGGCGCTTCTTCGAGGGCCGCGCGGTGGTCGACGATGTCTCATTGCAGATCCAGGCAGGGCAGGTGACCTGCCTTTTGGGGCCCTCGGGCTGCGGCAAGTCCACCACGCTGCGGATGATCGCCGGGGTGGAGATGCAGGACAGCGGCGAGATCTATGTCGATGGCAAACTGATCTGTGACACTGTGTTCCGGGTGCCGCCGGAGCGGCGCAAGATCGGGCTGATGTTCCAGGACTTTGCCCTGTTCCCGCACCTGAGCGTTGCTGACAACGTCGGCTTTGGCCTGAAGGGCAGCAAGGACGAGAAGCGCGCGCGGGTGGAGGAGCTGTTGAACCGGGTGTCGCTCAAGCGCTTTATCGACGGCTACCCGCACCAGCTCTCGGGCGGTGAGCAGCAGCGGGTGGCGCTGGCGCGCGCGATTGCGCCCAGGCCGCGGATCATGCTGATGGATGAGCCGTTCTCGGGCCTTGATAACCGGCTGCGCGACGGCATCCGGGATGAGACGCTGAGCCTCTTGAAGGAAGAGGACGCTGCCGTCCTGCTGGTCACGCATGAGCCGGAAGAGGCGATGCGGATGGCCGACGAGATCGCCCTGATGCGGGGCGGCAAGATCGTGCAGCAGGGCGCGCCTTACAACGTCTATACTCACCCGGTGGACAAGGCGGCGGTGGCGTTCTTCAGCGACGTGAACGTGCTGAAGGCCGAGGTGAACGGCGCCTTGGCGCGCACCGCCTTTGGCGAGTTCCTCGCGCCGGGGGTGGCCGATGGCACCGCGGTGGAGATCGTGTTCCGCCCGCAGCATTTGCGCATCGACTTCGACCGCGGCGGCCAGGGGCCGCTGCCCACTCCCAGCGATGGCGTTGCCGCGCGCGCAGTAGTGGAGCGTGCCCGCTTCCTGGGCAGCGAAAGCCTGGTCGAGTTCCGCATGGACTTCGACGGCTCAGTCCTTAAGGCGACGGTGCCGAATGTCTTCCTGCCGGAAAAGGGCCGGGTGATGTGGCTGACAGTGCGCCGCAACCGCTGTTTCGTCTTTCCCGCCTGAGGTTCAAGGGGCATTCTGCACCCGGTGAAACAGGAGGTGCAGATGCAGGGCAGCTATCAGATCCGGGCGTTGGCGCCTGCGGAAATCGAGACCGCTGTGGACTGGGCCGCGCGCGAAGGCTGGAACCCAGGGCACAGCGATGCGGCATGCTTTGCCAGCGTTGATCCCGAAGGATTCTGGGGCGGCTTCCTGGACGGGCGGATGATCGCCTGCATCTCAGTGGTGAATTACGGGCAGGCGTTTTCGTTCCTCGGCTTCTACATCGTGGCGCCGGAATACCGCGGGCAGGGCTATGGCTATGCGCTGTGGCAGAACGCGCTGGAACATGCCGGGGACCGGGTTGTCGGCCTTGACGGGGTGGTGGATCAGCAAGGGAATTACTGCCGCTCAGGCTTTGAGCTGGCGTACCGCAATATCCGCTTTGGCGGGGTGCCTGCCGGCAGGCCGGAGGCGTCTGCGGATTTTGAACTGTCCCCGCTGAGTGCCCCCACGCCGGAGCTGGAGGCGCTGGACGCCCGCGTTTTCCCGGCACCGCGCCGGGCCTTCTGGCAGCAGTGGCTGGGGGCGGAGGGGCACCACTCCTTTGCCGCGTATCAGGATGGGGACTTTGCCGGGTTCGGCACCCTTCGGCCCTGCGGCAGCGGCTGCAAGATCGGGCCGCTGGTGGCGGCCTCCCGTCCGGCGGCGGAGGCAGTGCTGGCGCGCCTGCTGCAGGAGCTGCCGGCCGGGCAGGAGGTGTTCCTGGATGTGCCGGAACCCCATTCTGCGGCGGTGGACATGGCGCGCGTCCTCGGGCTGGCGCCGGTTTTTGAGACCGCCCGGATGTACCGGGGCGCCGCGCCGCAGCTGGAGACGGACCTGATTTTCGGCGTGACAAGTTTCGAACTCGGCTAGGGGGCGCTCCCCCGCCGCCGCTGGCGGCCCCCCCGGAGTATTTGCACAAAGGTAAACGCCGCCCCAGCACATCGACTGCTGGTGCGGCAGCTGTCAGCGCAACGCGCGCCCGTACCGCAGCAGCAAGTGCGCCATGGTGCAGACGGCCACGATCGCCAGCAGGCCCAGGCCGCGCTCGTACACGCCGTCGATGCCGGTGGGCAGGAAAAAGAACACCGGCGCCGTCAGCGTCCAGATCACTGCAATGGCCCGCAGCATCCGGGTGTAGCCTTGGCCCATCTGACCCGCCGCACCTGCCATCACCCAGGGCGCGACCGCCATCAGCACCCCCAGTGCGTAGACGAGGTAGATGTGGATCACCACGCCCTCGTTGTCGCTGTCGCCGTATTCGTTGCGCGCGCCGACCAGGAAGACAATCAGCCCCATCAGCGCAAAAGCGACGATTCCGAAACTCCAGCCGCGGCCGCCCAGATGCACATGGGAGGCGGCAACAGCGATGGCCACCAGCGCGGCGGAGAAGGCATAGAGCCCCGAATCAACGATGAATTCATAGCGCCCCGCGCCAAGGTCGCTGATCGTGTCCGCGACCCAGTCATGGTCCGGCACGACGAAATCGGCGGCTATCACCGAACCAGCCAGCAGCAAACAGCCGAGGACGGCATAGGCGGCGAGCAGAGTGATCAGGGTGGGGGCGATATGCAGGGTAGGGGGAAGCGGGGATTGGGACATCGGCGCGGGCTCCTGGTGCTGTCAGCATCTCAACGCAGCAGGCAGGCCAAGTGTTCCGCGTCTGCGCGGTGCAAGCCGCGCTGTGTGAGCCCGCCCGGATGTTCCGCGGCGCTGCGTACAGTCCTGAGGCGGACCTGAGACCCGGCGTGAAAGCTATGAGCTGGGACAGGGGGGCGCTGTCCTCGCCGCCTGTGGCGGCTCCCCCGGGATATTTTCGGCCAGAAGAAGAGAGGACCTTAGGAGCCGTATGGATCGTAGTCCTGCAGACGTTTGCCGGGTTCATCCACGAACAGCTCGGGCAGGGCCTGTGCGTTTTCGATCAGGTCGACCCGGAATACCCGGAAATCCTGCCGCGTTTCGCACCACGCGGTCAGGGTCCAGACACGGCCCCAGTATTCCATGTGCAGCGGGCGGATTTTGCGTTCGGTCAGGGTGCCGTCGATGCGGCGGTAGCTCAGCTGCAGCTTCTGGCGGGCTTTGATCGCGGCCCGCAGCGCCGGCATGTGGGCCAGGGCGCGCGCCGCGTCCGCAAACGGGTAGACCGCGAATTTCCAGGCGTCGGCCTCGGCGATGGTTTGCTCCGGCAGCACCGCATCCACCTTGGCCGCCAGCGACTGGGCGGCGGCCTTGAGGTCCGGATCGGCGGCCTCTGCCACGATGGCCATGCCGAGGTTCAGCGCCTCCAGCTCCTCCGGCGTCAGGGTGAGCGGCGGCAGGCTGATCTGCTCGCGCACCATGTAGCCGACGCCGCGCTCACCCTCCACCGGCACGCCGGAGGCCATCAGCGTGTCCATGTCGCGGTAGATGGTGCGGGTGGAAACCTCCAGCCGTTCGGCGATGTCCTGGGCGCGGTGCAGCTTCCCGTCGCGCAGGATCTGGATGATTTCGAAAAGGCGGTCGGTGCGGCGCATGGCCCTAGCCTTCGCGCGGGGGAGGGAGGAGGTCAAGGGCTGCGCCCGCCCGGGAGCGGCGCAGCCCCAAGGGGTCAGGGGGCCATCTGCCACTGAACCTCTTCGTGGCGCATTTGGGTGCTGCCGGGGGCAATCGCCGCCATCACCTCCGGGCTGAAATCCTGCTGCATGAAGTCCTGCGCCACCTTTTGCGCGGTGGCCATGTCCTTCCACACCACGTAGTCGGTCCAGCGGCCATCCGCGCCCTGGCTCAGCTGGCGGGTGACAAAGCCCGCCTGGGCGCGCACAAACCCTTCGGTGCGCTGCATCAGAGCGGTGAAATCCGCCGTGCTGATGCCATCAGCCAGTTTGAAGGTCACGATTTCGGCGACATGTTTGGTCATCACGTTTCTCCTGATTTGCTGTGATGGGCTGGATTTACCGCACCGCAACTGACATAAACCTGTCAGTTGGATGCGGGCGGGCGGCAAAAACTGCCAAATCCGCCCGCTGGGGGGCATTTCTGCACGGCTTGTTGCTTTCGCTCAAAGCAGCCCGCGCGCTAAACCCGTAGCGAACAATTCCACCGGCGCCGCCAATCCGCGCCGGATCACGTAAGGAGAGACTTTCATGCTCAACAACATCGGCCTGCCTGGCCTGCTGCTCATCGCCGTTGTGGTTCTGGTCCTGTTCGGCCGCGGCAAGATTTCTTCGCTGATGGGCGAGGTCGGCAAAGGCATCACCTCGTTCAAGAAGGGCATCAGCGAAGGCAGCAATGAACTGGAGCAGGACTCCGCGGACTCGGCCAAGGACGTGACCCCCGAGACCGAAAAAGATAAGGTCTAAGCGCGGATGTTCGATCTTGGGTGGACCGAACTGCTGGTCATCGGCATTGTCGCGCTGATCGTGGTCGGCCCCAAGGACCTGCCGGTGCTGTTCCGCAATGTCGGGCGGTTCGTGGGCAAGGCCAAGGGGATGGCGCGCGAGTTCAGCCGGGCGATGCATGACGCGGCGGATGAGGCCGGAGTCAATGAGGTCGCCAAGGGCCTGAAGGCCGCGTCGAACCCTATGGGCTCTGCCATGGACGGGGTCAAGCAGGCGGCGCAGGAGATGGCCTCGTCGATCGACCCGACCAAATTCGATCCCGATAGCGAGACCGGAAAGCTGGCGGCGCAGCGCGCGGAGGATGCCAAGAAGATCCAGGCCTCCACCGCGCGGGCCGCAGCGGAGCGCAAGGCGCGCGAGGCGGAAGAGGCGATGGCCAAGGCGGATGCCGCCGAGGCGGCGCTGAAGACGGATGATGAGGCCAAGCCATGAGCAACACGGATGAGATCGACGACTCAAGCGCGCCGCTGATCGAACATCTGGCCGAGCTGCGCACCCGGCTGATCCATTCGGTGCTGGCGTTTATCGTGGGCATGGTGATCTGTTTCACCGTGGCAACGCCGGTGTTCAACTTCCTCACCGCGCCCCTGTGCCAGGTGCTGGCCGAGAGCGGCCAGGACTGCTCGCTGATCTTCATCAGCCCGCAGGAGGGCTTCTTTGTCGCGATCAAGATCTCCTTCCTGGGCGGTTTCATTCTGGCGTTTCCCTATATCGGCTTCCAGATGTGGCGGTTTGTGGCGCCGGGGCTGTACAAGTCTGAGAAGGGCGCGTTCCTGCCGTTCCTGGTGGCCTCGCCCTTCATGTTCCTGCTGGGCGCGAGCTTTGCCTTCTACGTCGTCACCCCGCTGGCCTATGACTTCTTCCTGGGCTTCCAGCAGTTCGGCGCCTCTGGCGAGGCGATTACCGGCGAGGAGGTCACTCAGGGCCTCAGCGTGGTGTTCCAGGGCTCTGCGCAGGAGTATCTGAACCTGACGATCAAGTTCATCGTGGCCTTTGGCTTGTGTTTCCAGCTGCCGGTGCTGCTGACGCTGATGGGCAAGGCGGGTCTGGTCAGCGCCGAGGGCCTGGGCTCGGTCCGCAAATATGCGGTGGTGGCGATCCTGGTGCTGGCCGCACTGGTGACGCCGCCGGATGTGATCACCCAGATCATCCTGTTTGTGGTGGTTTACGGGCTTTATGAAATCTCGATCTTCCTGGTCCGCCGGGTCGAGGCCAAGCGCGAGGCGCAGCTGCGCGCCGACGGCTACTATGATGATGAGGATGAGATGGATGCCCATCCAGACGATCCGATGATGGCCGAGTTCGAGGCCGAGGACGGCAAGGACAAGTAAGCCGGAGACGGTTTGAAACGAAGAAGCGCGCCTGAGAGGGCGCGCTTTTTTTACGTTTGACCGGGGGCGAGGAGGCCGCCGGGCGTGCAGTCAGCCGCTGTGCGCAGCATTGATGATCCGCCGCATCAAGCCCAGGAACTGCTCTCTTTCCTCGTCTGACAGGGGCGCTAGGGAATGTTCATTCTGATCGTTGGCGGCCTGGTAGGCACTGTCCCGGGGCGCCTGTCCTTTTTTTGTCAGCCAAATTTGCTGCGACCGCGCGTCCGCAGGGTGTTTCTTTCTGACGATCAGCCCGTCTCTTTCCATGCGGTTCAGCGTATTGGCCAGGGTCGCTTGTTCCAGCGCCAGTTTTTCCAGAAGCTCGCGCTGGGTCACCCCGTCCTTGACCCAGAGTTCCAGCAGGATGGGGAATTGCCCGATGGTGATGCCAAGCGGAGTGATGCGCTCCTGCAGCCCGGCAGCAAACAGGCGGGCGGTGTGGTTGACCAGATAACCGGCGGAGTTTTCTTTCTCGAATTCCATAGTTCTCATCTGCACTTGAATAGCAAGCTATGCAATGATACATAGCAAGCTATATTAATTGAAAGGAACCGACATGCCTGGACTTGCTGAACTGGACGCCGCCGTCACGCTTGCCGATCAGATGGAGGCCCGGGAAGGGCCTGTTGTTCTGATGAATGTGTTCACCATCGACCCGTCTGATGAGCAGGCCTTGCTGGAGGCTTGGGCGCATGACGCCGACTTCATGAAGTCGCAGCCCGGGTACATTTCGACGCAGATGCACAAGGGGATCGCAGGCAGCGCCACATACGTGAATTATGCTGTCTGGCAGGATGTCCAAAGCTTTCGCGCGGCCTTCATGAACCCCGAGTTTCAAAGCCGGATTGCCCGATACCCGGAAAGCGCGGTCACGCGGCCGCATTTGTTCAAGAAACTGGCAGTCGCCAACCATTGCGTCGCCTGACCTGTTTGGGATGCAACAGCCATGAAACAGAAAATTCACGCAGCCGCAGGTGTCACCGCCTTTCTGATCATCCTGACGTTTTGGAGTTCCACGGTGCTGAGCGAGGCCTTTGGAACACCGGAAACCATAGCCCTGGTCAAATCCAGAATCCTTATTGGCATGTTTGCCCTGATCCCGGCGATGGCCATCGCTGGTGGATCTGGCATGGCCATCGGGCGGCGGCGTAAAGATGCGCCGGCCGCTGCGAAGAAAAAACGCATGCCCTTGATTGCCGCGAACGGTTTGCTGATCCTCCTGCCGGCGGCCTTCTTCCTTGAAGCCAAGGCAAGTGCCGGAAACTTTGACGGTGCCTTCGTCTTTGTGCAGGGCGTTGAGCTGCTGGCCGGCGCGCTGAATCTCACCATGATGGGATTGAACATCCGGGACGGCCGCAGAATGGCAGCGCGGCGCAAGGGCCTGGCTTAGGCCGGTTCTTCCCCTTGCCGGCCTTGCCGGAACATGCTTTGAAATCCGTCGACTTACCGACGGAGGCACCCCATGGACCAGATCGCATTGACCCGCATTGCCGAGGCGCTGGAGCGGATGTCTCCGGCGCCTTTGGAAACCCCCGATTTCAACGCGGCCAGCGCCTTTGTCTGGCATGTGGGGCCGGAGCGGCTGGAGGCCGTTGAACAGGTGAACCGGGTGGATCTCGACCTGCTGGTCGGCATCAACCGTTCCCGCGATACGCTCTTGGAGAACACCCGCCGTTTTGCGCAGGGGTTCGCCGCCAACAACGCGCTGTTGTGGGGCGCCCGCGGCATGGGCAAGTCGAGCCTTGTCAAAGCCGTGCACGGGGCATTGGCCGGCGATCACCCGGACTTGAAACTGGTGGAGCTGCAGCGCGAGGATCTGCCGTCGGTCGCGCGGCTGTTGAACCACCTGCGCGGCTCGGAGCACCGGTTTATCCTGTTCTGCGATGACCTGTCGTTCAGCCATGACGACCAGCATTACAAAAGCCTCAAGGCGGTGCTGGACGGCGGGATCGAGGGGCGGCCGGAGAATGTGGTGTTCTATGCCACCTCCAACCGCCGCCACCTGATGCCGCGGGACATGATCGAGAACGAGCGCTCCAGCGCCATCAACCCGTCCGAGGCGGTGGAGGAGAAGGTCTCCCTTTCGGACCGCTTTGGCCTGTGGCTGGGCTTCCACCCCTGCGATCAAGACGACTACCTGGCGATGATCGCGGGCTATTGCGCCGCTTACGGTGTCAAGGTGGACGCAGAGGGATTGCGGGCGGAGGCGGTAGAGTGGCAGGCCACCCGGGGCGCGCGCTCTGGCCGGGTCGCCTGGCAATTCTTCACCGATCTGGCCGGGCGGCACGGGGTGGCGCTGCGCTAGGACACACAGGGCGCTGAGAGTTGCCGGAAACGGGAAAAGCCCGGCCAGCCAGCCGGGCTTTTGCATGTTAACAGAGCTTTACCTCTGTCAGTTCAGGTAGCTCAGCGGGTCGATGCTTTCGAATCCGTCGCGGACCTCGAAATGCACGTAGGCGTCATCGCCGCCGCGCAACGAGGCGATGCGCTGGCCGCGGGCGACGCTCTCGCCCTTCTTGACGGTGATGTTGTCGACGTTCTGGTAAACCGTCAGCAGCTTCTGGCTGTGGCGGATCACCACGATCGGCACGTTGTTGGAATCCTTGGTGATCGCGGCCACGGTGCCGGCTTCGGCGGCGTTGACCGGCGCGCCGGGCGCGGCAGCGATGTCGATCCCGTCATTGCGGCCCTTCGAGTAGGTCTTGATGATCTTCCCCCGCACCGGATAGGCCATCGCCGCGCTGCTGGCGCGGGTGGGTTTCGGCAGTTCCGGTTTGGGCAGGGTCTCGGCCGCGGGCTTGACTGCGGCGGGCTCCACTTTCTCTTCCGGCAAAGGCTTGCTGGCGCTGGGCGGCACCGGCGTTTCGGACCCGGTGCCGGGTTCGGTCACCGCCACCGGAACGGCGGTTGCGGCAGGGGTCACCTCCGCTGTGCGCTCTGCTTTCAGCGGGATCAGCAGGAACTGGCCTTCGCGCACCGCGAAATCGCTGCCCAGGCCGTTCCATTCCGCCAGCGACTTCACCGGCACCTGATACAGCCGCGAGATGGTATAGGCGGTCTCGCCGCGTTTCACCTTGTGGCGCACCGGTTCAGGGCCGCGCTGCACCTTGGCAGGCTGCGGCTTGGGCGCCGGCTGGATCGCGGTGGTCGTCACCGAGCCCGGATTGGGCGAGGTCAGCGGTGCGGTTTCGATCGCCTGGCCGGCCAGGGACGCGATATCCACAGAGCCCGGGGTGGAGCTGCCGCCTTCGGACAGGCTGGCAGGCGCCCGGCGCGGCAAGGCCAGCACTTCACCCTGGCGCATTTTGTCGCCGGTCTCCATGCCGTTGTAGCGGGCGACCTCCTCCGGTGGCAGGCCGATGCGCGCGGCTACATCCGAGACGGTGTCGCCGCGCTGCGCCACCGCCACCTGGTAAGAGGGGTAGGTGATCAGGCCGCGGCCGTCCGGAGCGGGCCGGCTGGAGGTGGCCGACTGGGCGGCGGTGGCGGTGTTGAAGGCGCCAAGCTGACCGCGCAGGTCGTAATCCAGCGGGCTTTGGCAGGCGGCCAGCACCCCGGCCAGCGGCAGCAGGGCCAGCAGCCGTGCCCGGGGCAGCATAATACGGGGCAGCCCGCGGGATGCGGTCCGGGTGGGGGTGGTCCGGGTCATCTTGCTCTCCTCAAAACACGCTTCCCCTTTTTCGCGGGGATTCTCTCGCGTCAATCACTATAGCCCATGCAATCCAGCCGGCGGCTGAATTCCGCCGTCAGTTTACGGGGGCGGCGCAGGAATATCAAACGCAGCTTGCGAACTGCGGCAGCGGTCCTAACTGTCCTTGCCCAGGCCTTCCAGCAGCGGCACAAACCGCACCGGGCGCAATTCGTCATACTCCAGCCCGTCATCGGTTTTGCGCACCCGGATCAGGGTTTGCACATGGTCCGACTGCCCCACTGGCAGCACCATGATGCCGCCGGTCTTAAGCTGCGCCAAGAGCGGCCCGGGCGGATCCTCGGCGGCCGCGGTCACGATGATGCGGTCAAACGGCGCCTGGTCCGGCAGACCGTGGCTGCCGTCGCCCACCAGCGATGTCACATTGGAAAGCCGCAGGCCGTCGAACACGGCCCGCGCCTCGCGCACCAGGCGGGCGTGGCGGTCGATGGTGTAGACACGGCGTGCCAGTTTCGACAGGATCGCCGCCTGATAGCCGGAGCCGGTGCCCACCTCCAGCACGGTGTCGCGCTGCGACAGCTGCAGCGCCTGGGTCATCATGCCCACCACCGAGGGCTGCGAAATGGTCTGGCCGCAGGCGATCGGCAGCGGCACGTCCTCATAGGCACGCTGTGCAAAGATGCCGCGCACGAACAGGCCGCGGTCGATCTCTTCGATCGCTTCCAGCACTTTCTGGTCCGTCACCCCGCGCGAGCGCACGGAGTACAGGAACTGCATCTTGGTTTCCGGATCGGGTCCGTTCATTGCTGCGCTCACTCGCCCGTCCATTCGACCGCCTTCAGCGCATCCATGGCATCGCCCGCGGTCAGGTCGGCGCGCATCGGGGTGACGGAGATATAGCCGTCCAGGTTGACTGCGGCGTCTGAGCCGGGCGTGGCTTCCACATGCTGGTTGCCGCCGCGGATCCACAGATAGCGGCGCCCGGTGGGCGACAGCTGCTCCTCAGCCGAGAAATGGCAGCCATGGCGGTACCCCTGCGGCGCCACGCGGGCGCCCTTGACGTCCGCGGCCGGGACCGGCGGGAAATTGATGTTGTAAAACAGGCGGTAGTCCTGCGCATCCTGCGGCTGGGCGGCCAGGATCTTTTGGATCAGCGCGGCGCCGTGCACGGCAGCGGCCTCAAACGGATTGTCTGTCTCCCGGTTGGCAGGCCCGTAATACTGCGACAGCGCCATGGCCGGGATGCCCTGCAGCGCGGCCTCCATCGCGCCGCCCAGCGTGCCGGAGTACAGCGCGTTCTCCGCCGAGTTGTTGCCGCGGTTCACACCGGACAGCACCAGGTCGGGCCTTTGGCCGTGCATCACCACATGCAGTCCCGCCAGCACGCAGTCGGCGGGTGAGCCTTCGGCGGCAAAACGGCGTTCGTCCAGCTGGCTGAGCATGGTGGGGCGGGTATAGCTGATGCAATGGGCGACGCCGGATTGCTCAAAGGCGGGCGCCACGGTCCAGACCTCGCCATCGGGGCCTGCGACCGCATGGGCGATGGATTCGAGGATGGTGAGCCCTTCGGCACTGATGCCGTCGTCATTGGTGATCAGAATGCGCATGGGGTGTCTGCCTGCCGTCTTCAACCGGGTTTCCGATTGAATAGGACCTGTGCCGGAACGGGGCAAGGTTTTCGCGGAGGGAAGCGGCATCCGCCGCAAAGCGGGGCAGGGAGGCAACAGGCGAAGCCGCAGGGCGCACTCCCGCCCCTTTGGCCTGCATCAAAGATGCCGCCCAAATCGTTGGGCCGGGCGCCGCGCAATGCGCGGCGCCCGGCAAATTGCCGGTGTCAGTCTGCCAGGATCTGCGGCAGCAGGCGCGCGGCCTCTTCCTGGATGGTGGCCAGGGCGGCGCGGTCCTCACCCGGGTGGAAACGGGCGCGAAGGGCGGTCGCCATCGGCTGCGGCTGCAGAATGCGCACCTGCGGGCCGGTGCGTTCGGTTTCTGCCTGCCAGCTGCGCGCCAGCGCCATCTGGGCCGCCTTGGTGGCGCCGTAGGTTCCATAGAACTTTTCGCCCGCCTTCGGGTCGTCAAAGAACACCGCGCGCCCGGTCTGGCCCAGCAAGGGCGCCACGTAGGGGATCAGCACCGAGGTGGCCGTGGCGTTGATCGCGACCGCCTTGGTCCAGTCCTTGGCGGCAACGGAGGGCGCCGGGCAGAGCGCGGTGGCATGGATCGCGGTGTGCAGCCACAGGTCCAGCTTGCCCCAACGGTCGTGGATGCCGCGGCAGAGCGTGGCCATTGCCTCCGGCACGGTGACGTCCATCGGCGCAAGGGTGGCGCTGCCGCCCGCGGCCTTGATACGGTCGTCGAGCTCTTCCAAAGCACCGGTGGTGCGGGCTACGGCGACGATGTGATGCGTGGGCGCAAGCGCCTCGGCCAGGGCATTGCCAAGGCCGCGGGATGCGCCGGTGATGAGAGCAAGCTTTTCTGTCATGGCCGCCTTCTTGGGCCGCCCGCGCAGGCAGGTCAAGGGGCAGCGGCCCGGGGCAAGAATTTTCGAAAACTCCTGGCAAATTTCTTTGAAGAAATTTGCGTGGCACCCGTGGTTCAGCTGCCCGGCATGGACAGGCGCTTGGTCTCGCCGCGGGCGCTGAGGATCAGCCCGTGAGCGTCGATTGCCACCACCTGGCCCAGCGAGGACAGGCGGGCACCGCGCGTCACGGTCTTGGTGCGGCCGTTGGGCAGGCGGACCAGCGCGGTCAGGCTGTTTTCGGGGCCATAGATGCCCAAAAGGTTCAGCCGGTTGCGGTTCACTGCGTTATCCTGTGTGGCCAGCCCGGCCACTTTGGCGGGCGTGCGCCCCGCCTTCTCTGCGTTTGCCATATGTGTCATCCCCGAAGTGTCAGGGCGTATCTGGCCACTCGGCCGGGCCGCTTCAACCAGCCTGCGCGGGCGTCGGCGGGAAGCCGCGGACCGGCCGGGCGCGATGCGTGGAACCCCGCCGCCGCAGCCGGGCAAGGGCCAGGGCGTAACGGTCAGGCGTCGAAAACCAGCGAGGGCAGGTCGTGGCCGTAAGCATAGAGCAGCTCCAACAGCTCCTCCAGCGCGGCGCCATCCTTTTGCAGCGGGTAAAGCGGGTGGTTCTGCTCGGTGACTTTCAGTTCCGGATACTGGCCCTCAGGCCGCATCTCCAGCACACAGCCCGCAGGCATCGGCATGTCCGGCGGGATCGCATTGGCGAGCCAGGCCGGGCGGTCGCCCAGCTTTTCCGACTCGCGCATCTCGAAAAGGTCGAGATAGGCATCGAAATCATCGCGGCTGAGGCTGGCCCATGTGCCCAGCAGAAACTCCTCGCCGCGGCTGCCGGACAGCGGGATCGCCAGCACCGCGCGGACGAAGCGCAGGTCGCCCAGGCGGCAGAAATCCTCGGTCAGAATGTCGCCGCGGGTGGCGAGGACGGCGGAGTTGTCCTCCACCTCCATATCCTCGGAGCAGATATCCGGCCGGTCGCAGCTGAGGCTCAGCAGTTGCGCAAAGGTGGCGCCGCAGCAGCGGCACTGGCGCGGAGAGGTCAGCATGCGGGCAAGATGCGCGTCCAAGGGGCGGCCTTTCGTCTGGAAGCATAAAAAGGCGCGGGCCATCACGGCCAGCGCCTTGTCCATGCAGTGGTCGCGGCCCTCATACGCGGATGCGGCCGGAAGTTCAAACCCCCCTTTCCGCAAGGAGGGCAGGGCGGGATCAGCCGGAGGCCAGGTTGGAGGCGTTCCAGGAGGCGCCGGGCACCGGCATGTCCTTGATCTTGGCGCTCACGCGGCTGCTGCCTTCGAGCGCCGCCAAGTACTCCTCGGTGACGCCGGTGATGTAGTTGCCGTCAAAGCAGGAGCAGTCAAAGCCCTGGATGTCCGGGTTGCCTTCCTGTGCCGCCCAGATCAGGTCCTCGAGCTTCTGATAGAACAGCGCATCGGCGCCCAGCTCGTCGCGGATTTCCTCGATGCTGAGGCCATTTGCGATCAGCTCATGCTTGGTCGGCATGTCGATGCCATAGACGTTGGGGTATTTCACCGGCGGCGACGCAGAGGCGATATAGACCTTCTTGGCGCCGGCTTCGCGGCACATTTGCACGATCTTCTTGATGGTGTTGCCGCGCACGATCGAGTCGTCGATCAGCAGCACGTTGCGGTCCTTGAACTCCAGCGGGATCGCGTTGAGCTTGCGGCGCACCGATTTCTGCCGCTCCGCCTGGCCCGGCATGATGAAGGTGCGGCCCACGTAGCGGTTCTTCACCAGCCCCTCGCGGTAGCGGATGCCGGTGGAATTGGCGACTTCCAGCGCCACGGGGCGGGCCGAATCAGGCACCGGGATGATGCTGTCGATTTCGAGCCCTGACTCCTGGATCTGCTTGGCCAGCGCCTGGCCCATGCGCAGCTGGGTCTTGTAGACCGAAACGCCGTCCATCATCGAATCCGGCCGCGCCAGATAGACATACTCAAAAATGCAGGGGGTCAGCTTGCCCTCGACCGCCTGGAAGGTATGCAGCTTGCCGTCGAGGTCGATCAGCACGGCCTCGCCTGCCTTCACGTCGCGGACCTTCTCGAACCCGTTGATGCCGAACGCCACATCTTCGGAGGCGATGCAGTAATCGTCGCCGTCACCCTGTGCCGGGCGCTTGCCCAGCGACAGCGGCCGGATGCCGTGCGGGTCGCGGAACGCCAGCATGCCGACACCGGCGATCATGCACAGCACCGAATAGGCACCCTGCACCCGCTCCATGGTCATCTTGACGCCGGCAAAGATGTTGCGGATCGGTTCGGCGTTGCCGTTCACCTTGATGGCATCGGCCACCTTGTCGGCCAGGACGTTCAGCAGGATTTCCGAATCCGAGGTGGTGCGCAGATGGCGGCTGTATTTGCCGGTCACCTTTTCGCGCTGCTCGGCGGTGTTGGTGATGTTGCCGTTGTGGACCAGGTAGATGCCGTAGGGCGCGTTGACGAAGAACGGTTGCGCCTCCGTCGCGCTGAGCGAGCCTGCGGTGGGGTAGCGCACGTGGCCCATGCCGACACGGCCGGTCAGGGTTTCAGCGTCTGCGGGGCCGAACACATCCTTGACCAGGCCGTTTTCCTTGCGCTCGCGAAAGAACTCGCCGGTGTAGGTCACGATGCCCGAGGCGTCCTGGCCGCGGTGCTGCAGCATCAAGAGGCCGTCATAAATTTCCGCAAAGACATCGGTGTCCCGGCTTGCGATCCCCAAAATCCCGCACATTGGCTGGCTCCAATCCCACTTAGGCTTTGCTGTTCGATGGCTGTTGGAAGCGGTGGTGCCGGCAGTCTAGCGCATTTTGCGGCGCGCGCGCCAATCCGGCCGGGCTGGCCGCACTCTTTCCCGGTGCCTGAGCCTGAAGGCCAATTGCGTCATCGGACCCCGGCGCCGGGCGCGGCAGGTCATGTCCACAAAGGCAGGCGGGCAGCAGCGGCAAGGCGGTGAGGCTCCGAATCCGTTTCCTGTTCGCGCCCTCACATAGTGGCTTTCTTTCCCTCTGTCATCAGAGGATCACAATTCCCCGCTGCACTGCGGCGGCTGGTAGCGGGCAGGGCGGCGGATGGTCTGTGCCGCCCCTCCCGTCAGTGCAGCGTCAGCAGCGAGATGGACCCGACCAGAACAAGGCTCAGCGCCCAGACCAGGTCCAGGTTGAACCACCCTTTGGACAGGAATTTCAGCCCCACCCAGCGGTAGATCCCGTAGGCCAGCACACCGCCCGCTGCCGTCATCGCAGCGGTATGAAGCAGCGCCACCAGCGCCGCGATGCCCGCGTTGCCGGTGATCAGCGTGCCCGCGGCGGCATGGCCTGCGTCCGTCTCGACCGTGCGGCAGATGCCAAGGTAGATCGGCACCAGCATCAGCCCCGCGCCATGCGCCATCGCCGCCAGGAACGACCACAGCGCCAGCCGCGACGGCGGCACCCGCGCCAGAAACCGCGGGTGGCGGCGGTTCCACAGCAGGTAAAGGCCCAAAGCAATCACCAGGCAGGCGGCGCCGATCTGGATTTCGCGCTGCCACTCAGCCAGCACCATCAGTGCCGAGAACGGAAACAGGATCGCCGCCATGGCCAGCAGGTGGCCGGCCGCCAGCGCGGCCAGCGCCCGCCATAGGCTGCCCTGCGACCGGTCCATCAGCGCGGCTGACACCGCCAGCGGCCAGCCCATGCCGGGGTTCACGCCGTGATACACGCCAGAAGCGGCAACGGCCCCCCACAGGGCCGCCGCCGTGCTGATCTCTGCCACGCGTCAGGCGGAGGGGTAGCAGAAGCTGTCGGTGGAGCAGTCGCCCCCTTCCAGCCGGATCTGGTGGCTGCGGTAGCCCTTGGGGAATTCGACATAGAAATCCTTGTCCAGCTCCAGCCCGCCGGTTTCCCCGGCGTTGGCCATCACCATCTGGCCGCCCTCGGCGTCCGGATAGAACTGGTCATCCCAGGTGGAATAGAGCGAGTTGGTCCAATAGACGCGCTTGCCGTCGCGGCTGATCTCGACCATCTGCGGGCCATAGGCAAACTCGTTGCCGTTCGGGTGCTTGGCGCCCCGCGCAATCCCGCCGATCTCCACCTTGCCGGCCAGCTTGGGGTTCATCGGGTCGGACACATCATATTGATGCATCTCGCCCAGGCCCCAGCAGGCGACGTACAGAAACCTGTCATCCAGGCTCAGGTCGATATCGGTGACCAGCGGCGGCACCGCCTCGAACCCCTGCAGCAGCGGCGGCAGGTTCTCGGCCTTTTCGGGCCGCGGGTCGATTGTGATGGTCTTCTTGGCATCAAAGGTGCCGTCGTCATTCTGCCACCAGGTGAAGATCGCACCTTGCAGGTTGGTGGTGTCGACCACCACACCGCAAAAACCGTAATCCTTGGACGGGTCATGCGCAGGCCGGATTTCCAGCGCCATCTGGTGGTTTTCGCCCAGGTCGATGGTCTGCACGTTCTTGCGCTCGCGCAGGTTCCAGAAATGGATCGAGTGGCCGTATTTGTTGCTCAGCAGATCCTCCGCCACGATGCCGTTCTCGAACTGCGGCGGCAGGCCCCATTCCGAGCTCACCATGTAGTCGCGCGGCAGGTTCCACCAGAAGTCATAATGCTTGTCCTGCTTGCCGCGGTCCATCTCGTAACGGCCCAGGATCTCGAAGGTTTCGCAATCCATGATGAAGATGCCCGGCGGCCCGTCGGTGCCGTCCTCGCCGCCGCCGCCCAGGGTGGACACATAGATGCCCTCCGGCCCGCAATGGATGGTGTGCGGGCGCGAATAGCCGGTCTTGGCAAAGACCTCCTCCGGTTCGATGATTTTGTGGATCTTCGCCTCGCGCGGCTCCTTCACATCCACCACGTAGATCCGGCTGGAGCGGATGCCGGGAATGATCAGATAGCGCCGTTCCAGAAACGCATGGCCGGATAGCGGCGACAGCGACGAGGAACAGGCGTTCCAGCCGAAGTGGTGAAACTCGTCGCCTTTGTTGGGCATGATCAGCTGATGCACGATCTCGCCATAGCTGTCCGACTTCGGGTCGACATCGACCACCGCCAGCCCGTCGGGCTGGGAGCCGTCCGGGCTCAGCATCAGGGTAAAGGCCAGCGTTTCCGCCGGGGCCTCCATGGCAAGCCTGGGGGTGGCATGAAATGTGGGGTCAGGCCTCAAGTTCATAGTCAAATCCTCCCTGGAAAACAGGCGCCTGAACTGTTGGTCTTCTAGGTGCGCCCGCACCGATGCTGGCACACATCCGGATTTCGGGCAAATTTTTTTGAAAAGACGCCGCCGGGCGGAACATATGTTCCGTTTGGGCGGCCGCATAACGCGCTTTTCGCCCGGTCGCGCAGCGCCGCAGCGGACGGTTGTTCCTGAAGGGGGTGATCGCCGCCGCTGCAAAAGGAAAGGCCCGCACAGGGGCGGGCCGGAGGTGGGGGAGGGAAAAACGGTTCGGGATCAGGCCGCCAGGATGCGGTCCAGCAGGTTGTCCAGCGGCGCGGGCAGGCGGGCGTCTTCCGCACCCATGCCGGTCTCTGCAAGGGCGCGGCCCTCATCGCTGGCCAGAACCTGGCGGGTCTCGGTCAGCGACAGCTGGTGAAAGGCAGAGCCTTCGCGGTCATCGCCGGCGGGCATCAGCATGCCGCTTTCGGCCCAGACCAGCTCTTCTTCCTCGAATTCGAAATGGATGCGGCCCAGGCGCTCCGGCGCGGCGGCAGCGATGCCCTTGTAGCCGGCCAGGGCGATCAGCTTGGTGACCACAACCGGGAGGCCGAACAGGCGCTCGGCGGTGTCCATCTCCAGCGCCACTTTCTGGTCGGAGGGCAGCATCAGGTCGGTGTCATTGCCCAGGGCGCCGGCCGGCACATGCATGCAGGTGGTCAGACGCGGCACCGCGTGGCTGACCGCCTTCACTTCCTGGGCGCCGCCGTCAAAGGTGAACACCATGTCGCCGGGCTTGATGTCGCGGGCCTGTTTGAAACCCTCTTCGGTTTCCACCAGGGTTGCGGGCAGAAAGCCGCCGCTGCGGATGCGGGCCCGCTTCGGCGCCGGTTTCCCGGACTGCGGCAGGAGGTCGTTCAGCAGCACATCAACCGGCAGGAAATCGGCGAAATCTGTGGTGTGATCCAGCTGCATTTTGTGTCCCTTCTGAGCATCCTTGGCCCGGCGTTTTGCCGTTGAAGCCATGAGGCCCCCGAATTGGGACCAAATTGGGGCATGGGTGCGGCCCCTTCCGGGATGCGGCAGATTTCTGGGGACAAAACCGCGGTTTTACCCGGGATTGTTAACCTTTCGGCGGCTCAGCATGAGGATTTGTTAAGATTTGACCGGCGTTTGACGCTCGGCTTCTGCACGCCTCGAATCGTGATTCCTGTTGGTTAACAGAGTGTTAATGCACGGTTGCGCTGTTAATAATTATGGTGATGAAGCTGTGGATAACTGTGTGAACGCTTTGAAAGCAAACAAAAACGGGCGCCTTGCGGCGCCCGTGCGGCTTTGTTCCGGTAATGTCTCTTGGACAGTTACTGTCCGCAGCTGCCGATCAGCGCCTCATACTGTTCGGTGACCCAGCCCAGGGCCTGCTCCGGATTGCGCTCCTCGATCTTGCCGATCATGCGCTCAAACACCACCGCGGAGCGGCTTTCGTCAACAACGGTAAAGCTCTGCCCGGTCATCACCACGGCATAGAGGAAGAAGGCAATTGCGACCAGAAGAATGCCGCGCAGCACCCCGAAGAAGAAGCCCGCGCCCTGGTCCACCCCGCCAAGCGCCGAGCGCTGCACCAGGGTCGAGAACAGCGGCGTGAAGAATGAGACCACAATCAGTGCCAGCGCGAACACTGCGGCAAAGGCGGCGATGATGGACAACTCGCAGCTGTCGGCGATGAATTCGCCGATCACCGGGATCTCTGCCATCAGCGGCTCGACCTGCGGCGCAAAGATGAAGGCGAGGATGCCGGCGGCGATCCAGCCGGCGATGGCCATGGCTTCGCGCACGAAACCGCGTGAATAGGCCAGCAGCGCCGATACGACGATGACCAGGGCCACGACCCCGTCAATGATTGTGAAACCTTCCATGTCCCTCGCCCGTTTACCTGCGGTATCAAATTTTTTGCGACTTTAGCCGGCCCCGAAGAATTCGCCAACAAAACCGGCCAGGTCGCTGGACTTTCGCAAGTTCAGGCCGGTCACGGACACGGTTTTGCTGCCGCCTGGGGCGATCGCCGCCGTGAAACCAAGTTTTTGCGCCTCTTTCAACCGGTTTTCGGTCTGCGGCGCCGGGCGCAGGGCCCCAGATAGCGAAATTTCTCCGAAAACCGCGGTATCGGCGGGCAAAGCGACGTCTTCCCGCGCACTGAGCAGCGCCGCCGCCACCGCCAGGTCTGCGGCAGGCTCCGAAATCTTCATGCCGCCCGCCACGTTCAGGTAGACATCCAGCCCCGCAAAAGGAATGCCGCAGCGCGCCTCCAGGACGGCCAGGATCATCGCCAGCCGCGAGCTGTCCCAGCCGACCACCGCGCGGCGCGGCTGCGAATGCGGCGAGGGCGCAATCAGCGCTTGCATTTCGACCAGAACCGGCCTCGTGCCCTCGATGCCCGCAAACACCACCGAGCCAGGTGACGGCTCGCCGCGTTCCGACAGGAACAGGGCAGAGGGGTTCACCACCTCCGCCAGCCCGCCGCCGGTCATCTCGAACACCCCGATCTCATCCGCCGGGCCAAAGCGGTTCTTGACCGCGCGCAGGATGCGGAACTGATGGCCGCGCTCGCCTTCGAAGTACAAAACGGTGTCGACCATATGCTCGACAACCCGGGGGCCTGCGATCTGGCCTTCCTTGGTGACATGGCCGACCATGATGATCGACACCCCGTTGCGTTTGGCAAAGGTGGTCAACTCATGTGCTGCCGCGCGCACTTGGCTGACCGACCCCGGGGCGCTGTCCACGTGATCAGCCCACATGGTCTGAATGGAATCGATAATGGCGAGCTGCGGCTTTTCCGCCTCCAGCGTGGTCAGGATATCGCGCAGGTTGGTTTCCGCCGCCAGCTGCACCGGCGCGTCCGCCAGCCCCAGCCGCTGCGCCCGCATCCGCACCTGGGCCGAGGCTTCCTCGCCGCTGACATATACGGTCTTCAGCCCCGCATGGGCGAACCGCGCCGCCGCCTGCAGCAGCAGTGTGGATTTGCCGATGCCCGGATCGCCGCCGACCAGGATCGCCGAAGCGGGCACCAGCCCGCCGCCCAGCACCCGGTCCAGCTCTCCAACGCCGCAGCAGGTGCGCGGCGGCGGGGTCTCCCGCGCCGACAGATCCGTCAGCTGAATAGTGCGCCCGCGCTTCACGCCCAGCGACTTCTTGGCGGGGCCGGAGGACAGCCCCTGGTCCTCGCTGATGGTGTTCCACTCGCCGCAGCCTTCGCAGCGGCCCGACCATTTGGAGAAGCTCGCGCCGCAGGCCGAGCAGGAGAAAGATGTTTTTGCCATGCCGGATCAGTGGCAGATGTTTCCCTTTTGTTCAAGAGGGCTGCGGGCGCTGCGGCGGCGGATGCGAGGCGCTGCCTCGCGCTCCGGGATATTTGGGGCCAGATGAAAGAAGGATCCGGTCTTCATCTGGCTGAAAATATCCCGGGGGAGGCCCGTCAGGGCCGGGGGCAGCGCCCCGGCTCCAAGTCAGTCGGCGCGCCGCGGCGGCTTCATCGCGACCACGCTGCCGGTTTCGGGATCGGTGCCGTCCGGCGGGCTTTGCAGCTGGGCCGACAGTTCCGGCAGCAGCTCGAACAGCTCCTCGCGCAGGCGGCCAAGGTGCGATTTTGCCAGTGATTCCTCGATTTCCACATCCCGGGTCCATTGGCGCAGCTCGTGCATCACCATCTTGGCGTCCTCCAGCCTCGTCTGGAAGGCATCCAGTTCCTCCTGGCGCTGCTTCAGAAATGTGCGGGCGCGCTCGACGTTGGCGTCTGAGTAGGTGCTGGCCAGGTCCTGGCTGACCTGGCTCATCTGCGCTGCCAGCTCCAGCACTTCCGGCTCCAGCTCGCCCAGATCCGGGTGGTTGCGCATGAAGGCCAGCCGTTCCTTGACCGCGTCGAATTCGGACCGGGCGGTGAACAGCCCTTTGCGGTCGCCCGCGTGGGCGGTGTGATAGGCGCGGGCCACATCCTCCATCTGCACGGTGAATTTGCGGTGCGAATTTTCCAGCGCCAGCATGCGGCCGTTGGCGGGCAGAAAAAACGCCAGCATCAGAACCAGCGCGGTCAGCGAGATCTGCGCCACCATGCCTGCCTGCGGATAATAGGTCCCGTCCAGCCCCGCCTGCAGCGTCAGCCAAGGCCAGACACCGGCAGCCGACAGCGCTGTCGCTAGGACCGCGCCGAGGGCGGCAATGCAGATCAGCGCAAACGTGAGGCGCAGGAACAGCGCCTGGGATTTGAAAAGGACAGTGTGAACGGCGGACATGAAAACCCCTCCATAATACCGAAACCACCCGGGGGCCGGTGGCAGGGGGGGGTGGCCTTGTCAGGCCGTCCACGGCGGCACCCTCGGAACACAACAACGCGGTTCGTCGGCAAAATGTTGCACAAGAATCAAATTTTAGGCAACTATCCGCTGATATTATTCCTTAACGCCTGCGGCGCATTTGCCATGCCGAGCACCAGCGAGGCGAATACGCAGCCGGTGAACAGGTAGAGCCCCCAGGCGGTCTCGATGGTGGCGAGGCCTATGCCCTTGGCGAGGGTTATATAGAGCGCGATCAGGAACACATCGGCCATCGCAAGCTTGCCCAGCACATGCAGCACCGGCTGCAGCCGCGCATCCAGCAGGTTCCACTGCACCAGTGCCAGGCCCATGGTTTTGAGATAGGGCGCGAAGATCGCAAAGAAGGTGACGATCAGCGCCAGCACCGCATCGCTGCCCCAAAGGCTCTGCAGCCCGGTGATCACCGAGATCTCGCTGAGGCCGAAGATCGGCAAGAGACCCGCCCGCATCAGCGGGGCAAACCAGGCGACGGGGTAGAGGATCAGCAGCGACAGGGTGAGGAGGCGGAGGGTCAACCTAGGTTAACTCGCTTCTTAATCTGGAGATGCTGCGCCGCACATACCACAACCCCAGGCACGAAAGCACTGTCCAGAAAAGTAGGACTGTTCCAGCCCCCCACGGACTTTCCCGAAGTATACCATCAGCTACCGCAAGGCAGAGTTTGCCAGATAAAGCGGTTGCAAGCATGGCACCCAAAAGCCGTACATTGGCTATTCTAAAAAACCTTCTGCGCAACAGCGGGGCATAGAGATCCGGGCCTTTAGCAACCTCGAACCAAACGCTCATAGTGAACATCATCACAATAGCGCCTAGTGCAATTGAATAGATTGCCATTTCTACCGCACCGCCTCGATCGGCCCCTCCGCGCGGCCGTGGATGAACTGCTCCATGTAGGGATCGCCCGAATGATCCATCTCCGCGACGGGGCCGGTCCATTGGATCACCCCGCCGTGCAGCATCGCCACGTTGTCGGCAATGGCGCGGACGGAGGTCATGTCGTGGGTGATGGTCATGGCTGTGGCGCCCATCTCCACCACGATTTCGCGGATAAGGTCGTTGATCACACCCGACATGATCGGGTCGAGGCCGGTGGTGGGTTCATCAAAGAAGATGATCTCCGGCTCCGCCGCAATCGCACGGGCCAAGCCCACGCGTTTCTGCATCCCGCCGGACAGTTCTGAGGGAAAGAGGTCCGCCACATTGGCCTTGAGCCCGACGCGGCGCAGCTTTTCGATGGCGATGGCGCGGGCTTCCTCCGCCGGCCGCTTCAGCGCCCCGCGCAAGAGGCGGAAGGCCACGTTCTGCCAGACCGGCAAGCTGTCAAACAGCGCACCGCCCTGGAACAGCATGCCGAAGCGGGCCAGGAACTTGTCGCGGTCGCCGGAGTCGGCGGGTTTGCCGTCGACATAGATCTGCCCTGAGTCCGGCTTGATCAGACCCAGGATGCTTTTCAGCGCCACCGACTTTCCGGTGCCGGAGCCGCCGATAATCACCATCGACGTGCCCTTGGGGATCTCCAGGGTCATGCCGTTCAGCACCTGGTTGTCGCCAAAGGCCTTATGGACGTTTTCCATGCGGATCATAGCGAGAAGAACACCCCTGTGAGGACAAAGTTGGCAGCCAGGATCAGCACCGCGGCGGATTCGACAGAGCCCTTGGTGGCGCGGCCCACGCCCTGGGCGCCGCGGCCCGATTGCATGCCGTAATAGCAGCCCATCATCGCCGCGATGGTGCCAAAGGCCGCGCCCTTGACCAGCGAGGAGATAATGTCGAGCGGCTCCAGGAAATCGACCGTGTTCTTGAGGTAGGCGGCAGCGTTGAAGCCGAGGTTCTGCACCGCAACCGTATAGCCGCCCATGATGCCGATGATGTCGCCGACGCCGACCAGAACCGGCACGGTGACCAGCGCCGCCAGCACGCGGGGCGCCACCAGGTATTTCATCGGATGGGTCGACAGCGTCACCAGCGCGTCGATCTGCTCGGTCACCTTCATGGTGGCGATCTCGGCGGCGATGGAGGAGGTCACGCGCGCCGCAATCATCAGTCCCACCAGAACCGGGCCCAGCTCGCGCACCATGCCGATGGCGACGATCTGCGGCACCACGGCTTCGGCGTTGAAACGGGCGCCGCCTGCATAGATCTGCAGCGCCAGCGCGCCGCCGGTGAAAATCGCGGTGAGGCCGACAACCGGCAGCGACAGCCAGCCGATGTTCAGCAATGCCTGCAGCAACTCACGGGGGTAATAGGGCGGGCGGACCATGTGGCTGAAGGCTCCCAGCGCAAACAGCGCTGCGCGCCCGACCGCGGCCATCCCGGCCAGCGCGGTGCGGCCCAGCCGGGCCAGGAGGCTGACGGGATTCATTCCTGATAGGTCCGTGCGTAGCGGTGCCCGGTGGCGGTCAGGATCTCATACCCGATGGTGCCGGCGGCTTCGGCCAGCGTATCTACGGTCTGATGCTCATTGAGGATGACCAGCGCCTCCGGCACCTCTGCCAGGCCGGTGACATCAACAGTGATCAGATCCATCGAGATCCGGCCCACGACAGGGCAGGGGGTGTCCCCGGCATAGACCTGAATGCCGCCATTGCCCATCGCCCGGTGCAGGCCGTCGGCGTATCCCGCCGCCACGGTGGCGATGCGGCTGGGGCGCTTTGCCACCCAGGCGTTTCCGTAGCCGGCGCTTTCGCCCGGCTCCAGGTCGCGCACCTGAATGACCGGCAAATCAAGATGCACCACCGGCAGCGCGTCCTTGAACGGCAGGCCGCCATAAAGACCGATGCCGGGGCGGCAAAGGTCGAAGTGGTAATCGGAGCCCAGCAGCATGCCGCCGGTCGCGGCCAGCGAGCGCGGAATGTCCAGCCCGTCCGTAAACTCGCGGAAGGTGTGCAGCTGGCGGGCGTTCATTTCGTGGCCCGGCTCATCGGCGCAGGCAAGGTGCGACATCAGCAGCACCGGGTTCTGGCCCAGGGCGATCTCCGCCACCGCGGCCCATTCACCCGGCTCCATCCCCAGCCGGTTCATGCCGCTGTCCAGCTGCACCCCGAACGGGTGGCCGGGCAGGGTTTCGAAATGGCGCAGCATCTGGTCCAGCGAGTTCAGCATCGGCGTCAGCTGGAAATCCTTCAACAGCTTGGCGTCGCCCTCCATATGGCCAGAGAACACCGAAATGCCGGGACCAGGCCCCAGCGCACGGCGCAGCGCGCCGCCTTCCTCGGCCGCGGCCACAAAGAAATTGCGCGCGCCGGCTTTGGCCAGCGCCTTGCCCACGCGGCCTGCATCCAGGCCATACCCGTTCGCCTTGACCACTGCCGCAGTCTCGCAGCCGGTCAGCGCATCCAGATTCCGCCAGTTGGTGACCAGCGCATCCAGGTTGATTGTCAATCTTGCCGTGCTCATGCGGTGTTCATGACACGGGGAAAGCGCAGGTCAAGGGGGAAAAACCGGAATGCCGGCGGAGGTTTGCCTTTGCCGGACCAAAAAAGCCCGGTCCGGCGGGGGTGCCGGGCCGGGCTGGTGCTGATGGCCTGACGGTCAATGGGTCCGGCAGGCAGCAGCACTGTAAATCCGCGATCCGGCCCGCCGGGCCGTGATCAGTGTTCGTCGTAGCCCTGCTGCCAGGCCTTGGCGAGGTTGCCGAAGCGGGTGAACTGCGCTTCGAACGACAGCTCCACCGTGCCGATGGGGCCGTGACGCTGCTTGCCGACGATGACCTCGGCCTTGGCGTGCAGCCGTTCCATCGCCTGCTTCCACTCTTCCATCTTCTCCAGTTCGTGGTCGCCGGGCTTTTCCCGTTCCTTGTAGTATTCCTCGCGGAACACGAACATCACCACGTCGGCGTCCTGTTCGATCGAGCCCGATTCCCGCAGGTCCGACAGCTGCGGACGCTTGTCCTCGCGGTTTTCCACCTGACGCGACAGCTGCGACAGCGCGATCACCGGGATGTTCAATTCCTTGGCAATCGCTTTCATCCCCATCGAGATTTCGGCGATCTCGTTGACCCGGTTGTCGGACATGCCGCGGCAGAGCTGCAGATAGTCGATCACCAGAAGGTCCAGCCCGTGCGTCCGCTTCAGGCGGCGGGCCCGTGCGGCCAGCTGCGAGATCGGGATCGCCGGCGTGTCGTCGATGAACAGCGGGCAGCTTTCCAGGTCCTTTGCCGCCTGCACAAAGCGGCGGAATTCGCTTTCCGTCATGTCGCCCTGGCGGATCTTGTGCGAGGAAATCTCCGACGCTTCCGCCAGGATCCGGCCCGCCAGCTGCTCGGCGCTCATCTCGAGGCTGAAGAAGCCCACGACGCCGCCGTCCAGCGCGCCTTCCGATCCGTCGGGTTTCACCCCGCGTTTATATGCCTTGGCGACGTTGAAGGCGATGTTGGTCGCCAGCGACGTCTTACCCATAGAGGGGCGGCCTGCGAGGATGAGGAGGTCCGAGGGATGCAGGCCGCCAAGTTGCTTGTCGAGGTCTGTCAGGCCCGTCGAGATGCCGGCCATGCCGCCACCCCGCTGATACGCCTCGTTGGTCACATTGACCGCTTCTGTGACGGCCTTCAGGAATGATTTGAAGCCGCTTTCCGTCTGGCCCTGCTCTGCCAGCTGGTAAAGCGCCTGCTCTGCTTCAACGATCTGCTCTTTAGGTTCTGATGCCACGTCAACGCGGCGTGCCTTTTCCGAAATGCTCTGGCCCAGGGCGATCAGCTCGCGCCGGATCGCCAGGTCGTAGATCATCTGCGCGTAATCCCGCACCGCAAAGGCGGAGATCGACGCGCCCGCGAGCTTGGCCAGATAGGCCGGCCCGCCCAGTTCCTTCAGCCCCTCGTGGTCCTCCAGGAACGCCTTCAGCGTCACTGGCGAGGCCAGCGCGTTCTTGGAGATCCGCGCCGCGGCCACCTCGTAGATGCGGGCGTGCACGGGGTCGTAGAAATGCGACGAATCGATGATCAGCGCGATCTTGTCGTAGACCTCGTTGTTGGTCAGAATCGCGCCCAGCAGCTGCTGTTCCGCCTCTACCGAATGCGGCAGCTCATTGTCCGGCATCGCGGCCTCCGGCGCCGCGGCGGAGTCGGGCATCGGGGCAGGAGGGGGCATGTCGCCGTCGAAAGGGGTAATCTCGTTCATCACTGCTCTCGTCTTTCCGGCCGCCTTATACGGTGCGCGGGGCCATTCGCCTATCTGGGAATCTCTGGGGATCCCTTGTGGATATCCGCACCGGGCCTGTGGGCTGTTTACCGCAATGGGCCAGCAAGCCTGTCCTAAGCAAACTACATGATGCGGCAGGGTTTGGGTAGACCCCTATATCTGCCTGTCAGTCTTTGCGGAAAACGATTCGAAGCGGGCTTTTCCACAGCCCGCCCGGTAACGCATGACCAGGCGTTAAGCGGATTTGCGCGCGCCCCGCTTCCGGCTTTGGGAGGCGGGCGAGTTGCCCGTCGTCCCAAGCGCTTGGTCCGCCTCAGGCTTTATGCGCTTCCTGCCAGGCGCGCGGGTCCTTCAGGAAGGTTTCCACCTCATCCAGCGTCCCGGTGCTGAACACGCCCTGTGCGCGCGCCTCGGCCAGAACATCCCACCAGGTGCACAGGTAATGCAGCTCCACCCCGTGATCGCCCAGTGTCTTGGTGGTTTCCGGGAAGATGCCGTAATAGAAAATCACCGCGGTGTGGCCGCAGGTGGCGCCGGCCTCGCGGATCGCATCGACAAACGACAGTTTCGATCCGCCGTCGGTGGTCAGGTCCTCCACCAGCAGCACCCGCTCGCCCTCGCTCATCGCGCCTTCGATGCGGGCGTTCTTGCCGTACCCTTTGGGCTTCTTGCGCACATAGGTCATCGGCAGTGCCAGCCGCTCCGCCACCAGGGCGGCAAAGGGGATGCCCGCGGTCTCGCCGCCGGCGATGTTGTCAAACGCCTCAAAGCCCGCGTTGCGCATCACGGTCACCGCCATGAAATCCATCAGGGTGGAGCGGATGCGCGGAAAGGAGATCAGCTTGCGGCAGTCGATATAGCTGGGCGACGGCAGGCCGGAGGCCAGGGTATAGGGCTCTTCCGTGTTGAAGTTCACCGCGCCGGTTTCCAGCAGCATCCGGGCCGACAGGCGGGCGATTTCTTCTTTCGACGGATAGGAAGTGGGGATCATGGCGGCAGGCATCCTTTGCGGCGGCGGTTTTGCTGTCCTTAAACCGGAACGCTGCCGTTTTGAAGCCCTGGCGAAGGGCCGGCCCCCAATGATCGCGGGGGCCGGCCGCAGCGTGGTTCAAATGCGGTTCAGAAGATAAAGTCGTTGCCCGACAGATCGGCAATTCCGACCCCGTCCAGCGTGATCGAATTGCCGTTGTTGTCGCTGATCACAGCATCGCCATCGCCGTTTTCGGAAAGGTGGTTGTTCTTCAGATCGCGGAACGACTTGATGTTGCTGACACCGGACAGGTCGATCTTTTCCTTCCGGCCCGCGGTCTCGAAATCGGACACGGTGTCGTCGCCGAAGGCGCCCTTGAAGATGAACCGGTCGGCGCCGCCTTCGCCGAACAGGTCGTCGTTGCCGCCGTCGCCCAGGATCTTGTCGCGCCCGGCGCCGCCCAGGATCAGGTCATCGCCGCCCTTGCCGGACAGCGTGTCATTGCCACCCAGTCCCATCAGGCGGTTATCGCCGCCGTTGCCCAGGAGCTTGTCCGCGCTTTCGGAGCCGCGCGCCCGTTCAATGCTTTTCAGCGTGTCGCGGTCGCCGAAGCCGTCGATGGCAAAGCCCTTGGCCAGGTTCACCGTCACACCGTCCTCGCCGCCATAGCGCGCGTCGCGGTCATAGCGGACCTCGTCCTGGCCTTTGCCGCCGTTGATGGTGTCGTCGCCTTCGATGCCGCGGAAGTAGTTGGCCTTGCCGTTGCCGGTCAGCGTGTCGTCATGGGCGGAGCCGCGCAGCGCCTCGATGCTTTTCAGCGTGTCGGTCTTGCCCCAGCCGTCTGTTGCGGTGCCGTTGCCCAGATGCGCGGTGACGCCGCTGGGGTCCCAGGTGAACGCGACCTGGTCGAAGCCGCCGCTGCCGCCATTGTAGGTGTCGCGCCCGTCGGAGCTGACGAAATAGTCGTCGCCGGCGCCGCCGTTGAACGTGTCGCGGCCCGCGGTGCCGAAGAACTCGTCGTCTTCGGTGGACCCGGTGGTGGCGAGCGACGACCAAGCTATGACCTGGCCCGGCGCCAGCGCCCCGGCGGGGTCGGACAAGCCGGAGATGGTATCGTCGAAGTCATTCCAATCCGCCGGTGAACTCACTTGCGGCAGCGCCGCCCCGTCAATCACGAAATAGAACTCTGTGTCAGTGTTATCGCCGGTTTCAAAAGTGACCCCCAGGATCACACTGGTGCCGCCGGACCAGGTGACCTGCGTCAATATTGTTTCGTCGGAGAGGAAGCTGAAATCAGGGTTGTTCAGATTAACGCCGCCGGAAATCGCCTGAAGGACATCGTCATTCATGTCGATAAAGGCGACGCCGTCGTCGTCACGGCCGCTAATGGAATAGGTGAAGGTCGAACTGGCGTCCGGAACCACCACCTGCACGTCGACGTTGCTGACGGACGACGGTTCGCCGTCCACAAAATCGACCCGTGCGCCACTGAATGTAAAAGTTGTCATACCATTGCCCCTTACCGGTATTGCGCCAGAAGCCGCCGCTGGCGGAAATCAATAGCCCGATACTTGAAGGGGGCTGCTGATTCCCGGCAAGGCGGAGGGGATAGAAACTTTATTGTTGGTTAACAAGTGTTGCTATTCGGCACGCCAGTACACGTCAAAGCCCGGATCAAACACGGTGACAGGCCCGTCGCCGCTCTCGATCTTCTCCGGGAACTTTACCGGCGCATCACCCTTGCTCAGCGTCAGGCTCCCGCCGCTCACCGGCAGGCCGTAAAACGCCGGGCCATGTTCGGAGGCAAAGCCCGCCAGCTTGTCCAGCGCGCCTTCCTCCTCGAACACATGCGCCAGCAGGGACATGGTGTTGGTGGCGGTGAAACAGCCGGCGCAGCCGCAGGCGCTTTCCTTGTTCGGGTCGGTGTGCGGGGCAGAGTCGGTGCCCAGGAAATAGCGCTTGTCGCCCGAGGTCGCAGCCGCCCGCAGCGCCAGCCGGTGCTCTTCGCGCTTGGCCACCGGCAGGCAGTAGTAATGCGGCTTGATGCCGCCCACCAGGATGTGGTTGCGGTTGATGATCAGGTGGTGCGTGGTGATCGTCGCTCCCAGGTCCTTGTCCTGGCTGGCGACATAGTCGGCGGCGTTTTTGGTGGTGATATGCTCCATCACAACGCGCAGCCCCGGGGTGGACTTGCGGATCGGGTCCAGCACCCGGTCGATGAACACCGCCTCGCGGTCGAAAATGTCGATATCGTGGTCGGTGACCTCGCCATGGGTGCACAGCGGCAGGCCGATCTCGGCCATTTTCTCCAGCACCGGGCGCACCTTCTCGAAATCGCGCACGCCAGAGGCGGAGTTGGTGGTCGCCCCGGCAGGGTACAGCTTCACCGCCTTGACCAGCCCGCTGGCATGGGCCGCGGCCACATCTTCCGGATCGGTGTCCTCAGTCAGGTAAAGCGTCATCAAGGGTTCAAACGCCATCCCTTCCGGCAGCGCCGCCAGGATGCGGTCCCGGTAAGCCGCGGCCTGATCCCCGGTCACCACCGGCGGCACCAGGTTCGGCATGATGATGGCGCGGCCGAAGTGGCGGGCGGTTTCGGGCAGCACGGCCTGCAGCATCGCGCCGTCGCGCAGATGCAGGTGCCAGTCGTCGGGGCGGGGGATGGTCAGCGTCTCGGTCATGCGCCCGCGTTAGCACATGACCGCACGGAAACAAAGCGGCGGATTGCGTGCTTTTACAGTCCGCGTCAGCGTTTGGGGGGGAAGGTGAACCCGCCCTCCTCGGCGCGTTGTTCCAGCTCCCGCAGGCGGCGGCGGAACCGCGGCGCGCGCATCCGCTCCGTCACATTGCGGCACATCAGCGCCATCAGGTAAGGGCGGTCCTCCCGCTCCAGCCGCCCCAGCAGGTTGCGCAGGAAGAAGGAGTTGTTGCGGCGGCTGCGGAACAGCTTGTAAAAGGCGCCCCCGGTGAGCTTGCGGCTGCCCGCCAGCGACAGGATGTGATAGAGCATCTCCATCTCGATCAGCCGCGTCTGCACCGCATCGCCCATATGCATCGCCCGCAGCCGGGTCACGTTCTTGCGGGCAAACAGCGAAGCGTGCATCGCGTCCAGCCGCTCCTGCGGATCATAGATCACATAGGCCTGATCCGCCGCATCCAGCATATCCGGCGCATAGCCGTAGCGATCGGTGAAGGACAGGCGGCGCATCTCGGCAAACCGGTCGTCCCATTCTGTCATCCGCGGGTCCAGCGTGGCCTGCGGCTGCACCGCCACAACGACAGCGCCGGGCGCCGCCACCGAATAGGCCGCCGCCGCATAGCCGCAAGGCCCTGCGCCGTAAAAGATCACGTTGTCGAATTCGTCGAAAAACCCGTCATCAATCAGCTGGTCGAAAAAGCCGTAGATGCCGCTGTCGCGGAACCAGGTGTCGCCGTCGGACACCACGCACATATGCGACCAGCCCAGGTTCTTCACCAGGTCAAACCCCAGCGGCTGCGCCAGATCGGACAGGTTGTGGATGCCTTGCATGGTCTCGAACGTCACCAGCAGCGTGTTGCCCTGGTCGATGAAGGTCGCGAAATGCCGGCTGCCCAGCGGCTGGAACATGCCATGTTCTTCGGCCAGGGCCGCCATCCGGGCCTTCCACTCTGCAGGCTTCAGCCCGGAAAGGTCTTCATCCAGATTTTCAAGTCCGTCCTGCATGCCTGCTATCCTCCGCGCCCTTCAGGAAAGGTCCGGGCCTGCTGTTCGGAGTAACAGTTAGGGGTGAATTAAGGCCAAATTTGGAAAAACTCTTGCCTCTTTAAGGCGTTGCAGCGTCCATTCGGCGGCCTTCAGCAGCGCCGCCAAAGGCTCAGCTGCCGTCCTCCGGCCGCCGCCCTGCGGATTGCCCCTGAACGGCAAAATCCCGCAGCAGCGCCGCCGCTGCCGGGCTGAGCGCGCGCGAGGGCGGCGTCATCAGCAGCCGGGCAAACAGCGCGCGGCTGGGTTCCTGCTGCATCAGTGCCGCAAACCGGGCATGGCGCCAATCCACCGCCTTGGCATGCAGCCGCGCCAGTTCCGGGTCGCTCAGCAGGCTGGCCTGAATCTCGGCCCGCGCCGCCCGGCAGCGGGTGATGGCGGTGTCCTCGGCGCCGCAATAGTTCCGCTCCACCCAGTAATCCATCCCCAGCTCCGCCTGCCGGTTGACGCGGCCGCGGTCAGCCTTCAGCACATAACTTTCCATCGCACCCAGCGGGTAGTGGTTCAGCTGCGCCAGACGCCCGTTGGGCTGGCCGTAGCTGGAAAACAGCCGCTTGGTCTTGAACTCGGCGCCCAGCTCGCGCCCCTCGCAGTCGAACCAGCGGAAGCTGTCCAGCCGCGCCGCATCCCTGGCATCGCGGGGGCGGTGAACGCCGCATTTGCGGTAGGTGCCGTCATTGCGGTACAGCGTCTTGAACATCACCGCCCGCCAGGGCCAATGGATCACCTCCGGCGCACAGCGGGTGAATTGCTCGGTGACCGGCACGTCCTCATACCGGACGATGCCGGCATTGCCGAACAGCCGCCAGGTCAGCGTCACCGCATCCGCCTGCGGCAGCGCAGCCAGCAGATCCGCCACCGTGCCGTCGCCGGTCTTGATGCAGACAAATTCGTCGATATCCAGCACCAGCACCCAATCGGCCTGTTTCATCAGCGGATGCCGGTCCGCCTGCTTCAGCGCGGTGAACTGGATGCCGCCCTTGTCATACGGGCCATCGTTGCGCAGGTGGGTCAGCTGCCCCAGCGCCTGCAGCCGGTCCAGCATCCGGGCGGTGCCATCCTGGCAGTTGTTGGAAAAGACAAGGAAATCGGTGAAACCCGCCGCCCGGTGATGGGCCAGCCATTCCAGCAGAAAGGCAGCTTCGTTGCGTACGCAGAGGATGGCCAGAACCCGCATCCGCCTCAGGCCCCCCGGCTGGAGTCAGCGGCCGGGGCAGGGCGGCAGGACGGCATGTGTGGCGCGTTGCGCATGGCGTGCTTCCCGCTCCTCGTAACCCGCGCCCGGGTCAGCGCATCTCAGGTTGGAAGTTTTACCTGCCCGGGCGGGATTTACAACTCTCCGGCGGCCTGCGCGGGTGCCGCCGCCCGCCGCCGCCGCAGCGTCTGCACGCCGCGCGGCTTGACCGGGGCCGCCCTGCGTGGCCTGTTGGGCGGGGCAAAGGGAGGCACAGCATGCAGCAGGCGCAGTCAATTGATCAGGTCCAGCAGATTCTCTTCGGCCAGGGCTATGTCTGCGGCCGGGCGCTGGCCACGGTGGTGTTCCTGTCGCTGAAACTGGGCCGCCCGCTGTTCCTGGAGGGCGAGGCCGGCACCGGCAAGACGGAGATCGCCAAGGCGCTGGCCGCGGGCCTCGGCCGCCGCCTGATCCGGCTGCAATGCTACGAGGGGCTGGATGCCGCCAGCGCTGTCTGCGAATGGAACTTCGCCGCCCAGATGGTCGCCATCCGCACCGCTGAGGCTGCGGGCGCTGCCGACCGCGCCGCGCTGCAAAACGAACTGTTCTCTGCCGACTACCTGATCGAACGCCCGCTGCTGCAGGCGATGCGCCCGGATGAACGCGGCGCGCCGGTGCTGCTGATCGACGAGCTTGACCGCACCGATGAACCGTTTGAGGCCTTCCTGCTGGAGGCGCTCAGCGACTTCCAGGTCACGATCCCCGAACTGGGCACCATCCACGCCCCGGAGCCGCCCATCGTAGTGCTCACCTCCAACCGCACGCGGGAGGTGCATGACGCGCTGAAGCGCCGCTGCCTCTACCATTGGGTCGACTACCCTGATTTCAGCCGCGAGGTGGAGATCCTGAACGCCCGCGCGCCTGAGGCCAGCCAGCAGCTCAGCCGCGAGATTGTCGCCTTCGTGCAGGCCCTGCGCACCGAAGATCTGTTCAAGAAACCGGGGGTGGCAGAAACCATCGACTGGGCCAATTGCCTCTTGGCGCTCGACGTCATCGCCCTCAGCCCCGAGGTGATCGCCGACACCCTCGGCGCCATCCTAAAATATCAGGACGACATCGCCCGCCTGCAGGGCTCCGAGGCGAAACGCATCCTCGACCAGGCCAAAGCCAGCCTGGACGCGGCGTGATGCTTCTTCTGGCTGAAAATATCCCGGGGGTATGGGGGCAGAGCCCCCATGAAACGCACTAGTGCCCGACACTCCGCCGCTGTCCCTGCCGGACGATCCCAAGCTGGTCCGCAACATCACCCATTTCGCCCGCGCCCTGCGCAAGGCGGGGCTGCCGATCGGCCCGGGCCGGGTGCTGGACGCGGTGCAGGCGGTGGCCGCCGCGGGCTTCACCAGCCGCGGGGATTTCTATTGGGCCCTGCACGCCTGTTTCGTCACCAAGCCGGAGCAGCGGCTGGTGTTTGCGCAGGTCTTCCGCCTGTTCTGGCGCGACCCCAGATACCTTGAGCAGATGATGGCCGCGATGCTGCCCGCAATCCGCGGCGTGCAGCAGGAGCGCGCCGCCAAACCCGCCGAAAAACGCGCCGCCGAGGCGTTGCTGGACGGGATGCTCGATCAGCCCGATGCCCCGGCGGAGGAGCCGGAAGGCACCGAAATCGACATCGACGCCGCCCGCACCGCCTCGGCAGAGGAGCGCTTGAAAACCCTGGATTTCGAACAGATGAGCACGGAGGAGGTTGCCGCCGCCAAACGCATTCTTGCCCAGCTGCAGCTGCCGGTGACGCCGATCCAGTCCCGCCGCCTGATGGCCTCGCCACAGGGCCGCCGGGCCGACTGGCGCCGCACCCTGCGCAAAGCCGCACGCCAAGGCGGCGATCTGCAAACCATCGCCCGCGCCAAGCGCCGCATCCGCTGGCCCAACCTGGTGGTGCTCTGCGACATCTCCGGCTCGATGAGCCAGTACAGCCGCATCATCCTGCATTTCCTGCACGCCGCCGCCAACGCCAAGGGCGCAGGCTGGGCCAGGGTGCATGGCTTCACCTTCGGCACCCGCCTCACCAATATCACCCGCCACCTGCACCAGCGCGACGTCGACGCGGCGCTGGCGGCGGCAGGGGCAGAGGCGCAGGACTGGGAGGGCGGCACCCGCATCGGCGGCTGCCTGCACGCCTTCAACCGCGACTGGTCGCGGCGGGTGATGGGGCAGGGGGCGGTGGTGCTCTTGGTCACCGACGGGCTGGACCGCGGCGATCCGGAGGTGCTGGCGCGCGAGATGCAGCGGCTGCAGCTGTCGTCGCGCCGCCTGATCTGGCTGAACCCCTTGCTGCGCTGGGACGGCTTTGCCCCCAAGGCGCAGGGCATCCGCGCCATGCTGCCCTATACCGACAGCTTCCGCGCGGGCCACTCCATTGCCTCGCTGGAGGAGCTGGCCCAGGTGATCTCCAGCCCTTCAGACACGGGCGAAAAGGCGCGGCTGATGGCGCTGCTGCGGTCCGGCGGAAATTAAATTCCAAAAACAGAATGTGACTTGATCTGAATCAACTTGTCTCCTATTGCCTTAATATATTCTGAAAACAGAATGTAACGTGCGAAAGGAGAAATCATGCCACTCAACTGGAAAGCCGGGGGCCTCCTGCTGGGGCTGGTGTTCTTTCTGGCGGTGCTGCTGGTCAAACCCATCGGGGTGTCGACCCAGTTCGTGATCCTCGACGGCATCATTGCCGATGCGGTCAACCCGCAGCTGGTGACGGAGACTGCCGGCGGGTACACCTCCAGCAATGCCTATCTGGCAAAATCGGACGGCAAATACGCCAAGTCCGTCGTCAATCCGCTGAACTACAGCTTTGTCTTCGTGCTGGCGATGGCGCTGGGCGGGCTGCTGTCGGCCAAGCTGCGCGGCGGCATCACCGGGGTAGAGCGCAGCGTGCATGCCCTGTGGCGCGCCAATTTCGGGGACAGCCCGGCGAAACGCTATGCCGCGGCCTTTCTCGGCGGGTTCATCGTGCTTTATGGCG
The DNA here is from genome assembly GCF_000473325.1 of Leisingera caerulea DSM 24564. Taxonomy (NCBI): domain Bacteria; kingdom Pseudomonadati; phylum Pseudomonadota; class Alphaproteobacteria; order Rhodobacterales; family Roseobacteraceae; genus Leisingera; species Leisingera caerulea. The sequence goes on from NZ_KI421513.1 coordinate 2,762,664, forward strand.
CGCGGCTGGCGGGCGGCTGCACCTCCGGCCACATGATGTCCGGCATGATGCAGACCGCACTGTCAGGCTACATCTTTGCCGCCGGCGCCTTTGCTGCCGCCATTCCCGTCTCGCTGATGCTGTTCAAGAAGGAGGCCTGAGCCATGACCACCATTCTCCTGGCAATCGTGATCGGCGCCGCCTTTGGCGCGGTGCTGGACCGGATCGGGGCGTCCAACCCCAACTACATCGGCAAGATGCTGAACCTCACCAATCTGAACCTGGCCAAGGCCATCCTGCTGGCAATCGGCACCGGCTCGGTGCTGATGTTCGGCGGCCAGATGGCGGGGCTGGTCGATGTCGGCCACATGTCGGTCAAGGCCGCCTATGCCGGCGTCTTCATCGGCGGGTTGATGCTGGGCGCGGGCTGGGCGCTGGCGGGCTACTGCCCCGGCACCGGCGTGGTCGCCGCCGCCTCGGGCCGCAAGGATGCGCTGTTCTTCATCGCGGGCGGCCTGTTGGGCGCGGCGGCCTATATGGTCACCTACCCGGCATGGAAGGCCAGCGGCCTCTTGGACAGTTTCGCGGGCGGCAAGGTGACCCTGGGCACCGTGCCCGGCGCCAAATACGACGGCCTGACCGCGCTGCCCGGCGACCTTCTGGGCATCATCCTGGGTCTTGGGTTCATCGCCTTGGCCTTTGCCCTGCCGGACCGGCTGGTGCCGCAGAAAGCGGCCGCGCAGCCTGCGGAATAACCCGCGCGCGAGCAGCAGCAAGGGGCGCCCGCCGGGGATGGCGGGCGCATTCCTGTGCCTGACTGCTGCTTCGCGCTTGAAACTTCACGTGCCAGCGCCGAGGTTTAAAAGCAGCCGCCGCCCGGGCGGTCCGGGGAGAGACGCAAGATGCAGCACACCGCCCAGTTTGAGAACGCACCGGAAACCGCGCTGGACTGGCACAAGTCCGGCGCAGGCGCGGCCCTTGCGACCGTGGTGCAGACCTGGGGCTCCGCCCCGCGCCGCACCGGCGCGCAGCTGGCTGTGTCCGGCGATGGCAGGATCGAAGGCTCGGTCTCCGGCGGCTGCGTCGAAGGCGCGGTTGTGGTGGAGGCGCAGGAGGCGCTGGCGGACGGCAAACACCGGCTTTTGGAATTCGGCGTCAGCGACGAGGACGCCTTTGCCGTCGGCCTCGCCTGCGGCGGCACCATCAAGGTGCTGGTGGAACCCGTTGGCCCTGCATTGCCCGAGGACATGCTGGAGGAGCTGGCGGCCGCCCGCGCCAGCCGCGCGCCCGTGGCCTATGAGGTGAACCTGACAACCGGCGCCCGCCGCCTTGTGCGCGGGGAATACAAGGACCGGATGCGCATGGACCGCTCCGGGCTGGAGGACGACGAGGAGACCTTTGTCGCCGTCCACAACCCGCCGCTGCGGCTGGTCTGTGTCGGCGCTGTCCACATCGCGCAGGCGCTGGTGCCGATGGCGCGGATCGCGGGCTATGATCCGGTGATCATCGACCCGCGCGCGGCCTTCGCTTCACCGGAACGCTTCCCCGGCGAGACCCTGATGGACGACTGGCCCGACGAAGCCGTCGGAAAACTCGGCCTCGACACCCGCACCGCGCTGGTGCTGCTGACCCACGACCCCAAGCTGGACGATCCGGCGCTGCAGGCCGGGCTGGCAGCGGAGGTGTTCTACATCGGTGCGCTGGGCTCCAAAAAAACTCACGCCGCCCGTGCCGCCCGGATGCAGCAGGCGGGATTCACCGAAGACCAGATCAGCCGCATCCACGGCCCCATTGGCCTGGATATCGGCGCCGCCGGTCCGGCGGAAATCGCCGTTGCGATCCTGGCCGAAATGACCGCCGTCCTGCGCGGCAAACAGCCATGAGGTTCGGCCCGGTCCCCTTGAAAGATGCCGAAGGCGCGATCCTTGCGCATTCCTTGCAGGGCGCATCGCGCAAGGTGGCCAAAGGCACGGTGCTGACCGCCGAGGACCTCGATGATCTGGATGCCGCCGGTTACACGGAGCTGACCGTCGCCCGGCTGGACCCCGCCGACCTGCATGAGGACGCCGCTGCCGAAGCCCTCGCGCATGCGCTGGTTGCGGATCCGTCGGCGCAGGGCATCCGCATCTCCGGATCCGGCACCGGCAGGGTCAATCTTTATGCCACAGGCGCCGGGCTGGTGCGGCTGGACCGGGACAAGCTGGAGGCTGTGAACGCGGTGGACCCGATGATCACCGTTGCCACCGTGCCGGACTATCACCGGGCCGATGCGGGGGGCATGCTGGCGACCATCAAGATCATCTCCTATGGGGTATCCGCCGACGCCATCCGCCGCGCCAGCGAGGGCGCCGCGGATGCGATCCGGGTGCTGCCGCCGGTGCTGTCCTCCGCCACGCTGATCGAAACCACGGTGAGCGATGATACCCCGCCGGACAAGGGCCGCGCCGCGATGGCAGGCCGCCTGCACCGGATGGGGCTCAGCCTGTCGGCACGGGTGGTGGTCCCGCACCAGCAGGACGCGCTGGCAGAGGCCATCGCGCAGGCGCCGGGGCAGCTGGTGCTGATCCTCACCGGCTCCGCCACCTCTGACACCCATGACGTGGCGCCCGAGGCGCTGCGCGCCGCAGGCGGCACGGTGACCCGTTTCGGCATGCCGGTCGACCCCGGCAACCTGCTGTTTCTGGGCAAACATCAGGACAGGGTGGTGATCGGCCTGCCGGGCTGCGCCCGGTCTCCGGCCCTCAACGGCGCCGACTGGGTGCTGGAACGGGTGATCTGCGGCCTGCCTGTCGGGTCCGCCGATATCGCCGCCATGGGTGTTGGCGGCCTGCTGAAGGAAATCCCCACCCGCCCGATGCCGCGCCGCGACGCAGAAGGCTGACGCCGCAGCGCAGCGCGGGATTTGTGACGCAAGGTCACAACCATAGGTGCACCCTCCTGACCCGGAAATTACCCTTTGCCCCCCTGTTAAAACACTTCGCGGATGGCGCGGCACGTGCTTAACTCCCCTCAGCCAGACAAGAACGAGCTAAAGGGAGGGTACTATGGCCAAGGTCTCAATGACCGTGAACGGCAAGGCTGCCAGCGGCGTGGTTGAAGGGCGCACGCTGCTGTCCGCGTTCCTGCGCGACAGCCTGGGGCTGACCGGCACCCATGTGGGCTGCGACACCAGCCAATGCGGCGCCTGCGTTGTGCATGTGGACGGCAAGGCGGTAAAAGCCTGCACAATGCTGGCGCTGGAAGCCGAAGGCGCGGAGGTTGCCACCATCGAAGGGCAGGCCAACGCCGACGGCTCGCTGAACACGATCCAGCAGGCGTTCCAGGACCATCATGGTCTGCAATGCGGCTTCTGCACGCCTGGCATGGTGATGTCGGCGGCGGCACTGCTGCAGGACAACCCCAAGCCCAGCGAACAGGAAATCCGCGACTACCTTGAGGGCAACCTGTGCCGCTGCACCGGCTACCACAATATCGTCAAGGCGATCATGGCGGCCTCGGGACAGGATGTGTCCTCCATCGCGGCGGAATGACAGGACGACCCCAGGCCGGCACCCGGCCTGAGCTGACCAAGGAGTGACTGACAAAGAGGTGCGCCCCGCTAGGCAGCACCCTCCAGGGAGGAAGACCAGACATGCCCAAGGACAATCCAAACGGCGGTGGCATCGGCGCCAGCCCCAAGCGGCGCGAGGACGTGCGGTTCCTGACAGGAGCCGGGAACTATACCGACGACATCAACGTGAACGGCCAGGCCTACGTGCATTTCCTGCGCGCGGATGTGGCCCATGCAACCATCAACTCCATCGACACATCTGCAGCGGCTGAAATGCCCGGCGTGGTGAAGATCTTCACCGGCGCCGATTTCGCCGAGGTCGGCGGTATCCCCTGCGGCTGGGGCGTGACCGACCGCCACGGCAACCCGCAGCAGGAGCCGCGCCACCCGATCATCGCAGACGGCACCATCCGCCACGTGGGCGAGATCGTCGCCGCCGTGGTTGCCGACACGCTGGAACAGGCCCGCGATGCGGCGGAAGCGATTGAGCTGGACCTCAGCGACAAGCCCGCCGTGGTCAACATGGCGGCGGCCTTGGCCGAGGATGCCACCAAGGTGCATGAGGATCTGACCTCAAACCTCTGTTATGACTGGGTGTTCGGCAATGACGACGACGACGCGGTGCAGGCAGCCTTTGACAGCGCCGCGCATGTGACCACGCTGGAGCTTGTCAACAACCGCCTGGTCGCCAACCCGATGGAGCCGCGCGTGGCGATCGGCGACTACAGCCGCGGCACGGACGAATACACGCTCCACACCACCAGCCAGAACCCGCATGTGATCCGCCTGCTGATGTGCGCCTTCGTGCTGGGCCTGCCGGAACACAAGGTGCGGGTGGTGGCGCCGGATGTGGGTGGCGGCTTCGGCTCCAAGATCTTCCACTATGCCGAAGAGGCCTTTTGCACCCATGCCGCCAAAGCCTGCGGGCGGGCGGTGAAATGGACCTCGACCCGGTCCGAGGCGTTCATCTCGGACGCCCATGGCCGCGACCATGTGACCAAGATCGAACTGGCGCTGGACGCAGACAACAATTTCACTGCGCTGCGCACCAATACGATGGCCAATATGGGGGCCTATCTCTCGACCTTCTCCACCTCGGTGCCCAGCTACCTGCACGGCACGCTGATGGCGGGGAATTACAAGACGCCGATTGTGCAGGTGAACGTCAAGACCGTGTTCACCAACACCGTGCCGGTCGATGCCTACCGCGGCGCGGGCCGGCCCGAGGCGACCTATCAGCTGGAGCGCGTCATCGACAAGGCCGCGCGCGAACTGGGCGCCGACCCGATTGCGCTGCGCCGTCAGAACTTCATCACCGAGTTCCCCTATGAAACCCCGGTGGCGCTGACCTATGACACCGGCGATTACGTGGCGACCATGGACAAGCTGGAGGAGGTCGCCGACGTGGCAGGTTTCGCCGCCCGGCGCGCGGAGAGCGAGAAGAACGGCAAGCTGCGCGGTTTCGGCGTCAACTGCTATATCGAGGCCTGCGGCATCGCGCCCTCCAACATCGTCGGCATGCTGGGGGCCCGTGCGGGGCTTTATGATGCTGCAACGGTGCGGGTGAATGCCACCGGTTCAATCAGCGTGATGGTCGGGGCGCATTCCCACGGGCAGGGGCATGAAACCTCCTTCCCGCAGGTTGTGGCCGACATGATCGGCATCGACGAGAGCATGGTCGACATCGTGCATGGCGACACCGGGCGGGTGCCCTTCGGCATGGGCACCTACGGCTCGCGCTCCATCGCGGTCTGCGGCTCTGCCATGGTGCGGGCGACCGAGAAGATCATCAGCAAGGCCAAGAAGATCGCCGCCCATCTGATGGAGGCCTCGGACGCGGATATCGAGCTGAAAGACGGCCAGTTCACCGTTGCGGGCACCGACAAATCGGTGGCCTGGGGCGATGTCTGCCTGACCGCCTATGTCCCCCACAACTACCCGCTGGAGGAGCTGGAGCCGGGGCTGGAGGAAACCGCGTTCTATGATCCGGCCAACTTCACCTATCCGGCCGGCGCGTACGCCTGCGAGGTGGAGGTGGACCCCGACACCGGCAAGGTCACCATTGAACGGTTCGCAGCCGCCGATGATTTCGGCAACATCATCAACCCGATGATCGTCGACGGCCAGGTCCATGGCGGGCTGGGGCAGGGCATTGGCCAGGCGCTGTTGGAAAACGCAGCCTATGACGAGGACGGCCAGCTGCTGTCGGCCTCCTACATGGACTATGCGATGCCGCGTGCCGATGACGTGCCGTTCTACCAGGTGGATCATTCCTGCCAGACGCCCTGCACCCACAACCCGCTGGGGGTGAAGGGCTGCGGCGAGGCAGGCGCCATTGGCTCGCCGCCTGCGGTGGTCAACGCAGTGATCGACGCGCTGCAGTCGGGCGGCAAGAACGTGACCCACATTGACATGCCGCTGTCGCCCGCTCGGGTCTGGGCGGCGATGAATGGGTAAGGTGTTCGCGGGGGCGCTGCCCCCGCACCCCCGGGATATTTCCAGCCAGAAGAAGAGCCTGAGCGCTCTTTGGAAAGGAAAAGAAGATGTATGAATTCGAGTTTGAGAAACCCTCGACCGTCGCAGAGGCCGTGGCCGCGCTGGCGGAGGAGGACGCGCAGGCGCTGGGCGGCGGGCAGACGCTGATCCCGACGCTGAAGCAGCGGCTGGCGATGCCGTCGAAACTGGTGAGCCTTACAGGCATTCCGCAGCTGAAGGAGCTGAGCGACAACGGCGGTATGCTGACCATTGGCGGCGCCGTCACCCATGCGGAGGTGGCCGAGGCCGCTGCGGGCGCCTATCCGGCGCTGGCGGATCTGGCCGGCCGCATCGGCGACCCGGCAGTCCGCAACCGCGGCACCATCGGCGGCTCGCTGGCCAATAATGACCCGGCCGCCTGCTATCCGGCGGCGGCGCTGGGCAGCGGCGCAACCATCGTCACCAATACGCGCGAAATCACCGCCGACGACTACTTCCGCGGACTGTTCGAGACCGCGCTGAACGAAGGCGAAATCATCACCGCGGTGCGCTTCCCGGTGCCGGAAAAGGCGCATTACGAGAAGTTCATCCAGCCCGCCTCGCGGTTCCCGATGGTTGCGGTATTCGTGGCGAAATACGCCGCGGGGGTGCGCGTTGCGGTCACTGGCGCATCAGAGGACGGCGTGTTCCGCTGGAACGAGGCCGAGGCGGCGCTGGATGCCAGTTTTGCACCGGATGCATTGGATGGGCTCAGCGTGGATGCCGGCGGCATGATCGGCGATCTGCACGGCAGCAAGGAATACCGTGCCCATCTGGTCGGGGTGATGGCGAAACGCGCGGTGGCCGCGTCGGGGTAGCCCGCAGAAGTGAAGCATGGAGTCAGGCACCGGTCCCCGGTGCCTGTTCCGCGTCAGTGCTTCAGATAGGAGGACATTTCCTCCAAGAGGCTCTGGGTCTTGCCCGACAGTTCCCGGATTTCTGTTGCAATGACGGCAAATCCCTTGCCCATGTCACCGATCCGCGCCGCCTCGATCGAGGCGTTGAAGGAGATAAACTTGATATTCTTGCCGACCCCTTCGGCATGGGTGATGGTGGCCCGCATCTGCGCGTCGCGCTCCTCCTCGCGCAGCTGCTGCGCCTGGTGCAAGGTTTGCACCATGTCCTTGAGAAAGGCGGACACCGCAGGTTCCAGCCGGTAAAGGCACAGGGCGGCCAGATCCGGCACCGCGCGCACATGCGCCAGCGCGGTGCCATCCGCGGCCGTCACGGCGCGGTGCAGCGGCCCCAGCATCTCAAGGCAGGCCCGGCGCTTGGCCTCAAGCTCAGCGGGCAGGGCATAGCTGCACTCCGCCAGCAGGGTGTCCAGCCCGCTGCTCAGCATATCATGCGCCGCACTGATGCGCTGCACCGACAGGGCCAGAACGTCCCCGGCACTGCTGCTGTCCGCACTCTCCGGCGCTTGCACAAGCGCCAGCAGCGACAGGGCGGCGATGCGGCTGGGGCCGATGGCCATGAAGGCGGTGTTCTGAATGTCGGTCAAGCTGGTCATGCGGCTGCCTTTTGTGCGGTCAAGGCAGGTATACCCGGCAGCCGTTAAGGCCGCGCTAACCGCGGCGCCGGGGGCAAAGAAAAGCCCCGCGGGCTGGGCGCCTGCGGGGCTGATGGTGTTCCGGGCCGGAAGGCGCGGCTTATTTCTTGGCGAGCGGCCCGATCATCATGATCATCTGGCGGCCTTCCATCTTCGGCATGTTTTCGACCTTGCCGATTTCCTTGGTGTCTTCGGCAACCCGCTCCAGCAGCTCGCGGCCAAGGTTCTGGTGCGCCATCTCGCGCCCGCGGAAGCGCAGGGTGACTTTCACCTTGTCGCCGTTCTCCAGGAACTTGACGACATTGCGCATCTTCACTTCGTAGTCATGGGTGTCCGTGTTGGGGCGGAACTTGACCTCTTTGACCTCGATGATCTTCTGCTTTTTGCGGGCTTCGCTCTCGCGCTTCTGCTGTTCGTACTTGAACTTGCCAAAGTCCATGATCTTGCACACGGGCGGGTTGGCATTGGGCGAGATTTCTACCAGATCCAGTCCGGCCTCTGCCGCCATCTCCATGGCCTTGGCGGGGTGCACAACCCCGACATTCTCGCCATCGGCGCCGATCAGGCGGATTTCAGGGGCACGGATTTTTTCGTTGACGCGCGGGCCGGTGTCACGTTGGGGCGGCGCGTTATGAGGTCTGCGGGCTATGACTGCTATCCTTCTGTCATTGCAAAAAGTGCGGGAACGCTACTGCCCCCGCGAGTGTGATTCAAGGCTTATGGGCGGTATGGCTGCAGGAAAGATGCTTTTCAAGGCCGCATGTTGCAAATCGCCCTTTGAGCGTGCGCTTTTGAGGCCCTTGGCGGGCTGCGGGCCGCGCGCCGCAACCTCCTGAAAAGTCGGGATTGCGGCGGGGTTCCGCCGGTTGCGGTCCGGCGGCGGCACGCGCCCGCCCGTGAGGCGGCTGCGGTGAACTTTCCCCTTGAGCGGACCCGGCTGCCGCCCCATTTGGCAGAGCAGAAGGCGAAAGACCGGCCAGCGGAGCCGGATCATGGAAGGAGCCCGTTATGAAAAAGTTGTTGATCGTGATCGCCGTGGCCGTTGCAGCGGTTGCCGGCTATGTGCTGCTGACCGGCCCGGAGCCGCAGGAGACGGTGCCGCAGGTGCAGGAGGAGCAGAGCAGCACGGTCCCGGAGACCGCTGAAGACAGCACTGCCCCGGCTGAACAGGCTGTAGAAGACGCGGCGGAGGCCGTGGAAGAGGCGATCGAGTCCGGCGCAGAAGCCGCAGGCACGGCGGTTGAGGCGGTGCAGGACACGCTGAACGAGGCGGCAGACGCCGCGGCAGAGGCGGCGGGCGATGCCGTCGAGGCGGTGCAGGACTCCGCCGGTGAGGCCGGGGGCGTGGCCGACCTGGCCGGTGAAGCTGCGGATGCGGCGGAAGAAGCCGCCGTTGAGGCCGGCCAGGCCGCGGAGGCCGCAGCGGATGAAGCTGCAGGCGCGGCGGACGCCGCCCAGGATGCCGCTGCAGACGCCGCCACTGAGGAGCTGAACAGCGCAACCGGGACAACTGAGGGCGGCGCGGCCGCGGAAGCTGAAGCCGAAACCAGCACCGGAACCGGCACTGGCAGCAACTGAGCGGCGCTGTCTCCGCTCAGCCGCCTGTAAGGCGGTGCCGTGCGGCCGGCCTGGCCGGCCGCAGGATCATGGCGCGGTTCAGTGCGGCCGCGCCTGGGCCTGCTGGGCCACGCGCGCCATTTGATCCAGAGCGCTCTGGCCCCCCGCCTGGGGCTGCGGCGCCAGGAAGGCCAGGAAGGTTTCCCAGCCGGCGGCGCTGCTGCCCTGTTTGCGGGCGCGCTGGATTTGCAGCTGTGCGACGCCGACCAGGTCCAGCGGCTTGGACCCGTCATAGGCGCTGCCGGTGATACCGGCCAGATGGCTGCGGAATTTCCGCCCCATCGAATTCAGCAGAAGCATCGGCGCGGTCACCGGCTGGCCGGCCTGCACCAGCGCATCGAACATCTGGTCGATGTCCTGCGGCGTGATGGCGCGCGGATCATAGCGCGCTTTGACACCGGCGATTTTTTCGGGGATCGAGGGCTGCACCTGGCCCGGGCGGGCCTGAAAGCCTGCCACCGCAGCCTTGACGCGTGCCTTGCCTGCTTCTGTCCTGACGGACATGAAAACCGGCTCCTGCCCGGAGGCCAATTCATTCTGCATTTCGAGCTTCTCCATTCTGGATACTTGCTTCCAGAATACAGAATCGTCCCCAACAAATGATAAACGGGAGGCGGCGGCCTCCCGTCAAAACAGTGTCAAAAATCGGGCAGCCTGCGGGGGCAGCCCGGCGCAGGATCAGTCCAGGAACGCCTTTTCGACCACGAAATGCGCGGGCTTGGAGTTCGCGCCTTCTTCCAGGCCATAGGTGTTCTCAAACAGGTCCTTGAGCTCCAGGTTGAAGGCCAGGTTGCCGCAGATCATCGCGCGGTCGCTTTCCGGGTTCAGCGGCGGCACGCCGAGTTCGGCAAACGCCTCGCCGGAACGCATCAGGTCGGTGATGCGGCCCATCTTGGGGCTCTCCTCGCGGGTGGTGGTCGGGTAGTACTTGATCTTCTTCCAGAAGCCCTCGCCGATCACCTCGTTCAGCAGCTCGTCGTCCTTGAGGCTGTCGATCAGGCGCTTGCCGTATTCCAGCTCGCCCACTTCGCGGCAGGTGTGGGTGATGATCACCTCGTCGTAATCCTCGTAGGTCTGCGGCTCGCGCAGCAGCGAGGCAAAGGGCGCAAAGCCGGTGCCGGTGGCAAAGAACCAGATCCGCTTGCCCGGCAGCAGCGCGTCATGCACCAGGGTGCCGACCGGCTTGGGGCGCAGGATGATCTCGTCGCCCGGCTTGATGTGCTGCAGCTTGGAGGTCAGCGGACCGTCCTGCACCTTGATCGAGTAGAACTCCATTTCCTCGTCCCACGACGGCGAGGCGATGGAATAGGCGCGCAAGAGCGGCTTCTGTTTGCCGGTCTTGGGGTCCGGATCGCCCATCAGGCCGATCATCACGAACTCGCCGGAGCGGAAGCGCAAGGAAGCAGGCCGGGTGCAGCGGAAGGAAAACAGCCGGTCGGTCCAGTGTTTCACCTCAGTCACGGTCTGGGCGTCGGGCAGGGCCGGCACCGCTTTGGCCGGTTTCGGGTCGGTTGCAGTGTCGGTCACGGGCGTCATCTCATTCATCGGTTCCACTGCCGGAGGAGTAGCCGGCACCTCTGATTAATCTTTGATACAGGTCAGGGAAAGCCCCCGTTTTGGAAAACCGGCCCCGCGCGTGACGCAACGGAACCGGTTTCAGAGGCATTTCCCGGGTTCGGGAGGGCTGGCTCAGCGGGCAGCGGTGCTGCCGCGCAGGCGGGCCTGATAGCTGTGGTCCTGCCAGTTGGCGCGGGCCAGCCATTGGTCCTCGGGCTGGCGGGCGGCCAGCTCATCGCTCAGCTCCACCTCGTCAAAGCCGGAGCGGCGGGCCATCGCGTACTGATCGGCGATCACATGGCCGAAGGCGCGCAGGCGGCCCTCATAGCCCTTCAGCCGCAGCTGGCGGGCCAGGGTGAAGCCGCGGCCGTCGGCAAAGCTGGGGAAGGCGACCCGCACCAGCTCGACGCCGTCCAGCGATACCTCGTTCAGATTGGCATCCGAGGCCAGCTGCAGCACATTGGCGCCGTCAAAGCCGCCGGTCCAGTCGTCGAGGGCAAAGCCCGTGTCCGTCACGATAACGCTCATCGTTCAAGCTCCTGTTCGCACGAATTTGCCATCCACCACATGGATGCCGCATTCTTCTTTGTTTTCGCCGCGCCAGCGCCCGGCACGGGGGTCTTCGCCTTCCTTGACCGGGCTGGTGCAGGGCGCGCAGCCGATCGACGGGTATCCCTTGGCCACCAGCGGATGGCGGGGCAGGCGGTTTTCGTCCATATAGGTGCGCACGTCCTCGGGCGCCCAATGGGCCAGCGGGTTGATCTTGAGCCGCCCGGTGCCGTCCTCGACCTCAAAGAAGTCCAGCGCGGCGCGGCTGCCCGACTGAAACCGCTTGCGGCCGGTGATCCAGCCTTCATATCCGTCCAGCGCCTTTTGCAGCGGGATCGTCTTGCGCAGGGTGCAGCAGGCGTCCTTGTCGCTGAACCGCAGCGCCCCGTAGGGGTCTTTCTCGGCGATGTCATCGGCGCGGATGATGCGCACATTGCGCAAGCCCAGCCGCTCGCTCACCTCCTGCTGGTACAGCAGGGTTTCGGTGAACAGCAGTTCGGTGTCCACGAACACAACCGGCGTCGTCGGGTCGATGATCGCGGCCATGTGCAACAGCACCACGGATTCCGCGCCGAAAGAGGAGACCAGGGCGATATGGCCCGCGTCCCGCAATGCGCCCTCCATCACCGAGGTGGCCGAATGGTGGCGGAAGCGCGCATTCAGCGCTTCCGCCTTGGCGGCCAGCTCCCGGTCCCGGAGAAGCTCGGCTTCTCCGGCGGGCCTATTTCCGGCTGGTTGGAACATCAGATCAGGCGACCTTTTTCTGAGCCTCGGGATAGAGCGCTGCCTTGAAGGGCTCCATGCCGATGCGGTTGTAGGTCTCGAGGAAAGTTTCCTCAGGCCCCTCGCGCCGCGCCATATAGACCTCGACGATGCGCTCCACGGCCGGGACGATCTCGTCATAAGCAAAGCCGGGGCCGGTGCGGGTGCCGATGGCCGCCGTCTCAGTCGCGTCGCCGCCCAGGGTGATCTGGTAGTTCTCCACCCCTGCGCGGTCCAGGCCCAGGATGCCGATGTGGCCCACGTGGTGGTGGCCGCAGGCGTTGATGCAGCCCGAGATCTTGATCTGCAGATGGCCGATGTCGTGCTCCATCTTCAGTTCGTCAAAGCGGGTTGCGATCTCCTGCGCGACCGGAATCGAGCGGGCGGTTGCCAGCGCGCAATAGTCCATGCCCGGGCAGGCGATGATGTCCGAGATCAGGCCGATGTTGGCGGTGGCCAGGCCATGCGCTTTCAGCGTGGCGTGGATCGCGGGCAGGTCGTTCTTGTGGACATGCGGCAGGATCACGTTCTGCTGGTGGCTGATGCGCAGCTCGTCATAGCCGTACTGCTCGGCCAGATCGGCCATCACGCGCATCTGCTCGGCGCTTGCGTCACCCGGGGTGGCCCCATGCGCCTTGATTGAGATGGTGGCGATGGCGTGGCCTTCGGCGCGGTGCGCGTGCAGGTTGGTGTCGGCCCAGGCGCGGAACACCGGGTCGTTTGCGTAAGCGGTGTCGAACGCATCGGTCGGGGCGGAGCGGAACTCCGGCGCCTGGAAATGCGTCTTGATCTCTTCCAAGAGCTGCTGGTCGGTGCCGTCGTACTGGCCGCGGATCGCCAGGAAGGCTTCCTCGGTCATCGCGCGGTAGGTGTCGATGCCATTCTCGGAGACGGTGATCTTGATGCGCGCCTTGTACTTGTTGTCGCGCCGTCCCAGCACGTTGTAGACGGTCAGAACCGCCTCCAGATAGGGCAGCAGATCCGCCTGCGGCAGGAATTCCCGCAGCACCTGGCCGATCATCGGGGTGCGGCCCAGGCCGCCGCCGACGATGACCTTGAAGCCGGTCTTGCCGTCCTGTTCCACCACCTGCAGGCCCACGTCATGCGCCTTGATCACGGCGCGGTCGGCGCTGCTGCCGGTGATGGCGATCTTGAACTTGCGGCCCAGGAACTGGAATTCCGGGTGGTCGGTGGACCACTGGCGGATCAGCTCGGCATAGGGGCGGGGGTCGGTCAGCTCATCCGCGGCGGCACCGGCGAAATGGTCGGCGGTGGTGTTGCGGATGGTGTTGCCCGAGGTCTGGATGGCGTGCAGGCCGACCTCACCCAGCGCGTCCAGCATGTCCGGCAGGTCGCGCAGTTTGGGCCAGTTGTACTGGATGTTCTGGCGGGTGGTGAAATGGCCGTAACCCTTGTCCCATTTCTCGGCCAGCAGCGCCAGCTGGCGCATCTGGGCGGAATTCAGGGTGCCATAGGGGATCGCGACCCGCAGCATATAGGCGTGCAGCTGCAGGTAGACGCCGTTCATCAGGCGCAGCGGCTTGAACTCGTCCTCGGTGAGGGAGCCGTCGATGCGGCGCTCGACCTGGGCGCGGAACTGGGCGTTGCGTTCAGCCAGGAAGGCTTCGTCGAATTCGTTGTACTTATACATTGGCGTCAGCCTCCTGCTTGCCGTGGAAGTAGTTGGAGGGGCCGGTGCGGCGGAATTCCTCGCGGAAGTGGGTCGGCTCGGGGCCGTTCGGGCCTGCCTTGGCGTCGGCCAGATAGGCGCCGACGATCTTGATGTTCTGCTTCTCCGCCTCAAGCAGGCGCAGCTGGGCTTCGGCCTCGTCGGTGATCAGCTCGGCCTCGGACAAGTCGCGGGTCCAGGTGTCCTGGGCGGTGAAATAGATCACGTCGCCTTCCAAAAGGTCGTTGGCGGTGATGACTTTGGGCGTAAAGGGGCGAGGCATTATGCAAGCTCCGTCTTGAGGTCGTTCAGGGCGGCCACGGCTTTGCGCGGGGCGAGGCCCAGGAATGTAAGGGCAGGGCCGCTGAACCCGGCCGCGTCCAGGTCGGCGGGCAGGCGGTCCAATGTGGTTTCCAGCACCCGCTGACCGGGGCGGGAGGCGTTCTCGACGATGGTCACCGGCGTCGCGCGGTCGGCACCATGCATGATCAGGCGGCCCTGCACGAAACGGGCGGATTTCTTGCCCATATAGACCGCGGCAACCTCGCCCGGACGGGCCAGCGCTGCCCAGTCGTGATCGGCAAAGCCGCTCATCGCGTGGCCAGTCAGGAACCGGACCGCGGTGTTGCGGCCGCGCTGGGTCAGGCTCTGGCCGATGGCGGCGACAGCCGCGGAGGCTGCGGTGATGCCGGGGATGATGCTGTAAGCGATGCCCGCTTCCTCGCAGGCGGTCAGCTCCTCATCCAGGCGGGCAAAGACCGCCGGGTCGCCGCCCTTCAATCGCAGCACCTTCTTGCCTTCCTTGGCCAGTTCCACCAGACGGGCATTGATGTCCGCCTGGGACACCTGCGCGCCAAAGCCTTCCTTGCCTGCGTCTTCCAGCACCGCCTGCGGGCCGGCCAGCGCCAGGATTTCATCGCTGACCAGACGGTCGTGCAGGATCACATCGGCGGCTTGCAGCGCGCGCAGCGCCTTCAGGGTCAGCAGTTCCGCATCGCCGGGGCCGGAGCCCGCAAAGGTCACCTGGCCTGCAGCCATACAGTCCATGCCGCCGCGGACGTGAGTGGCGGCATTGGCAGCATGTGTGGATGGTGCGGACATTCCAGTACCCTCTGCGGTGTGTTTGACTTGAGGGTAGATATAGGAAATATTCCCGGTATAACGCTATATGGGCGCGGAAATAAGAACATTGGTTTTGCCGGGGCGGGGCATCGGGCCGATTGGTCCTCACATAAGGAGAAAACAGGAATGACGGTGCGGATCGACGGCACGGACCGGAAAATTCTGGCTGAACTGCAGCGGGATGCCAGCCAGTCTCTGGACGAAATAGCCCGCCGGGTAGGGTCTTCCAAGACCCCTGTTTGGAATCGCATCCGCAAGCTGAAGGAGGCCGGCGTGATCGGCCAGCAGACGGTGCTCTTGGACCCGGAGGCACTGGGGTTTGAGGCCTGTTTCTTTGTCCTCATCCGCACCTCGGAGCATGAGGCGGAATGGCAGGCCAAGTTCCTGCAGGCCCTGCGCGACCGCCCCGAGGTGCAGGAGGCGCACCGGCTGGCGGGGGACATCGACTATATCCTGAAGGTGCGGGTGCAGAACGCGCGGGCCTATGACGTGTTCTATCAGGCGCTGATTTCAGAGGTGAAGGTGCACAACGTGACGGCGCTGTTGTCGATGGAAGAGATCAAATCGACCACCATGCTGCCGCTGGGCGCCTGACCGGCGGCTGCGGTTCTGCACCAGCCGGCAGGACCGGTGCCCTGCCGGCTGCCCCGGTTGTCACAGGGGCGGCTGTCACAGGGGCGGTTGTCACAGGGGCGGGCGCAGCAGCAGATGCCGCCCGTCCTGCAGCCGCCAGGGCGATGTGTCCCCGGCGCAGGGGGCCGGCAGGACGCCGATATCGGCCAGCAGATGCGGTGATGTTTCCGTCAACCGCTGCAGCTCGTGGCGCGGTACCTGCACCGCGTCCTGGAGTGCCGCAGCATGAGGCTCAGCTTTTCTAAGACCCGTCAGACCCGCAATCCAGCCAAGCACGCTGCGGGCTGGAGACCCATGATGCCGGGCGTCTGCGTTTTCGCAATATGCAGTCATAGCAAATCCTCCGTTCTGGCCTTTGAGAGTTAGGGCTGGAGGGGCTTGCGCGCAAACCAGTTAAACTCCACCATGGATCAGGAAAACTGACCCATGGTGAACGCATGCGCCTGCCGCCCCTCAATGCCCTCCGTGCCTTCGAGGCCGCCGCCCGGCACGAAGGCTTCATCGCTGCCGCAGACGAGCTGTTCGTGACGCGGGGCGCGATCAGCCGCCAGGTGAAGATCCTGGAGGACCACATCGGCGTGCAGCTGTTCCACCGCAACGCCCGCGGGGTGGAGCTGACGGCGGCGGGGCGGCGGCTCTATCCGGTGCTGACAGAGGCCTTTGCGATGATGCAGCGTGAAGTGGAGCAGGTCGCGGCGGATGCCGCGGAGCTGCGGGTGATCTGCCCGCCGACGCTGTCGATCCGCTGGCTGCTGCCGCAGCTGGAGCAGTTCCGCGCCGCGCATCCGGAGGTCAAGCTGCGGCTGACCACCGACTTCTACAGCTACAAGGGCTTCGAAGCTGCGGAATACGATCTGGGCATATCGCTGCAGAACCGGCCCGGGCGGCCGCCGGACATTGAGGTTCTGCCGCTGTTCGAGATGATCCTGTCACCGGCCTGCGCCCCGTCGCTGCTGCCGGCCCTGGCGGATGGCCCGGCGGCGCTGGCGGGCCAGCGGCTGCTGCACGAAAGCCCGCGCCGCAGCGACTGGGCGACCTGGGGGCAGCATTTCGGCGTGGGGGAGGTAGACCCGTCCGGCGGCGAGGTGTTCCCGAACCTCGACATGGCCACCCGCGCGGCGGTGATGGGGGCCGGGGTGGTGATGGCCGACCTGGTACTGTGCCAGGAAGAGCTGGCCCGGGGCGACCTGGTGCTGCCCTTCCCGCAGATGACCTGCGGCACCCCGGACGGCGCCTATGCGCTGATCGGCGAGCGGCAGAAATGGCATGACCCCAAAGTGGCCGCCTTCCGGGACTGGCTGCTGAGCGGCCCCTGCATGGCGGCGCTGTCTGCCCTGCCTGAATGACATCCCGGCGCGGGTAAGGAGGGGAACGGAAAGGGGGCGCTGCCCCCTCGGCGCTTGGGCGCCTCACCCCCGGAGTTTTTTGCCAAAGGTGAAAGGGGGGCGCCGCGCCGCGTCAGCGGCGCTTGGCCCAACCGGGCAAAGGGATCTTTGATCCCTGCCGCGCGGGCGGGAGTGCCCCCGGTCCCTCAGGTGCGGCTCACCATCAGCCGGGTCAGGCCGTGGAAGTGGTAAGTGTTCGAATATTCCGGCTCTGCCGCCAGTTTCAGGTCCGGGCAGCGCTCAAACAGGATCGGCAGGGCGATCTGCATTTCCAGCCGCGCCAGCGGCGCGCCGACGCAGAAATGCAGGCCGCCGCCAAAGCTTTTGTTCACCTTGGGCGGCCTGGACGGGTCGAACCGGTCCGCGTCGTCCAGCGCCGCCGGGTCGCGGTTCGCGGCCCCCAAGAGCAGCGCAACCTGATCGCCGCGCTGGAAGGTATGGCCGAAAACCTCTGCCTCTTCATAGGCGTAGCGGGTGAACATATGGAGCGGCGGATCAAAGCGCAGGATTTCCTCCACCAGCCCCTCGATGCCCGCGGGCGCCAGCCACTCCGGCTGCCAGCCCTGCTGCAGCATGGTCTTCACGCCGTTGCCCAGGGAATGCACGGTGGCCTCGTGGCCTGCGTTCAACAGCAGGATGCAGGTGCCGATCAGCTCATCCGTGGAAAGCTTGTCGCCTTCCTCCTCTGCCGCGATCAGGCGGGTGATCAGGTCGTCGCGGGGATCGTTGCGGCGCTCGTCAATGTAGCCGCGCAGGAAGTCCGTGAACTCTTGCGAGGCCTGTGCCGCAGCGTGTTCGGTCGCTTCGGTGCGCGACGCCTGGTACATCGCCACCATCTTGTGCGACCAGTCCAGAAGCTGCGGTGCCATCTCCTCCGGCACGCCCAGCAGGCGGCAGATGGTGATCACCGGCACCTGGGTGCAATAGGTGTCCAGCAGGTCGAAGGGCTGGTCCGGGAAAGCATCAATCAGCTGGTGGCACAGATCCCGGATGCCCGGCTCCAGCGCCGCGATCTCGCGCGAGGTGAAGGCGCGCAGCACCAGCTTGCGCAGGCGGGTGTGGCGGGGCGGCTCGGCGTCGAGCATCGAATGCGCCTCCACCGCCAGGAAGGGGGCAAGGTGGGCCGGGCCGTCCGTGCGCAGCTCTTGCGGCACCTCGCGGCCGAAGCGGCGGTCGCGCAGCAGCATGTGAACCGCAGAATGGCCGAAGGCGGCAACCATGCCATAGTCCTGCCAGCGGTGCAGCTGGCCCTCGGCCCGGGCGGTGGCATAAAAGGGATAAGGGTCCTGCACAAAGGCGGGATCGGTAGGGGATTGGGTTAAAGTCTTCATATACCGGTTCTTGCCGCTGCATCTGGTCAATGCAAGGGGCGCTTTGATAACGTGCCGCCATGAAAACACAAAAATTTCTTCGCTGGAGTCTGCCTGCCGGGTTCCTTTTGGCCGTGGCGGCGCTGGCGCTGGCGGTCTGGTCCTATGGCTACCGCCAGGCACTGGACAGCCTGGCCGAGCGCAGTGCGGCCGATCTGGCCCTGGCCTCGGACCGGGTGAGCACGCAGTTGCAGGTCTATCAGGAGCTGGCGGTGCTGACCGCGGAGCATCCAGTGCTGGCGGATCTTGCCGCGCCTGAGGCGCAGGCCGGTGCGGCGGATCTGCTGCGGTCGGTGGCGGATAAGACCGCGGCGCTGGATGTGTTCTTTGCTGCGGCAGACGGAAATGTGCTGGCGGCGGCCGAAGGGGTGACCGGCGCCAGCGTGGCGCAGCAGGATTATTTCATCCGGGCGATGCAGGGCGCGCTGGGCACCGGCCACGGGGTGCTGCAGCCGGATGGCAAGCGGGCCTATTTCTATGCCGCTCCGGCCTTTGCCCCGGACGGCCGGGTGCGCGGGGCGCTGGTGGTGGTCGCTGACGTGGAAGATGTGGAGCAGACCTGGCGCGGCTCGCTGCCGGCGGTGTTCTTCACCGACGAGAGCGGCGAGGTGTTCATTGCCAACCGCTCGGAGCTGTTGTTCTGGCAGCGCGGCGCGGAGGGGCAGAGCCCGAGTGTGACGGGCCGGGAGTTTTATGCCGGGCATGAGATCTGGACCCTGCGGGGCAGCCCCTATCTGCCCGCCCGGGCGCTGCATCTGTCAGTCGGGCTGCCGGTCATTGGCATGACGGGTGAGATCCTGGTGGATGTGGCCCCCGCGCAGCGGATTGCGGTGCTGCAGGCGGCGGCGCTGGCGGCGGTGTGCCTGGCCCTGGGCGCCATGCTGTTCATCGTGATGGAGCGCCGCCGCACCCTGGCGGAGGCCAATGCGGTGCTGGAAAGCCGGGTGGAGGCGCGCACAAGGGCGCTGTCGGCGGCCAACCTGCAGCTGCGCCGCGAGGTGCGCGAGCGCGAGGAAGCGGAGGCGGCCCTGAAACGCGCGCAGGAGGAACTGGTGCAGGCGGGCAAGCTGTCGGCGCTGGGGCAGATGTCGGCGGGCATCAGCCATGAGCTGAATCAGCCCTTGATGGCGATCCAGCAGTATGCCGAGAACGGCGCGGCCTTTCTGGAGCGCGGAAAGGCGGCGCGCACCGGGGAAAACCTGGGGCGGATTTCGGACATGGCGGTGCGGATGGCGCGGATCATCAAGAACCTGCGCGCCTTTGCCCGCAACGAAAGCGAGCCGATGGGGCAGGTCGATCTGGTGCAGGTGATCAGCGCTGCGGCAGAGCTGACCGCGCCGCGGCTGAAAGCGGAGCAGGTGGATCTGCGCTGGCAGCCTGGCGACTATCCCGCGCCGGTTTATGCCTGGGGCGGCGAGGTGCGGCTGACGCAGGTTTTCGTGAACCTGATCAACAACGCCGCGGATGCCATGCAGGGACAGGTGGAGAAGGTGATCTCGATCTCAGTCGTGACCGGCCCGCGGCTGCAGGTGCGGGTGCAGGACAGCGGCCCCGGCATCAAGGAGCCGGAGAAGATGTTCGAGCCGTTCTATTCCACCAAGGTGGTTGGCAGCTCCGAGGGGATGGGGCTGGGTCTGTCGATCTCCTATGGTCTGGTGCAGAGTTTCGGCGGCAACATCCGCGGCACCAACACCGGCGGCGGCGCGGTGTTCACGGTTGAGCTGGAGCCGTGGAGCGACGCCGGGCAGAAGGATGATGCCGCATGACCCGCAAGGTGCTTTTGGTGGATGACGATGCGGCGGTGCGGGAGGCGCTGGCGCAGACGCTGGAGCTGAACGACCTAGAAGCGGTCACCGCGGGGTCCTTTGTGGCGGCCAAGGACCATATCACGCGCGGCTTCGACGGCGTTATCGTCTCTGACCTGCGGATGCCGGGGCGGGACGGGTTTCATCTGCTGGACTATGCCCGCAGCGTGGATGAGGAGCTGCCGGTGGTGCTGCTGACCGGCGAGGGCGACATTCCGATGGCGGTAAAGGCGATGTCGCAGGGGGCGTTCGACTTCCTGGAAAAACCCTGTGCCGCGGCGGATTTCCTGCCGGTTTTGGAGCGCGCGCTGAAGACCCGGGCGCTGGTGCTGGAGAACCGGCGGCTGAAGCGGCAGCTGGAAACCGGCGATCCGGCCTCTAGGCTGCTGTTCGGCAGCTCGCCGCAGGCGGAGGAGATGCGCCAGCGGGTGCGGGCGGTTGCGCCGACGGGCGCAGAGGTGCTGGTGACCGGCGCGCCGGGCAGCGGTATTTCCAAGGTGGCGGAGGTCATCCACCTGATGTCGCCCGCCTCGCAAGGCCCGTTTGTGAAACGCCCCGCCGCCGGGCTGGCGGCGGAGACGGTGGCGGAGCTGTGCCAGGAGGCGGCGGGCGGCTCATTGTTTCTGGACGAGGTGCAGGCGCTGCCGGAGGCGGCGCAATACGCGCTGCTGGCGCAGCTGGAGCAGGGCGGCGGAGTGCGGATCATCGCGGGCTCCAGCGCTGATCTGGCGGGCAAGGCGGAAGCGGACGGGTTCAGTGCCGATCTGTTTTACCGGCTGGATGTGATGCGGGTGCGGATCCCGTCGCTGGCCGAACGCCCCGGCGACATTCCGGTGCTGTTCCGCCATTACGTGGCGCAGGCGGCAGAGCAGGCGGGGATTGAGGCGCCAGAGATCAGCCAGGATCATCTGGCGGCGCTGATGGCGCAGGACTGGCCGGGCAATGCGCGCTCCTTGATGTCGGCGGCGATGCGGTTTGTGCTGGGAATGCCGGAGGAGGCCGCCGCAGCCGCGGGGCTGGGGCTGGCGGAGCAGATGGCGCAGGTGGAGCGGTCGCTGCTGATTGCGGCGCTGGGACGGGCCAACGGGCGCGCGGCTGCGGCTGCGGAAGCCCTGAAGCTGCCGCGCAAGACGTTCTATGACAAGCTGGCCCGCTATGGCATCCGGCCCGAGGATTACCGCCGCTGAGGGCGCTGGGCTGTAGGGCCTTGCGGTTCGTCCGATCCGGCTGGGATGCCGGGGTATTAAGGAGGCGGCGCCGCCGGTGAAGCCCCAAGGGGGCCATAGGCGGAGGGAGGACGGGGGTCGCAAGCCCCCATGTCCGCTGAAGCCTTCGGTGCGGGACGCCCCTGCACCCGATGAAGAGGTGGTCTTGGGGGCCCTGTGTTCTCCTGGCGGTGCGGGGTGTCAGTCCGCGCCAGTGTCGCGACGGATGGCAGTATTGCAGCGCGGGGTTAAGGCCGGGAAAGCGGGGCGTGCGGTGGGCGTGCAACACCCCGGCTGTGGTGTTACTGCGTCAGGTAGGACGCCTCCCATTTCGGCGGCAAAGCCGCCTGCCGGGCAGCGGGACGGGAGTTTTTGCGAAAGATGAAAGGGCGGCGATTCCCCTGCAGTTCTGTCGGGCGCTAACATTTGTGCGGTTTTCCGCACAAAGCCGGAAGCACCTTGTGCGGGATTTCGCACAGCTTTTGATCCGCTTCGCCAGGACGTATTCAGAGATGTCCGTAAGCCTCTGTCAAATTGCGGAAATTCCGGATGGGAGATGATTCCCGAATCAAATCTTGAGCGGTTTTACGCAACTTGGGATGCTCTGAGCGGGCTTCAGCTATGCGCTGAGGGCAACATAGAATTTTCTGATGATTTTTCTGGGAGGAAAGACATGAAATTCCTGACCACTGCTGCAACCGCACTGGCACTGGCTGTGACCGCAGGTGCCGCAAGCGCCGCCTGCGACGATGGCGAGGTCGTGGTGAAATTCAGCCACGTCACCAACACCGACAAGCACCCCAAGGGGATTGCCGCGTCGCTGCTGGAAAAGCGCGTGAACGAGGAAATGAACGGCACCATGTGCATGGAGGTCTACCCGAACTCCACGCTGTACAACGACAACAAGGTGCTGGAAGCGATGCTGCAGGGCGACGTGCAGCTGGCCGCGCCGTCGCTGTCGAAGTTCGAGAAGTTCACCAAGCAGTTCCGCCTGTTCGACCTGCCGTTCATGTTCAAGAACATCGAAGCCGTGGATGCGTTCCAGGCGTCTGAAACCGGCCAGGAGATGCTGGACTCGATGCAGCGCCGCGGCCTGCAGGGGCTGGCGTACTGGCACAACGGCATGAAGCAGATGTCGGCCAACAAGCCGCTGGTGGAGCCCACGGATGCCAACGGGCTGAAGTTCCGCGTGCAGTCGTCGGATGTGCTGGTGGCGCAGATGGAAGCGATCGGCGGCTCGCCGCAGAAAATGGCGTTTTCGGAAGTGTACGGCGCGCTGCAGCAGGGTGTTGTGGACGGGCAGGAAAACACCTGGTCCAACATCTATGGCAAGAAGTTCTTTGAGGTGCAGGACGGTGTGACCGAGACCAACCACGGCGCGCTGGATTACCTGGTGGTGACCTCGGTTGACTGGCTGGACAGCCTGGAGCCGGACGTGCGCGACCAGTTCCTGACCATCCTTAAGGAAGTGACTGCCGTGCGGAACGCCGAATCCACCAAGGTGAACGGCGAGGCCAAGCAGGCGATCATCGACGCCGGCGGCGTGGTGCGCGAGCTGACCCCTGAGCAGCGCGCGGCCTGGGTCGAGGCGATGAAGCCGGTCTGGGAGAAATTCGCAGGCGACGTCGGCCAGGAAAAGATCGACGCGGCGCAAGCCATCAACGCAGGCCTGTAATCCGGGCCTGACCGGGGTGCCCCTGCGGGCGCCCCGTATCCGCGGGCGGCGCGGGGATCCGCCGCCTGCACCCCTTTCCGCAAAACTTGGGAGGCAGCCATGGCGGGGTCCAGAACCGGCCCGAGCGGGCTTATCAACTCACTCGAAGAAACCCTGATCGCGCTCCTGCTGGGGCTGATGACGGCGATTACATTCGCCAATGTGATCGCGCGGTTTGTATTCAATTCCAACATTCTGTGGGCGCTGGAGCTGACCGTGTTCCTGTTTGCCTGGCTGGTGCTCTTGGGCGCGTCTTATGCGGTGAAGACCCATGCGCATCTGGGGGTGGACGCCATCGTCAACATGCTGGCGCCCGGTGCGCGCAAGGCGGTGGGGCTGTTTGCCGTTGCCTGCTGCCTGGTGTTTTCGCTGCTTCTGCTGAAGGGCGCCTATGACTACTGGGCAGTGTTTGCCGACCTGCCGCCCACCTCGGGCCGCTGGTTCCCGACCGGGTTTGACATGAAGGCGCGCAGCCAGAGCTTCTATGAGGTTCAGGACGTGCCGATGGTGGGGATCTTCAAGTTCCTGGAAGACCTGATCAATTACGGCGACTCCTACGAGAAGCTGCCGAAGGTTGTTCCTTACGTGGTGCTGCCGGTGTCGATGCTGCTTCTGGTGTTCCGCTTTACCCAGGCAGCGTTCCAGATTGCCCGCGGCGAGGCGGACCGGCTGGTCGCCAGCCACGAGGTCGAAGACGAAATTGCAGAAGTGCAGGCACAGCGCGGGGAGCATGACTGATGGAAGTGGTAATCCTCTTTGCGATGGTGATTGGCCTGTTGCTGATCGGGGTGCCGATTGCGGTGTCGCTGGGCCTCAGCTCGACCATCTTTCTGCTGATTTATTCCGACAGCTCTCTGGCGTCGGTCGCAGGCACGCTGTTTGAAGCCTTTGAGGGGCATTTCACCCTGCTGGCGATCCCGTTCTTCATTCTGGCCTCGTCATTCATGACCACAGGCGGCGTGGCGCGGCGGATCATCCGCTTCTCCATCGCTTGCGTCGGCCATCTGCCGGGCGGGCTGGCGATTGCGGGCGTGTTTGCTTGCATGCTGTTTGCGGCTCTGTCCGGGTCGTCTCCCGCGACCGTGGTGGCCATTGGCTCCATTGTGATCGCAGGGATGCGGCAGGTGGGCTACTCCAAGGAGTTTGCGGCCGGTGTGATCTGTAACGCGGGCACCCTGGGCATCCTGATCCCGCCCTCCATCGTGATGGTGGTCTATGCGGCGGCGGTTGAAGTCTCGGTGGGGCGCATGTTCCTGGCGGGCGTGATCCCGGGCCTGATGGCCGGTCTGATGCTGATGATCACCATCTATGTGATGGCCAAGGTCAAGAACCTGCCCAAGGGCGACTGGAAGGGCTGGGGCGAGATCTTCACCTCGGCGCGCGAGGCCGGCTGGGGTCTGTTCCTGATCGTGATCATCCTGGGCGGTATTTATGGCGGTATCTTCACGCCGACCGAGGCCGCGGCGGTGGCGGCGGTTTATGCCTTCCTGATCGCCTCCTTCGTCTACAAGGACATGGGGCCGCTGTCGAACGGCGAGGGCGAGGCCAAGACGCCGCTGATCAAGAAGCCTTATGCGCTGGTGACGGCGTTCTTCCACAGCGACACCAAGCACACGCTGTTCGAGGCGGGCAAGCTGACCGTGACGCTGCTGTTTGTGATCGCCAACGCGCTGATCCTGAAGCATGTGCTGACCGATGAGCAGGTGCCGCAGCATATCGCCAATGCGATGCTGTCGGCGGGCTTTGGCCCGATCATGTTCCTGATCGTCGTCAACGTGATCCTGCTGATCGGCGGCCAGTTCATGGAGCCCTCGGGCCTGCTGGTCATCGTTGCGCCGCTGGTGTTCCCGATTGCCATCGAGCTGGGCATCGACCCGATCCACCTGGGCATCATCATGGTGGTGAACATGGAGATCGGCATGATCACCCCGCCGGTCGGCCTGAACCTGTTCGTGACCTCAGGCGTCGCGGGGATGCCGATGATGGGGGTGGTGCGCGCGGCGCTGCCGTTCCTCGCCGTGCTCTTCGTGTTCCTTATCCTGATCACCTATGTGCCGTGGCTGTCGACCGTGCTGCCAAATGCGGTGATGGGGCCGGAGATCATAACGAAATAGGCGGTTTGCCAAAAAGAAACGCCCCGGGAGACCGGGGCGTTTTTCGTTTCAGGGCAGGGGCTTTGCCCCTCTGCGCCGCTGGCGCATTCACCCCAGGATATTTGGTGCCAGATGAACACGGGATCCGCTGTTGGACTGGCTGAGAAAAACTCCGCCGGAGGCCCGCGCCGGGAGCCGCGTATCAGGCCGCCTCTAGCGCGGTGATGATCGGGGAGAAATCGGCCGCCTTCAGGCTGGCGCCGCCCACAAGCGCGCCGTCGACGTTGGAAACGGCGAAGATTTCCGCGGCGTTCGAAGGCTTGACCGAGCCGCCGTAGAGCAGGCGGATGCTGCCGGCGGTCTCAGCGCCGAAGCGGGTGGTGAGTTCTGCGCGCAGGAAATCGTGCACTTCGGCGATTTGTTCCAGCGTGGGCACCTTGCCGGTGCCGATGGCCCAGACCGGCTCATAGGCGATCACGGTTTTTGCGCCGGAGGCCGAAGCCGGGACCGAGCCTGCCAGCTGAGTGCCTGCGACCTTGAGCGTGTCGCCTGCCTCGCGTTCCGCCAGGGTTTCACCGATGCAGATCACCGCGGTGAGGCCCTCGGCCATGGCGGCCTCTGCCTTGGCGCAGACCTGGGCGTCGGTCTCGCCGTGGTCGGCGCGGCGTTCGGAGTGGCCGAGGATCACGGCGGAGGCGCCTGCGTCCTTGAGCATGGCCGCCGACAGATCGCCGGTGTGGGCGCCGGAAGCATTGGTGTGGCAGTCCTGGCCGCCGATGGCGACAGCGCTGCCCCTGGCGGTGTCTGCGGCGCGCGAAAGCAGGGTCGCGGGCGGGCAGATCAGGATATCGGCTGCCGGGCCGGGGTGGCCTTCGGCCAGTGCCGCCAGTTCACCCAGGCTGTCGCCGGTGCCGTTCATCTTCCAGTTGCCTGCTGCCAGTTTCCGCCGCATGGGGGTGCCTCCGAATGTCCTGTTTGGGCGTGACTGGTAGCACCGGCAGCGGAGCGGCGCAATTCGCTTGGAGGGGGAGTGGCGATGCAAAAAGGGCGGGGAAGGCCCCGCCCGGTGTTTTCTTGCCCGACGCGCCGGATCAGGTGCCGGGCGCTTCCTTAAAGGAGATCGACTCGCCGCAGCCGCAGGCCTCGGCCACGTTGGGGTTGTTGAACTTGAAGCCGCTTTCCAGGAGCGTCACCTCATAGTCGATTTCGGTGCCGAACAGGAACATCTGCGCCATCGGCGCGATCAGGATGCGTGCGCCGTCCTGTTCCACCACCTCGTCGTTGGGGGAGGGCTCGTCGACGTATTCCATAGTGTATTCCATGCCCGCACAGCCGCCTTTCTTGACACCGATGCGCAGGCCGGCATGGCCGTCCTTCTGCATCAGCTTGGCGATCTGCGCCGCTGCCTTGGGCGTCATTGTCACAGCTTGCTTGCCGGGAATTCCAAACATCCGGGTCTCCAAAAAGTCGCGCGTTGCTTATTATCTAGGAGCGTCTTGCCGCTGTCTCAAGTGCGCCCGGGCCGCGGACCGGCGCGTTGCGGCGCCGGACACGCTCCTGCGGCTTACATGAAGCCCAGTTCGAGGCGGGCCTCGTCGGACATCATTTCCATGCCCCAGGGCGGCTCCCAGGTGAGTTGCACATCGACGCTTTTGACGCCGGGCACCGGTGACACCGCATCGACGATCCAGCCCGGCATCTCGCCCGCCACCGGGCAGCCGGGCGCGGTCAGGGTCATGATGATCTTGACGTCGTTTTCGTCGTTGATGTCGATCGTGTAGATCAGGCCCAGTTCGTAGATGTTCACCGGGATTTCCGGGTCATAGACGGTGCGGCAGGCCTCGGCCACGGCCTCGTACAGCGGGTGGCTGACGGAGGAGGGCGCGATCAGCGGTGCGCCTTCGAGCGGTTCGGAAGGATTGGTCATGATGGTCCCGGTCTGATTTTCCGACGATTTATATAGGAAATAAGCAGCCCGGCGTCCAGAGGCGCCGCGCGCGGCCGCGGAAATGATCTGTCAGCCAGCCTTGCGCGCGGCCGGGCGTGCGGGTTTGATCTGAGGGGTTTCCGCGCTAAATCGTTGCTCCCCCATAATGATTTTTGAAAGCTGCCCGGGTGCAGCGGCCGGATGACGCATGCCGGCCGTGCCGCTGGGCCTGGCAGGAACGGGGGAGGGAGAGCCATGCCTGAACCGAGTGTGCCCGCACGGGCTGCTGCGATTGCTGTGCCGGCGCTTGCCGCGCTCTTGGCGACCGCCGCTGCGGCCCAGGATCTGAGCGGCTGGCGCTGGCAGCTGACGCCGTTTGTGCTGGCGCCTTCGGTGGAGAGCACGACAGAATTGGGCCGGGCTGCCGGGGATGTGTCGTTTGAGGCAAGCGACGTGTTCGATCAGCTGCAGGCGGGCGGAATGCTGCAGTTCGAGGGCGTCCACAGCAGCCGGTTCGGGTTCCGGCTGCGGTATGCGCTGCTGGATGCCGATGCCACCGGCAGCAGCCCTGCCGGGGCGCTGCCGGTGACCTATGATCAGAATGTGGCGGAAGCGGTGGTGACCTACAGTTTCGGGCGCGGCCGGGACAGTTTCCAGCTGTTCGGGGGCGTGCGCCACTGGGATGTGGATGTGATTGCCGGCTTGCCCGGCGGCAGCGTGCGGCAGGGGGCGGAATGGACCGACCCGATTGCCGGGCTGCGCTGGCAGCGGCGCGTGTCGCCGGAGTTCAGCATCCTGCTGGAGGGCGACATCGGCGGGTTCGGCGCCGGGTCGGATCAGAGCTGGTCGGCGATGGGCGGGCTGGTCTATGACCGCTGGGAGCGCGCCTCGATCTATGTGATGTACCGCGGGCTGGGGGTGGATTACCAGGAGGGCACCCGCGGCACCGGCAGTTTCTTCCGCCATGATGCGGTGACCCAT
This sequence comes from Leisingera caerulea DSM 24564, assembly GCF_000473325.1. NCBI lineage: Bacteria > Pseudomonadati > Pseudomonadota > Alphaproteobacteria > Rhodobacterales > Roseobacteraceae > Leisingera > Leisingera caerulea. The sequence continues at coordinate 2,790,645 of NZ_KI421513.1, forward strand.
GGCCTGCTGGCGGGCATCGGGTTCAAGTTCTGAGGGCGGGCGGCAGCGCGGCGGCCCGCCCGCCGGATCAGTCGTTGATATCGTGATCGAAGGTTTTGACCTGGCCCTTGGGCAGGGCAAACAGCCGTTTCAGCAGCAGCCAGGCGGCCAGCGACAGGCCGGCAAAGATCAGCAGCAGCAGGGGCAGGCCCCAGCTGCCGCCGGACACCAGCAGCAGCAGCGCCACAGCGGCGGCGCCGATGGCGAAGCCGAGGAAGACAAACCCGGGCGCCAGGATTTCGAGGATGCCCAGCACCAGCGCTGCCGCGGCCCAGACCCACCAGAGCGTCCAGAAGCCATCTGCCATCACTTGCTTCCTTTCAGCAGACTGAAGGCATCGCCAAAGGCTTCCAGCGCGTGGGCCGGGACCAGAATGGTCTGCTTGCCTTCACCCTTGCCAAGGGCGTTGAGCGATTCCACCTGTTTGAGAGCGACCTGGTACTGGGCGGCCTCGAGGCCATTCTCGGCAATCGCCTTGGCGACAACCTGGGTCGCGTAGGCCTCAGCCTCGGCCTGGATGCGCCGGGCCTTGGCGGTCTGCTCGGCGGCGTAAAGCTCGGCATCGGCCTGCAGCTCGACCGCGCGCTTCTGGCCCTCGGCCTTGGTCACCTCGGCCCGGCGGGCGCGCTCGGCGTTGAGCTGCTGCAGCATGGCGTCGCGGGTGGCCTGGTCGAGGTTCACATCCAGGATCTCGGCGCGGGTCACTTCGATGCCCCAGTCATCCACCGCGCTTTCGACGCTTTCCTGGATGCGGGAAATCAGCTGGGCGCGGTTCGACTGCACCTCGTCCAGATCCATCTTGCCGATCTCAGCGCGCACGATGCCGGCCACGGTGGTGGCAATGGCGCCGTCCACATCGCGGATCCGGTAGACGGTCTTTTCCGGTTCAAGGATGCGGTAGAACACGGAGGTGTCGATCTGCACCAGCACGTTGTCCTTGGTGATCGCGTCCTGGGTGGCGTTCGGGAGCTGGCGTTCCAGGATCGAGATCTTGTGGCGGGCCACGTCGAGAAGGGGCACGATGAAGTTGATGCCCGGCCCCAGCACCGAATGCAGGCGGCCGAAGCGTTCGACCACGAATTTCTGCGACTGCGGCACGATGCGGATGCCCTTGAGCGCGATGATGATCAGCAGGAGGGCGCCCAGCAGGTAGAGAAGGTTGCCGGACAAGAGGTCGAGCAGTTCGTTTTCGGTCATGAATATGCTTTCTGTTTCAAACTTCTGCGCGCAGGATCATGCGGGCGCGCAGCGAAGGTCAAGGAAAACCGCGGATCAAGTGGCGGCGGGTTTCAGGCGGCGCACCGGAGCCGGGCGGACCCGGTTTTCGATCTCGATGTAGATCAGAGCGGCGATGTTCTTGGCGGAGGTCTTTTCAATCCCTTCCAGCCCGGGAGAGGAATTCACCTCCAGCACCTTGGGGCCGGTTTCCGAGCGCAGCAGGTCCACCCCGGCCACGTTGAGGCCAAACGCCTTGGCTGCGCGGACAGCGGTGGCGCGCTCCTCCTTGGTGATGCGGACCGCCTCGGCGCTGCCGCCCAGATGCAGGTTGGAGCGGAAATCGCCATCGGCGCCGGAGCGTTTCATCGAGGCCACCACCTTGGAGCCGACCACCAGGCAGCGGATGTCCTCGCCCGCGGCCTCCTTGACAAATTGCTGCACCAGGAAGTTGGCCTTGAGCCCGCGGAAGGCAGTGATCACGCTTTCGGCAGCCTTCTTGGTTTCCGCCAGCACCACGCCCTTGCCCTGGGTGCTTTCCAGCAGTTTGACGATCAGCGGCGCGCCGCCCACGATCTGGATCAGGCTGCCGGTGTCCTTTGGCGAGGCGGCGAAGGCGGTGGCGGGCATGCCGATCTTGTGGCGGGCCAGGATCTGATGGGCATGCAGCTTGTCGCGGCTGGCGGTGATGCCCTCGGATCCGTTGACGCAGAACGTGCCGAGCGTTTCGAACTGGCGCAGGAGCGCGGTGCCGTATTGGGTGACGGAGGCGCCGATGCGTGGGATCACCGCGTCATAGCGGGGCAGGCGCGTGCCGTCGTAATGGACCTCTGGCGCCAGTGCATTGAGGGCCATGTAGCAGCGGGTGGTGTTGATGACTTCCACCGTGTGGCCGCGGTTTTCGCCCTCTTCCACCAGGCGGCGGGTGGAGTAATTGTCCTCGCGGCTGAGCACAGCGATGCGCAGGGCGCGCTTGGGGGCGGATTTGCGGATATTTGCAGAGGCGTAGACGGAATAGTCCAGCGCCGGCTGGCACATGCGTTCGCCGGGCACCACGGTCACGTTGTCGGTCAGCGCCTGGCGGCCCAGCAGCATGTGCTTGGCCATGCCGCGCCGGTCGGTCAGCGTCAGCTCCACCGGCCAGGACTGGCCTGCGATCGCAATCGGCGTCTCGATCACAAAGCGCATTTCGCTTTCGCCGTTGGAGGATGTCACCTCGCGCCGGTCCTTGATCAGGGCAGAGCAGGGGATTTCGAGGTCGTACTGGCCGGGAATGGGATGCACCATGAAGCGCACCTTGGGGGCGCTGGCCGGGCCGAAGGTTTCAATACCGGTGGCGTGCAGCGACGAGGTGCGGGCGCCGGTATCCACTTTGACCCGCAGCGCAGGCAGGCCGAGGTCCGGCAGGCTGACCCACTCCTCCCATCCGAGTTTCAATTGCGGCGCGGGGTCTGCTGTGGACATGCGCGGGGCTCCTTGGCATTAGGGGGAATCACCGGTGTGCCGGTGTCATGGTAACGGCAGGAATACGAGATGGCAGAGCTTTTCAACTTTGAACTGAAGGCAACCGACGGCAAAGCGCGCACGGGCGTTATTAATACCCCGCGCGGCGAGATCCGCACGCCCGCGTTCATGCCGGTTGGCACTGCCGGAACCGTCAAGGCGATGATGCCGGAAAGCGTGCGCGCCACCGGCGCCGACATCCTATTGGGCAATACCTATCACCTGATGCTGCGCCCGACGGCGGAGCGGATCGACCGGCTGGGCGGCCTGCACAAGTTCATGAACTGGGAGCGCCCGATCCTGACCGACTCGGGCGGGTTCCAGGTGATGTCGCTGGCCGGTCTGCGCAAGCTGACCGAAAAGGGCGTGACGTTCAAATCCCACATCGACGGCTCCAAGCATGAGCTGACCCCGGAACGCTCGATGGAGATCCAGCGGCTGCTGGGGTCTGACATCGTGATGTGTTTCGACGAATGCCCGGCGCTGCCTGCGGACCGCGACCGGATTGCCGAGTCGATGCGGCTGTCGATGCGCTGGGCGGAGCGCTCGCGCGAGGCGTTCGGCGACCGTCCGGGGCACGCGCTGTTCGGCATCCAGCAGGGCGGGCTAGCGCAGGACTTCCGCGAGGAAAGCGCCGAGGCGCTGAAGACCATCGGCTTTGACGGCTACGCGGTGGGCGGCCTGGCAGTGGGCGAGGGGCAGGCGGCGATGTTCGGCTGCCTGGACTTTGCGCCGGACATGCTGCCCGGGGACAAGCCGCGTTACCTGATGGGCGTGGGCAAGCCCGACGACATCGTCGGCGCGGTCGCGCGCGGCATCGACATGATGGACTGCGTGCTGCCGTCGCGGTCGGGGCGCACCGGGCAGGCGTTCACCCGCTACGGCGTGGTGAACATCAAGAACGCCCGCCACCAGGACGACCCGCGGCCGCTGGATGAAAACTGTTCCTGCCCGGCGTGCTCAAATTATTCCCGTGCCTATCTGCACCATGTGTTCCGCAGCAACGAGATGATCTCGGGCATGCTGCTGACCTGGCACAACCTGCATTATTTCCAGGAGATCATGGGCGGCATGCGCGAGGCGATTGCGGCGGGCACGTTTGAAGCCTGGCAAAAGGACTTCCACGACACCCGCGCGCAAGGCGATATCGAGCGGTTGTGAACAGGCAGGGCTGAACAGTCACTGTGCGCAGGCGGGCAGCTTCTCTGGCTGACGCCCGGTTGAAAGCGCGGTGCAGGGTGCTCAGGTCATTCCGGCAACGTTCTTGTTGCTGGACACTTTGACCGGAGGGACATCCCCGTGAGCCAAGAATTGTTTTCCGCCGCCACCGCTGGCGCAATCGAGTTGAGAAACCGCATTGTCATGGCGCCGCTGACCCGCAACCGGGCTGATGACCAAACCGGCGAGGTGCTGGACCGGCATGCCGAGTATTACGCCCAGCGGGCGGGCGCCGGACTGATCATCACCGAGGGCAGCCAGATCAGCCCCGAGGGCAAGGGGTATATCCAGACCCCGGGCATCCACACGGCGGCGCAGGCTGCGGCCTGGCGCAAGGTCACGGATGCGGTCCATGCCAAGGGCGGCAAGATTGTTATTCAGCTGTGGCATGTCGGGCGGATCACACATGACTCGCTGCTGCCCGAGGGCACCAAAGCCGTGTCCTCCACCGATGTTGCGGCAGAGGCGCAGACGTTCACCCATGAAGGGTTTGTGCCGACGGCCAAGCCGCAGGCGCTGAGCGCGGAAGACATCCAGCGGGTGATTGCCGACTTCGTGCAGGCCGCGAAATACGCCAAGGATGCGGGGTTCGACGGTGTCGAGCTGCATGCGGCCAACGGCTATCTTCTGGAGCAGTTCCTGAAGGACGGGGTGAACACCCGCACCGATGCCTATGGCGGCTCCCCGGAAAACCGCGCCCGGATCGTATTTGAGATTCTGGACGCGCTGCAGACGGTTTGGCAGGCCGGCCGGATCGGCCTGCGCCTGTCGCCCTTTGCCACTTTCAATGATGTGTCCGACAGCGATCCCGTAGGTCATTACACGCCGGTTATCCAGAAACTGAACAGCTATGGCCTGGCCTATCTGCACATGGTCGAGGGTGAGACCGGCGGCGCCCGGGACGGGGATTTCGACGCCCTGCGCAAGCTCTATACCGGCACCTATATGGCCAACAATGGCTATGACCGCGAAACCGCGCTGGCGCGGACGGCCTCGGGCGAGGCTGACCTGGTGGCCTTCGGCCGCCCCTTCATCGCCAACCCGGATCTGGTGCAGCGGCTGGCCGCAGACGCGCCGCTGAACGAAGGCAACCCGGAAACCTTCTATGGCGGCGGAGATGAGGGGTATACCGACTACCCGGTGATGCAGCAGGCGGCTGAATAATCCGCTGAGGCCCAGATGAGGCAATGGCGGCCGGGCAGCAAACGCCCGGCCGCCGGTATCAGTTCAGCTGGGGTCCGGGCGCCTGTTCACCTGTTGTGAAGACCCTGTCTGCTAACCTCGCGCAAAAGCGGGGAGGATGGCGATGACCGGTTTGCGCGCGATTGTTCTGGCGGTTCTGCTAGGCAGCTCTCCGGCGGCACAGGCGCAGGAACAGGAACCTTCTCAGGGCACGGGAAGCGCCAAGTCTCCCGGATCTCTGGCGGAGGCGTCGGGCTTCTTCAAGGCGCCGCCGATTGATGGCTGCACCATCACGCTGGAGGAACTGGTCAAGGGCAAGTCCAGCGCGCTGCGCGGGCGGTGGACCCTGCGCAAGGGGCCGGGCGAAATGGGGCTGGTTTCGGCCGGGCGTGTCGAGATGCTGCCGGTGCCGCAGCGCAGCGGCGAGATTCTGTCGCTGGATTTCCGGAACGGCCGGCTGATGGCGGGCTCGCCTGCGCTGGGCTTCATGCCGGTCGCAGTTGAGGACCGTGCGCCGCCGGCGCCGGGCAGCGGCCTGCGGGCCGAAAGCGCAGGCCGCGGCGACCTGCCGGACGACGCTGAGGTGTTTCTGGACGAGATCGCCCTGGGTCCCCTGGCGTGCGGTCCGGACCAGCTTTTGCGGCTGAATATCGCGGGCGCGCAGGACAGCGGGACGGGGCATGTTCTGCGCCAGGACTACCGGCTGTTTCTGGTCGACCAGTCAAGGCTGAGCGGCACCTACAGCGAGACCGGCGCGGCGGGCCGCTTTGAGCGCGGCCTGGTGACGCTGGAGCGGCGCTGAATGGCGGATCGCACCAGTCTGCCCGGCCGTTTCCGGCACCTCTGCCCGGCCGTTTCCGGCACATCCCCGGGCGTGTTAGCGCTTTGCTCACCCTTCGGTCATTTGCGCCTTGTGGTCCGGGCGCGCTGCGGGCAAGGTGGGGCCAACCAAGCGGCGGGCTGGTTGAAAATCATTAACCTTCCCCCCAGATAAAGACATCCAATGAGGAGACGCGCCAAGCGCTGCCGGGATCGGGGCCGGGCCGTCTTGCCAAGCAAAGGACCGAGTATGCAAGAGCCACTCAATTCCTCCTATCCTGTGCTGCCGCTGCGCGATATCGTGGTGTTCCCCCACATGATCGTGCCGCTGTTCGTGGGCCGGGAAAAGTCGGTGCGCGCCCTGGAAGAGGTGATGGCGGACGACAAGCAGATCCTGCTGTCCAGCCAGATCGACCCTTCCGAGGACGACCCGGAAACCGATAGCATTTACACCGTCGGCGTGCTGGCCAATGTGCTGCAGCTGCTGAAGCTGCCCGATGGCACCGTCAAGGTGCTGGTCGAGGGCCAGTCGCGGGTGAAAATCACCGAATTCCTGGAAAATGACGACTACTTCGAGGCGAAGGCCGAAGAACTGGCGGAAATGCCGGGGGACGTCACCACCACCGAGGCGCTGGTGCGCACCGTGGGCGATGAGTTCGAGCGCTATGCCAAGGTGCGCAAGAACATTCCCGAGGAAGCGCTGTCCGCCGTTGGCGAGACCGCCGAGCCGGCCAAGCTGGCCGACCTGGTGGCGGGCCACCTGGGCATCGACGTGGAGCGCAAGCAGGAGCTTTTGGAGACTCTGTCTGTCAGCGAGCGGCTGGAGAAGGTCTATGGGCTGATGCAGGGCGAACTCTCGGTCCTGCAGGTCGAGAAGAAGATCAAGACCCGCGTCAAGAGCCAGATGGAGAAGACCCAGCGCGAGTATTATCTGAATGAGCAGATGAAGGCCATTCAGAAGGAGCTGGGCGACGGCGAGGAAGGAGCCGGCGAAATCGCCGAGCTGGAAGAGAAGATCGCCGCCACCAAACTGTCGAAAGAGGCGCGCGAAAAGGCCGATGCGGAGCTGAAGAAGCTCAAGAACATGTCGCCGATGTCGGCGGAAGCCACGGTTGTGCGCAACTATCTCGACTGGATGCTGTCGATCCCGTGGGGCACCAAGTCGCGCGTCAAGAAAGACCTGAACAAGGCGCAGGAGATCCTGGACGCCGATCACTATGGCCTCGAGAAGGTCAAGGAGCGGATCGTCGAGTATCTGGCGGTGCAGCAGCGCTCGGCCAAGCTGAAGGGGCCGATCCTGTGCCTCGTCGGCCCTCCGGGCGTGGGTAAGACCAGCTTGGGCAAATCCGTGGCCAAGGCGACAGGGCGCGAGTTCATCCGCATCAGCCTGGGCGGCGTGCGCGACGAGTCCGAGATCCGCGGCCACCGCCGCACCTATATCGGCTCGATGCCCGGCAAGATCATCCAGGCGCTGAAGAAGGCGAAGACCACCAACCCGCTGATCCTGCTCGATGAAATCGACAAGATGGGCCAGGATTTCCGCGGTGACCCGGCAAGCGCGATGCTGGAGGTGCTGGATCCGGAACAGAACAACACCTTCATGGATCACTACCTGGAGGTGGAATACGACCTGTCGAACGTGATGTTCCTGACCACCTCGAACAGCTACAACATGCCCGGGCCGCTTCTGGACCGGATGGAGATCATCCCGCTGTCGGGTTACACCGAGGACGAAAAGCGCGAGATCGCCAAGCAGCACCTGATTTCCAAGCAGGTGAAGAACCACGGCCTGAAGGCCAAGGAGTTCGAGCTGACCGAGGATGCCGTGACCGAGATGATCCGCACCTACACCCGCGAGGCGGGGGTGCGGAACCTGGAGCGTGAGATCGCCAAGGTGGCGCGCAAGTCGCTGACCAAGATCGTCAAGAAAGAGGCCGACAGCGTGACTGTCACGCCGGAAAACCTTGACGAGTTCCTGGGCGTGCCGAAGTTCCGCTTCGGCCTGGCCGAGAAAGAGGATCAGGTTGGTGTGGTGACCGGGCTGGCGTATACTTCCGTCGGCGGCGAGCTGCTGTCGATTGAGGCACTGCGGCTGCCGGGCAAGGGCCGGATGAAGACCACCGGCAAGCTTGGCGACGTGATGAAGGAATCGATCGAGGCGGCCTCGTCCTACGTGCGCTCTGTCTCGCCGAAACTGGGCATCAAGCCGCCGAAGTTCGACCATTGGGACATCCACGTGCACGTGCCGGAAGGCGCAACGCCTAAGGACGGCCCCTCGGCGGGCCTGGCGATGGTGACCTCCATCGTGTCGGTGCTGACACAGATCCCGGTGCGCAAGGATATTGCGATGACCGGCGAGGTCACCCTGCGCGGCAATGCGCTAGCGATCGGCGGCCTTAAGGAGAAGCTGCTGGCGGCCCTGCGCGGCGGTGTCAAGACAGTGCTGATCCCGCAGGAGAACGAGAAAGACCTGCCGGATATCCCGGACAACGTGAAAGAAGGTCTGGAGATCATCCCGGTGTCCCATGTCTCTGAGGTGCTGAAGCATGCGCTGGTATCGCAGCCTGAGCCCATCGAATGGGACGAAGAGGCCGAAGAGGCCGCCGCCGCCAAGGCGGCGCTGAGACGATCGGAAGAGGGGGCGGGGGCAACCGCTCACTGATCCGCCGGTCAGATCCGGAAACAGCAGATCCGGAAACAAAAGAAAGGGCGGTCCGAGGGGGCCGCCCTTTTTCAGTGCTCTCTTCCGTTCTGGCCCTTCTGTTCGGGGCTTTTTATCACTGGCGCAGGGGGCATGGCTTCAGGCAGTCCTCCCGCCCGTCGCCGGATGCGCCGGGGCGCATCCGCCCCCGTTGGGCGTGGCGCCGCACCTGCGGTGCGGCGCGCGGCCTGCCCCGGAAGGGGCAGGCCGCCGGGCCCAAAGGCAGGATGGGACCCGGCCGCAGGCCGGGGTCCGTTCAGCCGCGGGAGCGCCCTGCTGCTGCCGCATCAGAGTGACGGATCAGGCGGCCTTGCTGGCCTTCTCCATCTTGGCCTGCACGGTGGCAATGGCCATTTCCGCAGGGCTGACATCCGCCGCCTTGGCCTGGGTCAGGATCGCTGCCATGGTTTCATCCAGCGCCTGCAGCTTCTCGGCGACAAATCCCTCGCGGTCCTTGATCTTCTGGATCTCGGTCGCGACGTTGATGATGCCGCCGCCGTTGGCAACGAAATCGGGCGCATAGAGGATGCCGCGGGCGTGCAGCGCTGCACCGTCCTCAGCCGTTGCCAGCTGGTTGTTGGCGCCGCCTGCGACGATGTCCGCCTTCAGCTGCGGGATGGTCCGGGCGTTCAGGATGCCGCCGATGGCGCAGGGGGCAAAGACGTCTGCCTCGGCGCTGTAGATCTCTGCCAGCGGCACGGCCTTGGCGCCGAATTCTTCAATCGCCCGCTCCACACGGGATTCGTCGATGTCGGTGACAACCAGCTTGGCGCCGGCCTCATGCAGGAACTGGCAGAGGTACCAGCCGACGTGGCCGAGGCCCTGCACCGACACGGTGACGCCGGACAGATCGCGGCTGCCGTGCTTGTGGGCGCGTGTGGTGCGGATCGCGTTGAAAATCCCCCGCGCAGTGATCGGCGAGGGGTCGCCGCTGGCAAACTCGCCATCTGCCAGGCCAGCCACAAAGCGGGTTTCTTCCGCCAGGATCGCCATGTCCGCCGGACTCATGCCCATGTCCTCGGCGGTGATGTAGCGTCCGTCCAGACCCTCGATGGCGCGGGCAAAGGCGCGCAGGAGGTCCGGCGTCTTGTCCTTGGCCGGATCGCCGATGATCACCGCCTTGCCGCCGCCCAGCGTCAGCCCCGCCGCAGCGTTCTTGTAGGTCATGCCTTCGCTGAGGCGTTTGACGTCAGTCAGCGCTTCGTCTTCACTGGCATAGGGGCGCATGCGCAGGCCCCCGGCTGCCGGGCCCAGCTGGGTGGAATGCACGGCGATAAAGCCGAGGAGGCCGACAGACGGCTCCTCGACGCGGAAAATTTCTTCATGGCTGCTGGATGCGACGGCAGTCACTGTCATTGGGATTGATCCTCCTAAACCTATCCGGATAATAGCCGGGCCGCGGCGCCGGTTTTCACCAAAAAACCGTGCCGGAGTCCGGTGTTTTGGTGGTAGCCTCCACACAGGGCGCCACGTTTAGGGGAAACCTCCATGGATTCGATCGACCGCAAGATTGTCGCCGCGCTGCAGCGCAATGGCCGGCTGAAAATTTCGGAACTTTCCGGCATGGTCGGGCTGTCGCCCACGCCCTGCGCCCGCCGGGTCGCGAGCCTGGAGGAAAGCGGGGTGATCTCCGGTTATTCCGCCCGGGTCGATCAGGCCAAGCTGGGGCTTCCGGTCACCATCTTTGTGGCTGTGGAGCTGGACAAGCAGTCCACCGAAGCGCTGAGCGCGTTTGAGAGCGCAGTGCGCCGCTTTGATCAGGTGATGGAGTGTTACCTGATGACCGGCACGCGGGATATCCTCTTGCGGGTGGTGGCCGAGGACCTGCCGGATTTCGACCGTTTCCTGGAGGACAAGCTGATGCGGGTGCCGGGCATCCGCAACACGCGGTCGAGCTTTACGCTGCGCACAATGATTCAGCGCGACGCGCTGCCTGCCTGCTGACCGGTTCACGGCGCCGTCTGCATGCAGCTGCAACCGCGCCTGAAGAAAATGCAAGCGAAGGGCAAAAATCTTCTGCCGGCCCTCTTGCGGAGCCTGCATCGGACGGGTAAAAGCCTGCCTCACGGGTGATTAGCTCAGTGGTAGAGCGCTTCGTTCACATCGAAGATGTCAGGAGTTCAAATCTCTTATCACCCACCACCTTCCTCCTTGGTGAAATTCTGTTTAAATTCAGTTGCTTTAGGCGTTGTCGGCAACCGACTAAGAACGGCTTCCATTGTACTCTTGCCGGGCTAGCCATTGTACTTTTCGGCCCAGTCAGAAGCGGAATTCGCTCTGAAATTGGCCTTGTGAAGCACAGGCTTGCGACTCATTTTTCGTGTCCTCCATAGCCGGTTCGGATTCGTACGAGCGCAAGCGGCCTTAGGCATCCGCACATTCGAAGGGTGTGTGTGCTCCGAGCTGTATCTATTGAAGCGAAACCATAGGGGGGTGACGTCTGCCGAAACTGTATGTCGCAAGGGTTGAGTTGTGCTGGTTCTTATTGCCGCCTAGGTGCTATGCATTGAGAAAACTCAGGTGATTTAATGCAGGCCACTGACTTCATAAAAAAATGGGAAGCTTCGGAGCTGAAGGAGCGAAGCGCTTCCCAGTCCCATTTCAACGACCTCTGTGCACTTCTCGGAATTGAAGACCCCATCAGTGCTGACCCCAAGGGCGACTGGTTCACATTCGAACGCGGTGCGTCCAAAACATCAGGCGGGGAGGGCTGGGCGGACGTTTGGCGCAAAGGGTGTTTTGCATGGGAGTACAAGGGCAAGAAGAAGGATTTGGACAAAGCCTTCGACCAGCTTCTGCAATACTCCATAGCGCTGGAAAACCCGCCGCTTCTGATCGTGTCGGACATGACGCGCATCCGTATTCACACGAACTGGACGAACACCGTTCAGCAGGTCCACGAAATTACCACGCCGGACCTTCTGGATGCCAGCAAGCGCGACTTCCTTCGTGCCTGCTTCACTGATCCGGAGAGCCTGCGCCCAGCCAAGACCCGGCAGGCCTTGACCGAAGAAGCTGCGCAGAAGTTCGCTTCGCTGGCGCAGCGTCTGCGCAACCGCAAACACGACCCGCAGACTGTCGCTCATTTCGTGAACCGTCTGGTTTTCTGCATGTTTGCAGAAGACGTGGACCTTTTGCCGAACAAGATGTTCCAGCGCGTTCTTGAACATTCACTTAAGGTCCCGGAGGACTTTCGCGAGAATGCTGAACTGCTGTTCAACGCTATGGCCTCCAAGGAAATTGGTAAGGTTGGTCTGGAAAAGGTTGAATGGTTCAATGGCGGGCTGTTCGATGATGGCAACGCGTTGGACCTTGAACAACAGGATGTAGCGGACCTGCTCGCCGCCGCGAAACTGGATTGGTCCGAAATCGACCCTTCAATTTTGGGCACTCTGTTCGAGCGCGGGCTAGACCCGGACAAGCGCTCTCAGCTTGGCGCTCACTATACCGACCGTGACAAGATCATGCAGATCGTCAACCCGGTCGTGGTGGAGCCGCTGCTTATAGAATGGGGCGGGGTAAAAGCCCGGATTGAAGCGGCACTGAAGAAGGCGGAGAGCGCCAAGTCACGGGCTGCCCGGACCAAGGCTGAGAAAGCGGCGGAACGCCTTCACGCGGCGTTTCTGGAGCGTCTGCGGGGCTTCCGCGTGCTGGACCCGGCCTGTGGGTCAGGGAACTTTCTGTACCTGTCCCTCTTGGCGCTAAAGGACATTGAACACCGTACGAACCTTGAGGCTGAGGCCTTGGGGTTGCCGCGTGGTTTCCCGACCATCGGTCCGGAATGCGTGAAGGGGATCGAACTGAACCCCTACGCCGCCGAACTAGCGCGAGTGTCTGTCTGGGTTGGGGAAATCCAGTGGATGCGTCGGAATGGCTTCGACGCCGCGCGCAACCCGATCCTGCGTCCGCTGGATACTATCGAGAACCGGGACGCCGTACTTGCCCCGGATGGGGCCATGGCCGACTGGCCCGATGCGGATGTTGTAGTCGGCAACCCGCCGTTCCTGGGGAACAAGCGTATGATCGCGGTGTTGGGCGAAAAATACACGACAGACCTGCGCAAGGCATGGAAAGGCGTCCCCGGCGGCGTGGACCTCGTGGCCTACTGGTTTGCCAAGGCATGGGAAATGATGCAATCGCGCCGACTGAAACGTGCTGGACTGGTTTCGACGAATTCTATCCGAGGCGGCGCGAACCGAGAGGTCCTGAAACCCATCGTGGAAGCCGGGCGCATCTTCAATGCTTGGTCCGACGAGGACTGGACCGTCGAAGGAGCAGCGGTGAGGGTTTCCATGGTTTGCTTCGATACCAAGCAGGCTACCGAGTCAAACGGTGCGGTTCTCGACGCCCTAAGTGTTGCGCGGATTCACTCAGATTTGACGGCAAGTGAAAAATTGGACTTTACCTCGGCTTCGAGGCTTGGGGAGAACCGCCGCCTCTCTTTCATGGGAGTAACCAAGTCAGGGCCATTCGATTTGGAAGGCAGTGTTGCGCGAGGTCTTTTGGCAAAGGTTGGGAACCCGCACGGAAAGCCTAACAGTGACGTGCTGAAGAGATCCGTAAACGGCACTGAGTTAGTGCGCCGTAGAACAGACCGCTGGATCGTGGATTTCGGACCGGGCACCAAGGTTGAGGAGGCGGCACTCTATGAGGCGGTCTTCGAGTTCGCTAAGAAAGAGATTTTTCCCAGGCGACAGGAAAGTCGCACGGAGAAAAATCGCGTTCACTGGTGGCTTTACGAACGTCACCGCCCTGAGATGTACCATGCTCTGCGACGCTATTCGCGCTATATTGGAACGGCAATGGTCGCGAAGCACCGTGTATTTGTTTGGCTGGAAGCAAGCTATGTTCCTGAGAACCTTGTTATAGTTGTTGCCCGAGACGACGATGTCACCTTCGGCATTCTGCATTCCCGCTTCCACGAACTTTGGGCCCTACGGATGGGCACGTCCCTCGAAGATCGGCCCCGCTACACCCCTTCCACGACCTTTGAGACCTTCCCTTTTCCAGTGGGCCTGACCCCGAACATTCCTGCTTTCGACTACGCCAAAGACCCTTGCGCTGGGAAGATCGCCGAAGCCGCCGCAGAGTTAGACCGCCTGCGTGAAAACTGGCTGAACCCGCCTGACCTCTTGGACAGGGTTCCCGAGGTTGTCGAAGGCTACCCTGAACGGTTGATACCTAAAGACGACAAGGCCGCGAAGGAACTCAAGAAGCGCACCCTGACCAACCTTTACAACGCCCGCCCCGCGTGGCTGGACCATGTCCACAAGAAGCTGGATGAAGCCGTGGCAGAGGCCTACGGCTGGGGCGATGACTGGCGCGACGGCAAGCTGACCGACGATGAGATTCTGGCGCGCCTCTTCCGGCTCAATCAGGAGCGAGCGGCAGAGCAGGACAAGGCATGATGAAAGCGGCTGCGCGGATCGGGCAGGGTGCCAGACCGATCAGTGCCGCGCAGTCTCGCGGGACCGAACAGAGAAAAATCGCGCAACTCTGACTGTGGAGATACCCCATTGTACAGAAAAGTCGGTCCCTTCAAAAAACTGAGCGCCGGGACAGGTCAATATTGACCTATTGCTCCAAGGGCTTTGGGCTAGGATGGGTGCAACAAAATTCTGATTTCTGTCGAAAATTACTAGGGCTGAATCGTGATGGAAAGAGGGGTCTTTACTGCGCGGCTGGGTCCCCTGCGGTGCGGAGTTTTATACCGGGCGAAAAATGGTGGTGCGCAACGGGATCAGGGTCAGATAGCAACGGATGTGCTAAACATCACTTCGACGCGGTTGCATAGCGGTCGGTGGGTAGCACCCGTCGCCCCTTTGAGCGATGGGCGTACTCCCCAGACGGGTCCCATGCCTTTGGTTTCAATTTTGTAACCGGTTTTTGCCCGTCTGGTGAGGCAGCTAGTGCGCCAAACACAAGTTCAGCAGGCGCGGCGCGCCGTATTGTCCTGTTATGCCACCTTAGCCAATATCAGGCCGTCTGAGGGCCGCTGACGCGGCCTGCGACCTACTCAGGCGGCGCGGGCGGACAGCCTGTCAGCGGCGTTCTTGACGCTCATAGAAGCCCATTTCTTACCTCTTGGAGTCGGCACACCAGCGGCGTTCAAGGCATCGGCGATCTTCTGATACGACGCACCGGATTCCCGCATGGGAAGGACGATAGAGGCGACACGGTCAGCAGCCGCGTCAGCGGCTTCTTTCGCGGCCTCATTCCGCTTCATTGTCTTGTCGCGCAGGCCGCCCAGCTTCACGCCTCTAGCCTTGGCTGCGGCGAGGGCTTGCTTGGTTCTGAGGCTAATGAAGTCGCGTTCCTGTTCGGCCAAGGCGGCGTAGATATGCAGGCTGAACTTGTCGGCATTCGGCATGCTCGAAACCCTTATTTTTAGGGCCTGATCGTCCATCAGTGCGGCAATTTGGCTGACCTTCCGAGACAGTCGGTCGAGCTTCGATACCAGCAGCTCCGCGCGCTCCTTCTTTGCCAGTTCGATGGCTGCGGCGAGTTGGGGGCGGTGCGCGTCAGCGCCGCTCAGGACGTCCGTGAAAGTGCCCAGAACCTCAAAGGGGGTGTCGCTGTAGTTGTCCAAGAATAGCGCAATATCGCGGTCCTGAGCTTCCAGACCAAGGCCCGACTCGCCTTGTGAAGCGGTCGAGACGCGGCGGTAAATCACGTATTTCTTGGTCATGCTGGCCCTTCATAAAAGCAGTCATCGTTCGTTGTGATCTTTATATGGCATGCGCCAGCATGATTCGCGAGTCTTTTCAATTACTTATGTGGAAACGGTGCGTTTCGGGCCTGCAATATTTGAGTCTTTCAGTTGATTAATAATATGTCAGCATTGCTTGCATATTTTTGAATGTTGCTCACGTTGGGGCGCGTGGCGGCTGACGCAGTTTCAGTCACGTTACAAAACACCAGATCTAGAAACGCTCGAAAAAAGTTCGCTAATGGCGAACTTTTTTCTTGCAATCACGCGGGGGTTCACCTATCTAAAATCTCAGTTAGTCATAGTGGAAGGAAAAGTCGTCACATCTTGAGCCGCAAGGCTCGCGGGAGGCCTTGCCTCCTACCGCTTAACCGGCCCCACGGCCTCCGGCCCCCTCAGGGACGTCAGAGGACACGGCGCGGCGAAGCAGAGACCCACAGATGACCCGTGGGTCTCTTGGTACCTTGGTTTGGTTGTCGTTGTCCGCACTTCTTGCTCGCGATGACACTCGGTTCACGTTGAATCGAGTGGGTAAGAAGGAGACCAGAAAATGGACTTGAAGACTAATGAACGACAACAGCGACTGAAAAGAACGAGCAAATGGCCTTCATGGCTGCGCGCTCCGTTCCTGCTTAAGTGGGCAATCCGGATAGGGTTGTGTGCTTACCGCCTCTGGCGGCTGTGGAATGCCCTGATGGGTGATCCCGGTAGCTAAGTCGCTTCCATTGTATCCCTGTTCAAGAAAGGAAAAGCGATGCTTTCGGAAGCGCTCCGCCTTATCCGCGTGTATCACGATATAAAGCAACAAGAACTCGCCGAACGACTTGGGCTATCAAAGTCCTACATATCGGAGTTGGAGAAGGGCAAGAAAGCCCCATCCATGGATGTAATTCAAAAGTACTCAGATGAGTTTGGAATTCCCGCCTCTTCGATTCTGTTCTTCTCCGAGAACCTAGGCAACCCATCGAAGGCGACCAGAGCAAAGTCTGCAATTGCGGGGAAGGTCCTGCAGTTTTTGCAGTTCATCGAGGCTAAAACCGCAAATGGTGAATCGTAAGTACGGGTTGAGGGACAGCCCATTTTTTCGCCTTAGCTCTAAGGCAAAGTTGGCGAAACTCTTGCAGGTGTCACCTGCTAAGCTTAAGAAGCTGTCTCACCTTGAGACAGGCTATATACGTTTTAAGAAACCCAAAAAGAAGGGTGGGTCACGCGACATTAGCGCTCCTATCCCCCCTCTTAAATCTGTACAGGCTCGGATTTCGGACCTGTTGGGACGGATCGCACCACCTGATTACCTCTTCGCTCCTGTGGCAGGGCGGTCATATGTAGACAATGCGGCACATCACATTGGGTCTCGGTCGGTCCGATTGTTGGATATCGAGGACTTCTTTCCAAGCTGCACAATCAACAAGGTCATCTGGTTTTTCCGTCGTCGCATGGAATGCTCACCGGATGTTGCAGTTATCCTTGCCAAGATTGTCACGCACGAGGGGGTTCTTCCTCAAGGAAGTCCCTGCAGCCCAATTCTTGCCTACTTCGCATACCTTGATATGTGGGAAGAGCTTGAAAAATGCGTTAGGGGCGCAGGCTGCAAGCTAAGTGTCTACGCTGATGATTTGACCGTATCCGGCGACACTGTGCCAGAGTCCATGATCTGGGAAGTAAAAAAGACACTCCACCGTCATGGGCATCGGTACGCCGCCCATAAGGAGAAGGCACGGCGGGAACGCCCCGCCGAAATAACTGGGGTCATTCTCACGCCATCGGGTGTGACCGTACCGAACAGGCAGAGACAAGGCATCCATCTTGTTTTGGACGAACTTCGGAAGGTTAAAAACCCTGAACAGGCGAAGCGTCTCGAAGCCCAGTTGCGTGGGCGAAAAGCCCAGTTCAAGCAGGTCCAAGCAGGAAATAAGCGATAGGCGCTATCAGGGCCCATTTGTCCACGTTCGGCGGCGTGGACAAATGACGGACAAATAGATTTCCTCTTCAAGCCCCTTATTTTTATGGTCCGATTGTCACTATTTGTCCATTTGTCTATTTGTCCAATATATATAGGGTCCCGTCCCCCCGCCAAACACATACCCCTGACTGCGCCGCCGGGGGTGTATGTCTCTGTCCGGGTCGGTCCATCCAAAATTTATTGGACAACGCGGACAAATGGACAAATAGACATCAACCAATTGAATAAAGACGATTTTCTTTTGTCCATTTCGTTGTCCGCCTAGCCTTCCGTTGGACAAAAGGGGGGCTAACGCGCCCCTCTACCTTCATCCGTTGGACAAAAGGGGCGCTAACGCGCCCCTCTACCGTCATCCGTGTACAAACATTCCCGGAACCCGGATGTTCTTTTCACGCCCTTCGCCGGGTACGTATTCATGATACCACTGCATCCGGTCACCCTTCTTGCGTTCGATAAGGGCGTCCACCCCCCCTCAGGCGGTCCGCGAGGGCCTTGGGGTCGGTCGTGATGCCAAGCTTGCCCAACCGGTTGACCGGGATGATATAAGTACGGGCCAGCATTTCTGCTTCCGGGTCCTGCATCTTGTTATGGGCGGTATCGTCGGGCCGTCCGTTCTCTGACAGGTGCCCGTAATATCCGAGAATTTCCTGCCGGTTGAACTCGCGTTCTTCATGCATGGTCACTACGTCGCCCGTCTGGATGCCCCGGCGGAGTGCGGTACGCAACGCCTCCACCTGCTGCCGGTCGGTGTCCAGATGGCCCATGCGGACGTCCATATTGTCTTCGAGAAGCGCGCGCATGTATTCGCGTACGGGGACATTACAAAACAATCCCGCGTCCTGTGCGATTTCTCCGGTCACCGCGAAGATAGCAGCGACACGGACCACCCGGCGGGCAGAAGACCCCGGCGCAAGGTCGGACCATTCATCCATGATGCCACGGACGCGGCTCCGCACCTCATCCCGCCCCAACTTCGCCAGCGCTTCGGCAAAAACCGGTGCGGTCACTCCAAAAATCGCCCGTTCCCGGTCATCGCCGGACAAGACCTTGATCGCCGCCAGTTCATCGCTGTCCGGGGCAAGCTCCGCCGCGCTGCTGAAATTGACGGAAAACGTCCGGGCAATGGTGCCGGTCTTCGTATCAACGCCCGCCGCCTCAAACACCCGCAACATGTCACGCTCAGCAGAGGTAACGAAACAGGTACGCCATGACCGAGTCCTCCGCCGTCCGCCGTCTGCCGTGCCCCGTCCGCGTCCCTGACCTTCCGCCCACTGCATAAGCGTCCGCTGCTTCTCGTTCGCGTCCAGCTTGGATGCGCCGTCTTCGTCCAGAACGTACACCGCGCCGTTGGCCTGTTCCGCCTTGGTCTCGACATAGGCAGGCGTCGCATCTGCCTTGTCGAAAAGACCGGTAGCATCCGGTGAGGCATGGTGCGCCGCACCGGCCTTGCCTGCCGACGACTTGCCGCGCCCGCCGTCGCCTTCATGCGCAAGGATAACAGATACATCATTTTCGATGTAATCGACCACCATCCCCACGAGTCCAGAGAGATAACCGGGCATGAAATACCTGCCGTTGACGCCCGTCAGGGCGGTGGACGCGTAAAAGTGATGGTCTTCCAGCGTGCCCCGCGTCTTCCCGCTAACGCGGGCCTTGGGATCAAGGATGTACCGGGTCTCACCTTCGTTCACCACGTTCCCCGTGGGCGATACATAGGTGTCTCCAAACCACCCCGGCTTCTGCACCAATACAGCTTCATTGTCGGTCTGCACTGCCTTCAGCAGGGCCACCATCACCGGAACCTTTGCCACGGCGTCAATTTCGAGTCCGTCATCAGCGAGACGGGAAATAAGGCTACCGGAATCCCGGAAGGCGTCCCCGATGGAATAGACCGACTCCACGATACCCCGCTGCGCTGACCGGTGGCGATACCGGATCGTGATTTCATTCGTGCGGCCTTCCTCGGTTTCGCCGAAGGCGACGAACGGGACCTCGAAAGCGCGGCACAGGCGCTTGGGACCTGCGTCCGGCTTGTCAAAGTCCGGGGCATAGAACCACCCGGCCTTGTAGGTCACGAAATCAGGCAGCCACGCTGCGTTCTGCGCGGCACGTTCAACGGTGGCGGTGGTGGCCTCTCCCAGCGGAACGAAAGGCGCAGGTGCAGACTTGCGGCGGGCCTCGGCAAGCTGCCTGCGGGCGTCAGCCCGTTCGGCCCGGTCCAGCCTATCCCAGATGCCCCGAACGTCATCCAGCTTGAGCGCGGTCTGCTTCGCAAGGAAAGCATTGATCCGCCCCCGAATTGCCTTGTCGGTGACGCCCGCAGTGTGTGCTACGCCGATGAAATATTCGACGTCCGACTCGTTGGCGTCCATCGTAAACGCAGCCGCCTGAGCCTCAAAATCCGCCGCCTGTTCAGCCGCTTCCACTCGTTCCTCTTCCAGTTCTGCCGGGGTCAGTTCTTCAAAGGGTCCCGGCTGGTCAGGCGCGCCGATCATGAAGGAGTCGCTTTCCAGCCAATCGGGATCAATGACTCCGTCTTCGATCCACCGGGCGATGTAGTTCACGGTATGGTACCGGTCCTTGCACGTGTGCTGGCAACGTACATACGCAAAGTCGTGATCCGCGTATTCCCCGGCATTCCAAACGGTCGTGGACGTGAGGCCGCTTTCGCTGGTGTGTTCGTCGGAGAACGGGCATTCGACGTGCAGGCGGTCGCTGCCTACACCCTTCGCGACGTGGGATTCAGACAGCATGTCCGCCAGCATCCACCGCTTGCCGTAGCGTCGATACAACGCGGTCACGTCGATTCCGATGCTGGTGGTTACGTCCGGGATGGTAGTGCCACCCTTGCCGCTTCCTGCCTGCGAAAACGGATTGTCAGCGCCCCTTGCGACCTCCGGAATCTCATCCCACTGGACGGAACGGCCCCGGAAAACGGCGCAGTAGCAGTCAGCGCCGGGGCGGTGCTTGGCGATGTACAGAATCCGGCTGGGGTCAGTCGCCACGGGGTCGATCCGCACGCCCAGCATCCGGGCCAGCCCCCGGACCTTGTTCGCCCAAATCTCCTGACCGCGCTTCGGACTCGGGTCCAGCGTCGTGACGTCAATCGGCTCCGCAAAGAGCGCGACGGCGCGCATCTTCTGCAAGGGCGGGCAGGACCAAACGGCCTGAATCTTCCCGTCAATATCGGCGCGGGGGTCGGTCAGTTCGCACTGTGAAATGAAGTCTTCGGAATACGCCCCCTTGTGGCGCAGGTACGCCCGGACGGCTTCCGTGGATACTTCGTCGCCATACTCCAGAATCTTGTCCACGGCCTCGCAGTCCGTAGTCCGTTCGTGGTTGTAAGAGGTGTACAGGACGATTGCGAGGCCGGAGGCTTCGCACCGGGCAATGACGTCCGCAAGTGGCTGTTCCGGTTCAATGTCCAAGCCCATCGCAACCATGCCGCGCATGTTCTCTGCCTTGCGCTCGCCGTTGGCGCTCGCCCCGAACACGTACCCCGCGCCGTCCTTCCGGTCGTCTTCGCGGTGCCACGTCAAGGAGTCGTCCAGCCATTCGCCCCAAGTCTTTGCCTTCGGACGCCAGCCCCGCGTCGGCATGAACCGCTTTCCCCAATCCTTTTCGATAAGGGGGGCGGTACAGCCCATAAGGGCGTCGAATACTTCGGATGCTTCGCCGTGGATATACGCGTCGTTCCAAGTCTCCCCCACGTTCCACGGCGCGCGGTTGCGCGCCTGTTCGCGGGACAGTTCTTCGCTCAGGTCATATACCTGCGCCGTGTTTCCTGCCATTCGTATTTCTCCTTGCGCAGTCAATCATTTCATTTTCTCTCTCCTTCAGACCTGTTCATTCGGCCCCATCCTGTGGGGCGACGGGCGGCAGTAGAAACAGGACAAGCCTGCCGCCCCAGTGTGTCTCTGACTGGGCCGCTGACGCGGCCCTTTCCTTACAGATTGCAAACCGGTTCTAATTCATCCTGAGCTTGCCAAATTGCGCTTGGCTTACCTGCTGTCACTTCGTCAGGCAGGCGCGGTCGTACTTCTTCATGGTGCCATTCCGCGTACGTACCTCTCGGCGTCCGCTAAGTGTGCAGCAAACTGCGCCTGTAGCTCCTTCAGTTCCCTGACCATGGGCACTGACAGCGGACCCTGCGATGCTTCACTGATTTCAGCACCAGTACAGACCAACTCCGTCAGGAGCATGAACTCTTCAGCCTCACGGCTCCCCAGCGGGAAAACTTCTGCCATTTTCATTCCTCCGTTTCGTTTCGAATGTGACGAACTTGGTAAGAATTCGAACGGCAGTCAAATGTAACATACTGACTTTGTGTGATTTTTTGAGACTTTGATTGTCACGGAAACTGACATTTCGGGAAATAGCACATCTGCCAATTTAGCTTCCCGCCGCTAAGTTCAGAGTTGCTGGGAAGAAATGCCGAATTGCTGAGTGTCACATAAAATGACGCCCTTGGAAAATGGCACATCCTGCGCTCAAAGTGACGTTGCGTCACTTTGAGCGCAGCACATCTGTCGGAGCTTTCAAACCGGCGCGTATTCATCCAGCACGTCCGTCAGGTTGTCGGCAAGCACAGGCGGGTAGGAGAAATCTCCCAACTCTGCGGCCCTCCGCCCGGTGCTGTAAGTCGCGGGGTCAGGAGAAAATCCCGCACGGCGCAGGACATGACGCGCGAGCTTGCCGTCACCGTCCAGCACGTTCACCAACCACGGCAGCGAGATACGCAAGCCACGCCCACGCGACTTGTTGGCTTCCTTCAGCAAGAGGTCTGCGAGGTCATCAATCATATGGGATTCGTACATTTTGTTTTCCTTGTCTGGTAAGTTTGGTGCCCCGGCGGGAAGGAGAAGGACCCGCCGGGGCTGGTATGGCGGAGTTGTCAGTTCTTTCCGTGCCCATACCCATTTGCAATTGCGCGCTCGAAGCGCTGGGCCACCTGTTCAGTGATGAAGGCATCAAGCTTGCCAGCCTCGCGCGCCAGTGCCATCTTCCGCGCGCGAGGAATTTCTGCCAACACTTCACGGGTCAACCGTTCGCGCAGTTCATCATCCGATGATGCCAGAGAACGCTGGGAGAATTCACATTCACTAACTGCGTCACGCGCCCACTGCGCCCAGCCAGAGGGGTCTGAAGGCAGTTCTGCGACGGTTGCACCCTCAAGGTGCGCGAGCACCTCAGGCCGCAAGATTACTTCCTGCGCCAGCTTCTCAGTCATCAAAGGCGAAAGGCGGTTTCCGTACTCGCGCGCCAGCGACAGCGCCATATTCTGCCGAACCTTTTCCAGCTTTTCTACCTGCGGCGGAGTCAAGCCGCGTTCCAGATTTTCGATAGTGTTCAGTTCGTGGGCAGCCATGGATAGTTTCCCTTCTTAAAAAGTGCGTGGATGTAAAAAGTGTCGCCGAAGCCTGCGTCCTTGACGCGTGGAAGCACGGCGCTGATGGAATAGTTCTTTTCCCTGCCTCCGCCCTTCGAGCTTGAAGGTGCCAAGACGTACGGCAAGGGAAACGGATGGTTCAAAAGGCGGCGAGCGACGTGATATGAAATACCCAGCGCTTCACCGACCTGACGGGTTGTCAGCATCTGCGGTCCTTATTGGTAACGATGGAAGAAATAGCGCCCCCGGCGCTTCGGTCTGCATCCCCGATGCCAGCCGATGGTCAAATAATACCACAGAGCTAGCCCCCCACCAAACTTGAGCGGACAAACGGGTCACGTTGTTTACGTGGTCGTTCAAAAAGAAAAAGGCCCGCCAATCCGGCGGGCCTGTACGTTGTTGGATGTTGCGTGGGTCACCAGTAGGTGATGGCGTCTAGCGCGGTTCTCAGCATAGCCAGACCTTCTGGCGTATCGTTCAGGCGGGTTTTATAGTTCCGGAGCTGACCTTGTCCGGAGACGTGGCCCGTTATCCCGCGAATAATATCATCAGAATGCCCAGCTCGCTGCAATCGGTCCACCAGCGTGTCTTTGGTGCTGTACAAGACCTGCCGGTCATTAGTGAAACCAGCCGCTCTGATAGACTTGGTGAAGGAGTCCGACATGGTCCCCGCGACGGACTCGGGTTTGGCTTTGCCCAAATTCCATCCGCCGTCCTGCATGAATTCGAAAAAGCCGCTAAGGTGTTTGGTTAGAGGCAACTTGCGGCTGATCCGGGTTTTTACATCGCCTGTTGTCATGGTGATAAAGTCCGGCATCACGTTTTCAGGCTTCATGCGGAATATCTCGACTGGTCGCGCGGCGGTGTAGAGTGCCACCCTGAACGCCCACTTGAACGCTTCCTGTCTTTCGGGTGTGTACTTGGACTCTGGCCCCCACGCTTCCTGAACCAGCCCCCACACATGCTTGATTTCGTCGTCGTCGAACCGTTGCCACCGCGACTCTTCGACCGGGGTGTCATTGCGCGGCATTTTCACTTTGTCGGTCGGCATCGCATCGAATCCGGGCACCAGTTCTTCAGAGATGGCCCATCGCATGATCGCTTTCACGGGGGCGAAATATTGCGCCACTGAATCCGGTTTCAGACCTTCTTCAAGCAGATGATCGCGATAGAGACGCAGTTTCTCTGGCGTGAACTGGTGCAGCGGTAAGTCGCCCAGTTTGTCCGTCATTGCGTCGATCTTGCCGCGGTAGCTCCGCATGGTCGCCGCGCTTGAATTATTGAGCTTGAAGTAGCGCTCTCGAAGGGATGAAAGACGATAGGCGTCACTTTCCTTGGACTTACCTACGAGTTCGGAAAGTCGGTCATTCAAGACAGTCTGCATGGCCGCGTAGAGAGCTTGTGACATGGTATCGCCCCCATCAGGAGGTGTTGCCACCGGCAAGGAGAGAGCCTCTTTCAGGACGGGTGAGGGTTCTTTGATCTGGTCAATGTGCGACCGGTCCCCGAACGCTTGCCACGCAAATGCGGCGAGGGACTCCCTTTCGTACTGCGGCGACAACTTGGCCGCGCCTATTAAGTGTTCCTCCGTGTCGCGCCACGAAAGGGCGAAAGAGTCGGGATAGTCTTCTATGTCATCGCGGAGCTTGGCCGCGGAGAAATCTTCTATGCCACGCCTGATCACATCAGAGCGGGATTCACTGTCTTTGAGTAGAGCAATGATGCGGTCATGTTCTTTGGTGTACGCCTCACATTTGACCTTTGCTTGATCGAATTTGCTTCCAAGCGACAGGTCCCATCTCTTTCGCCCAAGAAGAGGCTGTAGGGCTTTTGGAACGTCGCGCAGATATTTGAATGCCACCCGGTTTTGGCGGGAGTATGCCGCCATGTATCTGGGGAACTCGATTTGTTCTTTAGCCTGCTGTTTGGCGGTCGGCATCGCGGCGATTCCATTGTACTTCTGACTGGAAAACCATTGTACTTTTCGATAATTTCGTCAATGAAATAAGGGTTTTATAGATGTTCTTGCCGTGGGGTTGTACAAATCTCTTATCACCCACCATTTTTCTGGAAAGGCGCTCCCTGCAAAGGTTGAGCGCCTTTCTTCGTTTCCGGGGTTCCGCCGGCGGCGGCTTGCCGCTACCAATTTGCCTGAGACACCGGGCAAGGGGCATGTGATGCGATTTCCGAAAATCTGGCTGCTGCGGCACGGGCAGACCGAATGGAACGCCGAGCGGCGCATCCAGGGGCAGCTGGAATCACCGCTGACGCCGCTGGGGGTTCAGCACGCCCGCCGCCAGGCCGCGCTGATGGCGCCGGTGATGGCGCAGAGCCCGGCCTGCTATGCCTCGCCCCTGGGCCGGGCGCAGCAGACGGCGGATATCGCCCTGGGCGGCGCGCCGTTTGTGACCGATCCCCGCCTGGCGGAGGCTTTTGCCGGGGATTTCCAAGGCATGACGCTGGATGAGGTCGCAGCGCAGTACCCGCAGGTTCACGGGAACAACCCGCGCAATCTGGACCTGTTCTGCGAAGCGCCGGGCGGCGAGGGGTATGACAGTTTTCATGGCCGCATCCTGGACTTCATGCAGTCGCTGACCGGCCCGTCGGTGGTGGTGGCGCATGGGTTGCTGGGGCAGGTGATGCGCGGCATTGTCTGCGGGCTGAGCCGGGACCGGATGGCGGCGCTGCCGAACGGGCAGGGCTGCGTGTATGTGCTGGAAAACGGGGCAGAGACGGTTCTGGAGTGACCGGGCAGGGCGGTTCAAAAAATCTGCTTTTTGCTCTTGAACTGCCGGGCGGCTTTGTCTAAATCCCCGCTCATCGGGTCGTTAGCTCAGTTGGTAGAGCGCTTCGTTTACACCGAAGATGTCGGGAGTTCGAGCCTCTCACGACCCACCATCCCCCCTTACAACGCAATACCTAAGATCGCCCAGGCGGCGGTGCGGGTAGGGTGTTTTTGCAGAAGTTTCAAGGCGTTACGGGGCTTAGGTCATTTTTTTTCCGGAAAGTTCCGAAAAAGGCAAAACACGGCTTGACGGCTTAGGGGGCGGGGAATATTACAGCCCAACATTCAGCAGCGATGCTGGATGTGCAGCGGGCGGTTGTAGCTCAGTTGGTTAGAGTACCGGCCTGTCACGCCGGGGGTCGCGGGTTCGAGCCCCGTCAACCGCGCCACTGCTGCACCCCATCCTGGGGTCAATCAGGATCCGCCCCGGAGGGGACCAGGGCCGGTAACGGTCCGCCGCAAGGCGAAAATGCGGTTGTAGCTCAGTTGGTTAGAGTACCGGCCTGTCACGCCGGGGGTCGCGGGTTCGAGCCCCGTCAACCGCGCCACTTTCTTCCTGTGAACAAGATAATGACTTGATCCGGTGCCGGACGCTCCGCGCGCGCCGGTCAGCCTGCCGGTTCCGGCGTGTCCTGGCTGAAACTGTTGCGCCAGCCGTGTTCGTCCTTCTCCCAGAGCGAGGAAATCAGCATCTGTTTCCAGTCCCCGCTGCCAGCCGGACGGTAGGCGGCGCGGTAGGACAGCAGAACAGCCTCCGGCGTAAGGACGCGCATCTGGGCATCGCTGAGGCGGTAGTCCGCCATCACCGGCCCGCTCTGCAGCTGCGCGCAGTGGCTTGCCTTGTCCGAAAAGCCGCTGGGGTAGACGCCCAGGAAATCCTCCGTCAGCATCCGGGCGTCCGCGGCAGGGTCGCCCGCCGCCAGCGCCTCCCATACCGTTGTTTCCAGGGCCAGGAATTCGGCGAGCCGCGGGCCGTCAGTGAGAATCTCAATCGTCATGCAGGCAGCCTGGCGCCTGCGCCTCCGCCTGGCAAGCCATGCAGAGGCGAAAGGGCATTAGAGCGAGGGCGGCACCGGTTCCGCGCTGGTGTCGTGGCGCCAGCCGGTCAGCTCGGAATCGACCCATTTCCTCAGGAGTTCCATATCAGGCTTGGGGTTGGCTTCCAGGTAGCGCAGCAGCACGCGGGTGCCGTGCTGATAGCCGGCGCGGTAGCTTTCTTCCGGGTCGGTCTGATTGCCTTCGAACCCGGGCGGCCGTTTGAACCTGCTCTGAACCATCTGCTGTCTCCGTCTGTAAGGGCGTGCGTGTTACCGGGCAGGCTAGGCCAAGAGCGATAAGCAAGTCTTAATCGGCGTGCGTAAAACGAACGCAAATTGCGGCAGAGAACTGCCGCGCTGCGGGGCCGCTACAGGGACGGCAGGGGGGTGAGAAACTCCAGCAGCGCGGCAGCGGTTTCGCGGGCGCTGCTGTCAATGAAGAAGTGCCCGCCCGGGACGCCTTGCGCGGTCATGTCCTGCAGGCGCGGCGCCCAGGTCGCGGCGACGTCATAGGCCTTGGCCATGGCGCCGTCTGCGCCGTAAAGAACCAGCGCCGGGCAGTGCACCTTGCGGCCCAGGTCGCGGGCATCGTCGTGAAAATCGACGCCGATGGCGGCGCGGTAGTCGTTGCACATGGCATGGACGCAGGCGGGATCGTCCCAGGCGCGGCGGTGGGCTGCCAGCGCCGTGGGCGGGAAATCAGACAGGGATGCACCGCCCCAGCCCAGCAGGCAGCTTTCGAAATAGGCCTGCGGATCGGCGCCGATCATCCGTTCCGGCAGCGGCGCGGGCTGGGCGAGGAAGAACCAGTGGTAATAGGCGCGCGCCACTTGATGCGTCAGCTGGTCCAGCAGCAGGTGGGTCGGGATGATGTCCATCACAGTCAGGCTGGCCACCGCCTCCGGCGCGTCGAGCGCCAGCCGGTGCGCGGTGCGCCCGCCGCGGTCATGGCCCGCCAGGTGGAAACGGGGAAACCCCAGCGTCTGCATCAGCGCCAGCTGGTCGGCAGCCATGTTGCGGAAGCTCATGGCCTCCATGCCTTCGGGCTTGGAACTGGCGCCGTAACCGCGCAGATCCGCCGTCACCACGGTGAAGCGGCGGGCGAGGGCCGGGGCGGTGTCCTCCCACATTTCCTTGGTTTGCGGGAAGCCGTGCAGCAGCAGCAGCGGCGGGCCGCCGCCGCGCAAGGTATAGGCAATCTGCTGGCCGTTCACCTGCAGGCTGCCGGATTGAGGTGATGCTGGCATGGTCTTCCCCCTTCGCTGCTTTGCGGTGCGGGGATTGGACCCTGCGGGCGGCACAGGATCAAGCCTGCCGCTGCGTTTGCGCATTGGGGGAGGGGCTCCCGCGCCTTGGCGCCGCATCAAAGATGCAGCCCCAAAAGCCTTGGGCCCGGCACCGTGCTGCTGCACGGCGCGCGCCGCGCAAGCGGCGCCATGCCCAACGGGAAGAGGGCCTTGCCAAAGGCCCGATGACGGGCGGGAGCGCTTCCATGCGCGCCCCCAGCCCGGAAGCTGCGGGACCGGGCGGCGCCCCGGAGAGCGTCCGCCTGGCGTCCGTTACTTGCGGGACAGGGCGTCCAGCACGCGGGCCCAGGAACGGATGCCCTTGTGGAAGCTCTTCAGGTCGTATTTCTCGTTCGGCGAATGGATGGCGTCGTCGTCATTGGCAAAGCCGATCAGCATCGCGTCCATGTCCAGGATCGACTTGAAGTAGCCGGCAATCGGGATTGAGCCGCCCATGCCGCAGAATACCGCCTCGCGCTGCCACTCGTCCGAAAGCGCGCCGCGGGCGGCCTCGAATTCAGGGCGGGAGATGTTCATAACCGAGGCGGGCGAGCCTTCCAGGTCGTTGTCCCAGCGCACCGAGGCATCCACCGGCAGGCGGTCCTCGACGTGCTTGCGGATCTTGCTGCGCAGCGCGTCCGGGTCCATGTCGCCGACCAGGCGGCAGGTGATCTTGCAGTGCGCCTCCGACGGAATCACGGTCTTGGAGCCCGCGCCGTTGTAGCCGCCCCAGAGGCCGTTCACCTCCAGCGTCGGGCGGGCCCATTGCTGTTCCAGGGTGGAATAGGCTTTTTCGCCGTGCGGGCGGGTGTAGCCGACCGAGTTCAGATACTCGGCCTCGTCAAAGCCGCAGTTCTGCCACTGGCGCAGCTGGTCTTCGGGCACCTCGTGCACGCCTTCATAGAAGCCTTCGACCGCGACGCGCCCGGTGTCATTGTCATAGAAGGAGGCGACGACTTCCGACAGCACCCGCAGCGGGTTCAGGCCGGGGCCGCCGTAGTGGCCGGAGTGCAGGTCGATGCGCGGGCCGATCACGGTGAACTCATCCTTGAGCATGCCGCGCAGCTGCGAGGAGATCGACGGCACCCCGCGCGACACCATCGAAGTGTCGCAGATCAGCGCGATGTCGGCTTTCAGCTCTTCGGCGTTGGCCTCCATGAAGGGGATCAGCGAGGGTGAGCCGGATTCCTCTTCGCCCTCGAAGAAGAAGGTGATGCGGCAGGGCAGGGAGCCGTTCACGTCCTTCCAGGCGCGGCAGGCCTCGACAAAGGTCATCAGCTGGCCCTTGTCATCCGACGCCCCGCGGCCGCGGATCACGGTGCCGTTCGGGGTGTCTTCCAGCTGCGGTTCAAACGGCGGCGTGTTCCACAGCTCCAGCGGATCGACCGGCTGCACATCATAATGGCCGTAAAACAGCACATGCGGGACATCGGTGTTGTCCTCGCCCACGTGGCCCACCACCATCGGATGGCCCGGGGTTGCGCGTTTCTCTGCCTTGACCCCGATAGAGTTCAGATCCGCGACCAGCCAGTCTGCTGCCTGATCGCACTCCGCCTTATAGGCCGGATCGGTGGAAATCGACTGGATCCGCAACAGCTCCATCAGCCGCTCTGTTGCGGCGTCCAGCTCTGCGTCGATCCGGTCCAGAACATCATTCAATGCCATTGTGCTCTCCTGTAATTCGGGGAGGCCCGGGGAAAGGCCGATTTGCCGCGGACCCTAGCAGTGCCCCGGGAGAGGGGCCAGAGGGGGCAGCGCAGGAATTCTGCGGTCTGGTCGCGGCCGCAGGTTTCCGATCCGGTGCAGCCGGGCGCGGAATCGGCGGCGCCTGCGACGCAAACGGCCACAGCTTGGCCGCTGCTGTCCTTGCCCGGCCTTTGATTAAGTTCTATTTGACCTGCATCAATGTTGCGCACCCTTGCCGGGGCGTATGCAGTTGATCAGAAGGGACGCCTGCGGTAACCATTCCTGAACGTGAATGTGGTCATACTGCCAGACGGCCGAGCCCTTTACACAGCCCGCGTGCTTTTGAGGAGCACAATTAGCTATGGAGATGCCGGTGGACTATACCGCGAAACTGGACGCTGCAATTGCCAGCCTGCACCAAGAGGGACGCTACCGGACCTTCATCGACATTGAGCGCAAGAAGGGCCATTTCCCGCATGCGGTCTGGACCCGCCCGGACGGCAGCCAGCAGGACATCACCGTCTGGTGCGGCAATGACTACCTTGGCATGGGCCAGAACCCGGTTGTGCTGCAGGCGATGCATGATGCCATCGATTCTACCGGCGCAGGCTCCGGCGGCACCCGCAACATCTCCGGCACCACGGTTTATCACAAGCAGCTGGAGGCCGAACTGGCCGACCTGCACGGCAAGGAAGCGGCGCTGCTGTTCACCTCTGCCTATATCGCCAACGATGCAACGCTGAGCACGCTGCCCAAGCTGTTCCCGGGGCTGATCATCTATTCCGACGCGCTGAACCATGCCTCGATGATCGAAGGCGTGCGCCGCAACGGCGGCGCCAAGCGTATCTTCCGCCACAATGACGTCGCCCATCTGCGCGAGCTGCTGGAGGCTGATGACCCTAGCGCGCCCAAGCTGATTGCCTTTGAATCGGTTTATTCGATGGACGGCGACTTTGGCCCGATTGCGGAAATCTGCGACCTCGCCGAGGAATTCGGCGCGCTCACCTATATCGACGAGGTGCACGCGGTCGGCATGTATGGCCCCCGCGGCGGCGGTGTGACCGAGCGTGATCAGCTGGCCCACCGGATCGACATCATCAACGGCACCCTCGCCAAGGCATACGGCGTGATGGGCGGCTATATCGCGGCGTCGGCCAAGATGTGCGACGCTATCCGCTCCTATGCGCCGGGCTTCATTTTCACCACCTCGCTGGCGCCTGCGGTGGCGGCAGGGGCGGCGGCCTCGGTTGCCTATCTGAAGGGCGCGCAGGACTTGCGCGACAAGCATCAGGACCAGGCCAAGGTGCTGAAACTGCGCCTCAAGGGGCTGGGCCTGCCGATCATCGACCACGGCAGCCACATCGTTCCGGTGATTGTCGGCAATCCGGTCCACACCAAGGTGCTGTCTGACCACCTGCTGGAGGACTACGGCATCTACGTGCAGCCGATCAACTTCCCCACCGTGCCGCGCGGCACCGAGCGGCTGCGCTTCACGCCGTCGCCCGTGCACGGTCCCAAGGAGATCGACGCGCTGGTCAAGGCAATGGACTCATTGTGGTCGCATTGTGCGCTGAATCGTGCCGAACTTGCCGGTTAACATACTGATCAGTGTAAATTAACACTGAGTGTGTTACGCTGCTGTCAACCAATGAGCGGATCTGAGTCGCGACTGTGATTCTTTCACCACTCTGAAACGAGGCGGCAGGCATTTATGGGACGGCAGGCATGATCGGGCGCTTCACCCAGCGCAAGCAGGAAGAGCATGGCGAAACAGCAGAGCCCAAGGGTTTTGATGATTTCGAGTTGAAGCTTGGCGACGTGATGCGCGGCGAACGGGCGACAATGGGCAAATCGCTGCTGGACGTCCAGCGCGAATTGCGGATCAAGGCCTCTTACATCGCTGCCATCGAAAATTCCGACCCTTCTGCGTTCGACACCCCCGGCTTCATCGCCGGATATGTCCGCTCCTACGCGCGCTACCTCAACATGGATGCCGAGCAGGCGTTCCAGGATTTCTGCCAGGAAAGCGGTTTTTCCGTGGCCCACGGCATGTCCGCCGAGGCGTCCAGCCGCACCAAGGCGGGCGCGGCGCCAGCCGCCAAGTCCACAGGCCTGGGCGGCGATGCCTTTGCCTCGCCGAACACGCCGTTCATTCCCGCCCCCAGCAGTTTCCTCAGCCAGATAGAACCGCGCGCGGTTGGCTCGCTGATGGTGCTGACAGCGCTGATCGGCGGCATCACCTATGGCGGCTGGGCTGTTCTGAAGGAGGTGCAGCAGGTGCAATTTGCGCCGGTGGATCAGACCCCGGCGGTGCTGGCGGATCTCGACCCGCTCAGCAGCGCGGTGCTGGACGTTGCCGAGGGCAGCCAGGACCCGGCGGCTGAGGCGCTGGATCGGCTTTACCGCCCGCAGGCGCTGGATGTGCCGGTACTGGTGGCGCGCGATGCGCCGATCTCGACCCTGGATCCCTCCACCATCGGCAACTTTGCCGCGCCGGAGCTGCCCAGCGTCGCCCTGGCCGAGGCCAGCATGAGCTATGAGGAAGACGCGCTGTCGCAGCCGGTGCCGCAGGTGGTGGCCGAAGCCGCGCCAGGCGTCGAAATGGTGGCGGTGCGTCCCTCATGGGTGCAGGTTACCGCGGCCGATGGCAGCGTGATCCTGGAAACCATCATGGACGCGGGCCAGCGCTTTGAGGTGCCGATGACCGAAGATGCGCCGCGCCTGCGCACAGGTGAAAGCAGCGCCATCTATTTTGCGGTGAACGGCGAGCATTTCGGCCCGGTGGGCGCGCGCGGCCAGGTCTCCAAGAACATCGAGCTGTCGATGGAGGCGATCACCGGCCGGTTTGAGCTGGCCGATCTGCAGGATGGCCGCAATGAGGCGCTGGCCACCCTGGTGGCGCAGCTGCAGACCGAACCGCCGGCCGAATAATATCCATCCGTTTCCTGTCCGGTCCGGGCACCTGCCATTGCAGGACGGCACTGCTGCGCGTATCTAGGCGCTAACAGGATCCAGCCGGGACACCAGCCATATGTCGATGAACCACATCCGCCCCTGGCGCCATATCGAGCGCCGCAAAAGCCGCCAGATCCATGTGGGCAACGTCCCCGTCGGCGGCGATGCCCCGATTGCGGTGCAAACGATGACCAACACGCCGACCACCGATGTGGCGGCGACGGTGGCACAGGTGCAGGCCGCGGCAGAGGCGGGTGCCGATCTGGTGCGGGTCTCGGTGCCGGATGAGGCGTCGTCGAAGGCGCTCAAGGAGATCGTGCGCGAAAGCCCGGTGCCGATCGTCGCCGACATCCATTTTCACTACAAACGCGGCATCGAAGCGGCGGAGGCGGGTGCTGCCTGCCTGCGCATCAACCCGGGCAACATCGGCGACGAAAAGCGCGTGGCAGAGGTGATCAGGGCCGCCCGCGACCACAGCTGCGCGATTCGCATCGGGGTGAATGCCGGCAGCCTGGAAAAGCACCTGCTGGACAAATACGGCGAACCCTGCCCCGAGGCGATGGTGGAGTCGGGCCTCGACCATATCCGCATCCTGCAGGACCACGACTTCCACGAATTCAAGATCTCTGTAAAAGCCTCTGACGTGTTCATGTCCGCTGCCGCCTACCAGCAGCTGGCAGAGTCGACGGACGCGCCGATCCACCTTGGCATCACCGAGGCGGGCGGCTTTGTGTCCGGCACGATCAAATCCGCCATTGGCCTTGGCCAGCTGTTGTGGATGGGCATCGGCGACACCCTGCGCGTCAGCCTCTCTGCCGATCCGGTGGAGGAGGTGAAGGTGGGCTTCGAGATCCTCAAATCCCTTGGCCTGCGCCATCGCGGCGTCAACATCATCTCTTGCCCCAGCTGCGCGCGGCAGGGGTTTGACGTGATCAAGACCGTGGAAACGCTGGAAGAGCGGCTGGCCCATATCCACACCCCGATGAGCCTCAGCATCATCGGCTGTGTGGTGAACGGCCCGGGCGAAGCGCTGATGACCGATGTGGGCTTCACCGGCGGCGGCGCGGGCTCCGGCATGGTCTATCTGGCGGGCAAGGCCAGCCACAAGATGTCCAACGAGCAGATGGTCGACCACATCGTTGAAGAGGTCGAGAAAAAGGCCGCCCAGATCGAGGCGGCCCAGGATGCGGCAGAGTAAGCATCCGTTCTTCATCTGGCTGTAAATATCCCGGGGTCCGAGGCAGCGCCCCGGTTCCTCCGGTTCAGCTCAAGGTATCAGCTCTGCTTTTCGCGGATCTCCGCGACCATGATTTCCATCTGGTCGGCGGGCAGGTAGCCGCGCAGCAGTTCGGTGCCCAGCACAAAGGTCGGGGTGCCGGAGATCGCCATCTTCTGGGCCAGCTCGCGGGTCTGGCGCAGTTCGGCGGTCACCTCCTCGCTGTCCATCCTGGCAAAAACCGCGTCTGCATCCAGCGACAGCCCCTCGGCCAGGCGGCGCAGCGCAACCTCATTCGGCTCGCCGCCAAAGGCGATCAGCGCATCATGCACCTGCTTGTAGGCGTCATCCCCGGCCACTTGCTTGGTTGCCACCGCAAAGCGTGAGGACAGCACCGAGGCTTCGCCGAGGATCGGGAATTCCTTGATTACCAGGCGGATATTGCCGTCGCTTTCCAGAAGCTTCTCCACTTCCGGCGCGGCACGGCGGCAGTAGCCGCAGCGGTAGTCCATGAACTCGACCAGGGTGATGTCGCCGTTGGGGTTGCCGCCGACCCAGGAATAGCCGTCGTTCTGCAGCTCCTCCAGGTTGTCGGCAACCAGGGTGTCATCGCGCGCGGCCTCTGCCTGCTGCTGGCGCTGTTCCAGCAGATCGACCGCCTCCAGGATCAGTTCCGGGTTGTCCAGGATGTATTCGCGGACCTGCTCGCCAAAGGCCTCGCGCTCGGCATCGGACATGGCGCTGATGTCAAAGGCCTGCGCCGGAGCGCCCAGCAGGGCAAGGGCCGTGGCTGCCGCGGTAGCGGTGCGGGTGAAAAGGGTCATTTTCTTCTCTTTCTCTTCTGAGCTTGTTCATAGGCCACTAGCACATCCTGCGCCCGCCGCGCGGCGGGGGATCCTGCTGGCAGCTGGGCCACTGCCCGTTTTGCGTGAATGCCGGCGTCATCCAGACGCCCCTGCAAGGCATAGCGTTCGGCGGTGACCAGTGCGGCCATGCCGGTCTGCCCGGTCTTGGCATAGGCCAGCGACATGTCGCGCAGCAGCACCGGGTTGCGGAAGTCAATGGCGCGGGCGCGCTCCATGGATTTGAGCGCCGCCTTGGGCTGGCCCGCGGCCAGCTGGGCGCGCCCGTAGCCGGTCAGGATCAGCGCGTCCCTGGGGGCCAGGCTGACGGCCTTGCCATAGGCGGCGAGCGCTGCGTTCCACTGGCGGTTTTCGATCAGGATCTGGCCCTTCAGCTCATGATAAAAGGGGTCGGACGGCCGCACGGACAGCGCGCCGTTCACCGCCTTCAGAGCTTTCTTGAGGTTGTTCTGCCGGTGGTAAGCGGCTGCCTCGCGTATCAGGCGGACGTCCTTGTACTGTTCCTCGCGCACCCGGCGCAGGGTCCATTTCGGCGCCCGGGTAAAGGCCGACAGCTTGCCGCGCACCCTGGCAAACCAGTACTGGGCCTCGGGGCTGGCCTGGCCCTTGTCGCCATGCGCTGCCAGATACGCTTGGGCGGCGCGGATGCGGTCGCGGCTGAGCGGGTGGGAGCGGGTATAGGGATCCTGGCTGCGTGTGCTCAGCACTTCCTGGCCGGCGAAGGCCTTGTGGAGGTCGACCAGGCCCTGCGGGCTGATCCCTGCGCGGTTCAGGTAATCGGCGGCGGAGCGGTCGGCGGAGCTTTCCTCAGCCCGGGTGTGGGCCAGGAAGCTGCGCAGGGCGGAATTCTGGGTGCCGATGGCGATGCCCCCCGCCGCCTCGCCGGCCCCGGCTGCGGCTGCCAGTACTGACAGCGCCAGGCCCAGCCCCGCGGCGCTGTTGGCAGAGCGCAGGTTCTGCATCCGCCGCGCCAGGTGGCCATTGGTGATATGGGCAGCCTCATGGGCGATTACCGCCTGCAGCATCTCCGGGCTGGTGACCTTGAGGATCAGACCGTAATGCACGAAAATCGTTCGGGAATCCAAAACAAAGGCGTTGAAGGAGGAGTCGTTGACCAGCAGGATCCGCATCCGGTTGGCGTTCAGCCCGGCAGCCCGGAAAACGGGGGCGGCCAGCCGGTTCAGCCCGTGTTCGATATCCGGGTCCCGCAGCAGCGAAATTGACGCTGCCTGCGCCGCCGCCGCAAACTGAAGCAGCGCGCAAACCACAAGAGCCGGGATTGACGCCAGCCGGAAGAAACGGTCAAAACTCATGCGCGCACCATGGGAGATCAGAATGCGAAACTCAAGCCGCTCCAGTGTTGATCCGTTTATTGTGATGGATGTGATGGAGGCCGCCCGCAAAGCCGAAGAGGGCGGGCGCCACATCATTCATATGGAGGTCGGGCAGCCCTCGACCGGGGCGCCCGCAGGGGCGCTGAGGGCGCTGGGGAATGCGCTGGAAAACAATGCGTTGGGGTATACCGTTGCGCTTGGCCTGCCGGAGCTGCGCAAGCGAATCGCGCAGCTGTACGGCGACTGGTACAATGTCGACCTGAACCCGGAGCGGGTGATCGTGACGCCGGGCTCCTCCGGCGCGTTTCTACTCAGCTTCACGGCGCTGTTCGACAGCGGCGACCGGGTCGGCATCGGCGCGCCGGGTTATCCGTCGTACCGGCAGATCCTCAAGGCGCTGGGGCTGACCCCGGTGGACATCCAGACCGCACCGGAAAACCGGCTGCAGCCGGTGGCGGCGGACCTCAAGGGGCAGAAACTGGCGGGCCTGATGGTGGCTTCGCCCGCCAACCCCACCGGCACCATGCTGGACCGTGCGGCGATGGGCTCGCTGATCAATGCGGCCCAGGCAGAGGGCGCCAGCTTCATCTCCGACGAGATTTATCACGGGCTGGAGTATGAGGCGAAGGCGGTGACCGCGCTGGAGCTGACGGATGAGTGCTACGTCATCAACTCCTTCTCCAAGTTCTTCTCCATGACCGGCTGGCGGGTCGGCTGGATGGTGGTGCCCGAGGATCATGTCCGGGTGGTGGAGCGGATTGCCCAGAACATGTTCATCTGCGCGCCGCACGCCAGCCAGGTGGCGGCGCTGGCCGCACTTGATTGCGAAGACGAGATGCGGGAGAACCTGGCGGTCTATGCAAGGAACCGCCAGCTGATGCTGGAAGGGCTGCCCAAGGCCGGTTTCACAAAAATCGCGCCGCCGGATGGTGCGTTTTACGTCTATGCCGATGTCTCGGACCTGACGGATGACAGCCGCAGCTTTGCCGCGGAAATCCTTGAAAAGGCTGGCGTTGCGGTGACGCCGGGGCTGGACTTCGACCCTGTCCGCGGCGCCACAACGCTGCGGTTCTCTTATGCGCGCTCCACCGCGGATATCGAGGAGGGGCTGGCGCGGCTAGCGCTTTACATGGCGTCCAGGGACTGAGCCGGGGATAACTGCAGAAGGCGGATTTCCAAGCCTGCGCAAATTGCCTAGTCTGCCCGGCAAAAGGCCAGCAAGGCCGGGCAAGAGGCGCGCATGGGCAGACTGTTTTCATTTTCCGCACTGATTTGGCTGCTGGCCGCGGCCGCCTGGGCGCAAGGATTCAGCGGCCTGGCCCGTATCGACGCAGAGGCCAGCCAGGTGCGCGATGCCGGGCAGGGGGCGGAGGTGTCGCTGGGCCTTAGCCAGGGGGTGCCGTACCGGCTGTTCACCCTGGACGGTCCGCCGCGGCTGGTGCTGGATTTTCAGGAGGTCGACTGGACCGGGCTGACGGCGGACAAGCTGGTGCAGGGCGAACAGGTTACCGCTGCGCAGTTCGGCACCTACGTGCCCGGCTGGTCCCGGCTGGTGCTGCAATTGGCGCAGCCGATGAAGGTCTCCGCGGCTGCGATGGCAGTGGATCAGGTGACGGCGGCGGCCCGGCTGGCGGTGTCGCTGGAGCCAGCCACAGCGCAGGAGTTTGCCGCCAGCGCCGGCGCCCCGCAGGATCCGCGCTGGGACCTGCCGGCGCCGGAGGAGATGCAGGGCAGGGCCGCGCGGGACGAAAACGCGCCGCTTCTGGTGATGCTGGATCCGGGCCATGGCGGCATTGATCCGGGGGCGGAGACAGAGGTTGTCGTCGAGAAGCACCTGATGCTGCAATTCGCCCGCGAGCTGGGCGAGGCGCTGCTGCGCTCTGGCCAGTTCACGGTGATGATGACGCGCGACGATGACTATTTCGTCTCGCTGGAGCGGCGCATCGCGATGGCGCATCAGGCCGGCGCCGATGTTTTCATTTCGCTGCATGCTGACACGATCTCGGAGGGCCGCGCACATGGCTCCACCGTTTACACGCTGTCCAAGGAGGCCTCGGATGCGGCCTCGGCCAAACTGGCGGAGCGGCATCTGCGCGGCGATTTGCTGTCGGGCACCGACCTGAGCCAGGCCGACGACCGGGTGACCAGCGTGATGCTGGATCTGGCCCGGCAGGAAACCCAGCCGCGCAGCGATGCGCTGGCGGCGGCGCTGATCGACGGGCTGCGGGCGCAAGGAAAGCCGATCAACAACCGGCCGCTGCGCTCTGCCGGGTTTTCGGTGCTGAAATCGGCGGACATCCCGTCAGTGCTGGTGGAGATCGGTTTTTTGTCCAGCAAGCGCGACCTGAAGAACCTGGTGGATGCGGACTGGCGCGCCAAGGCCGCGCGGGGCATCCTGAACGGGCTGATCACCTGGCGCGCCCAGGATGACGCCCGCCGCGCGCTGGTGCGGAAGTAGCCGCTGCCATGAAACTCATCTGGATGTCCGACCTGCATTTCGAGGCAGAGGGGCTTGTCCAGGGCCACGACCCGCGGCTGCGGCTGCAAGCCGCCGTGGGCTATATCGCCGAGCACCACGCCGATGCGGCGGCCTGCCTGATCACTGGCGACCTGGTCGAAACCGGATCAGAGAGGAATTACAAGCGGTTGAGAGAGGCTCTTAGCGGCCTGCCGATGCCGGTTCTGCCGTTGGCCGGCAACCACGACGACAGGCGCGTGTTGCGGGACGTGCTGCTTTTGCCGGACAGCGCGATGCCCGGCTTTGTCCAGTACCGGGCGGATTTTGAGGATCTTTCGGTGCTGTGCCTCGATACGCTGATCCCTGGCCAGGCGGCAGGCAACCTGTGCCAAGAGCGCATGGGATGGCTGGCAGCGGAACTGGCTGCGCTGGAGGGACGGCCCGCCATCGTGGCGATGCACCACCCGCCAGTTAAACTGGGCCTGCCGATGCTGGACGCGGACAATCTGCAGAACGGGAACGAGCTTTTGGATTTGCTGGCGGGCTTTCCCAACGTGCTGCATCTGCTGGCAGGTCATGTGCACCGGCTCTGCTCCGGAACCGCGCGGGGTATTCCCTTTTCCACGGCAAAGTCGGTGCTCTATCAGGCGCCGCCGCCGCAGCCGGAGTGGGACTGGTCCAGTTGCCGGCCCGCGGCCGAAGCGCCGGCACTGACGGTTCTGGAGCGCACTGAAACCGGCCTGACCCTGCAGCAGTGTCAGTTCTGCGATTACACCCTGGCAGCAGCCGGCGCGGCCTAGAAGCAGGCTGGCCCTAGCCGGCTTTGGCTTCGGCCTTGGCCAGCGCCTTTTCGATCTCGCGTTCCAGCTCCTGCTTGTGCGGGGCCAGGATGTCATTGGCGGCCTTTGCCATCAGCCCCTGCTTTTCCAGCCCGGCAGCGATACAGTCCATCAGCTGCCCCTCGGCCTTGCTTTTCTCCATGCAGGAGCTGACGATTTTCTCCAGCGCGGTCATGTGATTGGTCAAGGCCTTGGCAATGGCCCGGCCAGTGAAAAACTTATGAGCCATCCGCAGGACGGTTTGCAGCGCGATTTCGGCGCCGATCTTGCGCGGGATGGCGGTGAAGCGGCCCAGGATGATCTCAATCTCCTTGCCGCCCCAGCGGGCCGCGGTGCTCCACAAATATTTGTTGATCCAGCGGGAATTGACCATCCGGCTGGCCAGCCGCTCGCCAACCCCCTTCATGACAAGCTGACCGGCCTTTGCGCCCAGCCAGCCCGAGAATCCGCCCGCCACCGCGGCAAAGGTGACGCGCTTGAAGGAGCCGGCCACGCCACCGGCCTTGACCCATCGCCCCTTGAGAATGACACCGTTGGCGATCTCCTGGACGGTGTTCTTGCTGGCGGCGACAGCGGCGCCCGCGGTGGCGGGGTTCACCCCGTTGGTGACCAGGATCAGCTGCACGATGTCGGCGGCACCGTCGCGCAGGTCGACCGAGATCTCCTCGCAGATCTTGGCGCTTTGACCCAGCTCCTTGGACAGCATGTTCAGATCCAACGCCACCGCGTCGAGCAGGATCTTGGTCTTTTTCATCTGCTTGAACGATTCCAGCAGGCTTTTCTTGTTCTTGCCATAGGTCATGTCCACCAGCTTGCCGACGGCAGCGTCGGCCTTCTTCAGCGACTTCGCCGGGCGGTCGATGTCCGCATTCGGGGTGACCATCTTCACGAAGAAGGTCCAGAACCCCTTTTGCATCTCGCGGTACTGGTCCTGGTAATTCCGCAGCGTGCTCATGAACGCCAGGGTTTCGGTGTGCAGGCGGCTTTGTATCGCGTCTACGGCGTCGCCCATGTCGTCCTCGGTGAACCAGTGGGTCTTGCCGCGCCATTTCAATTCATAGACCTTGCCCTTGGCGGGCAGCGGCCTGCCGCCCTGCGCTTTGGCGAACTGTTCGGCGACCTTGACCGGGGAACTGTCCAGCATCTTGAAGGTCTTGGAGCCGGGTTCGACCAGGCTGGTCACCTTGGTCTTCACCACCTGCTGCTGAAACTGGCCGATGGCGAGGATTGTCGGCTGGCCCACTTTGCCGTTGGTGGGCACCCGCTTGTAACCGACAGTCGCCGCGTGTTCGTTGAGCATCTTCTGCACCTGCACAACGTCCTTGGGGTCGTTCACGGCAGTCTTGCCGCCGCCGACCGGAGCTCCGAGTTTGGCCATAGCAGTCTCCTCCACCTTTCGGGCTGCCGGGTAATACCTGAAACGGGCACATGCCGCTGCTGGCGGGCGGGGAATGGGGAGGCAGGCCGAGGCGGCGGTTGCGTGCACGTGCGTTCAGCCTGCCCGCCGCTTGCGCCGGTCCGCGGCAAGCATTGGGAAAATCGGGCAGCCGCTGTTAGTATTGTTTGGTCAGGATACATCAGGGACGGCGCAAAACCAATTCTCCGGGCGGCAGGTTTCAGAACAGCACACTTTCGCCGCTGCATGCTTTGACCCCGGACACCGCCGCGCCTATATAGGCGGCACCTCGCGAGAAAGGCCAAACCCCGTGATCAGGTTCATACTCTCCTTCTTCGGCTCCATTTTCAGCACCATCACCCTTGGCGTGGCGATGGTGGCGCTGACCATCGGGGCGGTGTTCTGGATCTACGGGCGCGACCTGCCGAGCCATGAATCGCTGGCCCAGTACCAGCCCGCGACGATCAGCCGGATCTATTCGGGCGAGGGCTTTCTGATCGACGAGTTTGCCAAGGAACGCCGCCTGTTCACCCCGTCGCATGAGATTCCGGACCTGGTGAAACAGGCCTTCATTTCTGCCGAGGATAAGAACTTCTACAGCCATTCCGGCTATGACGCCCGCGGTATCGCCGCTGCCGCGATTGAGGCGGTGCGCTCGCGCGGGGAGAATGTGCGGGGCGCCTCGACCATCACCCAGCAGGTGATGAAGAACTTCCTGCTGTCCGGCGACCGCCGGGCCGAGCGCAAGATCAAGGAGATCATCCTCGCCACCCGGCTGGAGGAAACGCTCGACAAGGAACGGATTCTTGAGCTGTATCTGAACGAAATCTTCCTGGGCCAGAACTCCTATGGCGTGACCGCCGCGGCGCAGACTTATTTCAACAAAACGCTGAGCGACCTGGCCCCGCACGAGGCGGCGACGCTGGCCGCGATGCCCAAGGCGCCGTCGGACTACCACCCGGTGCGCCAGAAGGACCGGCTGCTGGCGCGGCGCAACTACGTGCTGCGGGAAATGCGCGAGAACGGTTATATCTCCGCCGACGTCTACGAGGTGGAGGTCGCGCAGCCGCTGCGGTCGGTGCAGAACGGCGATTTCGAGGCGTTCCGCACCGCGCTGCCGCCGCGGGACTATTTCACTGATGAAATCCGCCGCCAGCTGACCCAGGACTTTGGCGAGGGCGAATTCTTCACCGGCGGCTTCACCGTGCGCGCGACCCTTGACCACGAAATGCAGGCCGAAGCGGCGCTGGCACTGCGCGGCGGGCTGGAAAAATACGACCGCTCGCGCGGGAAATGGCGCGGCACCGGCGTGCAGCTGGAGGAGGCCCAGCTGGCGGACGAGACCACCTGGCGCGCCGCGCTGGCAGATGCCGATGTCCCGCGCGATATTGTTTTGGGCGGCAGGTGGCATCCGGCAGTGGTGCTGGAGGTCGGCAGCGAGTCGATGACCGTGGGTGTCGAGAAAAGCAAGGGCACCGGGTCGGTGCCGCGTTCCGATATCAAGTGGATGAAGGGCAGCTTTGCCGACAATTTCACCCGCGGCGACGTGGTGCTGGTCCGGGCCGAGAAGAAGGACGGCGAATTCAGCCATTGGTCGCTGCGGCAGGTGCCGGAAGTGCAGGGCGGCTTTGTCGCGATGGACGTGAACACGGGCCGGGTTCTGGCGATGCAGGGCGGCTTCTCCTACCAGCACTCGGTGTTCAACCGCGCCACCCAGGCTCTGCGCCAGCCGGGCTCCAGCTTTAAGCCGTTTGTCTATGCAGCGGCGCTGGACAGCGGTTACAGCCCAGCGACAATCGTGGTCGACGCCCCGATCGAGATCAACACGCCGCAAGGCCTGTGGCGGCCCAAGAACTCCAGCAACAAGTTCTACGGCCCCACGCCGCTGCGGACCGGGATCGAGATGAGCCGGAACCTGATGACCATCCGCCTTGCGCAAGAGGTGGGGATGCCGGTGGTTGCGGGCTATGCCGAACGCTTTGGCGTTTATGACAACATGGGCGCCTTCCTGGCCAACTCGCTGGGCTCGGAGGAGACCACGCTTTACAAGATGGTCGCGGCCTATGCGATGTTCGCCAATGGCGGCGAGCGGGTGCAGCCGACGCTGGTGGACCGGGTGCAGGACCGCTTCGGGCGCACCATCTACCGCCATGACGACCGCGACTGCGTGGATTGTTCCGACCCGTCGCTGGCTGCAGGGCAGGCGCCGCGGATCGTCACCGACCGCGAGCGGGTGATGGACCCGGTCACCGCTTACCAGCTGACCTCGATGATGAAGGGCGTGGTGGACCGCGGCACCGCCTCCAGTGTGATCAACCTGCCGGTGCCCACTGCTGGCAAGACCGGCACCACCAACGATTCGCGCGATGTCTGGTTTGTCGGCTTCACCTCCAACATTGTGGCGGGCTGCTACATGGGCTTTGACCAGCCCCGCCCGATGGGCCGCGGCGCCTATGGCGGCACCATGTGCGGCCCGGTGTTCCAGCAGTTCATGACCAAAGCGGTGGAGAAGTTCGGCGGCGGCCCGTTTGAGGTGCCGGAAGGCGGCCACTTCATCAAGATCGACCGCTATACCGGCAACCGGCTGCCGGATGATGCCTCTGGCCCGTATGTGGTCGCGGAGTACTTCCGGGATGGCGCGGAGCCGATCTTCGGCCTGACCTATGACGGCGGCTTTGCCATGGGGTCCAACCTGCCGCTGGTCGAGGAGGTGCAGCAGTCCGGCCGCAAGGTCACCACCTCCAGCGGCGGCACTGCGGTGCTGGGGCCCAAGGCCACTTTCGGCACTGTCAGTTCAGGCGGCCTGTACTAGGCGCCCGGCTACGCCCCCAGCAGCACAGCCTCGTGGCGCGTCACGCACTGGCGCGCCGTGGCGCCATAGGTGCCGGGGCACCAGCGCAAATCCGGCATGATCCTGAACAGCTCCTCCCGCACTGGCGCGTCCAGGGCCGACATCGCCTGGCTGCCGGGGTGGAAGCTTTCGGTCGGTGCGCCTTCGGCATAGATGATCTCGTGCCGGTCAAACAGCAGATGCACATAGGTCACCATGCCGCCGGGCTGCTGGCGGATGCTGCTGCCGTTGACCAGATGCAGGGCGGACA
The DNA here is from genome assembly GCF_000473325.1 of Leisingera caerulea DSM 24564. Lineage (NCBI taxonomy): Bacteria > Pseudomonadati > Pseudomonadota > Alphaproteobacteria > Rhodobacterales > Roseobacteraceae > Leisingera > Leisingera caerulea. The sequence continues at coordinate 2,834,339 of NZ_KI421513.1, forward strand.
CCAGCACCTCTTGCGCACCGCACAGCAGTGCGGCGGTTGACCCGGTGTAAAGCATCCGGTGCTGCGGCGAGACCAGCAGGTCGCGTTCCGCCCCGAACAGGCCCGCCGGAATGCGTACCGGCGCCAGATTGCCCTCCGCCGGAACGGTGGAGCAGCTGATCCAGCGCACCGGCTGCAGCCCGTTGTCACGCGTCACCACCTGATCGCCCGGCTGCAGGGTTTCGATGGCGCGCAGGCCCGCCGCGGTGGCAATCCTGGTGCCGGCGGAGTAGCAGATGATGTTTTCAATGCCGGAAAAGCTGACCACGCTGCCATCCAAGAGCGTCGCCGTGCCGGTCAGGCTGCCGCCGGTGTTGTCGGTGATGTTGAGCGAGCCCTTGTCCAGCTGCCCGTTGAAATCCAGCGTGTCGCCGGTTGTCTGACCGTCGTCGCCGCCCGTGATGGTGATATTGTTGCTGCCGCTGTCGCCGGTGTCGACGATGGTGAAGTAGTCGTCGCCGTCGCCGCCGGTGGCGGAATCGCCTTCACCCGCGATGAGGCTGTCATTTCCGGCGCCGCCCTCCAGCGTGTCGGCGCCGCTGCCGCCCGCCAGCGTGTCATCGCCGCCCTGCCCATAGATCACATCGTCCCCGGCGCCGCCGGAAATGCTGTCGTTGCCGTCCACGGGCGTTTCCGGCGGCACCGTGAAGGTGATGTTCGAGACCGTGTAGTCAGAGCCGTCAGTGCCGTCGGTCTGCAGATTGGCAGAGAGCACCAGCTGGTCGAATTCCCCGTAGCCGCTGATATTGACCGTGCCGGCGCCGGTGCCTGCGGTATCCTCGGTGAAATCGCCCTGGGCGACCAGAACCCCGTCCTTGTAGATCGCCCAATGGCCCTCTTCACCGAACCCGTCGGTATACAGGTGATTGTAAGAGAAGCTGGCTTCGGTGGTGTTCTGGTCGAAATCTACGATCAGTTCCTCGGAGATGCCTGAGGCCTTGTCATAGCCGATCTGGGCGTCGATGCCGCTGTCTGAATCCGAAATCGCCCCGGCAACACCAAAGGCGCCGTCGTAATAGTCGATATTGGCTGCACTTGCGTTTCCGGCCAGGTCCTTGGCAGTAACGGTGAAACCGCTGCTGGTATCGGTGACGTTAGAGTCGTCGATGTGCTGCTGCGAGTCGCCCAGCCCCGCCTCAGTGCTGCTGTCGCCATAGATCGTGTCGTCGCCGCTGCCGCCCTCAAGGCTGTCGCCGCCCGCGCCGCCCAGCACCAGGTCATTGTCCGCACCGGCATCCACCGTGTCGTCGCCCGCGCCGGCCTCCACCGTGTCCTGGTTGCCGGAGGCGCCGCCGCCGCTGCCGTTGTCGATCTGGTCGCCATCGCTGTCGGTGTAGCTGCTGTCGATCGTGTCGGCGCCGCTGGTCCCCTCAACCGGGCCATCCATGTCGGTGTAGGCGGGCGGGTTGTCTGCGCTGGCCGAACTGAAGGTGTCGGGCGGGCCGTAGTCCGGCACAAAGTAGACATTGCCGTCTGCGGCCAGGTAATAGACCCCCGGCTCAATCTCATCGGTGTAGGGCGTGCCGCCATCCGACCCTGTCCAGCTCCAGTTGCCGGCGCCCAGGTTCTGATCCGTGGTAAAGGAGGAGTAGGTGGACGTGATCGTATCACCGTGATCGAGTGATCCGTCTCCAAGCTGGACAAGATATCCGCTAGGCATACTTCAGGTCCCCAGGTCCAGTCGCGGCTGCGCGCAGAAAACATTACAGGAACATGATTAACCGGACGGCGTTAAGGCTGCGTTTTGGCAAGCCTGATTCTGTGTCGCATTTTAGGAGGTTTTTCTGCAGCACCTTCGGCGGCGGCGCGGGGCGTGGCGGCTTGCCCGCGGCGCAAGGGTGGTTTATCACGCAGGCCTGACCTGAGATTGCCCGGATATTGCAAGGATACCCCATGCGCGCGGAAACCCAGAACATCGTGGCGGAGATCGAAAAGTCGCTGGAGCTGCTGGCCCAGCGGATGAATTGGGAAACCGCCGAATTCCGCCTGGAGGAATTCAACGCACGGGTCGAGGATCCGAACCTGTGGGACGACCCGGAGGCGGCGCAAAAACTGATGCGCGAGCGCCAGGCGCTGGTGGATTCCATTAATACTTACAAGGGCATCCAGCAGGATCTTTCCGACAATATCGAGCTCATCGAGCTGGGCGAGATGGAGGAGGATGATGAGGTCGTCAAGGATGCCGAGGCGGCGCTGGGAACGCTCAAGGAAAAGGCCGCCGAGAAGGAGCTGGAAGCGCTTCTGGACGGTGAGGCCGACGCCAACGACACTTTCCTGGAGATCAATGCAGGCGCCGGCGGCACCGAAAGCTGCGACTGGGCGTCGATGCTGGCGCGGATGTATGTCCGCTGGGCCGAGAAGAAGGGCTACAAGGTCGAACTGCAGTCCGAAAGCGCGGGCGACGAGGCAGGCATCAAATCCGCCGCCTACAAGATTTCCGGCCACAATGCCTATGGCTGGCTGAAGTCCGAGAGCGGCGTGCACCGGCTGGTGCGGATTTCCCCCTATGACTCGGCGGCCAAGCGGCACACCTCGTTCAGCTCTGTCTGGGTCTATCCGGTGGTGGACGACAATATCGAGATCGACGTGAACCCGTCCGATATCCGTGTCGACACCTACCGCTCCTCGGGCGCGGGCGGCCAGCACGTGAACACCACCGACTCGGCGGTGCGGATCACCCACATCCCGACCGGCATCGTGGTGACCTCGTCCGAGAAGTCGCAGCACCAGAACCGCGATATCGCCATGAAGGCGCTGAAATCGCGCCTGTACCAGCAGGAGCTAGACCGCCGCAACGCCGAGATCAACGCCGCGCATGAAGCCAAGGGCGATGCCGGCTGGGGCAACCAGATCCGTTCGTATGTGTTGCAGCCCTATCAGATGGTGAAGGACCTGCGCACGGGGCACGAGACCTCGGACACCAAGGGCGTGCTGGACGGCGATCTGGACGGCTTCATGGCTGCAACGCTGGCTATGAACGTCTCGGGCAAGAGCCGTTCCGAGGCCCAGGGCGAGGACTGATCCCCGCCGCCGGTCTGCCCTGGCGGCAGCGGCACGCAGCAGCTGCTGAGAGAATTGCAAACTCCAGCCGTATCAGCCGGAGTTTTTCCATTTCTGACGCCGCATGCAAGCTATCGAAATCGCCACCTTGCCCGTCCGGGCCGGACGCTTTTTGCTGGATATGCCAAGGTTGGTGTTCGTGGTGAAGGGGGAGTGTCATGGCACGGGTCAATCTGAATCTCGTATTTGACGGTGAAACAGCCATTCCCCGGCTTGATGGCCAAAGCAGCGTTGAGTGGTTCGACCGCTTTTTGAACACCTACAATGTCTTTGAAAGCAACGCGGACAACAGGCTGGTGGCAGATATCGGCCTCACCGGGCAAGACTGGACGGCCAAGATCGTCCGGTTCGGCGGCGCTGCGGAAAACAACCTGACCAGGATCACCGATCTGGACGGCGGAACCGGCCGCCGGATCGACTATCTGGAGCTGGGCTACAACTCCAGCGTGGTTCTGGACACCACCCGCGCGCGGCAAATCAACGGATGGGACGGGAAAAAGCATGAGGTCACGCTGGGCGAAAACCAGCAGGACAGCACGTTTTCCATCCATCTGTTTGCCGAAGAAAACATTGTCACCACCGGCAGTGCGTTTGTGTTCAACATCGAAACCGGCCTTGGCAGCAGCGACGCAGACAGGGCCAGGGGGGATATGATCACCATCGGCAGCGGCGGCGCGGGCACCGTGCGCACTGCCGCCGGAGATGACAAGGTTGTGGTGCGCAAAGGGTTTGCGGAGTTCATCAGCACTTCCGATGGCGGCGATACCGTGGTGGTTGGCAACAGCGGCGCTGGCGTGGTCCGCACAGGCGACGGCAGCGACACTGTCCGCACAGGCAACGCTTTCGTGGAACTGATCTCAACCGGTAATGGGAATGACACCGCCGCAGTCGGGGCCGGGAGCGCTGGCCTGGTCCGGCTGGGCAGCGGGCGGGATACCGTCAGCATTTCGGAAACCGACCCCGGCGCAGGAGTGCAGATCAGCGGCGGCAGCGGCAGGGACACTGTAGATTTCTCCAAGTTCTCAGACGGGGTGGTGTTTTCCCTCAACCTGGATGGGGCGTGGCAGAACCCCGGCGCACCGGGCGGCAAGCTGGGCGCGGAGGGGACCGGGTTTGTGCAAGCCTCCTCCGTTGAGAACCTGACCGGCACCGCCAAAGGGGACAGGCTGACGGGGGACGGCGGTGCGAACCTGCTGTCGGGGAAGGGCGGCAACGACCGCCTGGCCGGGCTGGCGGGCGCGGACACGTTGAACGGCGGCGGCGGCAACGACAGGCTGGCCGGCGGCGGCGGCAAGGACACCCTGAACGGCGGCAGCGGCAATGATACAATGACGGGCGGCGGCGGGGCTGATACCTTTGTGTTCACAGTCGGCGACGACCTGGTCAGGGACTTCAAGGATGGCACCGACATCCTGCAGATCCGCGGTCACAGCGGCGGCTTTGCCAGCCTTGGTATCACAGACAGCGGCGGTGACCGCCTGATCACCCATGACGGCGGCACGGTGCGGCTGGACGGCGAGGCGGGGCTTGGCCTGACGGCCGACGACTTTGTCTTCGTCTGACCGCGGGCAGGCTTCATCCAACCGGAAAGACGGGCGGCACAGCCCGTCTTTTTTGTGCGGCGGTCGCTGCGGCCCGCCGGGCGGCGGACCCGGCGCAGCAGTTTAAAATATGTATCCGGAAGGTATTTTTTGGCGCGGGGTTCGCGGCTAGGCTGGCGGAAACAGGCAATCGAGAGGAACACCGCGATGACCACAGAAAAGCCCTTTGGGGTGCCGGAGCTGCGGCCCGCTGCCATGCCCATGCTGTTCGAAGCGCTGCGGCGGGGCTGGGCCGATTTCCGGGCCAAGCCGCTCTACGGGCTGTTTTTTGCGGGATTTTATGTGCTGGCAGGCTGGGCCATGGCCTGGGTCACTGTGCAGACGGGCACCACCTACTGGCTGGTTCTGGCTGCCATCGGGTTTCCGCTGATCGGCCCCTTTGCCGCGGTGGGGCTTTACGAGGTGTCGCACCGGCTGGAGCAGGGACAGCCGATTGCCTTTGGCGGCATCCTTGGCGTGGTGCTGCAGCAAAGCCGCCGCCAGCTGCCCTCGATCTGCGCCATCATCGTTGTGGTGTTCCTGTTCTGGTTTTTCCTTGGCCACATGATCTTTGCCCTGTTCATGGGGCATGCGACGATGACCAATGTTTCCAGTTCCGCTGAGGTGTTCCTGACCGCCAACGGGCTGACGATGCTGGCGGTGGGCACCGCGGTTGGCGCATTGTTTGCGCTGCTGCTCTATATGATCACGGTGATTTCGCTGCCGCTGCTGCTGGACCGTGAGGTCGATTTCGTTACCGCGATGATCACCAGCTTCCAGTATGTGCAGCAGAACTTCCTGGTGATGATGGTCTGGGCCGCGCTGATTGCCGCCGCCACCTTTGCGGCGCTGCTGCCCTGGTTCCTGGGATTGTTCCTGGTGCTGCCGCTGCTGGGCCACGCCACCTGGCACATCTACCGCCAGGCTGCCGCCCAATAGCGTCAGCGGAAGGGCTGGCCGGTGTGCAGCAGGCGGCGGTGGAAGGGCAGCAGGTCCGCCGCGTCGGCAAAGCCGGAACTGCGCGCAGCGGCCAGCACCTGTCCGGTTTCGCGGCCAAGGTGTTCGTAAACCATCCGCGTCACCCGCTCGCCGGTCTGGCTTTCGCGCACGGTGCGGGCGACGTAGCCGGACCAGAAATTATTCTCCAGAGAGGCCTCGCGGGCCAGGTAATTGAAGGAATAGGTCATCGCCCTGCGCCGCGCGATGACAAAGGCAACGCCATCCTCGTGGCCGCTGACATAGCCGCGGAATTCGCGTACTGCCGGGGTGGCAGGCAGCCCCTGGCTGTACATCGCCTCCTTGGCTTCAAAGCCCTTGATGTAGGTCACGCCCGCATCCCGGAACACATAGGTCAGGCCGATCACGAATTTATCGTCATTGATGAAGCTGCGGCGGGTAAAACGGTAAAACCCGGACGGGAAAAACTCCTCGCTCAGCTGCTGCACGCCGCGGCCCAGGAAATCTGACAGAAACGCGCCGTTTATTACCTGACCGGCTTTGGAAAGTTTTTCGACAGGGTCCAGAAGAATACGGGCATCGACTTCGAAAAAACGGCAGATCCGGTCCAGCACGTCCGGGCGCGGGAAACTCTCGCCTGAAAGGTAGCGGTTGAATTGAGTGCGGTTGATGCCAAGCTGGCGCGACAGCTCGGAAACCGACGGGTATTGCCGCGATAACTGACGCAAATTGGCGCCGAACATGTTCCTTAGATCAGCTGGGGAGCGGTTCTGACTGTTCATCTTTGACCCTGACGGTTCGAATTTTCGCGAAACATTTGCGGCGCTTCCGGGCTGATTGTGCCAGGCTCCGGGTGTGAGCCTAAAGCGGGCGCTGCCGTTCTGCGTCACGGCTGTCGCTACTTCACGTCAGAAGGCTAGTCAAGCCGACACAAAATGCAATAGCCCAGAGCGCATTTTATCATGTTGGCGTCACCTCAATTGTTTCAAAATCGGAGGGCGGCAATGCGAGGACTGGTATGATTGGAGTCGTTTTGTGGCGGGATGAAACCCTGACTAAAGCCGTAATCTGGTGTGAAGATCAGGGGGATCTCGCCTTTTATACAAATGAGGCCGGGGCAGAGTTTCAGGAATTCAATCCAGGGGATTGGGTTGAATTCGACCTGACCATAAGCGGAAATGTCAGGATTGCCGGAAACCTTGCGGTCCTGATCGAACAGGGCAGCCCGGATTTGGCAGACCGGCTGTCAGCAGAAGCCTGCGCGCCGGCCGCCGGCGCAGAAGACCAGACCTCCGGCGCCGTGGTTCCGTTCCCCGTGCAATCCGCAAAAAAGCGGGGCGTTTCCGCTCCGCTTCAGGTCCGGCAGCGCTAAGCGCCGGCCTGTTTCCAGGCCGGCAGCAGGATTAGTTTCCGCGCAGCAGCGCGGCGACGCCGGTGCGGGCAATCTCAGCCAGGCCAAGCGGCCGCATCAGCTCGGCAAAGGCGTCGATCTTGTCCGGCGCACCGGTGATCTCAAACACAAAGCTGTTCAGCGTGCTGTCGACAACGTTGGCGCGGAAGATGTCCGCCAGCCGCAGCGCCTCAACCCGCTTGTCGCCTTCTCCCGAAACCTTCAGGATTGCCAGCTCCCGCTCCACTGCGACGCCTTCGACCGTCAGGTCATGCACGTCGCGGACCGAGACGATGCGGCCCAGCTGCGCCTTGATCTGCTCAATCACCTGCGGGGTGCCGGTGGTGACAATGGTGATGCGGCTTAGGTGGCCGGTATGATCCACCTCCGCCACGGTGAGGCTTTCGATGTTGTAGCCGCGGCCTGAAAACAGGCCGATGACACGGGCTAGAACGCCGGGTTCGTTTTCCACCAGCACTGCAATCGTGTGGCGTTCCTGCACGTCCGAAAACGTCGGGCGCAGGTTGTAGGCGGAGTGGCGGGTGGAGCCTTTTTTGATATGCAGGGCAGACATCAGTCGCCGTCCTTTCGTTTGTCGCTGCCAAAAGTTTTCGGAAAACTTTTGGCAAAATTCTTCATAAGAATTTTGCGGTCCGGCCGCGGTTACACCAGCACTGCGCCGCCGGCCTGGATGACGCCCTGCGTCTCGGCCTCGCCCAGCAGCATCTCGTTATGCGCCTTGCCCGAGGGGATCATCGGGAAGCAGTTCTCGTGCTTCTCGACCAGGCAGTCAAAGATCACCGGCCCGTCATAGTCGATCATTTCCATGATCGCGTCATCCAGATCGGCGGGATCGCTGACGCAGATGCCCTTGGCGCCAAAGGCCTCGGCGAGCTTCACGAAATCGGGCAGGGCCTCGGACCAGGAGTGGCTGTAACGCTCGCCATGCAGCAGCTCCTGCCACTGACGCACCATGCCCAGGCGCTCGTTGTTGAGGATGAACTGCTTGACCGGCAGGCGGAACTGCACCGCGGTGCCCATTTCCTGCATGTTCATCAGCCACGATGCCTCGCCCGCGACGTTGATCACCAGCGCATCCGGATGCGCCATCTGGGCGCCGATCGAGGCCGGGAAGCCATAGCCCATGGTGCCAAGCCCGCCGGAGGTCATCCAGCGGTTCGGATCCTCAAAGCCCAAGTACTGCGCCGCCCACATCTGGTGCTGGCCTACCTCGGTGGTGACATAGCGGTCGCGGCCCTTGGTGAGCTCCTCAAGGCGCTGCAGCGCGTACTGCGGCTTGATGGTCTTTTCCGAGTTCTTGAACGACAGGCAGTTCACCGCGCGCCATTCGTCGATCTGCTTGTGCCACTTGGCCAGTGCCTCGCGGTTCACCTTGCGGCCCCGCGATTTCCAGACCTTCAGAATATCTTCCAGCACATGCGCCACATCGCCGACAATCGGGATATCGACCCGGATCACCTTGTTGATCGAGGAGGGGTCGATGTCGATATGCGCCTTTTTCGAATTCGGGCTGAAGGCGTCGATGCGGCCGGTGATGCGGTCGTCGAAGCGCGCGCCGATGTTGATCATCAGATCGCATCCGTGCATCGCCATGTTGGCCTCGTAAAGACCGTGCATCCCCAGCATGCCCAGCCAGTTCTTGCCGGATGCGGGATAGGCGCCCAAGCCCATCAGGGTCGAGGTGATCGGGATGCCGGTGCCATCCACCAGCTCACGCAGCAGCTGGCTGGCCGCGGTGCCGGAATTGATGACGCCGCCGCCGGTGTAGAACACCGGGCGTTTGGCGGACTCCAGCGCCTCGACCAGCTCAGTGATTGCTTCCATGTCGCCCTTCAGCTGCGGCTGGTAATGCGAGGCTGCCGGTTTCGGCGCCTGATACTTGCCGTTGGCAAACTGAACGTCCTTGGGGATGTCGACCAGAACCGGGCCGGGGCGGCCGGATTTGGCGACGTGGAACGCCTCATGCAGGGTGCTTGCCAGCGCGTCGGTGTCCTTGACCAGCCAGTTGTGCTTGGTGCAGGGCCGGGTGATGCCTACGGTATCGGCCTCCTGGAAGGCGTCGGAGCCGATCATGAAGGTCGGCACCTGGCCGGTCAGAACCACGATCGGGATCGAATCCAGCAGCGCATCCGTCAGGCCGGTGACCGCATTGGTGGCGCCGGGGCCGGATGTCACCAGAACAACACCGGGCTTGCCGGTGGAGCGGGCATAGCCCTCGGCGGCGTGGACCGCGCCCTGTTCGTGCCGCACCAGAACGTGGCGGATGTCATTCTGCAGAAAGATCTCGTCATAGATCGGCAGCACGGCGCCGCCAGGGTATCCGAAGACCACGTCCACCCCCTGATCCTTCAGGGCCTGAACAACCATTTTTGCGCCGGTCATCTCACGTGTCATCTGCTTTTTGCTCCAATTGGCGGCATCGTCATTACGCATAAAAAAAGCCCCCGATTTCAAGTCGGAGGCGCATGGGTTCGATTATGGTCAACCGTTACCGGCCCATGCGCTTGGTTCCTACGATTACGACTAGGGTGGTCACGTCCACAGGCTCCTCATTGCGTTGCAGCGGACATTATGGGCGCTGGACAGGGGCGTCAACCGGCAAACGTATCAAAAAAGCCCTGCCCGGAGACATTTTCTTGCTTGTGCCGTGGGGTGCGGCGAAATATCCGCGAAAATGCACGGTCGCAGAGTTGCGAAATCGTTCAAAACCGGCACGCCGGTGTCCCGAATGTGCCAGATCGGCGCCCCTGCCGCAGGCAAGCTCAACCTAGGAAAGAGGTAGCAGAGAAGGAAGCGGACATGATGCAACTCGCCGATCTGGTGGATCTCGGGCGGTATCCGATTGACCGGCCCGGGTCCAGCGCCTGCGCCCAGCTGATCGCGGATCTGCAGCGCGACCTTGCGGCGGACGGCTGTGCGGTTCTGCCTGGGTTTGTGCATGAGGCAGGCATAGCCAGGCTGGTGGCAGAGGCAGACGCAGTGGCGGACAAAGGCCACAAGTCCTTTAGCCGCACCAATGCCTATTTCTCCAAGGACGACAGCACCTTGCCGGAGACCCATCCGGTGCGGCAATTCTACGACCGTTCCAATGCCTTTATCCCGGCCGACAATTTCGGCGCCGGCAGCCCGCTGCGGGCAATCTACGAATTTCCCGGCTTCATGCCCTTTATCCGCGAGGCGCTGGGAGAGCCGGAAGACCGGTTCTTCCGGTATGACGATCCGCTGGCAGATGTGATCATCAACATGGTCGAGGCGGGGCAGGGCTTCCCCTGGCATTTCGATACCAACAATTACACCGTGACGCTGGCAATTCAGAACGGCGACGGCGGCGGTGAGTTCGAATATGCGCCGATGCTGCGCACCCCCGCGGATGAGAACTACGATGGCGTTGCGCAGGTGCTGGCGGGCGGTTCGCCGCTGGTGCGCAAGCTGGTGCTGCAGCCCGGCGATCTGCAGATATTCAGGGGCCGGTATTCGCTGCACCGGGTGGCACCGGTTGAAGGACCGCGCAGACGCTATGTCGGCATCTTCTCCTTTGTCGAGCAGGAGGGCATGTGCGGCGGGGTGGAGCGCACCAGGCAGCTTTATGGCCGGGTCCTGCCGCGCCACTACGAACGTGAAGGCCTGCGCGCGGACGCGCTGCGGGATTGACAGAGGGGCACCAGGGGGCTGGACGTGCAGCGCGGGTTCGCGATACTTATATGCAGGTTTCTGCAGGAAAGCCGCTGGTGCCCAAAGTCATTATCCATTTGCGCAAGAAGCATGTTGATCAAGACCTCTCGCGCGGGTTCCTGCAGCTTTACGGTGTGATCCGTCAGATGCTGGCGGCAGAGGGCGGCGGCTGTGAAATCCGGGCAATGGACCGGGACATCACGAGCCGCACCCGGCATGTGTCCGGCCGCCGTTTCGAGGATGGCAATCTGCATATTCTGGATGACCGCAACGTGCAGATGCCGAATGTGCTGAACGCGGCCTTGGCGTACCTGGACGGCTTCTGGCATCTGGACCCGGAGGGAACCCGCGGGTTCAGCCCCATCGCGGCCAGGGAGTTCCGGGAGGACATGATCCCGTACCAGTACGCCAAGCGGTTTTTCGGCCGGCTGCAGCGGACTTGGAAGGACACCCGCCGGACCCGGTACCAGCCGCCAAGGGAGCGGCAGGAGATTCCGCAGGGCGCTGTTTCCGTCTTCTTCCAAGGCTCGTACCCGCTTCGGGCCGGGGCAACGGAATTTACCGATATCACCATGCTGCAGGATGTGCTGCAGGGCGCGGGCAGCCGGACCGTGCTGGTCAAGCCGCACCCCAGGACAGCGGATATCGGAAGCATGGCAGAGCTGGCTGAGATTGCAGCGGGCGACAGCCGGGTGGTCATTTCCGGCGCCAATATCCACGATATTCTCGCTGCCAGCTGTGCCACCGTCTCAATAAACTCAACTGTGGCGATCGAAGGGTTTCTGCACCGCTCTCCCGCCATTCTCTATGGCACGTCTGACTTTCACCATATGGCAGAAACCGTCACCGCGCCGGGGCAGTTCGCGGAGGCGCTGCACCGCGCACAGGCGCGAACCGGCGGCTATGCCCAGTTCCTGACCTGGTACTTCCGGCACAATTGCCTTGAAATCGGCGCGCCGGACCTGGAGCAGCGGATCTGGGAGATTTTTGCCCGGGCAGGCTTCCCGCGGGAGCGGTTCGCGTCGGGGCGGGCATTGGACAGACAGGCGGGACACCAAGACGGCAGGTCTTTGCTCTGACGCGATTCCGGACCTTGGCGGCCCCGCCGGTTTCTGGCAGCCTGTGAGGCAAAAGCCCTGCTGCACAAGGCAGGCGGCAACCAGCGGAACGGGCAGAGATTATGAATATCACACGGCGTCATTTCGGGTTTGGTCTTACAGCCTTCGGGCTTACGGCCTGCAGCAGCACGGTGCCTGCGGGGGGCAGCTCCCGCAGCACTGGTCTGCCGGCGGATCTGCGGCCCGTGCCTAATACGGGTTATGACCGGTGGGTGGCTTCCTTCCGCTCCCGGGCTGAGGCCCGGGGCATTTCCCAATCCACCCTGCGCGCGGCCTTCCGCGGGGCCGGGTATCTGCCCGGGGTTATCAAGCGCGACCGAAACCAGACCGAATTCAAGCGCACGCTGGAGGATTATCTGTCCATCGCCGTCTCGGACGAGCGGCTGGCCAAGGGCCGCGCCGCTTTTGCCCGGCACCAGACCATCCTGCGCACTTTGGAGCGCACCTATGGCGTTGATGCGGAAATCATCTGCGCCATCTGGGGGCTGGAGAGCTTCTTTGGCGAGCGCCGCGGCGACGTGCCGGTGATTTCCGCCACTTCGACGCTGGCCTATGACGGGCGGCGCGGCTCGTTTTTTGAGAAGCAGCTGATGGCGGCGCTCAGGATCCTGCAGAACGGTGACATCACGCCCGCCCGGATGACCGGCAGTTGGGCAGGCGCCATGGGGCATACCCAGTTCATCCCGACCTCCTACCAGGCCTTTGCGGTGGATTTCACCGGCGACGGGCGGCGCGATATCTGGTCGGAGGACCCAAGCGACGCGCTGGCGTCCACCGCTGCCTATCTGCAAAGGAACGGCTGGACCCGCGGGCTGAAATGGGGCGGAGAGGCCGGGGCGCCCGGCACCCCCTCAGGCCGTATCATCCAGCCGCAGGCGGGCGGGCCGAAGTTTGCGGTGACCAGCAATTTCAACGCCATCAAGCGCTACAACAACTCGGATGCCTACGCGATCGGGGTGGGCCATCTGGCCGACCGCATCGCCGGGGGCGGTCCGCTGCGCGCGGGTTTCCCGCCGGACAAATACGGGCTGACCAAGGATGACCGCATCCTGCTGCAAAAACGCCTGACGGCCAAGGGCTTCGATACCGGCGGTGCCGACGGGGTGCTGGGGCCGAAAAGCCGCGCTGCGATCAGCGGCTACCAGTCCAGCCGCGGCCTGCCGGTGACCGGCGATCCGTCTCCGGCGCTGCTGGCCAGTCTGAACTAGGGGCAGGGCGCCTCAGAACCCGGCGCCGGTGCCCTGCAGCACCCCGTGCTCCAGCGCATAGCGGGTCAGCCCGGCGGTGGAGGAGATGCCCAGCTTGCGCTTGATGTTCTTGCGGTGGGTTTCGACTGTTCTGACCGAAATATCCAGCGCCTGGGCAACTTCCTTGTTGGATTTGCCCTGCGCCAGTTCCAGCAGGATGGTTTGCTCGCGCCCGGTCAGCGCTTCGCGGGTGCCGTTATCCTTGGGCTTCAGGGAGCCGGCCGCACCGGTGCAGAGATAGGTCTGCCCCTCCATCACCGCGTCAATCGCCTGCTTGATCTCATCCGTCGGCACGTCTTTCAGCACATAGCCCATCGCGCCGTGGCTCAGCGCGGTGGAGATATATTCGGCGCTGTCATGCATCGACAGGATCAGGATGCGGGTGCCGGGGTGCTGTTCCAGGATGATCTCGGTGGCGCTGAGGCCGCCGAGCTTGGGCATATTCAGGTCCATCAGCACCACATCCGGCGCCAGCCTGCCCATCTGGTCCACGGCATCGCGGCCGTCGGTCAGCGAACCGACCACCTCAATATCGTCGTAGCTTTCCAGGATCGACTGGATGCCCTCGGCGACCATCGGGTGGTCATCCACGATCAGAACCTTTACCGGATCAGCCATCATTCCCCCAATGCAGCTTTCCATTGCCCGGGAGCCTTGCACCTTGCCGCATTCTCCCCGGTCACGGCAGCTGTGCAGGCGTTCCCTCTTCGCCCGGCGGCAGCAGATGGCTGAGAGGCAGGCTTGCCTCGATCACCGTGCCGCTTTGGGTGCCCCGTGATGACAGAATGCGCAAGGTGCCGTCAAGCTGCTCGATCCGTTCCTGCATGTTGCGCAGGCCGATCCCGGGGCCAGTGCGGGCATCCCGCGGCGGCAGGCCGCGGCCATTGTCGGTGATCCGCATGGTGGCGCCCTTGGTGTGGCCGCGCAGGTCGATGCTGACCTTGGTGGCGTCCGCGTGGCGTTCGATGTTGGTCAGCGCCTCCTGCGCGATGCGGTAGAGTGCAATCTTGGAATCCTGGTCCAGCCGGTTGCGGAACACTACGGTTGAGAATGCTGTCTCGATCCCTGTGCGGGCGGCAAAATCATCGGTCAGCGCCTTCAGCGCGGGCCCCAGGCCCAGATCATCCAGCACCCCGGGGCGCAGATCGCGGCTGATCCGGCGCACCTCGGTAATCGCGGTCAGCAGGCTTTCGGTGCCTTTCTCCAACGGCGCAACCGCGCCTTCGCCATCGCCGCGGGTCAGGCGGCGGCGGGTGTTGTCCAGCGCATAGCGCACGCCAACCAGCAGTTGGCTGATGCCATCATGCAGCTCCCGCGCCACCCGGCCGCGCTCCTCCTCCTGGGCGTCGAACACCCGCTGGGTCAGCTCCTTCAGCTTGGCGTCCGCCAGCCGCCGCTCGCGGATGTTCAGGAACATCCCCGAGGCAAAGACCAGTACCAGAGAAATCAGCGTGATCGCCCCGATATACAGAAATGTGCGCTGCACCCGTGCCTCCACGTCCGCGCGGGAGGCGGCCACGGTGGCCAGCACATCGTCGATGAACACGCCGGTGCCGATGGCCCACTGCCAGTCCTGCAGGCCCAGCACATAGGCGATCATCTGCGCCTCTTCCCCGGTGGAGGGCTTTTCCCAGGTGAAGCTGTGCCAGCCGGCGCCGTCGCGCGCCAGCCGGATGAACTCATCCACCACCGGCACGCCTGCGCTGTCCGTCAGGCCCGCCCAGTTGCGGTTGATGAATTCGGTCTGCCGCGGGCTGACCAGATTGGTGCCGTCATAGTCATAGACAAAGAAGAAACCGTCCTTGCCGTAGATCATCGCGCTGAGGATCTGCGCCACCTGTTCCTTGGCCTGCGTATCATCCGGCGCCGCCAGGCCATAGATATGGGCAAAGCCGTTGCGCGCCTGGGTCACGTAGTTGCGCAATTCCGCCTTCTTGGCCTCCAACAGCTGCACCTCCAGCGCCTGAATCTCGCGCTCGGCCAGGGCGCGCGACTGGTAGCCCACCAGAACCGCAATCGCCGTGCCCGCCACGATCAGCGGCAAGGTCATCAGAAGCGACAGTTTCTGCGCGTAGGTAGGGCGCAAAAGTGTTTCGAAAAGACGCATCAGCGGGGTCCTGGAATTGGTCAGAATCTTGTACCGAATCATTGTGCAGCCGCCCAGAAGAATCAAAGAGGCATCACACGATTGCGCCCATTGCGTGTGCCGGCATTTGGCGGTTCGCGCCAGAAATGCGCCAACTTTTCCTGTCCGGCCGCGAAAAACGTGCCGTTCTACGCAGTACTAGGTATTCACATAAAATTCGCCGCCGCTAGGCTGGCCGCACTCGAACCGATCCGCCCGGGGGGGACCTTCCGGGCAATCCGAATGATAATGGGAGGAATACTTTATGGATCGCCGTTCTTTTTTGAAAACGTCCGCACTGGGCGGCTCCGCCGCAGCAGCCGGCACATTGGCCGCGCCGGCCTATGCCCAGGGCAAGCGCACCCTGACCATGGTCACCACCTGGGGCCGCGGCCTGGCAGGTGTGCATGACTCCGCGCAGTATGTTGCCGACACCATTACCGCCATGTCCGATGGCAACCTGACCATCGACCTGAAAGCCGCAGGCGAGCTGGTCGGCGCGTTTGAAGTGTTCGACGCCGTGACCGCAGGCCAGGCCGACATGTACCACGCGGCCGATTATTATTTCGTCAGCCAGCACCCGGGCTATGCGTATTTCACCGCAGTGCCGTTCGGCATGACCCCGCAGGAGCTGACCAACTGGTACTACCA
The DNA here is from genome assembly GCF_000473325.1 of Leisingera caerulea DSM 24564. Classification (NCBI taxonomy): domain Bacteria; kingdom Pseudomonadati; phylum Pseudomonadota; class Alphaproteobacteria; order Rhodobacterales; family Roseobacteraceae; genus Leisingera; species Leisingera caerulea. The sequence goes on from NZ_KI421513.1 coordinate 2,850,199, forward strand.
CGGCGACGGCCACGCGCTGCATGACGAGCTGGGCCAGATCTTTGGCCTGAAGTCCTTCATCGGCGGCAACACCGGCCCGCAGTCCGGCGGCTGGTACAACAAGGAAATCAAAGGCCCCGAAGACTTTAACGGTCTCAAGTTCCGGATGCCTGGCCTCGGCGGCAAGGCACTGGGCAAGCTGGGCGCCTCCGTGCAGAACATCCCTGGTTCCGAAGTGTATCAGGCGCTCTCCTCCGGCGCCATCGACGGCACTGAGTGGATCGGCCCCTGGGCGGACGAAAAGGCCGGTTTCCAGGAAATCACCAAGACCTACTACACCGCGGGCTTCCACGAGCCGGGCGCGGCGCTGTCGGTTGCCACCAACCGCGAAGTCTTCGAAAGCCTGTCGCCGGCCCATCAGAAGATCATCGAGATGGCGTCCGCAGCCGGCCACCAGTGGAGCCTGGCGCAGTTCATGAACAACAACGGCGCAGCGCTGCAGCGCCTGCAGTCCGGCGGCGTGAAGACCCTGGAATTCCCGGACAGCGTCTGGGATGCCTTCGGCCAGGCCACCAAGGAAACCCTGGACGAGTTCATGGGCGACGAGCTGTTTGCGAAAATCCGCAACAGCGTCGAAACCTCAATGAAAGCCTCCTCCGGCTGGATCACCAAGTCCGAAGGCGCCTACCGCGTGCAGCGCGACCGCGTCCTGGGCTGATCCGCCTGACTGGCATTAACCGGATCCTCCGCCGCAGGCGGGGGATCCACATGCAGTTGCCCTAAGCGCGGGACGGCCGGCCAGCAGCGCCGTGTGCCCAATCCTCCGCCGCAACTTCGCAGCAATCTTCCCGGGGGAAACATGCAGGAAGAGAGTGGCATCACCTTCTTTGGCGCAATCTGGGGCGGGCTTGTCTGGCTGATCCAGAACATCGCCGGCGCCTTTTACAACTTCGGCTACGCCGTCACCCATCCTCAGCTCTGGCTCGACTGGTCGGACAAGGCCTCGATCATGCGTTTCGTCTACTATGGCGGCTCAGTCGAGTTCTTCTTTGTCGTCTTCACCACCTTCCTGGTGCTGACCGGCATCGGCTTCTACTTCCGCGGCTTCATGTGGGGCATGGTGAGGGGACTTGAGGGGCTGGCCAACACTCTGGGCCGCTTCTTTGCCTGGGCGGGGCTTCTGATGGTCCTTCAGCAGATCATCATCGTCTTCATGCAGCGGGTGTTCGCACGGCCCGACATCAGTTTCGGCTTCGGCATCCCGTTCAGCCAGGATATCAGCTGGTTTGCCGAAGAACTGAAGTTTTACAATGCTCTGGTGGTCTGCCTTTGCGTGACCTACACCTTTGTGCAGGGCGGCCATGTGCGGGTGGACCTGATCTATTCCGGCATCAGCTTCCGCGCCAAGAAGGTTGTGGATATGGTGGGCTCACTGATCTTCATGATGCCCGCCGCGGTGCTGACATGGATGTACGGCTGGTTCTTCCTGTGGCGGCATCTGATCGTGCCGAAACCGTCGGCGTCGGACAGCCTTGACCGGCTGGTGATGAAATCCCGCGCCCTGCGCTGGAACGTCGAGACCATCGGCTTCAGCCCTAACGGGTTCAACGCCTACTTCCTGTTCAAGATCCTGCTGGTGCTGTTTGCGGGCCTCGTGTTCCTGCACGCCATTGCCTTCTTCTACCGCTCCTTCCTGGAGTTCGTCGAAGGCCAGGGCAGTGAAAACAAATACCTCGACAAGGATAGTCTTGGAGAGGGTGAAGAAGCCTACGAAGGCACGCACTAAAGGGACGTCGGAAACATGCTATTTGGACTTGATGGCGTCGAAATCGGACTGCTCATCGTATTCTTCTGCCTCTTCGGGGGCATCCTCTCCGGCTTTCCGGTGGCCTTTGCCATCGGCGGTGCCGGGATCATCTCCTTCGGGATCATCGCCGCATTGGACAGCGCCGGGATCCTGGTGCACCAGGCGATTGATACCTCGTCGCAGGCCTACCGCGACCTGCTGAATTCGGGCATCAGGCCCGATAAGGTGTCGGTCTTCCGGTACCCGGATTTGCCAAGGCTGGCGGAACCGGTGTTTGCGCAGGGCTGGGAAGTCGCGCTGGACCGCAACATCTCCTTCATCGTCAACCGGATGAACGAGCGGGTGCTGGCCGGTGCCTCGATTGAGACCCTGCTGGCGGTGCTGATGTTCGTTCTGATGGGCATCACCCTGGAGCGCTCCAAGATCGCGAACGATCTGCTGACCACCATGGCGCGCGTCTTTGGCCCGCTGCCCGGCGGCCTGGCGGTGTCGATTGTGGTTGTGGGCGCGTTCCTGGCAGCCTCCACCGGTATTGTCGGCGCCACCGTGGTGACCATGGGCCTGCTGGCACTGCCCACCATGCTGCGCAACAACTACTCGCCGGAACTGGCGACAGGTGTGATCGCGGCGTCCGGCACGTTGGGCCAGATCATCCCGCCGTCCATTGTGATCGTTCTGCTGGGCACCCTGGCGGGCGACCTTTATTCCACCGCGCAGGAGACCCGCGCGATGGAGGCAGGCTGTTCCGACGCGCTCACCTACCTGGGCGAACCGGCGGTGGTTTCGGTCGGCACCTTGTTCCAGGCGGCGCTGCTGCCGGGCATCATGCTGGCGCTGCTTTACGCCACTTATGCCTTTGGCTATGCGCTGTTGAACCCGCACAAGGCCCCGGCTGTGGCAATGGAGCAAAGCACCGGCGAGGTGATCACCCGCAACGAAGGCCTGATCTGGTTCCTGGGCGTCCCGGCCGCAATCATCGGCGGCGCGGTCCTGCTGAGCAGCTTCAACGTGATCGGCAGCCAGAACATCGTTGTTTCCACCTTCTCCGACGCCGGCGAGACCGCGTCCCTGCGCACCAATGTCGGCGCCGAGTGCAAGGCGTCAATGATTGACCTGCACGGGCAGGAAGCCTGGGACGCCGCGGTGGCGGAACAGGTAGCCATCAACGAAGCAGGCGGTGTCACTCTGGCGGAACGGCTGACCGAGGAAGAAATCGCCGCGGCGGTTGAGGCCAAGACCGCCGCCGCAGCCCCCATCGGCACCGGCATCAGCGTGATCATGGTGCTGCTGGGCCTGGTGCTGGCCTTTGGCCGCGGCGTGGCGCCTTCGCGCGATCCCAAGCCGCTGATCCTGGGCGCCATCGGCATCCTGCTGATTGCGCTGGTGGATCTGGTGGCGATTGCGCCGACCACCTCTCCCGGTGTCACGGTGCTGTGGATCGCGCTGCCGCTGCTGCTGGCGCTGTGGGGCAGCCGCGAGGCCGCCGCGCGCTGCGCCCGAAACGATCTGATCCGGGTGGTGTTCCCGCCGCTGGTGCTGATCGTTGCAGTGCTGGGCTCTATCCTGGGCGGCATCACCAACCCAACCCCCGCCGCGGCGCTTGGGGCAGGCGGTGCCATCATGCTGGCGGCCTACCGCAAGCTGCAGGACGAAGGCAAATCGGGCAAGATCATCATCTGGTCCACCTTTGCAGTGATGCTGTGCATCCTCGTCGGCATGAACTTCGACCTGCGGGTGAACCAGGGCGGCGTCAGCGTCGAGAGCTGGATTGCCTTCTTCGTGGCCTACGGCGCCTATCTCTATGCGCTGTTCGGCCTGCTGTATGGCTGCTGGGTTCTGTTCCGCTCCGGCGTGCTGACCCCGGTGGTGCGGGAAACCGCCAAGGTGACCTCGATGGTCTTCACCATCCTGATCGGCTCGCAGCTGCTCAACCTGGTGGTGATCTCCTTCGGCGGCGAGCACTATATCCAGCAGTTCCTGAAGAGCTTCGACAACGAAATGACGGTCTTCCTGATCGTGATGCTGGTGCTGTTCTTCCTGGGCTTCGTGCTCGACTTCCTGGAGATCATCTACATCGTGATCCCGATCGTGGGGCCGGTGATCTATGGCGGGTCGTTCGATCCGAAATGGGTGACCATCATGGTGGCGGTGAACCTGCAGACCTCGTTCCTGACACCGCCCTTCGGCTTTGCGCTGTTCTACCTGCGCGGGGTGGCGCCGAAAGAGGTGACGACGGCGCATATCTACCGCGGGATCGTGCCGTTTGTGCTGATCCAGGTGGTGGGGATTGCCATCCTTTGGGCCTTCCCGTCGATTGTGACGATCGTTCCGGCGCTGATCCCGAACTGATCCGGGGTTTCCAGGACAAGACAACGGAAAAGGGGCCCCAAGCGGGCCCCTTTGCTTTTGTCCCGGGGCAGGGGCGCTGCCCCTCTGCGCGCGCGGCGCGCATTCACCCCGGGATATTTTCAGCCAGATGAACAGGGGATCCCGGCGGGGACCGTCAGGCGAGGCGGGCGGCTCAGGCGAACTGGATAAGGTCCCAGCGGTTGCCGAAAGGGTCGCGCCAGACCGCGACGGTGCCATAAGGCTCCTGGCGGGGGGCTTCCTCGAAGGTGACGCCCTGGGCCAGCATTGCGGCATGGTCGCGGGCAAAGTCATCCGTGGCCAGGAACAGCCCGACGCGGCCGCCGAACTGGTTTCCGATTGCCGCCTCCTGCGCGGCCCCTTCGGCGCGGGCCAGGATCAGGCTGCCCTGCGCAGCCCCCGGCGGCAGGATGCGGACCCAGCGCTTGCTGCCCTGGTCAATGTCCTCCGCCAGATGCCAGCCCAGCTGGCCGCAGTAAAAGGCGATGGCGGCGCCGTAGTCCGGCACCACCAGCGAGACAGCGTGAAGGTTCTGCATCAGCGGTTGCGGTGAATGGGCTGTTCGGGCAGCTGGATATTGGCCACCTGTTCAGCAATCGGGTCGGTCGACAACGGATGCACGGCGGCCTCGAACTGCGCCGGGTCGGTCATCTTTTTCCATTCGCTCTGGTGATAGATTTCCAGTCCGGAGAATTTGGCCTTGTAGCCCATCTTCTGGCTGCCGGGCACCCAATAGCCCAGGTAGACGTAGGGAAGGCCTGCCTCGCGCGCGATGCTGATGTGGTCGAGGATCATGAAAGTGCCGAGCGAATCCTGCGGCTGGTCCGGCGCGTAGAAGGAGTAGACCATGCTGAGGCCGTCCTCCAGCACATCGGTGAGCGACACCGCGGTCAGCTGATTGCTGCCTTCCTCGGCATATTCAACCACCCGGCTGCGCACCGGGGTTTCCTCGATCATCGCGGCGTATTCGAACACATCCATGTCGGCCATGCCGCCGTCTGCGTGGCGGCTGTCCAGATAGCGGCGGAACAGGGCAAACTGGTCCTCTGTCGCCCAGGGCGAGGTCGCCCGGCGTTCAAGGTGCGCGTTGCGCTTCAGGGTGCGCTTCTGACTGCGGCTGGGGCTGAAGGCCGACACATCAATCCGGGCGGACAGGCAGGCCGAACACTCCGAGCAGGACGGCCTGTAGAGCACGTTCTGCGAGCGCCGGAAGCCCTGCTGGCTGAGGCTGTTGTTGAGCTGCTCCACCCCGTCGCCCTGCAGCGCGGTGAACAGCTTCCGCTCCATCCGGCCCTCCAGATAGGGGCAGGGCTGAGGGGCCGTCACGTAGAACTGCGGTGCAATCGGAAGGGTATGGCGCATCGGAACTCTTCGGCAGTTTCGCGGGACAGGTGGAACAAGCGGCAGCTACTCCAACTGATGATAACAACGCGGTTCCGGTGCGCCAAGTGGCCTTGTGGAAAATGGCTTAACGCTGTCTTGCGGAATTCACTCAAACCCGCCGGTTCAGCATGACGGTGCCGAGGAAATGGTCGGTCAACCCCTGGCCGCGCGGCGAGGTCAGCATCAGGATGATCGAGATCACCTGCAGCACCGGGAAGCCCAGCGACAGTGAATAGCCCGCGGTGTGCAGCGCCGCTAGGCCGCTGTCGAGCCGCTGGCCCGCGCTGTCGCGCAGCTCAATCCCGGCAAAGCGCATGCCCCAGGTGGCGGAGCCGTTGGCGATCGTCACGGTCCGGTAGGCAAAGCCGACCGCCAGATACAACAGCGGCCAGATCAAAAGCCCGGTAAACGCGGTCAGCAGCACCGCGGCAGCGCTGAGGGTGAAGATCAGGATGCTGTCGATGACCCAGGCGATCAGACGCTTGGCCGGAACAGACGCATAGAATTCTGCCTGGTAGTCGGGGTCGGGCAGGGCGGTCATGCAAGGGGACCTTTGCTAGGGGAAAAGGCAGGCAGCGGAAGCCCCGCCCGGACGGGGGCGGGGCAGCCGGAGGAGGGGCAGAGCTTAGTGGCGCTTGGGTTCGCCGCCGGCTTCGTCCTCGTCCTCCGCGTCATCGCCATGATCGGCGGCGCGGGCGCGCTCGTCCATGAACTGGTCGAACTCGGCCTTGTCCTTGGCCTCGCGCAGGCGTTCCAGGAAGGCCTCGAAATCATGCTGTTCCTGCTCCAGGCGGCGCAGCGTATCGGCCTTATAGGCATCAAAGGCGCTGTTGCCCGAGGGTTTCATCGCCGAGAACCCGTGGCGCGCCCAGGCTTTGCCTCTGTGGCGGCAGGAGGATTTGCTGAACATGCGTTTGCTCCAGATCATGTAGAAAAGAAGGGCCAGGCCCACCGGCCAGAAGAACACAAAGCCCAGCACCATAACGGCAATCCAGGCGCCTTTGCCCTTGCTGTCCAGCCAGGCTTCGCTGCGGGAAAACCAGCCCTGCACCGGTGTATGGGGGGCGGTTTGGGTGAAACTCGTCATCGGGGTCCTCCAGGTTGCGGGTGTATGTAAATCCCTTTCACATTATTGCATATCGGGAGCCGCCGCGGGGGTTTCAAGTCCCTATGTGAATCTTTTTCACATGCTCTCTGAAAAGCGGCTGGGCTCAGGCCTGCAAGGGCTGTGTGTCCGGGCGGGAGGCGCATGTAGCGGGACACTTCGCGTTGCAGTGTGGGACACTTCCCGTTGCAGCAACTCATTTTTGAAAACCCACTGTTTTTAGGGCTTTTTGCGGCGGGTTTCCAGCCCCGGTGCGGCGCAGGCGGCAGCGGCCAGATACGCAAGCTTGGGACACTTCAGATTGCAGTAGCGGGCAGTCTGCCGTTCGAACCCTTCAAATCCGGCCTATTCGATGTGCGTTTAAAGGCGGCTTAAACGGATATTGAACAGTTGAGAGGTGTCCTCGTGCTCAGATCTACTGGCTGGGATTAGCTAAGATCTTTTTCAGCCCGTGACCCACTATCAGCGCCTCAAACTGCGCGCGTGCGTTGGTGGTGTCAGCCGGGCCATGTGTCAGCACCAGATGGTCACCCACCGCCTGCCAGTCTGCTTTATCCAGCACCTTCGGAAAAAACTCTTCGCCCAATCCTTCAGGCAGGCCGGGTGCGGCTTCCACGGCGCGTACAAACAGGTCTGTCTCACGCGCAGAGCCGCCAAGGTGGGTAGCGGGTTCCGCGCCGGTTGGCGACAATCGGATTAGAAAGTTCTGGCCGCTTATCCCCCAAGCGTTCGCTGCCCGATTGCAGGCGATAGCGGTGCCAATAGGGGCGAAAAAATCGACCTGCCAGACAAAACGGGTCATAGTGTGCGCCCTTGCTTTGCACCCATCCAAGAGGTGGCACGCATCAGCTCCGCATCCGTCAAGCGGAACGGAAACACCAGGATGGCGTAAATCCTGCCGCCAAACCATTCCGCCGCATTGGGCTGAGCGAACATCGAGAACTTTCCGCCGGTGTCTGAAGGCACCACGCCGGGGTTTGTGACTGATGTTTGGAGCTGTTCCACGCCATCCACAAACACCTGACCATTGCCGTAGGGGTCCCCGGCGGAGCGCCGCCAAGCGATCACAGCATCAGTGTTATTGGCAATAGCAGGGAATTTCCGGTTGCCGTTGTTGTGCCGCCACGACGGGCCATCAGATCCGACAGCTCCTGAAATGGAACCGGCCATGGCGCCCCCGATGTGCCAGATGCGCTCGATTGCTGACATCTGATCACCCGTGTTGATTGCCGCTATGACAGTCAGATCAGGGTCCGCGCTCAATCCGAAGCGCGTGTCAGCGGTGTAGAAGTCGTCATTCCCGTCCCCGTCGAGCCAGAACCGCCCGCCGCCGGACTGATATGCCGCACGGTTGGAACCTGACGGCGCAATGAGGTGGTTGCCAGGCAGGGCGCGGAACGAAACGTCAGATAGCGTCCCGGTGAAAGCACTCCCATCGAACCAAAGGTGGTGGCCGTCACCGTTTGTGGAGTAACCGGCCCTCACGATTGCGCAATGCGTCCCGGTTCCGAAATCGCCTGCGGCCTGTTCATTGCTGGTGGCTGTCGCGTCCCGGCGCCACAGGTTCAGAACGCCGGTGGTCGCGCTGATTGTGAACTTGGCTTCATACCATTGTCCCGCGGTCAGGGTGGTAAGGCCAAGCGTTGCGAAGCCGGTCTCTGGCTTGGTGTAGACCCCGCTGCTTTCCGTCCAGTTCGCGCCGGATGAAGCGTCTGCGATATTCCACAGCTCTTTGCCCCGCACCAATCTGTGCGACTTATCCAATGGTGTCATGACAGGGTCGCCCGCAGCGGAAACAGGCGTGCTCTCATCCTGCATCAGCGTGGATAGGTCAGACGGGTCGAGGAAAAGTACCGGATTGAGGGTTAGAACAGAGAGGCGAGAGGTTTGAAATGGATTGCGCAATGCACTTCGGCCGGAAAGGAACGGGTCACGCATGATCCACCAGAACCGTAGATTTGGCTGCCCTGCGGCCCTTGGCCCAAACACGACTGCCCTGCGCCACGCTGATATCTGCCAGTGGCAGCTTTTCCCGGCCGGTCCCGCCCGGGTAGATCCAGCCGCGCGCTTCGGAACCGGGCGCTGCGGTGCCGCCGCGCCTCAATTCGATTTCTCCATCCAGGACCTGAAAGCTGATTTCGGTGACATCGTCGTCCGTCAGCTGCACCCAGGTGTCTTTGTCTACGGTGATGGGGGTTTGCTCTTGTGCCATCGTCTAGTCTCCTCTTGGGCAGGCTTCTGCGTCCGCCGTGCCAATGTTCCTCGGTGAATTTGTCCGGCCAACTGCATGGACGCGGTCGCGCGCGGGTTCAGTAGGGTTGTTAAACTGCTTCCTCCGGCGCCATTTCCAGTGCAGCAGCAAAGGCAGACGTTACATCGAAGGCAGGTACCTCTGCGTCGGTCAGCGCGCCGATTTGCCCTGAGACGGTCAACTCGGCATCAAAGCAGCTCTGAACGTGCTGCGCGACCGCGGCTGCCACTGCCTCGATCTCTGCCTGGCTGACAGACCGCCAGCCATCCGGGAACTTGAAGTTCAGCGGGCCGCTCACCAAGCCGCTCTGCAAGCTCGTAACGGTAGCGGTCAGTTTTGCGGTGCTGCGCTCATCGGTGGCCATGGTGGAGCCGTCTGGCAGGGTGATACCGCTGGTTTCGCGCTGCCAGCGGATGTTGGCGAGATCGGCGAACAGGGCGGCCCTGGCGGCGCCAGCCTTGGCCTCAACGGTGACGGTCTGGGAAAAGTCGATGTTGCTCATACTGCGTCCTCCTCTTCGTCTTCAGTTTCAGGGTTGCAGCGGCGCGGAACTGGTACCGGCCCGTCAGCGGCCATCACCACTGGCTGCGGAAACCGAATTTCTTCCGGCGCATTGGCGCCATGCGGCAGGATCAGGGTCAGGCTGATTTCGCCGCCGCTGCGCTCCACGTCCGAGGCCAGCCACTCGCAAGCCACCGCGTCGCGCGGCAGGGTGGCCCCATCGGGCAGAGGACTGAAATCGAACACCTCGCCGTTGATCGTTAGGGAATCGCCCGCCTTGTTGATTGTCAACGCCTCATCCCGGCGCATTGGGGTCCAGTTGATCTGCATGGGATACACTCCTTTAGAACCAGCGGCCGACGGCCACAGCGCTGATGGATCGGGATGCAGCGGTTAGTGCGGCGCTCGACCAGATCACAACTGCGGCAGCTTGAATGGAATTTACAGCGCCGGCCTCAGCCCATTGCGACCCCGCGTGGGCATTGGCGGTCACTACCGGCGGTGCTGTGAAAGATGCGGGGAACACCCAAACGCCGAAGTCGCTCAACGACTTGTGAAGCGCTCCATCCGCAGCCGTGGTGAGATTGAGTGTGCGCTCAATTGTGCAGATTTGCGTGCCGTCTGCAAAGCGCACGTATTCGCCATTCGCACTGCCGCCGCGCTCGATCACCGCGCCGGTCGGCACGCCTGCGGATTGGGAGACGGTTCCAAGTATGTTCTCGGCACAGTAGATCTCGGACCAAGAACGCCACACGTTGTCATGCTTTGTGCGGATGTACACCCGATTACTGGCCGCTCTGAACACAAGCTGGCTGGTTCGCCCTGCCTGGTTTACTCCGGTGAACACAGTCCCGCTTGTCACGCCCGGCGGTTTTGACCCTACGGTTGCTCCAGAGATCCTTCCGAACCCAGTTGGGGCCGTGTCCATATCAACAACATCCGGGGCAACCATTCCGTCAGCGACCCCCAAACCGAAGGCCCCAAACTTCAGGAGCTTGCCAATAGTGCCGTCAGTTTCGCTGGACTGTACTGCCGCACCGGAGGCCACACCGCCGGTCATGCGCAACTGCTCCGCGCCGCCCGCTTTCAGCGCCACGGTGTTGCTGGCGGGCCAAGCGAGACCAGTGTCCTCATCGCCCTGCTTCACCACATCGGTGGCAAATTTGCCCGAACCCGGTCCATCGGCAATGGCCTGGTAGTTACCGATCAGCGTCTGCACAACTGCAACCAAATCATGCGCCAGCGACATGGTCGGAAACAGAGAATAGACCTGGCCCGCGGCGGTTGCGCCCTGATAGTTGCTCGCCAAGGTGATCTGGGTGGGGCTGTCCGCCGTCAGCACCTCATAAACACGCCCATCCGGGCCAACAAAGCCCCAGCCTGCCTGGGCAGAGCCGAAAAAGCTGGTGCCGGTGCCGGTGACAACCGCGCTGCCATTGGTGACGCTCACCGTTCCTGTCTTTGGCCAAGCCATTTATGTAACCTCATATAGTTTCCAGTGAATTTTTCCGCCCAGCGTGGCGTTGCCGGAGCGGTGCAAGGCGCTGATGCCCTTGGCCCACAGCTCGATCCGCAGATACAGCTGCTGCGGCCCGTTCCAGCGGGCAAAAGGCAGAACCTCGGCCTTGCAGCCCCAATACTCAGAATTGCCGCTGATGCCGCCTGGCGCCGTCGCGCTGCCGTCGAAGGCCGCATAGGCCAGGTAGGTTTTGTTGGACGCCATCCAGACCTGATCCACCGGCACTTGCAGCCCGGTTTCCACCAGCTCCCACGTCTCCACCTGGTACAGGCCGGAATTCGGATCCACGGTGATCGGTCCGCCAGTCCAGAAGCTGCCCGCGGCCGCTTCAATGTTGCGGCTGATGACAGGCCCTGCCAGCTTCACCACGTCGTTACGGAAGTCGATTTTCACGCCTTCCGTGGGAATGCCATCGGCGTCCTCGGCGTAATTGTCAGATTGCAGGCTGCCCGCAATTTCAGCGTTGCCGATGGAGCCGTTTCGGATCGCTGCCTTGCGCATGTAGACGCCCGCGGGCACCAGCACGCCACCTATCGTGGTGTCCTCGGTGTAGACCACAAAGGGGCTGCGTTTTTGCGACCCGTCCGCTGAGACAATTGCGAACTTGTCCGACTGAAACGCCACCTCAGAGGCTGGCTGGCCCTGGTCATCCAACTCAGAGCGCACCACCATGCCCGAGACGTGGCCGTTATTGTCAATCCGCAGGGTGTATTCACCCATCACCCCGTTCACGGCCTGCATGGTCTGCTGAATGCTGGCGCTGTTGCTCCCCACATTGGATTGCAGTGTGGTTATCGCCGTGGCCTGGCTGGAGATATCCCCTTCGGCATCCGCGACCCTCGTATCCAGCTGGCTCACCGCCGTGGCGTTGCCGGAAATACTGCCCTCTGCCGTGGTCAGGCGGCTGTCCAGGCTGGTCAGGCTTTGGCTTTGGCTGGTTATCGTGCCCTCGGCATCCGTGACGCGGGTAGTCAGAGCAGACAAAGCCGTGGACTGCGCTGCAATATCCCCGTCCAGCCGCACCTCCAGGGCATCTATTGTGCTGGCCAGCGCATTATCACCGCTCGCGCGCACCAGCTTTTCCGCTTCAACCAGCGCCACGCTGTTCTCAATCGCAACCCCCAGCGCCGCGGTGATGGCGGCGGTGGCCGCGCGCTCATCGTCTACCCGCGCCCGAATGTCTTGGGTGGCATAGGCAATTTGGGTTTTGAGTGCCTCACGCTGATCATAAGCCAGCAGAAGCTGCTCCAGTGTAGCCACGTCCTGCGCCGCTAGCTGTTCGTGAATGGTGCGCACATCGCTCACCGTCTGGGTGATGGAAGGCCCCTCCAAAGTGCTGATCTGAAATTCAGCAGTGGAAAGGCGGCTTTCGGCGGCATCAAACTTGGCCTGATCTACCTTCAGGCCAATCGCCGCCCCGGCCGCGTCAATGTCGACCTCCGCCGAAGTCAGGCGGGTTTCCATCCCGTCCAGTTCGGTCTGGCTGGCCTTGAGGGTAATTGCCGCCTCAGCAGCGTCCAGGTCCGCTTCGACCTGATTGACCCGCACCTGCAGATCGTCCACTACCGGGATTTGACTGGGGTCCAGAACTGCATTTGAAATCTGCTGATTGACCCAAGCCTGGGTGGCAGACAGGGAAATACTCGCCTCCGCGGCGGAAAGCCGGATCTCCGCCTCGCTGATCCGCTCCGCTTCAGCCTCGATCCCGTAGATGCGCACAGTGCCGGTTTCGGGGTCCTTGAATATCCCGGCATCTGCCATGCGGCCGTCAATTTCGGAAACCTTGGTGAGCGCCCAGAGCACTTGGTCCCCGATCAACCCTAGCGCTTCGGCGGCATGGAAAGACTGCACGTCGCGGATCTGCAGCTCCCGCTGCACCGCACTCTCCAGCGGATCAATGCGGTCCAGGACCAGTTGATCGTCCAACCCGGCCGCAATCGAAGCCGCATCATCGGAAACCGCCTGCCAAACCGTCTCGTCCAATACGTCTGGCTGAAGCCGGAACTCCGGAGTGGTGACCGGCAGCCAGCCGGTCCAATTTGTCTTCCTGCTCCTGGAGATGGCCTTTGCCCGCGCTTCGTAGTCCGTCGCGCCTTGCATCGGTTCCAGCCGGAAGGTGCCGAGTTTCAGGTCCGAAGCGCTGGCGCTGAACCGTTCGTCGTCGCCATTCTTGACCCGTACCTGGAACGAGATCCCTTCGGCGGAATAGGCGAGGTCGGGATCCCAGACCGCACGGATCGCCACGCCGCGGACTACGCCGTCTGCGTCTTTGATCTCGACACCAGACACGCCGAAACCAGGCACACCGGCATCTTCGACGATGATCGGTGTGGTCACCTGGGGCGCTTCAGGGATTTCAAGCGCAAGGTCCGGATCATAATCGCTGTGGTCCCATTCGCGCAGGCTCACAGACACATTCAGCGTGAGTAGATCATAGGCCATTTCCGTAATGGTGAAGGCCTTCGCGCCGTACCCGTACCAGTCCGAGGTGAACCGGACTTTCAGCAGCGGCCGCAGGCGCGCAAACTCCGGAGGAAGCGGCAGGCGGTGGGTGCGGAAGCGGCGGTTTTCCTTTAGCAGCGCGTTGCCGAGCTGGCGCGCCTGCTGTGCGTTGAAAACCATCGGCAGCTTGAGACTGAACATCCTCTGGCCGCCATCTTCGGCTTCCCATTCAGGCTTAGTCAAAGTGATCGGAGCGGCAGGGTTCCAGAGCGCATTGGGCGACGTGTGGGTGACGGTCACGGCGTTGTAAGCGGTTTCGAGGCCGGGAAAGGGATCGTGTTTCCAGCCCTCTGAGACCAACAGGTCCCCCTCCGTCAGGTCAGCGGCAATTGTGTTCTCAGAACCGACCAGCGGATACCAGTACCCGCCAAGTTCCAGGATATCAGCGTTGGCCGAAGCGAACACTTCTTCCAGAAAGTCGGCCGGCGCCTCTTCGAAGCGGATCTCCATCCCGCCGCGGAACTGCGGGCGGGAGTTGCCGCCGACGCCCAGGTCGCAGGCGTCCATGGCGGCCGCCCACTCCTGGTAAGGCAGGTCCTCAGCCGGGAAGCCACCGCCCCAGACGCTGCCGCAGGGCAGGGTGATCCCGCGCATGACGTTGTAGGCGATCACCATTAGGTTTTCGGTTTCGGACCAGGTGGAGGGGTCGTTCCAGCGGTGCGTTCCGCTGCCCCCGGCCGTGGTGTCCTGCCGGGGATCGTACAGAGGCGGGGACCCCAGTTCGAAGCGGACTTGCGGCCTGCCGTTCGGGTAGACGCCGTCGTTCCGCTTGAAGATGACAATTGCGTAGCAGATGCCGGTAAGGATGTGGTTTTCGGTCCACGGCCGGTCTTCCTTATCCTGCAGCTCGGACACGATATAGGGATCGGCCGCAGTTTGCGTCCCGTCATAATAGTGGATCCAGCCGAACGGGACGCCGGCGGCGTCCTTCTTGCCCAGGAGCTGCGAGTTGCCGAACTGATCGGCTTCTTCAGCGATGTCGGTGTATTCCCCGTCGACGATAAGTCGGCGAAGCTTGACGCCTGGAAGATCGCTGACCTCGATGATGTGGACCAGGTAGCAGTTATTCTCCAGGTAGCTGTTCTGGTAGACCAAGTGCCCGGCCGTTGCGTGACGGCCCAGAACAGTCCCTTGGGGATCCGTTCCGCCGGATGTCGTTGCGGTCGTCTGAAGGCCGGGCTTGCGCTGTTTGCGCTGCTTGAACTTCTTCACCAGCTGAGAAACGCCCGCACTGATCAGCGTTCTCAGGGCAAATCCAGCGATTGCATTCGCGGCGACGTAGGCTTTAAACGCGGTGCCCAGAGCCACCAGTGCGGCCCCGATTGACGCCGCGTCTGCAGGCTGGGTGAGTGCCAGCAGCGCCAGCAGGGAGGCAAACAGCAGCTTCATGGTCTGAACACCCTTTCAGCGCGATCCAGGTAGACGTAATCCAGCCCTTTAAGCCCCAGAACATGGATCTGAGGGCCGCCGATGATCCCCAGCGCGATGTGGCCCTGGTCGCGGATCGCAGCGACATCGCCGGGCTGTGAGCTGCCCCAGCCGCTGATCTCGCGCAGATGCGCTGCAGCCAGCTCGTCCAGATCCCCGTATCCGGCGGCCTTGAGCTTGGCCCGGCCTTCGTCGAGGCTGCTGTACTGGCCGCGCCAGTCAGCAGCCAGGTCGGCGCCCGAACAGGCCTTCACCCACCCCGCGGCGAAATGGGCGCAGTCGAAGACCGACGGGCGGAGGGCGGCCGCCCTGGCACGGACGCCGCTCAAATAGTCAAAGAGGAGTTCGGCCCGGGTCATCATCAGCCGCCCCACGGGACAGGCCATTCGCCCGCGACATCGCTGTATTCCCGGCCGAGGTCATTCGGGTTGCGGCGCTGCAGCTCCGAATTCGAGCGCTTCAAGGGCAGGCCCTGGGTCAGCTTTCGCGCAGGCGAGACCAGAACAAGCTGGGTATGGCTGGGTTTGCCTTTGGGGCCGAGTTCTTCCGGCGCCTTGTTTAAATAGCCCTTAAACCGGCGGTTAACGGGGGGCATCAGATTGCCGGTGTCGATATCGAAAGCGGCGGAATGGATGTGAACCTCGGCGTGGCGCGGCTCATACTGCTGCAGGAGCTGCTTCACCTCGTCCAGCATCGGCGGCAGCTTCACCCTGTATTCGCGAACACTGAACCCCGGCGCGGCGATGATAGGCGGTACGTCAATCACGCTGCCCGCACCGAAGTAGGTGCGGATCTCGCCGTCGACCAGGAATTCGCGGTGATCGTCACCGGACCAGAAACCAAGGGTCTCAGGGGCGCCGGTGCTGCGGTTGCGCGCTTGGAACCACAGCAGGACATGCGCATCCGTGCCGCGGCGTTCTTGAAGCTGCTGCTGTGCTGCTTCTGAATAGGCCATTGTTACCTCAGCGTTTGGAGCCAGTTGAAGGAGCCGCCTTCGGTGACGCCGGATCTGCCTTCGCCGTACTGGGCGGTGGTGAGCACGGCTTTCAAAACCGGATTGCCAAGTGTGACCGCGGTGCCTGTCGCGGCACCGGGCCGGATGAAGGGGGTGACCTCGATGTTGGCCGCCGTCCCGGCGCCGTCCGCTGCCGCACCTGTCACGACACGGTGATAGGCGTGGCGGGCGGGGTTTGCGCCATAGGTGAAGCCCAGCAGGTCGCCGCGGCTGATCTCATAGCCTGCGGGCAGGCCGGAGATGCCGAGTTCCCGGTTGTTCTGGTTCAAGCTGTCTATGACCGGCGCGGCGGAGCCGAGGATGAGCTTTTGAGGGTCCGCAAGCGGGTGAGGCTGCCGCGTGTCCCACATCATGAACGATGCGCCGGGCTCGTCCAGCAGGGACAGGCAGGCTTCAATAGCTGCGACGGCGCCATGGTGGTCCATGTCCAGGACAATGCGGCCGCCCCACAGCCGACTGCCGTGGCCGTGCTTGATGACATCGCCGCTGAAAGTCTCGGAGATGGTGTTGGCGGCGGCGGCCCGGGAAGTGATCCGGGCAATGGGCAGGCGGTCGAAAAACTCGCTGACGGGAAGGGGGTAAGCCAGGGCCATGATCAAACCTTGTATGGGTCTTCGAGGGTGTCTTTGACGGTGGCACGGGCGGGGCCGTGGTCGTAATCCTGGATCAGCTCGACACCGATCTCCGAGGCGCGCTCGTCGACCACAGCTTCGAACATCGGCGAGGGCAGGATCCGCACAGTGAGCTGGGACCGGCCCTGATTTGCGGCGGCGGGGGCGCCAGCACCGGCGGGGGCGGGGGGGATCAAACCGGTTGCGAACCCGGGGATCTCCACGCCGTCATTCATGGCCTGCAGAAGCGGGCGGTAGCGGCGGGTAGCCTTTGCGGTGATTACGCTTTCGCCTGCGGAGAGCATGACCGGCACCCTGTCGTCGCGGTTGCCGCCGTCGCCGTAGATCATTGTGGGAGGGACCCTGCCGTCAGCAAACCCCAGAAGGCCGGTGACAAAGTCCCCGAACAGGTCTGCGCCGCCTCCGGAGCTGCCGCCGCCGCCCAGCAGACCGCTGCCAAGGTTCAGAAATTCAGCAAGGGGGCCTTTGCCGAACAGAACAGCCTCCGCCGCGGCGCGCAGGATCGCCTCTTTGACCCGGTCCCAGGCTGCAGCGGCAGTATCGCCTTCGGTTCTCAGAGCTTCGCCCAGGTCCTGCCCTGTCGCTTTCAGCCAATCTGAGGCCTCCTTGGTCCGCCGCAGGGCCTGTTCTTCTTCCACCCGCTCACGGATGATGGCTTCAACCGCCTTGCGTTCGGCTTCGGTGGCGTCCTTCAGAACTTCGCGGTGCCGGATCATTTCCTGCATCACCGGGTCGGTCTCTTTCAGGATCTCGAGACGCTCCCGCTCTCTGGCGATCAGCCGTTCAATGGCCTTGCGTTCCGCATCATGCTGGCTGGCGCCGCCGCGCTTCGTGCTTCTGGATTTGCTCGGGTTCGGGGGCAGGTCGACGCGGGGCAGTCCCTGGTCGCGGTAGACGTGGTCGGGGTTGCCAGCGCCCGCGCTTTCGCCTCGCGGGTCGTTGAAATCCGGGTTCGCCCGGATCCGGCCCATGATGTCCTTGCCCTGCGCCGCCAGCAGGTTGGTCTTCAGGCGGTGGGCCTCATCAGCGGCCAGGGTGATATTGCCCGCCATGTCGGCGGAGGCCACTCCGTTGGCAGCATCCCAGGCCGCCATCAGGGCGTCTTTCAGCTCGTCGGATATTTCCTGGGCATCGACCTGCGCCTGGTAGGCTTGGCGCTCCGCCTGAAGGCGCAGTTCGGCCACCTGCAGGCTGCCTTCGCCGTGGATGGCAATGGCCTCCTGCAGCGCGGCTTCGGCCTGCAGCTGGGCAATGGTGTTCCGGGCAGCTGTCTCGATCTTCAGGCGCTCGGCCAGGTAGTCTCCGGCGGCAGTTTTCAGGCTCGCCCAAAGATCGCTGCCTGTGGATTTCAGCTCCTGCCATGGCGCCTGAAGGCGGCCGGCGAACACTTCAAGATCCCGGATCACTGCCGCCAGGCCGTCGTAGAACTCCCGCTGCCGGGTGTTCAGGCCGTCGAGGCCGCCAGCCGCCTCCAGCAGCATTTCCCGCACGTCCAGAGCCGCGCTGAGGCGCTTGGCCGGGTCTTCGCTGCTGTTCAGCAGGTCCAGATTGCGAGCGAAGATGTCGCTCATCTCCCGATGTGATGACAGCATCGAGCTAAGCCCAAGAAAATCCCGGGCAAGGCCGCGCGCGTTGCGGTCGTCGAAGAAGGAGGTTTCGAGCACCAGGTTCCGGACGCTTTGCGCGGTGGCATCAATGGCCTTCTGCGCATCAAGTTTGGCGAGAGCCGCCATGTCGGCCAGCACCAGGCGCAGTTCCGGAGACGCGGAGCCGAACTCCTCGACCATGTCCGCCACGCTCAGGCGGGTTTTCTGGGACTTGCTGTGAAACGCCTCAATGGCGTCCCCGGCCGCCTCGATCCGGTCCTCCAGGGTTTCGGCCGCCTCGGAGGAGCCGGTCATCCACTGGATCATTGCCGCGCCCGCAGCGATCCCGCCGATGGTGATCAGGTTCAGCGGGCTGATCATGCGCACCAAAGCCTGGCGCAGCATGGCGACAGCGTCGGCGGCCCCCGCGCTTCCGAACACTTGGGTGATCTGGGTGCCCTGCTGAATAGCGAGCTGAAGCGGGTTTTGGCCCGCCGCCAGCATCACGCCGATGTCGTTGAACTGGGCGGTGAGGTTGCCGACCTGACCGGCTGCGAGCTGGTGGCTGGTGCCAACTTCATCGGCTCCACGCGAAATAACGGTGAAAGCGGAACGCTGAGCCTCCGCCCGCTTATCGGCCAGCTCTTGCGCCTGGCGGGCTGCTACCCCTGCCGCCGTGCCTGCCTCCTTAATCTGGCGCGCGATCTTGGCTTCCTCGAAACTCAGGACCTTGGCGGACTTCCCGGCGGCGTCTTTCGCGCCCTTCAGCTCCTTCAGCTCCTGGATGCCCTGGGAGGCATCCATCAAGACTTTTCCTGAAACAACAAAGGGCATGTTCAGCTTCCGTTCATTTCGGCCAGAGCGCCGCCTTCGATCATCTGGACTTTGGCAAACAGGGCGGGGGTCATTTCGGTGCCGCCGAGTGCCCAGGCGGCCTGTGCGCCGGGGTAGTTCAGGCCGGTTGCGCGGATCCGGCCGTCAGCCAGGGCGATCCGGTTGAACTGTGTCGCGGCGTCCAGAAAGGCTTCCACCGCCTCCACGTTCTGCCGCCAGACCCCTTCAGCCTCCTGGTGGCCGGGCCGCCCGGCCACCATCAGTTCCTGGGGAATGCCGAGGGCGGCCGCGTCTTCGTCATCCTGGCACCGGGCGGAGGAGTGCTGGAACAGGGTGCCCTTGGCCCAGGCCCGCCCGGCCCAGATCAGTTTCCCGGCAGCAGCCCGTTCATGCTGAGGTGGTAGGCCCCCATCAGGGCGATCCGGGCGTAGGGCTTGGCGATCACCGCTTCGCGGATCTCATCGCTGTAGGGGATAGGCTTGCCGTCTTCGCCCGCCAGGTCATCCATCGACAGAACCGCCCGGCGCAGGAAGTCTTTGGTCTCATCGGCGGTGGCCATGGACAGGCCTTCCAGTTCGGCTTCATCCAGCGCATTGAAGGTGGCTTTGAACACCTGTTCTTCGACGCCGTCGCCTTTGGGAACCTGGACTTTCACCGGGCGGGTAAAGGTGGGGCTTTCAAGCACATTGAACACGGGAATGCTCCTTTCTGGGGTCAGGTGAGGGTCATCGACCACTGGCCGTTTTCAGTTGCGGCGCGGGGCACCAGGCGCAGGGACCATTCCTTGATGCCTTGGGATTGCGACAGCCCCGGCCGCTGCATCTGCGCGGTCGGCAGGGACAGGCTGGCGATCTTGCCCGCCTCGGTGCCGTGGGTCACAGCGACAGGCACCTGGGTCATCGCCATCGCCATCTGGAACGGGTTGAAGGCGGCCAGCTGCTGGGCTTCCACGGTGGTCTCGAACAGCTCCGACTTGTCGGTGATCAGCACCCGCTCAGCACCCACCAGGAAGCGCGGCTCCACCTTGTTGCCCAAGGCCAGCTTGGCGGTTTTCATGACCAGGGCGGTGCCGCCGATGGTGAACACCGGGGTGTTGTTGTGGCTGACCACCAGCGGCTCGGTCCACGACGCCAGATCGACGGCGGGTGCGGCGGTGTCTGCCGGAAGCGTGAATAGGCCGGTCAGGTCGAACTTGATCTTCGGCGTGGCCTGCGCATCGAGCATGAACTCTGCGGTGCCGCGGGTGCCCAGCATGACGTAGCGGGTGCCGCCGATGCTGATATGCACCGTGCCCGACTCTTGGCCGTTCACAATGGGGGTGTACTCAACAGAGGTGCCGGCGGTGATGGTTTCGGCCACAGCACAAGCGCGCAGGAGCGACCCCCAGGCCGGTGCGGTGCCCGCGGCGCCGGAGGTGCTGAGATCAACGGTCAGGGTTAGCTTGGAGTGCAGGTCCAGCGGAATGGTGCCGTTGGCGCTCATGCCGGGCTGTTCCAGATCGCGCTCCTGGTCTTGGCCTTCCATCGGCTTCAGGGTGACGTCGAAGCCCAGGATAGCATTGGCCGCGCCGGTCGGGGCGGCGTCGGTGCCGTAGGTGCCTTCCAGCTTGAACAGGATGCGCTTATCGCGCCAGTACATCGGGGCGGCCATTTATGCCTCCTTTTCCTTGCGGGGCGCAGCGGCGAGTTTGGCCGGAGCGGGGGATTTGGGTTTCGGGTCCGCGGCGGGCTTTTCGACCTGCTGCAGCTTGCCGTCAGGCTTGCGGATGAAGCTGCCGCCGGTTTGGGGCAGGGGGTTCTTGCTCATTGCGCGATCCTCAGTTGCGTGTTGATGGAAAAGACCAGCTCGTAGAACATCCGGCCTTCCTTGAAGCCGAGCAGGCGGCCGCCGCCGACCTGAAACACCCCGGGCCCCTGTTCCGGCGCCCAGCCCGCGACGGCCCCGATCACGGCCTTGATCAGAGGGCTGGCCTCCGCCAGGGCTTTGCGCCCGGCCTTGTCTTGGGAAGACGCCACCAGGACCACGGAATAGCTCTCAGCCAGCTCCTGGCTGAACACTCCGGTTCCATCCTGGGCCTTGCCGCCCTTGATGCCGTTCGGGCAGACATAGGCGTTGGCGTTTTGGGGCAGGCGCTTGCTGTTCATCAGCTCGGTGAAGGACAGCACGCCAGATGCGCGATGGTGCAGTGCGGGCACCTCAGAATTCAGCCGGGCAATCAGCGCGTCGATCATCAGATAAACCCTTTCAGGTTATCCGGGGTCAGCGGCCGCTTCCGGTCGTTGACGCGCACCCCGTTGCCGGGCTGTGTGGCCGGTTCCACGCCTTGCACCGGCAGGCGCACTTCACCCTTGGCAATCTGGCGCAGGGTGGCCTTGGCGTCCTTGTACTCTTCCACCTTCTTGGCGTCCGGCTCGTAGAGGTGCAGCTTGTAGATGGCGATCTGCTCCGCCAGCTCCTCGATGAGGGGCGGGGTTTCCGAGAGCGGCAGCACATAGCGGCCCTGCAGGTGGCCGTCGATCAGGGCCGCGGCGCCGGTGATGGCATCGGTGACCACCGTGGGGTCGATCTGGCCGGTCGGCACTTCGGCGCGGTCGGTCAGCTCGATCAGCAGGCTCTCGCCGTAGCGCTTAATCAGCTTGTCCTGGGTGCTGTAGGTCATGACGCTCTCGGGGTTCGGGAAGGGGGAGGCGGCGCGCGGGGCGCCGCCTGCAAGGTCAGCGGACGGAGACGATCAGCTCCGGGTCGTTCATCAGCGCCGCAATGTCGTCGTCGCTCAGATCTGCGCGCGGGATTTTGGTCTCGTCGCGGCTGAACTTGCGCCCGATCCGCCAGCGGCCACGCTCCGGCCCCTGGACAACCACAAAGCCTTCAGCAGCTTCGTCCTGGCCGTCCTGGCCGTCCTGGCCGTCCTGGCCGTCCTGGCCGTCCTGGTCGCCCTGGTCGCCCGGTGCGGCGTCCTCGTCGCCGGACTGGGTCGCCGGGGCGGCGGGGGAAGGTGCCGCCCCGGTGTCCGGCTGCTGTCCCGTTTCAGCAGCCTTGGCGCCCGTCTCCGGATCGCCATTCGCGTCCTTTGCCTGAGCGGCCGCCTTGGCTTCAGCCTCGGCAATCGCTTTCTTCAGGTTGTCGGTGGACGTGTTTTTCGCCAGATCCAGCTTGAGTTCAGCGGCGCGGGCGAACAGAGCTTTGCGTTCTGCGTTCATCAGATCAGCTCCTTACGCCAGCCAGGGAACCATCAGCACCTCAGCGGTGCCGCGCCATTCGTTGTCCGAGCCGTTGATCTGCTCGTTCTTCATCAGGCGATTGGCTGCGCCCTCGTTGGAGGGGCCAACGACCAGCAGGTTCGGGGTGATGCCCAGCGGGCGGCCATGGTCACCCTTCAGGCTGGTGAGCGCCACGCGGGCGGCCTCATAGTTGGCGGCGTCCAGCGTCTGCTTGGAGCCATGCGCCATCTGCCAGTAGCCGAAGCCGACGTTGGAGCGGCCATCCACCCCGTAGATGAACTTCTTCTTGCTGAAGACATTCGGGTCCTGCGGGTTGTCCAGGGCGACGAAGTTCGGTTTTTCGCGCTCCTGGAACAGGATCGGCTTCAGTGCCCGGCTGGTATCCAGCAGGAACCAGGGAGCGCCAGCGCCGCCGGAAGTGTTCGAGACGGTGATCACCTCGCCGTTTTCGTCCAGCACCGGATGGTCGGTGTCGAAGAAGTTCTGGCCGTCGTAGCAGGGCGAAGTGAAGCCGTTCTTCAGCAGGCTGAAGACCAGCTGGTCCGGGTGTGCTTTGGTCGAGCGGCCCATCTCTTCGAACATCGGAGCGTAGACGCCGATCTTGTCATCCTTGATCGCGTTCCGGTCCACGCCGATGGTCAGTTCGTGGTCCTTGTTCTTGATGGTGTAGGCGTGCTCCGAAATACCATGGACATGGCGCTCGCCGACCCATTCGCGCATGTTCGGCATCTGGCCGAGCCAGCCGTAGGTCTCCTCGCCAGCGGTCGATGGAACCACCGTTGCGACCCGCTCGTACTGCGAGGCAGCCTGGCCGAGACCGCGGTTAAAATGCGCTTTAAAGCCCCTGCGAACGGCTTCAAGAGTTGAGGAATTGATGTGCATTGCGGCCTCCTTAGCCTGCGTTGGTCAGCGCTTCATCGAAGCGGACCCAGACGCCCTGGGCGTCCACATTGTCGATGAAGCCGGCGCGGGAGCGGGTGCCAGTGCCGTCCGTCTTGGCGACGGTCTGGTCGTCCACGACGAAAGACATCTGCCCGATGTCGGCGATGGTGATTTCGTCGGCACCTGCGGAGTTGGCAAATCGGGAGATGCCGGGATCGTAAGGCACATCCAGATCGCCATCAGCACCCAGGCGGTTGTCCACATGCTCGCTGGCGCGGCCAACCGCTACCAGGTTCAGGGCGGTTTGGCCCTTGGTCAGGTAGCCGGCAGCGTTGCGCATGACGATGGCGCCGGTGAAAATCCGGACGGCTGCGGCGGCCTTGCCGACCTTGTTGCCGCCCAGGGCTTTCGGGGTGTTGCGGTCACTGGTCAGGGCGGTCATCAGCTTGCCTCCTCTGCTTTGGCGAACTCCTCGGCGCTGAGACCGAGCTGGGTGGTGACGCTGCTCTCTTCCGAGTTCAGCGAAACCTCACCTTCCTTCGGCGCAGGCGGCAGGATTGTGGTGCCGGACTGGGTGAGCTTCGGCAGGCCGTTGATCAGCTTTTCAGCCATCGCCGGATCCTGCTGATGCAGGGTGATGTAGTGGTCCCGGCTGGCCTGGACGCCGACACGCATTTCCTTGATGGCGCCGTCGACAAAGGCCTCGGCCGAGGACTTCTTGTTGCCATCCTGGAGGGAGGTGACGGTTGCGCTCAGCTCGGTGAGAGTGGACTGCAGCGCCTCGATGGTGGCGTCCTTGCTGGTGTCCGCACCCGCGGTCTTGGCCGCGGCCACGATGTCGACCGCCTTGGCGCCCTCTGCACAGCCCAGGGCAATGCCGATTTCGCCCATCTGGGACTGCAGCTCATCATTGCCGCCTTCCAGGCGGGCGTTCAGTTCAGTTCGCAGGGTCTCCTCGCTGGCATCGGGCTTGAGGCCCAGCAGCGTGGCGACGAATTGCTGAAACTCCATGGTTTCGGTCTCCTGGTGATGAAGCGCGGTCATGCCCTGCAGGTTCGGCCGGTTGACCAAAGACGCGCGCGGGATGGCCAGGATCTCCCGGCCTTTGGGTTTTTGCAGGGTGATGACGGGAGAAATCCCGTTGTAGGCGCGGTCCTTCAGAAGCGCCTGGCCAGCTTCGGTCCATTCGACCTTGCCCCAGATGCCGTCTTCGCGCGCCTGCATTTCGGTGATCCAGCCGCGGGCGGGGGCGGGCAGCCCCTTGGGTGCGGCAAGATCCAGTGCGTGGTTTTCGTCAATGGGCAGCTTGGCCGAGCTGGCAAAGCTGCTGTCGATCACTTTCTGAGCGTCGGCTACATTGTAAGGCCCCCGGCTGTCGTTGGTGCGAACCACACCGGACGCCGCAGGCAGAAGCTGCACCCACTCCGGAACCCCGTCGCCGTCCTGGCTGGCGGGGATCTCGGATTGCAGCGCGATAGTGGTGGTTTCAAACTCTTTTCCCATGTCCGCCAATGTCGCAGGACCGGAAAACAAAAAATGCCCGCAACGGTTTGCGGGCACTTTTCTGCGGGAGCGCTTCGGGCAGGTTGGCGCGGCTGGCGCCGCCGGTCAACCCTCGCCGTCAGCGGCGTCCTGAAGCCATTCTTCCAGCTCCAGGACGATGTTGGACTGATCCTCCTCCGAGATCCCGATGAACTCCCGCGCCGGGATGTCCCCCCAGGGGATTGAAGACCCGTTTGAGGCGGTGCCGAAAGCACCCTTCGCGGCCCCGAACTGCATCACGGCTGATTGAATCGCATTGGAGCCGTATTCGACGCCGTCCTTGCTGGCCTCGTAGAACAGGTGGTTTCGCATATCACCGCTGACATTCAGCGGCGCGCCGAAGGTCAGCCCCAGCTTGGCATAACGGGCCAGCGTTGCCGGTGACCGTGGCGCGAAGGGGCTGCCGTCGGGGTTTTCGCCGCGCTGCATCCGGTCCTGGCTGGAGCTGAGCAACAGCTCGCCAATATCGGCCATGGCCTCAGACGGGTCTTCCAGCGCTTCACGCACCGCCTGGAGCATCGGGTCAAGGGTGTCGGTGTTGTAAACAAGTCCGGTCATGGCTATCTTTCTCCTGCAGGCGCGACACGGTGATATTCTCCCGGCCGTAGCACAGTCCTAGCGGCTGGAGCGTTATGCGGGGTTTCCGGCATTGCCGGGTGGGAGGCCCCGCCGCCTGTTTCTCTCCTCCTAAAGCAGCGTCAGCCGCGGTTCGAAATTGGTGATGAACAGCTCCGCTGCGTCCGTCGCCGCTTTCTGTGCGACGGTGTATTTCAGGCGGACCTCCTCAAAACGGAATGCAGCAAAGATCTCGCGGATCTCCGGCCGGTCGTTGATCGACAGCAGGAACTTGCCGTTGATGCCCGCCAGCAGGTCGGCCATTTTCTGAAACTGGCCGCGGTCGAACATGTCTTTGCCGTAGTCGTTCTCGCCGCCGAAGTAGGGCGGATCCAGATAGAACAGCGTGCCGGCGGTGTCGTAGCGCTGCACCAGCTCCGCCCAGTCCAGATTTTCGAACACCACGTTCTGCAGCCTCTCGTGGGCTGCATCCAGAATTGGCTCCAGGCGGCTGAGACTGAACCGGGGGCCATGGGTTGGTGAGACGCCAAAGGTGCCGTCGTGCTGGCCCCCGAATGCCTGTTTCTGCAGGTACAGAAAACGCGCAGCGCGCTCCAGGTCGGTCAGCGTTTCCGGGTTGACTTGGCGCAGCCGCTCGTACTCCCGGCGCGATGAAATCTGGAACCGCATCACGTCCATGAGCTGCGGGAAATGGCGCTGCAGGATCCGGAACAAGTTGGTGATCTCGCCATTGATGTCGTTGGCCACTTCCAGCTTGGGTTTCCAAGCCCGCCGCAGGAACACGCCGCCCATGCCGACAAAGGGTTCGGCATAGGTGGAGTGCTCCACTGTTTCGATCCGCTCAATAATCCGGCGGCTCAGGGCTTTTTTGCCGCCAAGCCAAGGCGCTACAGGCGCCGCGGGTGCTACTTTCTCCATTGTAGTCATTGGTGATTCCCAAATAGAAGCCGCCTTGCTCTCGCGGGAGCCGGGCGGCACTGAGCTTTCTTGTGCCGGCGCAGACGCTTTGAACGGATGTTTGCGCGGGAAAGGGTGGTGAGACACCCGATCCCCCCGCCTGGCGGCGAGGGAAGTGTTCTTAGAGGCGACCGCTCTTACGCAGCAGGCGCTGCAGCTCACGGTCGCGTTTGGCGGCATCGCCGCTCAACCTTCTGAAACTGGTGACGAACAGGCCCTGGCCGGTCTGAGTGGCCTTGACCACCAGCACATGGCCGTCGGCATCTGCTGCGCGAACAAACACCAGGCTGCGCGCGCCGTCCGGAATGCGGTGGGTCGCCTGGCTGACCGTTGCCTGGGCCATTGCATAGTCGGCTGCCGTCAGCTCCGGATGTTCGCGGAGCTGCTTTGCGGCGGTCTGGGGCGAAATGTCCGCCACCATCCGCTGGGCGCCTATGGCCTTGGCGTCCTCTGCCTTCAGGCGGACCAGGGGGAAGTTGCCCTGCGGGTTTTTCAGCCAGGTGTCGAACGGGCCGCCGGCCACCCAGCTCTGGATCAGGTCGACCGAAGGGCGCTCGTTCAGCTTGTCCAGCTTCTCGCGGAGCTGCAGCACGGTTTCGCTGACGGTTGAACCTGGCGCGTAGCCCCAGCCCTTTCCAATCCCGGCGGGCGCCCCGGTCCTTGGGTCCAGCTTGTCCCAGCCCGGCTGCAGCTCCACCTCTGGCTTGCCGCCGCGCCGGATGGCCCCGGCGACGGAGCGGGCACCGAACACCCGGCAGGAGCAGCCCCAGCCATTGGGCGGGTAGTGGGTGGCCCAGAATAGATGGTCTGCAGGCAAGATCAGCCCGTCCCAGGCAAGATGGTGCAGGCGCGGTTCGGCCGAGCCGCCATGCCGGTAGACCCAAAACGGGAAATTGCCGTTCCGGAGCTGCGCCAGGCGCCCGGCCATATAGCTGGTGCGCATGTTGGTGCGGTAGATGGTCCGCATCCGCCAGGCTTCACCTTTGGGGGTGCCTTCGCCAGTCCAGCCGTGCCAGCCGTGCTTCTCGACAATGGCCCTGAAATCCGCCTTGAAGGTCTCAAAGCCGGTGCCGTCAGCGATAGCCTTGTCCACGGCCGCTGCCAGGTCTGACAATAGATCCGCGTTCGTGGCGCCCGCGACCATGAAGGCGCGGTCATGAGCGCTGTGGCGCAGATCCTCCCAAGTGGAGGTGGGCACCAGGTCGCCAAGCCGCAGCCGGAAGGCGGCAACCTGTTCCTTGAACGGCTGCCGAAAAATGGCTGAGAACTGATCAGGCACCGGCTTCGTCCTCGACCGCTGCCATCCCGGCGGTGACGCTGGCGGTGATCGCCTGGGCCATTACCTGTGTCAGCTGGCCGGTGCTCAGTTTCGGGAAGGCGCTCAGCAGATATTCGCGGAACTCCTCCAGATCCGAGGAGGCTTCCAGCATTCCTTCAATTTGCTTGATGGTGTCATCCATCGCAGGCGCCATTTCCCGCTCCAGCCGGCCGGTCAGAGCCGAAACCGGCGAGAACGGCTCAGAGGCCCCAGAAGGGGCTTGTTCGGCCTGCAGCGCGTCTTCCCCTTCCGCACCCCCGCTTACCCCGTTTAAACCCCGTTTAAATTCGCTCTCAGGGCGCTTGCCGCCCTTTTCCGGGGTCGGCACATCGTCCTGCGGTGGGGTTTCGGGCTTTTTGCCCAGGGTTTTCTCTCCGCTCTCAGGCGCGGCCAGGCCGAACTTGCCGCGAACCTCCTGTTCCGACACCACCAGCCCGCGGTCCACCCAAGGCGTTACGCCCTCGGTCCAGGCCACCAGGTCCTCCTCCTCCGGGCGGCCGATCTTCAAGCGCGGATAGATCTTCTGCGGCCCGTAGTTCAAATCGACGAAGGCGCGCACCAGCTGCTGGTTGATGTGCCCGCGCAGCTGCACCGCATCCGCCCGCTCAATGTCCTCCTGGACTTCCCGGTGCTCTTTGCCCGATCCCAGGCCTCCGGTCTTGGCGTCGGTGGTTGCGGTCTGCCCCAGGACGGCTTTGGAGGTCTGTTCGTCCAGCCAGACTGCGCGTTCCTTATAGAGGTCGCTGGAGGAGCTGGCGCTCTTGGCCTCGATGAACTCGATGGCCATGCCTTCCGGGATGATCGCCGCGCAGTCACCGGCGATGTTCGCAACCGCGCCGAAAAGGGTGTCCTTCTCCGCCTCCGACGCGGACGAGTTGTATTTGCCGACCCGGATCGGCTGGCCGTAGGTCTGGGTGAAGATGGCCCAGTCCCGCTGCGTGAAGGCCTTGAACATCCACGTCCAGGCCGCTACGCGGGCGAGGCCGCTGCGGAGCGGCAATCCGGACTTCGCCTTCATGGTGGTGAATACGAACTTGAAGGCAGGCAGATCCTCCTCCTGGCCGCCGTTGGACAGCATCACCGGTGTGCGCAGATCCTCCCGCTTGAAGCGGAACCAGCGGGGGTCGCGCCATTCAAGCCGGGCGGGGATGGTCATGCCGCCGGAGTGCTCCCAAATGATTTCCGTGAAAGAGTAGCCTTTGCCGACCGCGTCCAGCATATCGAACAGCTCGGTTTGCAGCTCGTCGCGGGTCAGCCAGTCGCGCAAGGCATCGGCGTGCTTCTCGCAGTCCTTGGTCGTGCCCTTGGTCTCAACGGTGATGTCCAGCTGGCTCACAGACCGCTTGCGGGTGCCCAGCACTGCCAGGTAATGCGGATCGCGCTCCTCCAGGGTCTCCGCCAGCTCCAGATAGCTGACCGGGTCACCCTGGTCGGCCTGGCGCAGGATGGTGGCGAGGCGCACCGGGTCCAGCCCGTCGGCCGGGTAGCCGGTGGCTGGCGAGCGGATCGTGCCGAATTCCGCTTTCGCCACTTCCTGGTTCAGCAGCTCCCGCTTGACCGGCCGTCCGTAGGGATCCACGAGCTGGTAGCGTTCGGCCATCACCGTCCCCCCCGCAGCATAGCGCCCAGGAAAAGGCGGGTTGCGCTGAAGGCGGAGCTGCCCGCCTGCAGCTGGGGCCGGTTCGCCGCTCCCGGCCGCAGCTCCTTGGCCTTTTGCTCAGCGCGCTTCTTGGCCTGGATCTGCTTCCGGCGGTTCTTCTTGTGAGGCATCACACCCCTCCTCGGATACGGGCGCCGAGCGGTCCGGCCCAGGGGCTGCGGGCGGCATGGTCTGCGGCGCGGTTGCGGGCCAGGCGCTCGGCGCTGGTCATGGCCATCCCTTCGCTGCCCTGGGGTTTCTTGACGGCGCGGTAGCCGATTTCGCCGAACGGCTGATTGCTGGCGTAGAAGGCCAGGGCGCTGGCGATGGCGCTGTCGCCGTGCCGGGTCAGCCCGTCGGTGCCCTTCATCCGGAAATCTTCGGGGACCTTGATGATGCCGCCGACGAACTGCAGCGACTGGTGGTCCTGGACAACATCGGCATGGGCCACCAGGACGATGGTCTTGTCGCTGAAGGCCTCAATGTAAGGCGGCATCTCGCGGGCGTACCATTCCCGGCTGAGGCTCACCTCCATGATGATCTGGCTGCCGTAGCGCTGAGTGGCCTTTTCCGCCAGGTAGGCGCCATTGCCGGTCTTATCCAATGCGCCTTTAACGAAGTTCGGCAGCCGGTCGCAGATGTAGTAGAGGATGTCCCGCTGCTGGTCGAAGGGGATGTTGCGCAGCTCCACCAGCAGTTTGGTCTCGCGCACCAGCGCGGGGGTGATCTCCTTGATCACGATGTCTGTGGCGTCACCGGAGCGGGCAAAGTCTTCGCCCATCACATGCTTGCTGTCGGGGTTCAGCCTGTCGAGGACCGGCTTCAGCTTCAGTTTGCACCACTCAAGGGCAGCGCGCTTGCGCACATCGTCGGGCTTGTTCTTGAACTCGTCCGGCTGGGTCCAGCGCTCGTATGGAATGCCCTGCTTGGTGCAGGCCTCGATCTGGACGCGGGTCAGGGCTGCGCCCTCGGCTTCGGCCGGGATGGCGTCCAGCTCCTGGCGCATTGCCGCGGTGCGGGAGCCATAGGAGCTGCGGATCTTCTTTTCCCACGCCTCCTGCGCCTCCTGAGACCAGTCGTCGCCTTTCATCAGGCAGACGCGCTTGAACAGTCCGTTCTCGACGGCCTGGCTGAATGGGATGTGGTGGACCTTGAAGCCGTTCTTCCCGGCCTTGGCCTCGCGGATCAGCTCGTTAAAGGCGTTCAGCACGCCTTTGTGGGTGGAGATCACCCGCACCTTGCCGCCCCAGATCAGCAGCGCGTTCACCGCGTCGATGACTTCCCGCACATCCCGGTGATAGGCAGCCTCGTCAATGACCACCACGCCCTGGAGGCCGCGGATGTTGGCCGGGTTCGAGGACAGCGCCTCAACCCGGAAGCCGCTGGCACAGGTGATCCGGTAGGCCGAGATATCTTTGGAGGAACCGTCTTCGCGCTGGTCCTTGAAGATGAACTCCTCAATCTGCGCCAGCTCGTCGGCCACCACCTTCAGGAAGTGAGAGACATAGCCGATGAACTCCCGGCCCTTGTCCTTGGTGTCGCCGATGTAGAAGACATTGCTGCCGCCGCCGGTGCGGCTGGTGGAGGCGGTGATCGCGCAGTCCAGGGCCTCGGCGAAGGTAATGCCGGTTCGGCGCCCCTTCTCAGCGATTTTCAAGTCGCTCTTGTCTTCAAGCCAGGCGCTCTGGTGCGCCATCAGGATCCCGTCTGCCAGCGGATCCAGATCCTCCGGCAGATCGGTGCCGAGGTTCAGCCCCTCCGGCAGCTTCGCGGCATCCCGGGAGAGGACAGGCTTTTCCGGTGCCAGGTCTGCAGGGTTTTGTGCGGTCACGACCGCACCCCCAGGAGCTTCTTGCGCAGGTCCGCCGCGCGCTCGGCACTCAGGCCAGCCTCCGCCACAGCCCCTTCCACCCGGCCGGCCATCTCGTCCTGGGCCTGACGGCGGGCCTCGGCCGCGATACGCTCGCGCTCCGCCTCCATGATCTTTTCCCGAAGCCCGGCCGAGTGCATCAGATCCTTCAGGGTGCGCGCCAGGTTTGCCAGGCTTTTGGCGTCGATGTGCTCGCCTTTCTCGGCCACGGCCTGCATCAGCTGGAACATCGCAGCGGCGATCATCTGCATGAGCGCCCGGTGCATCCCGCTTTCCGCCTCGATGTCCATGTCCGAGAGCAGCGTCTCCGCAATGGCGAAGGCCTCGCGCTGTGTCTTCAGCAGCTTGGAGAACTCGCCGACGGCCGTCTTCCCGACTGTCAGGCAAAGCCCTTCCTCCTCAAGCCAGAAGTTCAGGTCCTCGGTCACGCCGATAATGTCCCCAAAACCGCGGTCCTGAAGCGCCTTGGCCAGCCGGTGGCGGATCTCCACCGGGACCAGATCAAGTTTCTTGGGAGGCGGCATGGGTTACCTCCCGGGGCGGGGGCGCTGGATGTTCGGATGGCGGGCAATACCTTGGGCAATCTCCACGCCGCGGGTCGTCGCAGTGGCCACGATGAAACCGCTGTTGTCTTCCAGGGAGACCAAGCCCTGCTCCTGCAGCCAATGCAGTTCGGTTGCGACCTGGTCGCGCGTGAAAGCGATGCCGAGCCTAGGCAATTGGGTACCCAGCATCGAGGCGTTGGAGGTGTATGCCGGCGCATCTTCCAGAAAGCGGAGAATGGCAATTCGTGCGTGCTCGCGCACGGTTTCGTGGTAACTCATCAGCGGCTCCCTTTAAGTAGGTGGTCTTCGTGGCGGGAGACGATGCTTTCCAGGCGGCCCATAATTTGCTGGTTCCCCTCCAGCACGGCTTCCATGCGGCCCATGGTTCCGTTCACCCGCTCCATCGCCAGTTCAATCTTGTGAACGTCCTCCCGGCTCGGCATCTCCTTGACCGTATGCTCCAGGGCGAGCAGCCGGTTTTCGTGCCGGTCCATCCGGTCGGACCCTTGCTTGAAGCGCTCTTCGACATTCGTCCGGCGGGAGCTGATCCAGGCGTAAACGGCGGTTCCGAGAGAAACCGCCAGTGTCACGAAGGCCACGATGTTGGACCACGTGAAGGTCGGGTCAAACTCCATCAGTGCAGCTCCCCGGTGTGCTCCGGACCAGGAGGCCCGAGAGCCTGAAAGTCTGCGCCGTAGCCGAGCGCACAGGACACGCCGCCCGGTTCCGTGGAAACGATGGTCCAGGTGCCGTCGTTTGGAGCAATGAACAGGTGAATGGTGTTTCCGTTCTTTGCCAGCATCTCCGCAATGGGCAGCTCGCTGTATTGATCCAGCAAAGCGCCGGCCATGAGGTCGAACGTTGAAAAACAGGTCACGGCAACCGCGGGAGACGCTGCCCAGCCGAATTGAACGGCGGAGCCAATGGCGATGGCGGCTGCAAGGGCGATGATCCGGATCATGCTGCACCGCCTGTCATGCTGGCGGCGATGATCTGCTGCTTTTCCTTGGAGCCGGTCGAAGAGCCAAAGAAGTAGTTGCCCACCTGGCTGGTCATGGCACCAAGCGCGCCAACCATGATCAGCAGCACTTCGCCGCCGTCATCGGGCAGGCCGAGGTAGAAGATCGCAGACAGGACGCCGAAGAAACCGGCGATGATCAGCACGCCGAGGACGGCCGGGGTCCAGTCCCGCATCTTGACCTGCCGGTCGCGCGCGCTGGCCCGGTCCCCGGCGGCGATGCGCTCCAGCTCGATGCCGGCTTCCTGGAGCTGGGCGGCAAACTCGGCTTCGATCTGCTTCAGCTTCACCAGGTCGGCGGGCGCAGCATTGAGCAGCGCCTCCTCGACAGCCGCTTCGCTGGCGTCCTCATTGCCCTGCAGTCCCTTTGCCAGTGCTTTAACCGCAACCCCCGCCATAGGGCCGCCAAGGGCGGTGGCGATGGTCGGGGCGATGCCGCCCAGGAACCGGATGATTTTGTCCTTGTGCTTCATTTGGGGCCTCCCTTGAAGCCGGGTTCAGAAAAGGTGACGGGGTCGGCGTAGCGCTTGACGATCCAGCCCACGGCGCCGCCGTAGAAGACCTTCAGCCACTGGCGGCCGCTGAAAGAACCCGAAGCAATCACCGGGAGCGGTGTGCCATCGGGGATTTCCGTGATGATGTTCGGATTGAAGCTGGGCCACTTGCGCATGTTCAGCGCCCCGCCGGGGACGTTGACGATGGCCATCTCTTCCTCGGCGGAGGACACCGACCGCTCCTCCAACTCCGCCTCGGCCGGATCGTCCCGGCCGAGGATGCGTGCCCGGACGTGCTCCAGCGGGAACAGAGGATTTGAGTCCACTTTGCGGCCCGGCGAAATGTACCAGTGGGTAGTGATGTCTTCGAGAGTCGGGATTGAGGAGAACAGCGTCTGCAACAGCTTCAGCAGGGCACTGATCTGCGCCTCCGGGTAGGGCATCCACAGGCCGCGCCCGTGTTCGAGGGTCTCAGCCTCCTCGATGCCGTGCAAGCCGATGTCGAGCTTCTGGCCGAACCAGGTGCGGGCGTAGGTCGCCGAGCTGCGGGTCATGCGGCCGGGGTTCACCAGCTCGATACCGATGGAAAAGCCGTTGCACCATTTGCGCCCGTGATATTCGGACGTGCCGGCATGGAAGGCCCTGTCGCCAGTCCGAACCTGCTGCACAGTGGTCCCGTCCAGTTCGATCACGAAATGAACGGACACCTTGGCGTCATTGTTCTGGAGGTAATAGGCGGCGCTGCCGGGCTTCAGGCTGCTGGCCGTGTCATGCAGAACGACCAGGCTCGGCGTGATCTGACCGCCTGACCACTTTGCCTCCTGAAATTCGATGCCTGTAACCTTGCCGCCTTGGATGCCCATTTCCGGCCCCTTTAAACCCCGTTTGAATGGGGTTCAGGATGGCGGGCGCGGCGCAAAAAAAATGCCCGCAACGGCTTGCGGGCTATTTTTCAGAAGAAGGAAAGTTGCGCCTCATCGCCTGGCGGCCGTTCGTCCAGGTACTTTCGAACCGTGACGTCGGACACGCTGAGCTTGCGGGCAATGTCGGCAATATTCAAGCCCTTTGAGCGGTAGACCCGGGCGCGCCATTCTTTGGCAATTGGGGTGCGCCGCTGCAAGCGGTGCGACACAGAGCCGAGCGCCTTTGCCTTTGCATAACCGACAACGCCCACAAGCTTTGAGGTTTGCCGGGGCTTCAGGGAGTACCTG
The DNA here is from genome assembly GCF_000473325.1 of Leisingera caerulea DSM 24564. Lineage (NCBI taxonomy): Bacteria > Pseudomonadati > Pseudomonadota > Alphaproteobacteria > Rhodobacterales > Roseobacteraceae > Leisingera > Leisingera caerulea. The sequence continues at coordinate 2,884,381 of NZ_KI421513.1, forward strand.
ACTTCGGTGCCGCCGAACGCCTCCAGGAACTTCAGGGTGTCCTCAAGGCCCAGCACTTCGAAATAGGGCTGCACCTGGGCGGTCGGCCGCGGAAAGGTCGGGGTGACGTCGCCCATCAGCCCCTCCCTTTGCGGTGCTTCCGTCTGGAGCGCTTGCCCAGGGTGCTTGCTGGAGTGACGGTCGTCACCACGCCATTTTCGAGGACGTACCGGCGGCCGCCGCTGATTACGGCGGTTGCCTCCGGGTGGCCCTCAGCCAGTTCGACCTTGCGGCGGATCTTCCGGCGCACGGCGTTGACATTCAGCCCTTCGGCCAGCTCCAGGTGCCGGATCACGGCTTTGTCGGAAACGAAGTAGCGGGGGGGCTTCATGATCTACTGCTCCAGCTCGATGCCGGCGCGCCAGCACCAGTCTGTAAGCGCGTTGATCACGTCGCTGATCTGCTCATGCTCGATGAGCATGTCCACGTCCGCCACCTCCGCGCCCCAGGTATCGCCGAAGCGCGACCGGATGAACTTGTTCAGGCCTGCGCGGGTCGGGTCCTTCAGTTCGCCGCGGGAACCAAGCAGGCTCCACAGCACATGGATGAACCGCACGCCGCCGTGCTTGGCGCGCGGGTGCTTTTTCTTGCCGCCGGGGCGGGTGCTCGCCCCGGCTTCCTTCAGGTGGCTGACCACCCTCAAAAGGTCAGCTTGGCCCATGTCGGTCAGCGAGCTTTTGCCGGTGACCTGCAGCTGCATTTCCTGGCGGGCGTCATTGTCCATGCCGAGTTCCCGGCATTGCGCGAAGATCTGCCTTTTCAGGTTGGCGGTCATGACAGCACCTCTTCGATGTCATGCACGGGCGCCACCGGGTGGAACGCCTGTTGCTGGGCCTTCATGCGCTGCATGGCGCGCTCCATTTCCTCCCTGGCCAGCGCGTCGAACTCGTCGTCGGGCATCTTCGCCAGAGCAGCGTTCTGCTTTACCACGGACAGGCGCCCGCCCAGCACCAGTCCGGCGCGATGTTGCTTCGTTGCGTAGGCGCTGAAACCGCGTCGCAGGCTTTCCCTGATTTCGTCTTTCGTCATTGCCATGTTCCGGCTCCAATTCTTCAGGATTGGGTTGAAGGGGCTTGGCTTTGGGTGATTGCGGATTTTGGCTGCAGCCAGTGGACGGTGAAGCCGTCGGCCTCCATATCGCGGGCCTGCTCCAGCGGGATTTCCATGCTCCAGGGGCAGTCCTGGCCCTCCAGTTTGACGTGAACGGCAGCGGCCACCGGGGGGATAGTGAGATCTGCGAATTTTGCAGGTACTGAAGGCTCAGACATTCTTTCTCTCCTCATCTTGGGTTAGCCGGCAATCTGCCGGGCCAAAGCGGCCTCCAGCATTTCGCTGCGGCGCTGCAGGATGCTCAAAGGCAGGCCCTGGGCGCGGGAAAGGTCCTTCAGCTCCTCTGGGGTGGCGGCCAGCAGTTCGGTGTCCAGGCGGCCGGAATTCACCCGCCCGCCATAGCCGCGTTCCAGGACCGCCCGCACCCCGCCCGACACCGGGGTGTCATCGCCGGAAACCTCAACGGACGTGCGGCGGTCGAAGAAGGTCAAAGCGCTCATCGGGGCACCTCACGCTTTGGCCAGGTCGATGGAGATATGCTCCCAGGGAGCGTCAGGGGCGGGGCGCTGATGGCAGTTGACATAGGTCGCCTTGCCCACCGCGCGCTCCGCGTCCTTGATAGCCTTCATGGCGCGCTGCCAGCGTTCGTCCTTGATCTCCAGCTTCTTCAGCTTCAGCAGTGCCGCCCGGTTGATCTTGCCTTCCTTGTCAACATTAAAGGCGTCGGTAACGACCGCGCGCAGCTCGGCCTGGGCGCCGGACGTCCAGTCGCTCAGGCATTCGTCCACCAGGGACTTGGCAATCTGCAGCTCTGGGCCGAAGTCAAAGCGATCCGCGGTGCGGACGCTGACCTTGAACAGCCCGTCATAGCTCATCAGCGTTTTGTTGCCCTTGGGGCCGCCCAGGGTGGCGCCATATTCCATCGCCAGCACATCTTCAAAGGTCGAAATGTCCTCGAACACGTGAGCCTTGAAGCGCGCCGTCTGCTCGCTCAGTGCGATGGCATAACCGATGATCTTGCGCACGGTTTCGTCCTGGAACTGGTCCTGGGCTTTCACCAGCTCCAGCGGCACCAGCGCCCCTTTGGCATCCGCCATGTAGGTTTTGCCGTTGGCTTCGACTTTGCCACTGGGGATCTCCGCAGGCTTGAACTCGCTCTGTGGTGTGTCTTGGGGGGAGTATTCAGTCATGAGTGATGCTTTCGGTTTTGCGCGGGTGGCGCGGGGTCTAGGTTTCCTTGTTGAACTTCGGGCAGGCGCGGCAGGCCCGCTGCATCCGGACCCGGAACGGGTTCGAATGGGACCAGGTCTCGGCGCGGCGGCGGTGGGCCAGGCAAGCGGCACTGGAGATCTCTGTTTTCAGGGCAGGGCAGTGAACCGGCGCGTTCATGAAGACGTCGCGCACGACCTGTTCGACCATTGCAATGCTGCCGGGATAGGCATTGCGAATGGTCTGGCTTACCACCGTGGCGCTGAGATCCAGTTTCGCGGCGACTTTCTTCTGCGAAGACTGGTCGCACTCCTGCACCAGAACCCGGATCCAGTCGGGCAGCTCGTCGCCCCAGGCATCCTTGGCAACAATCAGGCGGTCGCTCATCACAGGCGCCCTCCAGGTGCGTAGACAATTTTGTCATCGTTGGTGTCGATGACGACTGTCATGCTCCGCTTCTGCGGGGGCAGCGGGCCGGTGTTCTTCATCAGGACCAGAGGGGTTTCGTTCTGCAGAATGCGGGTGCGGGCAGCGGTGCGGAGGTAGCCTGCACGGCGCAAGGTCCGGCAATAGTCCAGAATGCACTTCTGGGAGATGTCCGGGCGGGCTGGGGACAGTGCGGCAAACAGGTCAATCGGCCGGAACCGCTTCTGCTGACGCATCGCGGACCAGATTGAGCCTTCCTTCGTGCCGCGCTTGCCTTTCGCATCTTTCCGGGCTTCTGCCGGGGACTTAACGGTGAGGAAGGTTTTGCCCTGGCTGCGGCCCCACACCCTCATGATGCCGGCTTGCTTCAGACGGTTCAGGAACCGCGTCCGGATGGCTTCAGACGCGCAGATGGAGGCTACATCCGCCGATGTGAAATAGGGGCGCTCCGAAACGTACTTCCAAATCTGCTGCTCTTCCGGGCCGCGTGGTTCGGTGGTGGGCAGTTCAACCTCAGTGCCGTTCTGGCGCATTTTTTCCAGCAGCTTGCTAAGCCGCTCCTGCGACCAGGCGGTATCCAGCTCGCGTCCTTGCGCGGCCGCGATGATATCCGCGGCCTCATCTTTGCCCCAGACAGTATAGTACTGCGTGGAGCCTTCTTTGCCGCATTCGGTCACAAGGCCTTTACGCTGCAGCGAGCGTAAGAAATTCTGACGCGCCCAATCGCTCGCTTCGCAATAGGTAGCGACGTCTTGGTGGGTGAACCGCAGGCGGGTCTGGATGAATTCCAGGATCTCTTTTTCAGCGGCGTTGCGGGTTGTGATCCGGATCATTTCAACCCCCGGCGCGGGCTGGGTGCGTCCTTGCGGCGGAATTCGATGCCGCCCCAATCCTGAAGGGATATAGCGGTCTGGCCCATCTTACGCGCCTCGCTCTTGACCTGGGCAAGATCTGTCACCATGCGCCGAACGTTGCCGGTGTTGCGCTCCAGGATGGCGTCCAGAAGATCATCGGCAACCTCCACGCCTTCGGCGTAGACGCTGGCCAGCAAGCCCGCGTCTTTCAGGGTCGCGGGCTGGGCAGCCACCCAGGACATGACCCGGCTGTCGATGAGTTCGTATTTACGGAGCTTCTGCGGAAATTCCTCCATGCCGATCATGATGACCGGTGTGTCCGACCCATCGTGCAGGTCCCGGATCAGCTCGATGACGCCGCGGCGGAAGGCATAGTCAGCCTCGTCAACGATCAGAGTCCGGCCGTCCTGCGCCAGCGCCTCGCAAGCCTGCAGAACCATATCAGGCACGACCCGCTTGGGCGGGAGGCCCAGTTCGTGCAACAGCCGTTCCAGGAAGGTCTTCTTAGTCCAGTCGCCCTGCATGGAAATATGGATGACGTCAAACGCCGACGCGCAGAAAATCGCCCCGAACGTCTTGCCATAGCCCGGATAGCCGTAAAATACGCCCAATCCAGGCATTCCAAAGGTCCGGTTCTGCAGCTCCTTTACCAGTGCTGCCATCGTTGCAACGTTGGTCAGCGGCTGTACGCTATTGCCGATTTCCAATGTCTGTGTCATGCTCGCTCCTAGTCAATCAATGCCGTCGCCGTGGGGTCCATCCAGGCGGCGGCTTTCTTTTGTGATCTACCCGGCGTTATTGCCGCCGAATGCCTGCTTCAGCGCTGCCAGCGCCTCGTATTCCGAATGGCTTTGGTAGCCCTCCAGCCAGGCCGCTTCGCGGTCCCCGACAGGGTCGCCGTTCTGCTGCCTGCGCTCGATGTCCTGCGCCTGGCTGAACCGTTCTTCCGGTGTACCTGCCACCTTGAATTCCTCCTGTTTGCTTGCAGGCGCAGGCTTCTTACGCCCGCCATCCATTTCCAGGATAAGTGCTTCCTGCGCGGCTTCCGCGTTGGGGTCGGAATGCTGCCGGAAGTTTGAAACCCTGGGAGTCTTCGCGAACACTGGCTTCACCACCTTGGCTTCCATCAGGGCCGTGGTTTCCTCGCGATGCTTGTTCAGGTCGGCGGCAAGCTGCTCTGGCGAGTGCGGGGCGTGCAGCTCGGCAAGTTTCTTCTCCGCCTTGGCAATCTGACGCTTTCGCTTTGCGGTGGCACGTGCGCCTTCCAAGTCGAAGAAACCGATCTTCTGCTGGCACTCGGCAAAGCCCAGGTAACCGCCTTCGGGACCGTAGATATGGACGCCGCTGTGCAGGTCCTCCGGGTCAAAGCGCACCACGATCTTGCGGTTGGCTTCCTGGCTCATCCAGTCGCAGTGGTAGACATTGCCGTGGAAGGTCAGGCTGCCGTTGTGCTTGTGCAGCTTGGCGGTGTCTTGGCCCATCAGCCAGAGATTGCGCTGTTCCTCCGTCGCCTTCAGAACCGGCGCCGAGGCGTAGCTTTCCGCGAAGGTCTCGTCGAAGGACCGGCCTTTTGCGGTATCGGAGCGACGCCCGGTGCGGGCATTGTGCTCTTCAATGCCCTCTTCAAACACTTCCAGGAACTCGGCCGCATTGATCGCGCGGCTGCCGTAGTTTTCCGGCTTGGCGGTCGGGCGGTTTCCGACATAGGCGCCTGCGAACCGGGGGTCCTTGGCGATAACCTTGGCCACGTCCCCAAAGCCGCGTTCAATCGGCTTGGACTGGCCGCTGGCGAGGTTTGCCCAGTGCATCTTGATGCCCAGCAATGGCAGAACGCCGACCGGGTCATCCTCGCGGATCTTGAACCGGAACCGGGTAGGAGCGCCGGCGGTCATCCACTTGTTCGCAAATTCGTGGCCGTTGTCGAACAGGCAGCGCTTGGGGATGCCCCAGGTGTCGACCATTTCGCCGAAGGCGGCCATCACCATGACCTTGTTGGGGTCGTGGTCCACACGCCAGGACAGGAACTTGCCGGAATACAGGTCCTGGAACACAACGATCTGAGGCCGGTTCACGGTGCCGTCGGGCCATTTCACAAAGACGTCGATCTTGTGGCAGTCCGCGTTCACGGCTTCCATCGCGTGAAGGCCGGTGCGGTCGCGGATCTGAGCCGGGAAGCAGCGCATAAGGCCTTTGACGCCTTGGCGCAGATAGGCCTGGGTTGTGCGCTGCACCTCGGCATCCAGCCAGCGCTTGGCAGTTTTTTGGATCGGGTAGGGCCAGCCTTCCCGCTCCGCGATTTTCACCGCGGATCTGTAGGAGGGAGCGAAGTCCGGGCCTTCCAGCCGCAGGTAGGCGCTCTTGAGCCAGTCCATGAAGGGCTTGTACTGGGTGCGGTCTTCCTTCCTGACACGCTTCCTGGGCGGCTGAGGCGCCAGGTATGCGAGACGGTCTTCGGCCGCGACACCTTCGGCCAACTCCATCCAGTTATACACCGTGCGAGGGCTGACGCTCACCTCCGCCGCGATGATTGCCACAGCCTGCACTTGGGTCGTTCCGCTGCTGTGCAGCAGCTCCACCTTGTTCAGGGCATCCAGGCGGCGTTGGCCTTCAGCTTTGGCAGCGTCGGAGAGCTTTTCGTAAGCCAGCCAGGCCGTCGTCCGGTCGGGAGGTTCTGCAGGGGCTTTAACGCCCTGTTCAAAGAGCTTTAAACGGGCTTCTAGCGGCAGCAAAGACCAGTGGAAGAACAGACCGCCGCCGCGGCCCGGCCTGCGCTTCAGCGCCTCCTGATTGTCCTTCCAGCCTTCCCGCTCGGCATAGGCATTCACGCCGCGGACGCTGCCGGGCAAACCGGGCAGGCGCGCAGCGGCAATATCCGCAGCGGACCACCATTCCTGTGCTGGAGACAGATCGCCGGTCACTGTGCCGCCTCCCGCTTACTGGAAAAAGGCACGACTTCACCCGCGGCGGCTTGCTGCTGGGCCTCGGCCAGCAAGGCAGCCAGGTCGTCGAAGTGGGTGCGGACAAATTGCAGCCGCGCGGCCTTTGATGCCCGGGAAAAGGCGTCGCCGATCTTGCCGGACTGCGCTTCCGCGGAAGACACCGTCGCCGCTCCGGGGGCCTTCTTCCGGTCCAGCACCTCTTTCGCGGATTTCGCCTCGCCTGCTCCCAAGGCTGCGCAGATCTCGCTGCGGTCTGACTGCGCACCGCATTTGGCGATGTGTTCCAGGTCCTTAAATTGCACCCTGTTCGGGGCGCAGCGGAGTTGGCCGATTTCCTCTTTGGACAGCTTTTCGCCGACGCTAATCAGGCGGAAGATCTGGCGCTCTCCCTTGCCGAACACCTCTGCGGCGTTGGCGGCGAACGATGCAACTGACATTTTGTCAGTTGCATTCCAGCGGCCGCGCGCCCCAGCTTTGCCCCGGGTGCTATCCGGATTGTCCAGCTCATACAGCTTCTTGTGCTCCGCCAGGAACACCGCCATGTCCAGCGGGGTCAGCGGAGCGCCGGCGACGTTGGCGTCAACCTCAATGCGGATCGCCTCGTCATTGGTGCATTCGGTGACCTTGACTGGCACTTCATCCAGCCCGGCCTCCCTGGCGGCGGTCAGCCGGTGCAGGCCGTCCATCAGCCGGTAGCCGTCCTTGATCCGGCGCACCAGCAGCGGCTGCAGGATGCCGCCCACCTCTTGGATGGATGAAACGATGCTGGCCACCGCCGTGGCGGAGGCGGTACGCAGGCGTTCCTCCACCTGGATGTCGGCAACGGGCAGCGTTTGAATTTTCTGCCAATTCGGAGGGGTCATTGGGGATGCTCCTTCGTGTTGAATTTGAGGGTGTTCATGGGCCGGTGTGCCGTTCTCTGCAGCTTGACCGGGGGACTGGGCGTGCAAGCCAGGCGTTACACCGCCTTTTATGACCTGCGCGCCGGGCATCAGGGGCGGCCTGCGGTAGCGGCTGCCAGAAGCTCGCTGAGGTCGTGCAAGGCACCGTCCACCGTCAGTGCCACCGTCAGATCAGCCACCCGCTGCTGGGTGGCGCCGAGCCGGTCAGCGGCGGCGTCAAGTTCGTCGCTGAACTGCCCGGTGTCGCGCTGACCGGACTGCGCCAAGGTCTTATCAGCCGCGTCAAATGCCTCACGTGCGCGGGCATACTCTTTGGCGGCCTCGATCACCGCTTTGGCGCGTTCATGCGGTGTCTTGGGAAAGTCGAAGATTTCGGCACTCATGTCAGGAAGGCTCCAAACAAAAACAGGAAGGGCAGGGCGAGCACACAGGCCGCGCCAATGATGTCACCGGCCAAGTCAGCCGTGCGGGGCCACCACGCGCGCGTCCGCTGGCCCCAGCCCGCCAGAAATGCGGCAAGGCTGGGACCCGTTCCGGCGAGTGGTAAGCGGGAAGAAAAAGGCCCCGGCAGCGCATCCCCATGGCTGCCGGGAAGTTGAACCAGGCCGCTACCGGCAGGCGGGCGGGACTGGCTATAAAGCAGCGGCGAGCAACTCTTTTCGGCCGCTGAGGTCGAATGACGCATATCCAACACTCCGCTCAGGAAGCGCGAATTATTGAAGCGAGTTGCTCGATCTTTATCGGATCGAGGTTTACGCCATAGCGCACTGCATCTGTCAGGATCTGACGTTGCAGCTCGTATGCAAGCTCCAGTCGCAGGTTGTTCGGGTTCTTCAGGAAGTTCGAAACCCGGTTTTTTGAGCCGGGCTTTCCCTCGACTAAGAGGTAGTGACTTGCGCGGGTGGGGAGCCGGTCCAGTGATCCTTCCACCCACCGCGCAAACTGTTCAGGGGAGGGGATCACGGGGACAATGTGCTGGTGAGGTGTGTTGATCATCGTTGTCTCGCATTATGATTGATGCAAGAAAATCATAAGAGATTATGATTTGCAACGGAAAATTATGACAAAAATCATAAAATCGGTTAACCTGCAAAAAAATACAGGTTGAGAAAATCACATGCCAGCGTGATAACCTTGCTCCAAATATGGAGACTGGACATGGATGGCGTGGATTGGGAAAGGCGGCGGCGCAACATACGCATCTTGATGGCCGCACAAGGGACTAACCCGACGAAGGTGGCCAACTCTGTTGGGCTTTCACCGAATACGCTGTCGAAGTTCACAAGCGGCTCAACTGCCACACTAAGCCACCGGTCTATTACCAAAGTCGTTAGTGCGCTCGGCCTATCGGCAGTCGAGGATCTCGATACCGATAACCCTTTGAACAACCCTCGAGCTGTTTTGCGTCAACTTATCGAAGACCTGCCTGACGAAGTTCTCGACCCGCTGCTTCGGGAGCTGGAGGTTCGGTTTTCTGAGCACCTTCAGGATTAGCGCGTTCAATAACAACCAGGATAGCTTCTAAGAGCGCCTCCCGTGGGAGGCGCTCAATTGTTTTGTCGATGTTGCCGCGGGGACACCTCATTTCGGGTCCTTTGTTGGTGTTGACACGTTATGAAAAATCACGCTAGATTATGAAAATGCTCATTTATGGAGATTGTTTTCACAGTGATGCAATTTATGCAAGAGAGATTTTCCGGGTACGGGTATGTCATCTTGGCTCCTGGTGAGGTGCCGAGTTCAGCTGAAACCAACTTCGGGGAAGAGTGGCACAAGCGGTACTTTGACTTAAAATTCCATACGGTTGACCCAGTTTTCCATTTTACCAGGCAGTGCCGGGGGAGGTCTTCGGTCCGCTTGCTGGCGGCAGATGAAATGGCTTCACCACTTTATGAGGAAGCTCGGTGTTTTGGTGCGGACAGCAACTTCATTTCCATCTCAGTAATAGGAGGCAGCAAGATGGTGTTTGGCGGGGTTAACCATGACCTGAACAATCATTCTGCACAAGAACTGCACGGGTATTGCCACACAGCACACCAGACTGCTCTACTAAAGAGGGTAGATGAACTGACTGATGCTCAAATCGACTTTTTGGAGATGTGCGAAGAAGGGTTGCTGGACAAGCAGATCGCTTGTGAACTCGGTGTTACTGTATCTGCCATCGCACAGCGCAAGAAGGCAGTATGCGGAAAGCTGGGGGTGGCTCACTTCAGGGCCGCTCTTTCCCTCTACTCACTTAGAAAGTGGAGCGGTATCATACCTTTGATATAGTATCTCATTTCGGGTAAAATCATAATCCGTTATGTAATATGGATACTTCGGATGATTTCCACACATCTCGTCGACCTTACCAACCCAAAAAGCAGAGCGGATCTATATACCGCTTGTCTTCGTTTGCGCAGAGACGTGTTCATTTCGTCAATGGGCTGGAACCTGCACGAAAGCTTCGGCTGCGAGTTTGATCAGTATGACATTCCTGCGTCGATTCATATTGCAGCAGTTGCCGACGGGAAGCTAGTTGGGTGCATTCGCCTGCTTCGTACAGACAGCGAGCACAGCGGTACTACCTACATGATACTGGATGCGCACAGGGGCAACATTCCCAACCTACCTGCAAACATCATGTATAAAGAGCTCGCTTCTAGCAACGTTTGGGAGGCGTCGCGGCTGGCGATTTCCTCCTCGGTTGACCGAGCAGAGAGAAATGCCGTGTTGATTGCTTTAGTTTCAGCTGCTCGGGAGCATGTGCTTTCGAAGGGCGGTGACACAATGTTGGGTCTGATGAACCCAGTATTTATCAGAGTGTTCCGCAGAGCAGGGTTCGAAGTGGTACGGTTCGGTCCGGTAACCGATCAGAGAGATGGGCGCATTTGCGTTCTCCGTTGGGACTTTGAGAAGCGTCCGACACATGCCCAAGACACCGGAGCAGCCGCCCTCGCCCTTCAATGAACATAAGGTTGATTACAACACCGACTTTCGCGAAAGCTAGGCACTTAATTTGTCACCCGAGCAGAACCGACCGCATCTTCAAGAACATGCATCACGAATGCTTCGACGGGGACGCCTCGCTGGCGCGCTTGCTCTCTCAACCAACGCAGCGTCAGTTCATCAATCTCGATGGTCAGCTCTCGAACGGGTTCTTTCGGCGGCTCGGGAGGAACGTCAATTGTAATCGGCTCCTCGTCTGGCACAATCGGGTCTCCAACTTTATCAGGCGGCACCTTATGTGCCGGTCCCTCAAGTAGGGACCGCACCGCCTCATCAAGGCGATCTTGGTCGCCAAACGCAACCAGAGCAGATGCGAGCGCTACCGGAAGGGAAAGATTGATCCGCCCTGCAGCCTCGGAGCAATTCTCCTTCTCAGACACAATAAAGTCCTCATAACAACCCCGTCAGAATAATGCGCTCTAAGCGGCGTAAAAGCAACTTTATTAATAATAACCGAGGTGAGCATTCGATTTTTCTTGGCAATGTGGTTGTTTGCGCGCAGTGTCATACATATATACTTATTTTGTCTGACAAATTGGCTGACCTCCAGCGGGAAGCGGAAAAGGAGATGATCATGAGTTCGGATAGACAAGACACTCCGGAGGAGGCTTCGCGTGATCGCATTTCCCTCAGGTTGTCGCGGGGTGCTCAGGAAGCGCTTCGTGAGATCAAAGAAGCCTACGATCTCACGTCGGACGCAGAAGCGGTTAGGATAGCCCTGGGAACTGAGCGGCGCATGGTCGAGGCCTTCAAAAAGTTCGAGCATGTACTAGTCGCCGATCAAAACCGTAAGAACGTGCGGGAGCTCGTGTTCAGCCATTGGCAGACGGCTAGAAGATGAGTGAGTCAGGCGTCAATCCTCCTGGACCTAGAGAGGGGCCTCCCGAAAACATTGTTAATGACCCAGTTGATGCTGGCGAAAAAGATTTAGTTAAATTTCCGAATGTACCGGACGAAAAGGCCTTTGATCCTCAGCAGGCCGCCCATGACGCACGAGTCAGTCTTGCGAACAGAATTTACTGGCTCTTGGTGGGCGTCATTTTGTTGATCGGCCTCTTGGTTTCTGCGTCACTGTTTGTCGCGCCGAACCTGAACGATCCCGATGGTACATCACCTCGCGAGGCGGCCAATTTTTTGGCGACGTCTTTGTTACCCGCAGTAATCGGCATTTTTGGCTCAGTCGTTGGGTTCTATTTTGGGAAGGAGACCCGCGATCCGCCGAGTTGATAGAGCGGCGTTGACTAGATGAGCGGTAGTTCTGCCCACGCGGTGAAAAGTCTGCATAGGGAGCTGCTGCTTATGAGATGGGCGCTTCCGAACTGATGTCGCTTTCGCTCCCTGGGCTTGGGCCCCTACTAATACGCTTCGGCTATAAGGTGCGCAGGGAGCCCACCCGCTACGTCTGCAGTGATGACGGAAGAGAGTATCGGGCTTTCCGCATGGGTTGCGACCCCAGCGTGAACAATAGCCTCGTTGTCCGTCATTGCCTTCCTTGTTTGGCTCCGGCATTGGAATGTGAGCTGGAAGGGGCCGCGTAGTGAAACATGGCCGTCAATATTGAACATAACTGCGCTTATCGGGAGCCTAGCCTCCCTCGCGCCAAAATAAGCCTACTCAATTACAATCTGTATCGGTGGCTAGGGCTATGTTCGATAGTTGTGCTTCTTACCTCCGACGGTGGTCACACGGTAGTTGTGGAAACCGTGCTGGAATGTTGCAACGGTTTCGTGCGGTTCGCCGTACATATCACTGTATTCCACACGGATTTTTAGAAACACAAAGGCTTGATTGGAGTTGACTTGAGCGTATTCAGGTTCGCGCAGTCTCATTAGGACACTTCCCGTGCTGGGCTGAAAATGCTGTCTAGGCAATAACAATAGATCTTCAGGCACACCGGGGGCCATGCCATTCAGTTTCGCAGCTTGCTCCCCGCTCCAATTTTGGTTTGAATCCAACTCTTCGGATATCGTAGCGCGTATCAATACCTTGGTTATGACCGCTGCGGAGTGACCAAGGTTTTTAATTGTGACAGGCCAAGAGAGGGGGCGGTCACCTGTAAGCCAATCAGCAAAATTGCTTGCGTTCGGCTCGACATACAAAAAAGGCCTGCTTTGCTCACGTATAGAATTCCGAGCAAGCTGATTGGCTTCGTTAGCTGACTCAATCTGCTCTCGACCAATGGTATGAGTGATCCGAAGCGTTTCCTCCGCAGCTCGAGTTGCAGTCGCGGCTTCTTCTACCATATCGACCGAAGCGTTCGCGGCTTTGCGAGTGTAGTGCAAAGTTATCGCGATGGTGAGTAGCGCAAGAGCAGTTAAGACGACTGTTGCCCCTGTGGCATAATACATCAACTCGGCCCATTTCGCCATTTTCTCCTGGGCGTTCAGATCACGAGTTGCGTGTTCAATCCGGAGGGCTTCATCAACTTGGTCTTTGACTGGTACAAGATCCCGGATCGCATCTTCGATAAGGTTGAGAGCTGGCACAAGATCAATCTCAGTTTGATTATTTTCTCTTGCCAGGTCACGGATAGCCTGCTCAATAAGGCGAAGCGAGTAGGTGGGATCAAATGTTTTAGGAGATGCAACATGATCTGTCGTATCTATATATTGAGCGTCGGGTGTTCCTGTGGAATTCTGCGGTAACGATGACTGGGGCCAGGCTGGGCCGCAGATTGCCGTGATCTGAAGCCCTAATACAAAAAGAAAACGTGTTAGCATCAAGGGCTACCTGTTTGTGGTTCGACGGGTTCAACTTTTGGCAAACCTCTGACCCCAAGGTACAACTGTCAAGCTGTTATCCGGCAGCCTTGAGTAGGACTCTCCAAGCGGAAAAACAGTTCCAAGTTCCGGAAGCCGAGGTTGCCCGCAAATTTTGCTTAAGGTCATGTTATCTAAAGAGTAATCCAATACTAGGAATTGCCCGCGGGTTTTTGGAGCCAGTTCAAAGTTCGGGACCGCGATTTTAGCAGACTTCCTGCCGCCGCTTTCGCGTTAAAACCCTGTTTTACGGGCCTTTCAGGGGTGTTTGCGAGTTTGCAACGGTAAGTGTCCCAGAATTGCCTTCAGGCGCCATGTCGGCCATTTTGCCGAGTATTGAAGGACAAACGCTCCGGGCCTGCCCTCAGCCGCAAACCTTCCTGAAAGCCCTTTTTTATATGCCGCCATCCGGCTTCATTCGGCTTCATCCTGCCTCATCCGGTTACTGCAATATCAAGTGTCTCCTAACAGCGCAATCCGCCTGCCCGCAGCGGGCAAACTGCCGGCGGACACCCTGGCTGGGGCTCCCGCACCGGCACCGATCACAGGCTGGAGCGGGAGGAGGGAAATCCCGAAGGTGCGCGGCGGCACCTGGGCCGGGGCCCTGCCGCGCGGCATTTCGGCCATTGACGCGGCGGTGCCGCGGGAACAGTGTCAGGGGCATGACGACCGCCCTGCAGATCACCCGCATTCCCCGCCCCTTTGACCCTGAGCTTGGCGCCGAAGCGCGCGCGCTGGTGCCGGCGCTGTCCGGCGAACTGGCCGATCTGGTGGCCGGGGCCTGCGGCTCCAGCCCCTATCTCTCGGAACTCACCGGACGGGAGGCCGGGTGGCTGCCGGAGGCGCTGCAGGATCCCGGCGCGGCGCTGGAAACCATTCTGGCGGATTGCCGGACGCTGGAGGGCGCGCAGCTCAAGCCCGGCCTGCGCCAGGCCAAGCGGCGGCTGGCGCTGCTGACCGCGCTGTGCGACCTCAGCGGCGGCTGGAGCCTGGAGCAGGTGACCGGCGCGCTGACCGAATTCGGCGGGCTGAGCGCGGATGTCGCCATCAAGGCGGAAATCGCCAACCTGATCCGCCGCAAGAAACTGCCGGGCCTGACAGAGGACGACGTGGAAACCGCTGGCGGCCTCACCATCCTGGCGATGGGCAAGATGGGCGCGCATGAGCTGAACTACAGCTCCGACATCGACCTCATCTGCCTGTTCGACGAAACCCGGTTCGATCCGGATGACTTTTATGAGGCGCGCCAGGGCATGGTGCGCGCGACCAAGAACATGTGCGCAGCCCTCAGCGACCGCACCGGTGACGGTTACGTGTTCCGCACCGACCTGCGGCTGCGCCCCGATCCAGCGGTCACGCCCGTCTGCCTGGCGATGGAGGCGGCGGAGCGGTACTATGAGAGCCTGGGCCGCACCTGGGAACGCGCCGCCTATATCAAGGCCCGCCCCTGCGCCGGCGACATCGCCGCGGGCCAGCGGTTTCTCAAGACCCTGCGCCCCTTTGTCTGGCGGCGCCATCTGGATTTTGCCGCCATCCAGGACGCCCATGACATCCGCCTGCGCATCCGGGAAAGCAAGGGCACCGGCGGTGCGCTGAGCGTGCCGGGGCACGACATGAAACTGGGCCGCGGCGGCATCCGCGAAATCGAGTTCTTTACCCAGACCCGGCAGCTGATCGCGGGCGGGCGCGATGAATCCCTGCGCCTGCGCGGCACCGTCGAGGGGCTGGCGGCGCTGGCGGGCAAAGGATGGGTGCCGCAGGACGCGGCAGAGCAGCTGGCGGCGCATTACCGGGCCCACCGGGAGGTCGAGCACCGCATCCAGATGGTGCATGACGCCCAGACCCACCGGATGCCGAAATCCGATGACGGCATCGCCCGTATCGCCTGCCTGATGGACCGCGACCCGGAACCGCTGATGGCGGAAATCAAGGAACGCCTGGAAGACGTGCATGCGCTGACCGAAGGGTTCTTTTCCGCAGGCGCCGTGCCGCCGCCTGCTGCGCTTCCTGCGGAAACGGCGGAACTCGACGGCGCCGTCATCGCCCGCTGGCCGACCTACCCGGCGCTGCGCTCAGCCCGCGGTGCGCAGATCTTCGAACGGCTGAAACCGGAACTGCTGGCCCGGGTTGCCAAGACCGCCAAACCGGCAGAGACGCTGCTGGCGCTTGACGGCTTCCTGGCCGGGCTGCCTGCCGGGGTGCAGCTGTTCTCGCTGTTCGGCGCCAACCCGCAGCTCATCGACCTGCTGATCGATATCGCCGGCACCTCCAGCGAGCTAGCCAGCTTCCTGTCCCGCAACTCCGCCGTGTTTGATGCGGTGATTGGCGGATCCTTCTTTGATCCCTGGCCGGGCGCGGCCGAACTGCGGGGTGAACTGGCCCGCCGCCTGGCCCTGGAAAGCGATTATGAATCCCGCCTCGACGCCACCCGCCGCTGGTGCAAGGAATGGCACTTCCGTATCGGGGTGCATCACCTGCGCGGGCTGATCGACGGCCACCAGGCCGGGGCGCAATACGCCGAACTGGCAGAGGTGGTGATCGCCGGGATCACCCCGGAAGTGGTGGATCACTTCGCCCGTAAACACGGCCCCGCACCGGGCCGCGGCGCGGCGGTGCTGGCGATGGGCTCGCTCGGGGCCGGGCAGATCAACGCGCAATCCGATCTCGACATCATCGTGATCTACGACCCCGGCACGGCAGAGATGTCAGAGGGCAAACGCCCGCTGGCCACGCGCCCCTATTACGCCCGTCTTACCCAGGCTTTTGTCACCGCGCTGTCGGCGCCAATGTCGCAGGGCCGCCTCTACGAGGTCGACATGCGGCTGCGCCCCTCCGGCACCCAGGGTCCGGTGGCGGTCAGCCTGGCGGGTTTCACCCTCTACCAGCAGAACGAGGCCTGGGTCTGGGAGCATCTGGCGCTGACCCGCGCCCGGGTGGTTGCAGGGGAGGACAGCCTGGCCGCGGAAATTGAGGATTTCCGCGCGGGCTTCCTGGCGCAGCCGCGGCCGCGCGGCGAGGTGCAGCACGAGGTGGCGAAGATGCGCGAAAGGCTGGCCGCCGCCAAGGCTCCGGCGGGTGTCTGGGACGCCAAGAACGGGCCCGGGCGGATGATGGATGTGGAGCTGATCTCGCAAGCGGGGGCGCTGACCTCCGGCTCCGGCGCGCGCGATGTGCCCGCAGGCCTGGCCGGGGCTGTCGCTGCCGGATGGCTGAGTGACGCGGATGCAGAATACCTCGGCGCCAGTTACCGGCTATTCTGGTCCGTGCAATGCGCAGCGCGGCTGCTCTCCGGCAAGGCCATCGAGGCTGATGCCATCGGCGAGGGCGGGGCGCAGTTCCTCTGCCGCACCACCGGCTATGCCCGGCTGGATGCTCTGGAGCAGGAGCTGCAGTCCCGCTACACAGGCTGCGCTGCGATCATAGCGGAAGCCTTGCAAGGAGAAGGGGCGGATGAAGGGCAGCAGTGAACACGACCCGCGCGGTCTGATCTACGAATCCTACCGGATCGACGGCATCACCGGCGCGCAATGCCGCAGCATCTTCTTTGACTGGGCGCTGGGCATGGATGCTGCACGTGACAGCCGCGCCGACATTCAGGCGCTGTTGGAGCTTTACGGCACCGACCAGCCGGACCACCCGATGACGGCGGTGCTGCGCGACGGTCTGGCAGGCTCGGAAAAACCGCGCCGCCGCGGCGGCTGGCGCTCGCGCGAGCGGTGACAGGCCCGGACGCGCAGGGGCGCAGGCCGCCGCGCCGGTTCTGCGGCCGGGGGCGAAACGGCCTCTTTCCCTGTTTGGGGCTTACGGATATGAGGGGGGCATGACAGCCTCCCCTGATGCGCCGCAGCGCCCCCGCGTGAAAATGAAGCCCAAGTCCAACGCCCGCGCCATCCGGCACGGGTTTCCTTGGGTTTATGCCAACGAGCTGGTCACCGACCGGCGCACCCGCAATCTGGCGCCCGGCACCCTGGCGGTGCTGGAAGACGAGGCGCAGCGCCCGCTGGGGCTGGTTTCGGTCAATCCCGAAAGCAAGATCATTGCCCGGATGCTGGACCGTGACCCGGAGGCGCAGATTGATCAGGCCTGGTTCGCCGCACGCCTGACCCGCGCGCTTGAGATGCGCGAACGGCTGTATGATGCGCCGTTCTACCGGCTGGTCCATGCCGAATCCGATGGCCTCCCCGGCGTTGTGATAGACCGCTTCGGCGGCACTTGCGTGGTGCAGCCCAACGCCGCCTGGGCCGAGGCGCATCTGGACATGCTCGCCGCCGCCCTGGCAGACGTGACCGGCGCTGAAGTTATCCTGAAAAACGCGACAGGCCGCACCCGCGGGCTGGAAGGCCTCGATGACGTGAACCAGACCCTGCTGGGCGAGGCGCCCGCCGCGCCGGTGCCAGTCATGATGAACGGCGCCACCTATATGGCCGACCTTACCGGCGGCCAGAAGACCGGCCTGTTCTTCGATCAGCGCGAAAACCACGCCTTTGCCGCGCGCCTGACCGCGCCGGGCGCCAAGGTGCTGGATGTGTTCTCCCACGTCGGCGGCTTCGGCCTGGCGATGCTGGCGGGCGGAGCAGGGCAGGCCACCTGCGTCGACGGCTCTGCCGCCGCGCTGGAACTGGCCGTCCAGGGCGCTGAGGCCGGAGGCTTCAAAGACAAGCTCACCGCCCGCCAGGGCGATGCGTTCGACGTGCTGGCGGCCCTGGGGCAGGAGGGCGAGACCTTTGATGTGGTGATCTGCGACCCGCCCGCCTTTGCGCCCTCGAAGCAGGCGCTGGAAGCGGGCTTGCGCGCTTATGAGCGCGTGGCCAAGCTGGCCGCGCCGCTGGTAAAGCCGGGCGGCTACCTCGGCCTGTGCTCCTGCTCGCACGCCGCTGATCTGTCCCGGTTCCGCAACGCCTCGGCCCGCGGCATCGGCAAAGCGGGCCGCTGCGGCGCGCTCATCCACACCGGTTATGCAGGCCCCGACCACCCGCAGCTGCCGCAGCTGGCCGAAAGCGGCTATCTGAAGGCCGTGTTCTTCCGGCTGGACTGACGCAGGTGAAGCTGCTCCTCGACACTTGCGTGCTCTACCCGACGGTGATGCGGGAGATGCTCCTGGGCGCGGCGCGCCTGGGCCATTTCACCCCGCTGTGGTCCGCCCGGATCCTGGGTGAGTGGGAGCGCGCGGCGCTGAAACTCGGCCCCGAAGGCGCGGCGCAGGCATCGGCAGAGATTGCCCTGGCCCGCGCCAATTGGCCCAAGGCCGAAGTCGCCCCCGCACCGGGGATTGAGGCGCGCCTCTGGCTGCCCGACAGCGGTGACACCCATGTGCTTGCCGCCGCCATCGCAGGCCATGCCGACGCCATCGTGACGGTCAACAACAAGGACTTCCCCCGCCACACCCTGGCGGAGGAAGGGCTGGAGCGCCTTGGCCCGGATGAACTCCTCTACCGCTTCTGGCTTCAGGACAGCAGCGGCATGGAGGCGCTCGGCGCGCAGGTGCTGGCCGAGGCCAACCGCCTCTCCGGTGGCGCCTGGCAAATCCGCCCGCTGCTCAAGAAAGCCCGCCTGCCGCGGCTGGCCAAGGCCCTCTCGTCTTCTTTGTGAAAATCCTCCGGGGAGTTTGAGGGGACGGCCCCTCAATCCCGCCCTTGCCGCAGGCTCAGCCCCTGGACCATTTCGCTTCCAGCCGCTCCAGCGCGGCGATACGCTCATCTGTCTTGGGGTGGCTCATCAGCCAGGCAGGCGCCATGCCGGCCCGCGCCTGGGTCAGCTCTTCCAGCTTGGCAAACAGGCTTTTCTGCGGGGCCAGCCCGATCCCCGCCTTGGTCAGCAGCGCTGCGGCATATTCGTCCGCCTCATATTCATCCCCGCGCGACAGCCGCGCCGCCAGCAGCGAGGTCAGCGCCCCGGCAATCCAGGGGCCGATAAAGGGGATGTAACGTCCCAGGATCAGCATCAGCGCCGTGCGCAGCGCATTCTGGCCGGAAAAGTCGATGATCCGCTTACGCGCATGCCCCAGCGCGACATGGCCCAGCTCATGCGCGATCACGCTGGCCAGCTCCTCTGCGCTCACCTCGCCGTTCTGGTATTTGCGGTAAAAGCCGCGGGTGATGAAAATCCGCCCGTCCGGCGCCGCCAGCCCGTTCACCGGGTCGACTTCATAGATATGCACCGGGATGCGGGCGATGTTCAGCGCCGCTGCCAGCCGGTCGGTCAGCCGCTTCAGCCGCGGGTCCGCCAGCTCGGTTGAGCGCTGGTCCAGCTCGCGGCTGGTGCGCCAGACGGAAATCCGGTACATCACAAGGCCATAAAGCACGGCCAGCAGAATTGGCATGAGGCGCAGCATGCTCCAGATATGGGCCGAAACCGCGCCGCCAGCAAGAGGCAGCGGCCCGGAAGCCTTGCATCCAGCGCAGGCCGCCATGCAAAATCCGCACTCGCCGCCGCTTGCCGCATCCATTAAGGGGGCTGAACCCCAACACACTCCAGAACAACGGCATCCGGTACATGGCACCCCTGTCTCAGCTCCGCAACATCGCAGACACAGGCGAGACCCTGCACCGCAGCGGCTGCGCGCCCTACAAGATCGAGAAGTACCTGCAGTTCTATGCCAGAAAGCAGGGCATCAATGTGATCGTGCAGGCCACTCCCACCTCTATCTCCTGCCAGTTCCCGGATGAGGACAACCAGTTCATCATCCGCCGCCTGGAACCCGCCCAGATCAACCTCAGCCTGCTGGCGCGCACCATCATCCGCATCAACGCGGTGGAGGACCCGGGGATCGAGGAGCCGGGCCGCTATCCTGCCTGGCTGATCATGCTGGCCAATATTGCCATTCCGCCTGCCTTCCTGACCCTGATCGGCAGCGCGCTCACCACCATTGCGCTGTCGGCGGTGCTGGGTTTTCTGGTCTGGCTCTGCCAGCTGTTCTGCCGCGGCGACCGGGTGATCCTGGTCGAATTTCTGTCGGCGCTGGTAGCGGGGCTGGCGGTGTCGCTGGTCAGCAGCATGGGGGTGGAGGTTCCGGTCTGGGGCACCTGCATCGCCGCCATCGTGCTGTTCGTGCCGGGGCTGTCGATTGCCAACTCCCTGGAATGCCTGGCCTTCAACGACGTGATCTCCGGCTCCAGCCTGTTTGCCCAGTCGATCTTCGTGCTGATGAAACTTTTCATCGGCATCTACATCGGCGTCAGCATCGGCGCGGCACTGTGGGGGGCAACGCCGCATGTGGAGAATGTGAACGAAGTTTTGTGGTGGATGCCCTATCTGGCGCTGCCCGCGCTGTCGTTCTCGATCGGGGTGATCTTCAATGCCCGGCTGGTGGATATCGTGCGGGCACTGCCGGTTACGGTGCTGGGCATGTGGGGGCCGCTCTACCTCGGCTTCGGCGGCGGCTGGATCGTCGGCACCTGGGTCACCGCCATGTGCATCACGCTGTACGGCACCTGGCTTGCCAAAACGCTGAACCTGACCGGTGCGATCTACATCGTGCAGGGCATCCTGATTCTGGTCCCCGGCAGCCGGGTGCTGATGAGCGCGACGCAGTCGCTGTTCAATGAAACCCTGATGGCGGACGCCAGCATCGGCCTGTCGGCCCTGCTGATGTTCTCGGCCATCGTGGCGGGGCAGGTGACGGCGCTGGCGCTTTATGCGCAGAAGAACCGCAACCTCGCCAGTTAGGCGCTCTGTTCTGCCGCGGGCAGTTCCCAATCCCCGCCGGTCAGGGGCGCATCGGTGGCCGCGGGCCAGCCGCTGGCCGTCACCGCATCCTGCAGCGCGGCATAACACTCGGGATCAATGCCGGGACCGGCCAGTTCATCCATGATGGCATAGGTCTTCTCCAGCGGCAGCGCTGCGCGGTAGGGACGCTCGGCGGTCAGCGCGTCAAAGATATCGGCCACCGCCATCACCCTCATTTCCTGCGACAGCTGGCTGGCGTCCAGCCCGTAGGGGTAGCCCTTGCCGTCAAGCCGTTCGTGATGCGCAGCGCTCACATCCGCAAGCTCGCGGAAGGCGGCAATCCGGCTCAGCACCTCATGGCCCAGCACCGGGTGGCGCTTCATCAGGGCAAACTCCTCATCGGTCAGCTTGCCGGGCTTGTCCAAGATGGTGTTGGAGATCCCAAGTTTGCCGATGTCATGCAACAGCGCGCCGCGCACCATCCAGCGGCGCCGCTCGGGAGAGTACCCCAGCTGGTCGCAGATCAGCCCGGTGTAACGCGCAACCCGCTGCGAGTGGCCGTGGGTAAAGGGGCTCTTGGCGTCAATAACCAGCGAAAACGCCCGGGCGATCTCATCCAGGTAGTCTTCATTCACGGCGTGGATATGCTGCGCCTGCGGGGTGGCAAAGACCTCTGCCTCCAGCCCCGAGTCCTGCAGATCAGCCAGGAAGCCGGGACGGCGGATCACTTCGGTGAAGACCGGTACAAGATCCGGGTCGAACCAGCTGCCTGCGCGGGCTTCCAGCTCCGCCGCTGCGGCCTCCGCCCCTGCACTGGCGGTAAAGACGTCTGCCACCTGCGCCATCAGCGCGATGCGCGCAAACAGCGGGATTGCTGCGCCTTTCAGGCCCTGCGGCTGGCCGCCGCCGTCCCAGTGCTCATCCAGACTGGCGATGCCCTCCGCCACATCCTCGGAGAAGCGCATCTGCCGGGCGATACTGGCGCCGCGGTTGCAGCGGGTCTGGATCAGCTCGCCCGCCAGCTGGCCGTTCCGGGCAATCACATGGCCCAGCGTTTTCAGCTTTTGCAGCGGGCTGGACCCCAGCGCGGTGTTGCGCAGCAAAAACTCGATGCCCTGGCGTGCGCCGCTCACCGTCTTGAAGTTCTGTTTGAAGGACAGATCATCGGTCAGGTACAGCTGGCAGATGCGGGCCGCGTTGGAGCTGCACCCGAGATCCTTCAGCAGCAGTGTGAAATAAAGGTCGGAGCGCGCCTGCGGCGGCAGCTCCAGCTCCCGCGCGGCCTGCATGCCGATCCAGCAGCAGCGGACGCAATGGCCCTCAGGCTGGCCTTCGGTCAGATCGAGGGCATGGCTGAGCGCTCCCAGCAGCTCCCCCAGCCGCAGGGTGCCCTGCGGTGCGGCTCTGCCGGACTGGCCGGGACTGGAGGGGGAGAAGATATATGTCATGGGCCTTCGGCAGGGCAATTGCGAAAGGCCCATGACAGCACGGGCAGGATTAACCTGCCCTTACCCGGCGCAGGATAAGGGTGGGGTCTCTGCGCCGGATTTTCTTAAAATTTCCGGGGCCGCCGTTTGGCAGCCCCGCAGTCTGAATTCAGAGGCCGCCGCTAGGCAGCCCCCAGGGCCCCGGCCCTAGTTCACACCCAGTTTTCCCGGGAATTCGATGTTGATTTCGAGGCTGGACAGCTCATCGCCGCGCTCCATCCGGATGTCGATCGCCTCGTCGCCGATCTGCATGTGGCGGCGGATCACTTCCAGGATCTCGCGCTGCAGCTGCGGCAGGCAGTCGGGGCGGGCGCCGCCGCTGCCGCTGCGCTCATGCGCCAGCAGGATCTGCAGCCGTTCCTTGGCAGTATTGGCAGAGGCTTTGCGGGGGCGGAGGGAAAATCCGAACATTGCTTACACCGCCCGGCGGAACAGCCGCTGCAGCAGGCCGCGGCGGGGATCTGCGGCAATCCGCATCTCGATCTGCTCGCCGATCAGCCGGCCCACCGCGTCCTCATAGGCCGCAGCCGCCGCCGACGGGTCGTCCAGCACCACCGGCACGCCCAGGTTGGAGGCGCGCAGCACCGCCGGGCTTTCGGGGATGATGCCCAGGAGCGGCACCGCCAGAACCTCCAGCACATCCTCCACCGTCATCATCTCGCCGCTGTCGATGCGGGATTTGTCGTGGCGGGTGATCAGCACCTGCGCCTTCACCGGCTCTGCGCCGCTCTTGCTGGCGCGTTCAGTGATGCTGTTCAGCAGCCCCAGAACCCGGTCACTGTCCCGGACAGACGACACTTCGGGGTTGGTGACCACAATCGCCTCATCGGCAAAATGCATCGCCATCTGGGCGCCGCGCTCGATCCCTGCCGGGCTGTCGCAGATGATATAATCGAACTCCTGGCGCAGCTCTTCCAGAACCCGTTCAACACCCTCTTTGGTCAGCGCGTCCTTGTCGCGGGTCTGCGAGGTCGGCAGCACCGACAGGTTTTCCAGCCGCCGGTCGCGGATCAGCGCCTGCTTCAGCTTGGCGTCGCCCTGGATCACGTTGATAAAGTCGAACACCACCCGGCGCTCGCAGCCCATGATCATGTCCAGGTTGCGCAATCCGACGTCGAAGTCGATCACCACCGTCTTGTGGCCGCGCCGCGCCAGCTCGGCGCCTACTGCCGCCGAGGTTGTGGTCTTACCGACACCGCCCTTGCCCGAGGTGACAACGATCACCCGGCCCAGCGGTTCTTCCAGTTTCAGGTCCTTGCTCATTCGTCCTGCCTCTCTCATTCCAGCCCTCTTAACAGCCTTCATCCCAAGGCTTCCACACACAGCCGCTCGTCCTGCAGGAACACCTGCACCGGGCGGTTCAGCAGCTCCGGCTCCAAATTCTCGTTTGTCCGGTACAGCCCGGCGACCGCCAAAAGCTCCGCGTCCAGGCTGTTGCAAAAGATCCGGGCGGTCTCGTCGCCCTCGGCGCCGGCCATGGCGCGGCCGCGCAGGCGGCCATAAACATGAATGCTGCCGCGCGCGATCAGCTCGGCGCCCGAGCTCACCGGCCCGACCACCACCAGATCGCCGCCTTCGGCCACCACCGTCTGGCCGGAGCGCACCGGCTGGGTGATCAGCCGGTTTTCCGGCGGCCTGAGTTTTTTGGGGATTTCGCGGCGCGGGCCGGGCCTGGTGCTGCCTTCCATGTTGAGCGGCGCATCCTTGCCGCTGGCGATGGTGATCAGCCCGGCGTCCTCAGCCGCGGAGATCTGTTCCGGCGTGGCATTCTGCACCCCGAACACTGCCAGCCCGCGGCTGCGCAAGCAGTCCGTCAGCGCCCGCAGTTCGGCCGGGCGGGACAGGCCGGGCGCCTGCGCCAGATCCAGAATCAGCGGCGCGCCGTCGAAGAAGTGGGGGTTCCAGCGCAGCTGCGCGTCCAGTGCCGCGTAGAACGCCTGGTCCAGCGGCCCGTTCTCCGGGCGCAGCGCAACGGCGGTGAAATACCGTCCGCGGATCTGAAACGGCTTCACGGTGGCGGCGGGGGGCGCGCCACGGGGGGATATGTCTTGATGCGGCACGCTCACGCGATGCTCCTGCTCGGGGAATGCGGTTTTGGTCCGCGGCTTCTTTTCCTCTTGCGTAGCGTCAGCGGCATGGCCCGTTCAACCGGGGCGCGGCTGCTTCGGCGGACATGCGCCGGATGCCGCAGGCACCGGCGGATTTCCGCACGCAGACTGCTTCAGGTTGCGCAGAAAACCGTTGGCAAACCGGGACTGGCGGCGGCTACAGCCGCAGCGGTTCGGACTGGCCCGAGGTTTCCAGATCCCAGATTGCGGCCCACTGCGTGTCCCGCCTTTCCAGGATCAGATAGTTCCGTTCCGCCGCATAGCGCCCGGCCTGACCGGGGATCTTGCGGATGCGGACCGGGTGGCCGGGCAGGGGGGCGTCCCCCAGCCAGGACAGCATTCCCAGCACCCGCGCCCAGGCCTTGGGCGGCGCCCGGTGGGAAATGCCGGAGGCGACCAGCTGGTGCAGCGTCTTGCCGCCGCCCAGGGGCATCTCGGCGCGCGCCGCCAGGTGGATCTCGCCGGACACGGCGGTGACCTGCTGGCCGTCCTTGGCGGCGGTATCCCGCATCATCCGCAGCATCCGCCGCCAGGAGGCCCGGTGGGCCCGGCTTTGCCACTGGTCGCGCAGGTCGTCCTCATATTTTTGCATCCGCGGCGTCAGCACCATCAGCAGCTCCAGCAGCGACAGCCGTGGCCCCAGCAGGGGCACGCTGGACAGCAGGAAGGTCTGCCCCGGTGCGCCCCGCTTGACCTCGGCCTTCATCATCCGCCAGCCGCCGCGCGCCATCACCCGGCGGCGGCTGCGCTCCGAGCGCAGATCGGGCGCCAGCAGCCGCAACCCCGGTGCCTCAATGCGCCAGCCCAGGTGGGTGCCATCAGGATCGGCAAACCGCGCGGGCAGGTCCCCGTGGCAGCAGCCGTGCTGAAACAGCAGCGCTGCTTGCCGGGCTGCCGCAAACAGTGTCTGGCCCACCGGCGAATAGGTGCTGGAGCGGCGCAGCGATCCCCAGCCGTCGCATATATCGTGGTCGTCCCATTGCATCAGCGAGGGCACGCGGGCCGCGAGCCAGGCCAGCTCCGGCGCGCTGTAGACCGCCAGGTAGCGGCGCAGAAAGCCCTCCCGCAGATGCGCGCGCAGGCTGTCCAGATCCTCCCGCGAGGGATCGCGCGGCAATTTGTCCGGCCAGCCCTCGCTCAGCCGGTGGCCGTCCGTCACCTCATCGGCATAGACCTGATCGCCGCCATGCAGCAGCAGCGAGAAGGGGCGCTTGCGGTGCTCCGCACCCATCCGCGCCAACATGGCGTTGCGCTCTTTCCCGTCGCGGTCCAGGTCGCCATGCTCCTCGCCGTTGCAGGAGGCATAGGCAATCCGCATATCCCCGCCGAACCCGCCCGCGACCTCAAAGCGCTGCCCGTTCCACTGATAGCTGGAGGGCCGGTCCGCAGGCAGGGAAAAGCGCGCGCGCAGAACCGAAACGCTTGCGTATTCCGCCAGCGGCTCGGCCTGACGGTCCATGCCGTCGAGCGAGACAGGCGGCACGGTTTGCCCCTTGGGCGCAATGAACAGCGCCGCAAGCTGCATCTGGCCATCGCGCAGATCGTCAAGGATCAGAATGGGGCCGGTGATGGAGTGGTTGCTGCTCATTCAGCAACAGGACCTAGGTGCGGCGGCTGCCGCAATCAACCGTCTGCAGGGCTGCAGAGGGGGATTTGCAGGGGCTGCGGCGGAATTGCCCGTGGCGCGGCAAGGCAACGCGTGGTCAAGATGCGCAATACGCCCGGCCCGGATGACCCCAAGGCCGCTTAAGCATTGATCCGGAGAAATTTTATGCAATGGACTTTTCTTGCAGCGTCAGCGCTGGCAGCTTTGTGGATGGGGGTGCATGCCGTGATCGGCGGCCGCGAATGCGCCGTGCCGCTCGCGCAGGACCGCAGCCTGCCTGATGCGGTGCGCGAGACCACATTGCTTTGCTGGCATTTGGTGACCGGGTTCCTGGGCCTGATGGCCCTGTTTTTGTTTCTCGGCGCCCGCGGTTCGGCGGATATGGCCCTGGCCGGAACGCTGATGGCAGCGGTCACGGCCGCGGCGGGCATCCTGGTGCCGCCGCTGCGCCGGGTGGGCTACGGCCTGCTGCCGCAGGGCTGGCTGTTCGTCCCAATCGCGGTTCTGGGCAGCTGGGGCTTGCTAGGCGGCTGACGTCCCGATCCGCGAAGCGAGGCGGTGCTCCCGCCCGTGCGGCCTGCATTGGAAATGCCGTCCTCCCGGTTGGGCCCGGCGCCGGACCTTAGGGTCCGGCGCGCATCCTGCTTGCCCCGGCAAGCAGGATGCCATGCCCAAGGCCGCCAAGGGGACTGGCGCAAGCCAGCGCACCTGCGGGCGCGGGAGGGCCGCTTGGCGCGGCTGCACAGGTTTCTCAAAAATGGGGAAGGCCTAGCGGCTCAGCTCCCGCATGCCGCGTTCCAGACCGTCCAGCGTCATCGGCACCATGCGGTCCTCAAAGATCTCCCGGATCATGCTGATTGAATGGGTGTAGTCCCAATACTTCTCCGGCACCGGGTTGATCCACAGGTTCGACGCCCAGGCGTCGCGCGCACGCTGCAGCCAGATCTGGCCCGCTTCCTCGTTCCAATGCTCATTGGCCCCGCCGGGATAGGCGATTTCATAGGGCGACATCGAGGCATCCCCCACAAAGATGCATTTGTAATCCGGCCCGTAGGTGCGCAGCACCTCATGGGTCGGGATCTTCTCGTCCCAGCGCCGCCGGTTGTCGCGCCAGACGCCCTCATACAGGCAATTGTGGAAGTAGTAGTATTCCAGATGCTTGAACTCTGCCCGCGCGGCAGAGAACAGCTCCTCCACCACCTGGATATGCGGATCCATCGAGCCGCCGACGTCCAGGAACAGCAAGACCTTCACCGCATTGTGCCGTTCGGGGCGGGTCTTCACATCCAGATAGCCGTGCTCGGCAGTGGAGCGGATGGTGCCGTCCAGATCCAGCTCCTCCTGCGCGCCCTCGCGGACCCAGCGGCGGAGGCGTTTCAGCGCCACCTTGATGTTGCGGGTGCCGAGTTCGACATCGCCATCGAGGTTCTTGAACTCGCGCTTGTCCCAGACCTTGACCGCGCGCTGGTGGCGGCTCTTGTCCTGCCCGATCCGCACGCCCTCGGGGTTGTAGCCATAGGCGCCAAAGGGCGAGGTGCCGGCGGTGCCGATCCACTTGTTGCCGCCCTGGTGGCGGCCCTGCTGTTCCTTGAGGCGCTCCTTCAGCGTCTCCATCAGCTTGTCGAAACCGCCAAGCGCCTCGATCTCAGCCTTCTCCTCTGCGCTCAGATGCTTTTCCGCCATCTTGCGCAGCCACTCCTCGGGAATGTCCACCGCCTCCATCACGGCCTCGGCGGGGATCGCCTCCAGCCCTTCAAAGGTGGCAGCAAAGGCGCGGTCGAACTTGTCGATGTTGCGCTCATCCTTCACCATTGCGGCGCGGGCGAGGAAGTAGAAGGCCTCGATGTCATAGGTCGCCAGCCCCGCCTTCATTCCCTCAA
The DNA here is from genome assembly GCF_000473325.1 of Leisingera caerulea DSM 24564. NCBI lineage: Bacteria > Pseudomonadati > Pseudomonadota > Alphaproteobacteria > Rhodobacterales > Roseobacteraceae > Leisingera > Leisingera caerulea. Next base: position 2,912,293 of record NZ_KI421513.1, read on the forward strand.
GGAACGTCAGGTACTCGCGCAGGCTGACCGGAATGGACGCCTTGCGCAGGTTTTCAAAGAAGGGCTGGAACATCGCAGAGCCTCCGGCAGGGTTACGCCAGCACCCGGTGTGTCAGAATGGTTGCCAGCAGGCCGAGAATACCAAAAACGATGGCATAGACAGCCCCGTATTGCAGCATGTCCAGGGTGTTGCCGCCACGTTTGCGGGCCTTCATCGCGCCAATCAGAGCGCCCAGCACCAAGCCGGCGATTACGATCATGTCTCTATCCGTTTCTGTTCAGTCACTGCCGGATCAGGGGGCAGAGGGGCGCAGCGCGGCGATTTCCTCCAGCCGCGCCTCGACCACCCAATCCGGACCAAAGCCGTACCTTGCCCATCCCAGGCTGTCCAGCCTGACCCGGCGGGCTTCGACGCTGCGGCCCTCCAGCTCCAGCGCCTCCGCCTGCAGCATCAGCAGCGTCGACAGCAGCGCCGCGTTCTCATGCGCTGCCGCGGTGTCCGCCGCCGGTCCCAGCCGCGCCAGCGCCGCCGCCCCGTTGCCGGTGGCAATCTCATAGGCGGCCAGCTGCACCGTCAGCTTGGCCTGATGCATCCGGGTGCCGGGCAGGCCCCGCAGGTAGCTCATTGCGGTGCGGAAGTGCTGCAGCGCCAGCTCCGGCTCGCGGACGTGCAGCATCCGGCCCAGTGTATAATGGCTCAGGGCGCGGCGGTGGTCCTGCCAGCCCAGGTCGCGGGCAATCTCCGCAGCCCGGTTGGCGGCCCGCAGCCGGTCCCGCGGCGAGGCGCTTGGCCCAAGCGCCTGCTCATAGGCGGCGATCCAGGCCCGCGGCGTTTCCGGCAGCCAGACGGCGGCGGTGCGGGTGCCGCCCGGATTGAGCCGCGCCAGCACCGCGGGCAGCTGCTCTGCCACTTCGGCCCGGCTCATGCCGGTGCGCAGCTCTGGCGCGTAGGTGGCGCGCAGGATCAGCATGTCAAAGCCTGTCAGCACCGCATGGATATTGTCATCGTTGAAGATCGAATCCGGCAGCCGGTAGAGATCGTTCAGCGGGCCGAGCGCCTGGGCCAGCTCCTCATGCAGGCAGTCGCGCACCTCCTGCGGGCTGGTGTCATTGGGGATGAACACCGCCAGCCGCTCGCGGCTGCGCAACAGCGACCAGTTGGTGCGCGCGCTGCGCCGGTTGCGCCGGTACTCACTCAGCGAGGACACATTCGGCACCACGAAACAGGCCGCCTTGGGCAATGCCCGCCGGATCTCCGCGCGGGAGACCGACTGGATGGTGATGCCGGCACTGTCGCCGGACACCCGGCGGATCGGGATCCCGGCCTCGTCCCGCAGCCGTGCCAAAAGCGCGTTGAGGTCGCGGCTGAACCCCGGGGCGGGGCTGCCCGTCACCCGCAGGGTGACTGGGCCTTCGAACCGGGTGAACTGGGGCAGGGTGCTGCCGCCTTCCAGCCGGAAATGCAGGTCCAGGAAATCGCGCGCAATATCTGCGTTGGAGCGCTGCGGCGGCTGCGGCCGGCGGGCGGGGAACACCTTGACCGGCGGCAGCGCGGCCGGGGCTGCTGCCGCCCGGGTCGGCGCCTCCACCCGGGCTGAGGGGACGGAACAGGCGGCCAGCGCCAGCAGCGCCGCTGCGGCGGCAGCGCCCCGCAGCAGGCGCAGGGCCTGACGGCAAGCGGGCAGGTGTGAAACCGGGGCAGCGTCAGCAGGCAATCAGGCGTCTCCTATCAGCCCGGACATGGCAGCCCGGCTCTTACCACTCTGATAGGGGAATGCGGCAGCAATTTGAAGGAAAACGGGAGGGCGCCGGACAACGGCGCCTGCCGGGTGGTGCAAGCGGGCGTCAGCGCCGCCCGCGGGCCATGAACGCGAGGCGTTCGAACAGATGCACGTCCTGCTCGTTTTTCAGCAGCGCCCCATGCAGCTTGGGCAGCGCGCTGGCGCCGTCGCGGGCGATGTCCTCCGGGCTCAGATCCTCGGCCAGCAGCAGTTTCAGCCAGTCGATCACCTCCGAGGTTGACGGTTTTTTCTTCAGCCCCTGGGTATCGCGGATCTCATAGAACTGGGTCAGCGCAGCGGTCAGCAGGGCGTCCTTGATGCCGGGGTGATGCACCTCGACGATCTTCTTCATCGTCTCCGCATCCGGGAAGCGGATGTAGTGGAAGAAGCAGCGGCGCAAAAAGGCGTCCGGCAGTTCTTTTTCGTTGTTGGAGGTGATGATCATGATCGGACGGTGCCTTGCCTTGACCGTCTCGCCGGTCTCGTAGACGTGGAACTCCATCTTGTCGAGCTCCTGCAGCAGGTCATTGGGGAATTCGATGTCGGCCTTGTCGATCTCGTCGATCAGCAAAACGACTTTCTCGTCCGCCTCAAAGGCCTCCCACAGCTTGCCCTTTTTGATGTAGTTCCTGACGTCATGCACCCGTTCGTCGCCCAGCTGGCTGTCGCGCAAGCGGCTGACGGCGTCATATTCATAGAGGCCCTGCTGCGCGCGGGTGGTGGACTTCACATTCCACTCGATCATCCGAAGCCCCAGCGCCTCTGCAACCTGCTTGGCCAGCTCGGTCTTGCCGGTGCCCGGCTCGCCCTTGACCAGCAGCGGCCGCTCCAGTGTCACTGCCGCATTGACCGCAACTTTCAAATCATCCGTTGCGACATATTCTTTAGTGCCCTGAAATTGCATATCTTTCCTGTTCCAGTCATGATCGGTGCCGCAGCGCCCAGTTCTTATCAAGGTTTTAACCAAACCGCGCCACTATTGTGTAGTGACATTCCTTCCCGATAGGGATAAACGCTGCGGCAGAGGGGGAGCCAAAATGTTCAGGTGCAAATTATGACCAGCATTATGGGCCAGACCGAAGGAGCCGAAATGAAGCAAGAAGTGTTTCTGCCGGACGACTACCGACCGGCCGAAGATGAGCCGTTCATGAACGAACGGCAGCTTGAGTATTTCCGACGCAAGCTATTGAATTGGAAGCAGGAACTACTGTCCGACAGCCGCGATACAATCGAAGGGCTGCAGGACAACACCCGCAATATTCCCGATGTCGCCGACCGTGCCAGTGAAGAGACCGACCGCGCGCTGGAATTGCGCACCCGCGACCGCCAGCGCAAGCTGGTCGCCAAGATCGACTCTGCGCTGCGCCGCATTGACGAGGGCGAATACGGTTATTGCGAGGTGACCGGCGATCCGATCTCGCTGAAGCGCCTGGATGCGCGTCCAATCGCCACCATGAGCCTGGAAGCGCAAGAGCGCCACGAGCGCCGCGAAAAGGTCCACCGCGACGACTGACCGCTGGCTGCAGCGGACAAACCGACAATTTGATGACGCCGGGGTCTTTTGCTCCGGCGTTTTTTGTTTCATTGGGAACAGGCGGAGAATCTGCAGGAGCCCATGGAACTCAAAGGCCTGAAAATAACCGTTATCGGCGCCGGAATCGGCGGTCTGACCGCAGCGCTGGCGCTGCGCCGCCAGGGCGCCAGCGTGACCGTTCTGGAACAGGCCGAAGCAATCTCCGAGGTGGGCGCCGGTCTGCAGATCACCCCCAACGGGGTTGCGGTGCTGCAGGCTCTGGGGCTGGCGGATGACCTGGCCTGGTGCTCTCAGCGGGCGCGCGCCGTGGTGCTGCGCGGTCACCGCCGAGGCACTGAGGTGCTGCGGCTGGATCTCGATGAATACGCCGCCGGTTTGCGCTATTACTTCGTGCACCGCTCCGACCTGATCGGCATTCTGGCCGGTGCCGCGCGGCGCGAAGGCGTGCAGGTGCGGCTGCTGCAAAAGGCGGAGCGGGTGGAGCCCGGGCCGCAGCCCGTTGTGCATCTTGGCAATGGCGCCCAATGCGGCGGCGATCTGGTGGTGGGCGCCGACGGGCTGCACTCCAAGGCCCGCGTGGCGCTGAACGGCGAGCGCAATCCCACGTTCACCGGCCAGGTGGCCTGGCGCGCCACCGTGCCGAACCACCTGAACCTGCCGCCGGAGGCGCAGGTTTTCATGGGGCCTGGGCGGCATCTGGTGGCCTATCCCCTGCGCGATGGCAGCCTGATGAACCTGGTCGCGGTGCAGGAGCGCCGCGCCTGGGCCGAGGAAGGCTGGAACTTCAAGGACGATCCCGCCAATCTGCGCGCCGCCTTTGCCGGTTTCGGCGGCAGCGCCGCAGCGCTGCTGGAAGCGGTGGAGGAGGTGCTGCTGTGGGGGCTGTTCCGCCATCCGGTAGCGGCCAGCTGGCATGGGGAAAACACCGCGATCCTGGGCGACGCCGCGCATCCGACGCTGCCATTTATGGCCCAGGGCGCCAATCTGGCGCTGGAGGATGCCTGGGTGCTGGCCCGGTCCCTGCAGGAGTCGGCGGGGGTGAAGGCCGGGCTTGCGCTTTATCAGTCGCGCCGCCGCGACCGGGCGGAGAAAGTGGTGCAGGCGGCCAGCAGCAATGCCTGGAAATACCACCTGCGGGCGCCGCTCAGCTGGCCTGCGCATCAGGTGCTGAAACTGGGCGGCCGCTTTGCGCCGGACAGGATGGTCAGCCAGTTCGACTGGATCTACCGCCACGACGTCACCGCCTGAGGCGGGGCAGGCGGGGGTCTCCCGCCGGCCGCAGTCTCATTTGTGAAATGAGCCGCTCCCGTTGGGCCGGGCGCCGCGCCGGGGCGCGGCGCGGGCGGCGCCTAGATGTCCAGGTCGACCCACACCGGCACGTGGTCGGAGGGTTTTTCCCGGCCGCGCACGTCCTTGTCGATCTGGCAATCCAGCAAGAGGTCGGCGGCCTGCGGCGTCAGCAGGAAGTGGTCGATGCGGATGCCGTCGCCGCGGTTCCAGGCCCCGGCCTGGTAGTCCCAGAAGGAATAGTGGCCCGGGCCCTGGTGCCGGGCGCGGAAGGCCTCTGTAAAGCCCAGGTTGACGATCCGCTGGAAGGCGGCGCGGCTTTCCGGGCGGAACAGCGCATCCTCGGCCCAGGCCTCCGGCCGCTTGGCATCTTCGGCTTGCGGGATGATGTTGTAATCGCCGGCCATCAGCGCGGGCATCTCATCGGCCAGCAGCGCTTCGGCCCGTGCCTTCAGCCGCTCCATCCAGGCGAGCTTATAGGCGTATTTGCCGCCTGCCACCGGGCTGCCGTCCGCGTCCAGCTCCACCGGGTTGCCGTTGGGCAGGTACAGGCCGCAGATCCGGATCGCCTGCTTGCCCACCACCGTGGCCTCGATCCAGCGCGCCTGTTCGTCGCTGTCATCGCCGGGCAGGCCGCGGCGCACATCCTCCAGCGGCAGTTTTGACAGGATCGCCACCCCGTTAAAGCTTTTCTGGCCGTGGGTCTCTACGTTATAGCCGCGCTCCTCGAAGATTTCGCGCGGAAACGCCTCATCCACGGATTTGATTTCCTGCAGCAGCACCACATCCGGCTGCGCCTCATCCAGCCACTCCGGCAGCGCCTGGGCCCGGGCCTTGATGCCATTGATGTTGAAGGTGGCGATTTTCATGGCTTGTCTCCGGCGCAGGTTGCGGTATGTGAAGCCGATCTATCGCTGAATCAGCGCTGGGGGGCAAGCCCGGCACCGGTGCCGCGAATCACCAAGGCGCCGCCGAATCATCCGGTTTTGCGTTTGTGAAAAATAACCCTCAGGTTGATTATATTTATTTTGCAAAAATAGACGTGTGAATAACGCGGTGAATATTCTGTGGATTAATTGAATTAAATTAAAATTCACAAAAAATAACGCGGCGAAGTTAAAGTTAAAAATCAAAGAAAATGCAATGTGAAATTGCATTTTATGTTTGCGCTGTATCCGGGCCGTGCCAGCGTCAAGGAGCCTTTTGTCAAAAACGAATGGGGTTCCAACATGACTGCTCAGCTCAAAATCCAGCCCATCCATGCGACCCGCCCGGCCGTAAGCACGAGCCTGTTTGCGGGTGATGCCACAGAGATGTTTTCTTCCGGCTCAGCGCCGGAATGCACTGCGGATCTGACGGCCGGAGAGGGCGCGGCACTGTTTTCTTCAGGCTCGCTGCCGCAAACGGCCAAAAACTGGGCTGGCGGGGAAACCGGTTTGTTTTCGTCCGGCTCGGCACCCATGGCTCACGGCGGAACCGCAGCGGGCGACCTGGTGGAAATGTTCTCCTCCGGTTCGGCGCCGGCGGCGCAAGGCGATGCTGCCGCAGGTGATCTGGTGCAGTTGTTTTCCTCCGGGTCAACCCCGCAGGCTCAATCAGAAGTTGCCGAAGGCGGCCTGACTGAGATGTTCTCTTCCGGGTCCGCCCCTGCGGCGGGTGAAACTGCATCCGGGGATCTGACGGAAATGTTCTCTTCCGGCTCAGCGCCCGCGGCAACGGCAGAGGCCGGCACGGGCGAGGGCACCCATCTGTTCTCCTCTGGGTCCGCACTGGCAGCGGGTGCGCGCACCAGCGCTGGCGATGCCACCCGGCTGTTTTCCTCGGGCAGCTGAGCGGAACGGGGCCGGTCTCCCTCCCGGCCCCCGACCAGGGGCGGCTCCGCCTGCGGGGCCGCTGCCGCGCCGCTTCGATCCGGTATCCATCCGCAAGAGGTTTCCATGGCCGAAATCATCCCGTTTTTCCCGCCCGCCGCCCGCCAGTCCCGGGCCGATGCCCAGAAGGCGCTGATCGCCGGTTTCGCCTCGCACCGGCGCAGTCAGGAGGACGTTTTCTGGCTCAAGGAAAACGCGGAGCTTCTCAACATTCTGGAATGCACAGGGGCGGATGTTGCCGCGGACGCCCTGCAGCCCCTGCTGCCGTTTTACGACGGCGCAGCGCGCCATATCAGTTTTTTCCGCCAGTACTACCGCTTTATACTGTCAATCTGCCTGGACCTGGAGGACTTGGGTCTGCCGGGGCAGACCGGGGCGCAGATTGCCCAATGGGTTTCCGCCCAAGGGCTGGCCCAGGCAGAGCTGTCGGACCTGCAGCGGGCAGAGGCCCGCCGCCTGCTGGCGCGGCGCGGCATCGCTCTGCGGGACGAGGGGCTGGACGACCGGCTCCGCGGCTTTATCTCCCGTCCTCAAACCTTTGCTATTCCGAACAAAAAGGCCGCCTATGAGCTGACCCATATCGTGTTTTACCTGTCCGAGTACGGGCGCCGGGATCCAGCCCTGCCGGCGGCTGCCGTGACCAGCCTGGAATTTGCGGGCCTGGTGGCGTTTCTCGACCAGAATGCCGACCTGCTGGCGGAGATCTGCATCGCCATGCGTTACGCCGGGCAGCAGCCGTCGGCAGCGTGGGAGGCTTGGATCGACGGGCAAGTTTCCGCTTATATACTCGCTAAAGATGAATTTTCTGGACTTCATGATGCGTATCACGAGTACTTTGTAGTCAACTGGCTCATGCTGCTGTCTGGCCGTTCGGCCTTCCGGCAGCCGGTTCCCCCGGGGGCTTTGCATGTGTCGGCGCAGCAGGGAGGGAGCATTTTGAGGAGCCTGTCTGAAGCCGTGTTTGATGCCGGAGCGGCCCGCGCCAGCTGGAGCGCCGTGAAAGCCCGCGCCGAAGCGGCGCTGAGCGAGGAGCAGCATCGCATTCTTTCCGCGGCGGAGCGCAGCTGCGCCGGATTTGCCGGATTTTTCGAAGGCTTTGCCCGTGCAGGCAGCGCGGGAGCGGCATGATGCGCTGCTCCCGCAACCAGGCCCTGGCCGGGGCGCTGCTGGTGATCGCCTATACCGGGCTGATCGCCTCTGCCGACGGGATCACCAAACTGCTTGCGGGCCAATACGCAGCGGCCCAGCTCTATGCGCTCTCCGGTGCCATGGTTGCGGGGTTTTGCCTGCTGGCGGACCGGCTGCCTGCTGTGCGCGGCGGCTTCCGCACCCGGTGCCCGCGGGCGATGGCCTTGCGCTCCGGTGCGACGCTGGTTGCGGCGGTGTGCTTCTTCTATGCCTTCCGGCTGCTGCCCTTTGCCGAGGTGTTTGTGTTCATCGGGCTGATGCCGCTGCTGGCGGGCGCCATGTCCGGGCTGGTGCTGAAGGAGCCGGTGCGCCCGGCCGCCTGGGCGGCGCTTGGCGCTGGTTTTGCAGGCGTGCTGTTTCTGTTTCCGGGCGGGGTTGCCTCCGCCTCGCTGGGCCATCTCGTGGCTTTGGCCGCTGCGGTTTCCGGCACATTTTCCATGACACTGGCGCGGTTTATCGGGCGGTATGAAAGCAATTCGCTGGCGCAGGTCTTTTATCCCAACCTGACCATCTGCCTGGTGATGCTGCTGCTGCTGCCCTTTGTCTGGATCCCGATGCCGCTGGTTGATGCGGGCTGGGCTGCGGCTTATGCCTTCCTGTTGTTCGGCGCACGCTGGCTGCTGGTGGTGGCGCTGCGGCTCTTGGCCTCCTACGCCGTCACCCCTTTGATGAATTTGCAGTTCATCTGGATGGCGGTGATCGGCGCGGTGTTCTTTGGCGAATTCCCGCCCGCGACCACCTATGCCGGCGGTGTTATCGTCATTGCCTCGGGGCTTTATCTGGTCTGGGACCAGTTCGCCCCGGCGCTGCCGCGGCTGCGCAATCCGGGACGGCTGCAGACCGATCCGTGACGCGCCAATCCAACGGCCTGAGCCCCGAAAGGAGCGCTGGATTTATTCGATAATTGCGGCCCGGAAAACACGCGTTTTCCGGGTCGTTTCCCGCGCTGGGAAACGTGCCCGCAAGGGCGGGATCACATTGAGAACGAGGTGCCGCAGCCGCAGCTGGAGGTGGCGTTGGGGTTCTCGATGGTGAACCGCGCGCCGATCAGTTCCTCGGTGAAATCAATCACCGCGTTCTCCAGGAACGGCAGCGACACGGCATCGACCACCACTTTTTCGCCCTGTCCTTCAAGGACCAGGTCATCGGGTTTCGCCTCATCCAGCGCGATCTCATACTGGAAGCCGGAACAGCCGCCGCCTTCGACCGCGACGCGCAGCGCCTGGCCCTGATCCGCGGCGCCGATTTCGGCCAGCCGGGCAAAGGCGCGGTCGGTGACTTTCGGGGGCAGGTTCATACGGTCTCTCTCCAAAGCTGATGTTGCAGCGCAAGACATTATATAGAAAGGTGCAATCCAGGCAGCAAGATTTGCCAAGGAAAAGATTTGATATGCATGCGCCTTTTGCCACGATGCCCGACCGCAGCCGCGGGCGGCAGGTTCCGGAGGAGGAAAGCTCCTTCCGCTCGCCCTATCAGCGCGACCGCGACCGGATTATCCATGCCAGCGCTTTCCGCAGGCTCAAGCACAAGACCCAGGTATTTGTGGAGCATGAGGGCGACAACTACCGCACCCGCCTGACCCATTCGATCGAGGTGGGGCAGGTGGGCCGCACCATTGCCGGCGCGCTGGGACTGAATCAGGAGCTGACCGAGGCGGTGGCGCTGGCGCATGACCTGGGCCACACGCCGTTCGGCCACACCGGCGAGGACGCGCTGCATGCGCTGATGGAACCCTACGGCGGCTTTGATCACAACGCCCAGGCGATCCGCATCGTCACCCGTCTGGAGCGGCACTATGCCGCGTTCGACGGCTTGAACCTCACCTGGGAAACCCTTGAAGCGATTGCCAAACACAACGGCCCGGTGGTGGGGGAGCTGCCCTGGGCGCTGGCCGAATGCAACGCCGAGGTCGACCTGGAGCTGCACACTCACGCCAGCGCCGAGGCGCAGGTGGCGGCGCTTTCCGATGACATCGCCTATAACAACCACGACCTGCATGATGCGCTGCGCGCCGGTCTGTTCACCGACGATGACCTGGCCCGCCTGCCGCTGCTGGACAAGGCCTATGGCGAGGTGGACCGGCTCTATCCCGGCCTCGACCCGAACCGCCGCCGCCACGAGGCGCTGCGCCGGTTCTTCGGTGTGATGGTCAGCGACGTGATCGACACCGCCCGCGCCCTGCTGGCAGAAACCGGCGTCCAGAGCGTCGAGGAAGTCCGTGCGCTGGGGCAGCCGGTGGTGAAATTCTCCGATCCCTTGTGGCGCGACCTGAAGGACATCCGCGCCTTCCTGTTCACGCGCATGTACCGCGCGCCATCAGTGATGGAGAAGCGCGCCAAGGTCGCCAAGGTGGTGGAGGCGCTTTTCCCCTACTTTCTGGACAATCCGCTGGAGATGCCGGAGCGCTGGCACGCCGACATTGCCGCAGCCGAAGACCGCACCGCGCTGGCGCGGATCGTGTCGGACTATATCGCCGGCATGACCGACCGTTTCGCCCTGCAGCAGCATGAACGGCTGATCGGGGTGAAGGTCGAGGTATAAGGGCTTCCGGCTGCTGTTTCTTTCCTTTCGCCAGTGCCGTTCATCGGCAGGGCAGGGATGGCGGCGCCGCCAACAGGGGCGGAGGATAGGGCCGGAACGCCAGCGCGCCCCGGGTCCGGTCAAAAGCTTCATCCGTCAGACGCCCCTGCACCTTTTGCCGAGGTGGTCTTTGGGGCCCTGGTCTCCTGTTCGCGCGGGGTGCCAGACCCGCGCCATGTGCTGCAGCGGGAGGGATCTTCGCAGCTTCCGGTTAAACCCGCGCTAGCGGGGCGTACGGTGCTGGCGGCCGCGGCGCAACGGGGGCGGGCGCCTTGTTTGCCTGTGAATGTTCCTGTAATGTTCTTAATCATTGGGTGATATGAAGGAACGCTGGAATGATTGAGGGAAGCTGCTGTTGCGGTGCCGTGAAATTTGAGCTGCTGGCGCAGCCCGCGCTGATGGGCACCTGCCATTGCTCCCGCTGCCGCAAGGCCGGGGCCAGCACTATTGTCTTTGTGAAAAAGGACGACTTGCGCTGGGTTTCCGGCAAAGAGGAGGTGGCGCTGTACCAGCCCGCGCCGCCCTATAAGAACGGCCGCTGTTTCTGCCGGATCTGCGGCAGCTCGCTGGGGGAGATCCTGTCGGAGGAGGAGAGCTTCCCCATCGCCGCAAACGCGCTGGATGGGGTGCTGGAGGTGGCAAACAGCTTTCATGAGTTTGTGGGCGAGAAGCCCAGTTGGTACGAAATCTGCGACGGTGCAAAGCAGTCGCAGGGGCATCCGGTTTAGGTATGGCAGCGTAGGGCGGGCGATTGCGCCCGCCGCGCGCGGTAGGAAAACCGGAACGGGGTGGTGGGCAAATTGCCCGCCCTGCGTGCTCAGGGGGGGGCATTCGCGCCAGCCCAGGCAGGCGCAGACCTATCTGGTGTGTCCTGCCGGTCATCACCGGGTTTTCTGAAGCTCCGCCAAATTGGCCGTAAGCCGTGCTATGATCTGGCCCTATGACGCCGCGGGGCATCGGCGGTATCCGCAAACGGAGCAGCAAGGGAAAAGCCATGGCACGCTGGACCGTCACATTTACAGACAAGCCCGAGATGGACCGGGTGCGCGGCGACAGGAAGCGGCGTGAGGCGCATATCGCCTACGTGCGCGCCCATCCTGAATTGCAGATCGGCGGCGCGCTGGCGATGCGGCCGATGCAGGACTTTCCCGGCGCGATCTGGAATGTGGAGGCCGAAACCCGGCAGGATGTCGAGCGGCTGATCCTGCAGGACCCGTATTACGTTGCCTCTCTGCGCCGTTACACGATCACGGAATGGGGCACCGCCTCAGCCGTTCAGGGCATTTTGTCCTGATCCGCCGGCGGCCAGGCCAGACGGCGCGCGCCGCAGCGGCGGCGCATATTTCCGGCGCGGAAAAATGGCCGGAAAATTTGAATTTTCCGGAGCGCTCCGCCTGAGGCCGCGGGCTGCCCCTGCAATGCTGTTGACCCTTCCTGCAGCCCCCGGTATCCGCTGTGCTGAACATATGGGACGCCAGATATGAACCTCTTTACCGATATCCGCACGCTTGTGATTGAAAGCCTGACCGCCATGACCGGCGAGGGCGCGCTGCCCGAGGGGCTTGATTTTGCCAATGTCGCGGTGGAGCCGCCGCGCGATGCCGCCCACGGCGACATGGCGACCAACGCGGCGATGGTGCTGGCCAAGCCCGCGAAAATGAAACCGCGCGACATTGCCGAGATGCTGGCGGCCAAGCTGGCAGCGGATGACCGGATCACCAGCGCCGAAGTTGCAGGCCCCGGTTTCCTCAACCTGCGCTTGGCACCCGGCATCTGGCAGGGGGTGCTGAAATCCGTCCTGGACGCAGGCACGGATTACGGCCGCTCTGACTTTGGCGCGGGCAAGCGCGTGAACGTCGAATATGTCTCCGCCAACCCGACCGGCCCGCTGCACGTGGGCCATACCCGCGGTGCGGTGTTTGGCGATGCGCTGGCGGCATTGCTGGCCTATGCCGGCTATGACGTCACCCGCGAATATTACATCAACGACGGCGGCGGCCAGGTCGACGTGCTGGCGCGCTCTGTCTACCTGCGCTACCTGGAGGCGCACGGCCAGGAGATCGCCTTTGCCGACGGCACCTATCCCGGCGACTATCTGGTTCCCGTCGGCCAGGCGCTGAAGGACAAGGTGGGCGACGCCTATCTGAATCAGCCGGAAGAGGTCTGGCTGGCAGAGGTGCGCGCGTTTTCCACCGATGCGATGATGGCGCTGATCCGCGAGGATCTGGCCCAGCTTGGCATCGAAATGGACGTGTTTTATTCCGAGAAATCCCTCTATGGCACCGGCAAGATCGAGGCGGCGCTGAAGGCGCTGGAGGCCAAGGGGCTGATCTATCAGGGCGTGCTGGAGCCGCCGAAAGGCAAGAAGCCGGACGACTGGGAGCCGCGCGAGCAGACCCTGTTCAAATCCACCGATCACGGCGACGACGTCGACCGGGCGGTGAAGAAATCCGATGGCTCCTGGACCTATTTCGCGCCGGACATCGCCTATCACTACGACAAGGTGGAGCGCGGCTTTGACGAGCTGATCGACATCTTCGGCGCCGACCACGGCGGTTACGTCAAGCGGATGAAGGCGGCGGTGTCGGCGCTGTCCGATGGCAAGGTACCGCTGGACATCAAGCTGTGCCAGCTGGTGAAGCTGTTCAAGGACGGCCAGGAATTCAAGATGTCCAAGCGGGCAGGGACCTTTGTCACCCTGCGCGATGTGGTCGATGCCGTCGGCCCCGACGTCACCCGCTTCATGCTGCTGACCCGCAAGAACGACCAGGGATTCGACTTCGACCTCGATAAGGCGCTGGAGCAGTCCAAGGACAACCCGGTGTTTTACGTGCAATACGCCAACGCCCGGATCTGCTCCACCCTGCGCAAGGCGGCGGAACAAAACATCACCGCGGATGATGCCGCGCTGAAGGCTGCCGACCTCAGCCTGATCGCCGACCCGGCGCAGCTGGCGGTGGCCAAGAAGCTGGCCGAGTGGCCGCGCCAGGTGGAAATCGCCGCCCGCACCCATGAGCCGCACCGTGTGGCCTTCTATCTTTACGACCTGGCGTCGGAGCTGCACGGGCTGTACCACCTCGGAAAATCGCAAGAAGGTTTACGATTTGTTAACGAGAGCAGCCAATCGGCAACACATGCGAATTTGGCCCTGGCCAAGGCCGTTTCCGTTGTCATTTCGGCAGGTCTTGGTATTCTTGGCGTGAAACCGGCAGAAGAGATGCGATAACCAAAACGGGGCGGGTGCCCCTGCGGTGTAAATTGCACATCCGCCGGAATGAGGCAGTTCAAGAGACTTGGGGCGCAGCGCTGTTTCGGCGCTGCCAAACCGGGCAGTGAGGCGGACAATGGCGTATTTTGCGCAGGCGGGCCAAGGGCACGCCTATACACAGGGCGGTGTTCAGCAGCAGGACACCGCAACTGGCGGCTCTTACGGGCAGCAGTACTCCGATCAGCATCTTACAGGTCAGCAATACACAGGTCCGGGAGCGGAACCGGCTTACGGTTACGAGGATGCCGCCTACGGGTACCAGCCTGACGGCCAGGGCTATGATGCGCAGGATTACGCTGCTTTCGCTGCGCCCGCCGGGCTGCGGGCGCGATTCTCCAAAACGCTGAGCCTGCTGGGCGCCGCGGCCTCGGTTGCGCTGGTCGCAGGGGTTGGCTTCTGGGGCTACAAGCTGGTGATGCGCGATGTCAGCGGCGTGCCGGTGGTGCGCGCAGCCGAAGGCCCGATGCGCGAACAGCCCGCGAATCCGGGCGGCTCCCAGGCAGATCATCAGGGCCTGGCGGTGAATGCGGTGGCCGCCAGCGGCAGCGCTGAGGCACCGGCTGACCGGCTGACCCTGGCACCGCCCGCGATCCGGCTGACAGAGGACGACAAACCGCTGCCGCAGCTGGCCGCGGAAACCGCACCGGCAGAGCTTCCGGCCGTTCCGGCAGAGCCGGGGGCGTCCGAAGGCCCCGGTGTCAGCGATGACGCGGTGGCCTCTTTCCAGAACGGCGATATCGACGCATTGGTTGCCGAGCTTGCCCGCGAAGCGGAAACGCTGTCGGCTGCGGTGCCTGCCTCGGCGCAGGCGCCTGCCATCGTGCAGCCGGAACCGCTGAAGCCGGGTTTGGCCGCAGCAGCGCCGTCGCCTGCCGTCCTGAATGCGCCCGGCGTCAAAGTCTCGCTGCGGCCATCGGCCCGGCCCGCAAGGTTCAGCCCCGCTCCGGTCGCAGCCGCACCGGCAGCGCGGGCTGCAACTGTCGATGTCGACCCGGCCACCCTCCCGGCCGGCACACGGCTGGCGCAGCTCGGCGCCTATGAGAGCCCGGAAGTCGCGCGCGCCGAATGGGACCGCATCCATGCCCGCTTTGCCGATTACCTGGAAGGCAAACAACGGGTGATCCAGCGCGCCGAAAGCGGCGGCCGCACCTTCTACCGGCTGCGGGCGATGGGCTTTGCCGGTCTGTCGGATGCCCGCCGCTTCTGCTCGGCGCTGGTGGCTGGCAATGCCGACTGCATTCCTGTAACCACGCGGTAACGAACCGCCCGGCCGGCAGGCCGGGCAGCGCCCGACCCGCCCCCAGGGCGGGCGCTTTGCACCCACCCCGGGCCGGGCGTTGCCCTCCCGCACTTAAGGGGGCGATAGGGCATACTCATGACTTTTGGAGCCACCATCCTCGACGCCGACGGCCTGCGCCTGAGCGCAGATGAAAAGGCGTTCTTCCGCGATGCCGATCCCTTCGGCTTTATCCTGTTTGCCCGCAACATCGCAGATGCCGGTCAGGTCCGCGCCCTGTGCAACGACTTCCGCGAGGCGGTGGGGCGCGACTGCCCGATCACCATCGACCAGGAGGGCGGCCGGGTGCAGCGCCTGCGCAGCCCGCTGGGGCGGGAGTGGCTGCCGCCGCTGGAGCATGTGCAGCGGGCGGGCGCCGGCGCCGAACGCGCCATGTACCTGCGCTACCGCCTGATCGCGGATGAGCTGCACGGCCTCGGGATCGACAGCAACTGCGCCCCGATTGCCGATGTGGCCTGCGCGGACACTCATGAGTTCCTGAAAAACCGCTGTTACGGCGAGGGCGCACCGGCCGTGGCCGCGATCGGCCGCGCGGTGGCGCAGGGGCATCTGGACGGCGGCGTGCTGCCGGTGCTGAAGCACATTCCCGGCCACGGCCGCGCCACTGCCGACAGCCATCTGGACCTGCCGCATGTGGCCAGCACCCCGGACCTGCTGGAGCAAACCGATTTCGCTGCCTTCCGCGCGCTGAACGATCTGCCGCTGGGGATGACCGCGCATCTGGTCTATGACGCCTACGACAGCCGCCCGGCCACCACCTCGCCGGTGATGATGCAGCTGATCCGCGAGCAGATCGGCTTTGACGGGCTGGTGATGACGGATGATATTTCGATGAAGGCGCTCAAGGGCTCGCTGACGGATATCACACGTGACTCGCTGGCGGCAGGCTGCGACGTGGTCCTGTTGTGCAACGCCCCGCTGGCCGACCGCATCGCGGTGGCTGAGGCCGCAGCGAGCATGTCAGAGGCAGCGCAAACCCGCGCAGACCGCGCGCTGGCGGCCCGCAAACCCCCTGCGGATCTTGACATTCAGGCCGCCGAAGACGAACTTGCCGCCCTCATGGGCGGGCAGGTGTATGGCTGAGCAGACACTCTTTTCAGACGCGGACACATCGGTAGAGGAACGGCTGGCGGCCGAGGCCCTGATCGTGGATGTGGACGGCTTCGAAGGTCCGCTCGACCTGCTGCTGACGCTGTCGCGCACCCAGAAGGTGGACCTGCGCAAGATCTCCGTGCTGGAGCTGGCGCGGCAGTACCTGGCCTTTGTCGAAAAGGCCAAGGAGCTGCGGATAGAGCTGGCCGCCGACTATCTGGTGATGGCGGCCTGGCTTGCCTTCCTGAAATCCCGCCTGCTGCTGCCCCCCGACCCGGAGGAGGAGGGCCCCTCGGGCGAGGAACTGGCCGCCCACCTGGCGTTCCAGCTGGAGCGTTTGCAGGCAATGCGCGATGCCGCCGCGCGGCTGATGGGCCGCGACCGGCTGGGCCGCGACTTCTTTGCCCGCGGCGAGGTGGAAACCGTCGCCCGGATCAAGACCGTCACCTATACTGCCAACCTCTTGGATCTGATGCAGGCCTATGCCCGCATCCGCACCAAGGAGGATTTCCGCCCCTTTGTGATGGACCGCGACTCGGTCTTCACCATGGAGGAGGCGCTGGACCGGATGCGCCACCTCTTGGGCTTTACCGGCGATTGGACCGACTTGATCAGCTACCTGCCGGACGGCTGGCACAGCGACCCGGTCAAGCGGCGGTCGGCCACCGCGGCGACCTTTGCCGCCTCGCTGCAGCTGGTCAAGGAAGGCAGGCTTGAACTGCGCCAGAGCGAAACATTTGCGCCGATCCAGCTGCGCAGCCTGAACGAGGATACCTGATGGAAGACCAGCTTATGGACAGCCAGGGCGCTCCCATCCCCGATGACAATGACACGCTTTTCGATGCCCCGCCGATGGCGGAGCAGGAGCGGATGGTGGAAGCGGTGCTGTTTGCCAGCGCCGAGCCTGTCACCCTGCGCGATCTGGAAGGGCGGATGCCGCATGGCTGCAACCCGCGCGAGGCGGTGGAGCATCTGCGCAAGCGATATGAGGGCCGCGGCGTGCGGGTGGTGCGCCTGGGCGATGCCTGGGCAATCCGCACCGCGCCGGACCTGGGATTCCTGATGCAGAAGGAAACCACCGAGCTGCGCAAGCTCAGCCGAGCCGCGATCGAAACCTTGGCCATCGTTGCCTATCATCAGCCGGTCACCCGCACCGAGATCGAGGAGATCCGCGGCGTCTCGGTGTCGCGCGGCACCATCGACCAGCTGATGGAGATGAACTGGATCCGTCTGGGCCGCCGCCGGATGACGCCGGGCCGCCCGGTGACATTTGTGGTGACGCCGGATTTCCTCGACCACTTCGGCCTGGAAAGCGCCCGCGACCTGCCGGGCCTGAAAGAGCTGCGTGCCGCGGGCCTGCTGGAGAACCGCCCGCCGCCGGGCAGCCTGCCGCTGGGCCAGAGCGGCGACGAGGACGACGAGGCGGAAGAACAGGCGGAACTGTTCGAGGAGTGATGCCCCGGCAGCGGCAGTTGCCGGATGCTTGCCCTGCGCACGCTTTATGCCCCGAAATGGTCTCAATCTGGAGGTACGGTCCCAGGCAGGGCAAAGCATGGGGCATAGCCATGAATATCAACTGGATCGTCAACATGGTGCTGCGGCGGCTGGTCAGCCGAGCAGTGGGTGCCGGTGTCAACGCAGGCATCAACGCCGTTGCCAGGCGCAGCAAGCAGCAGAGCCGCAGTCAGGGACACAGCGCCCCGCCGGTGCAGCAGGCGGGCCGCTCTCGCATTCCTTCCGTCAAGCAGGGGCGCCGCCAGCGCTAGGGGCTGCCGGTTTGAGGCCAAGCGCCTCCAGCGCGGCGCAGGCCGACAGCAGCGCCGACACGCCCAGGCAGCCCGCCAGCCCCCAGACGGCATAGGCAGCCGCGCCGGTGAAAGGCGCTGCAAAGACACACAGGTACGTCACGGTGCTGAACAGCCCCATAATGGCGCCGCGCTGGCCTGGGTCCAGCAGCGTCACTCGCGCCACCACAAGGTTCAGCGCCAGATGCTGGCCAATTCCCCACAGCACCGCCAGCCCCAGCAGCAGCCCATAGCTGTCCGCCCAAACCATCATCAGCAGGTAGCTGGCCGTGACAGCCAGGAACACCGGCGGCGTTGCGCGCGCCAGGCCCAGCCGGTCCAGCAGCGGATCAAGCAACACCGCCAGCCCGAACCCGGTGCCATAAAACAGCGGCAGCAGCCCGGCTTGGGTAATGCTCAGCCCCAGGTCTTCGGTGATATGCGCGCCGGTGAAGAAATAACTGCTGTAAAACCCAAGCATCATCAGCGCGGTGGACAGCAGCCCGCGGACAATCCCCGGCACCCGCAGGGCCGTCAGCGGCGAGGTGGCCTGGCCGCTGGGGCTGCCGGCGCCGCGCAGCCGGGCCGCAGCGGCCCAAAGCAGCAGCGCCACACCCGCCAGCGTGCCATAGACCGCGCGCCAGCCTGCCAGGTCGGTGGCCCAGGCGCTGACGCTGACGCCCAGCACCAGCGAAACCGTCCAGCCCGACAGCACCAGCCCCAGCACCCGCGACTCGCGCCCCTTGGGGGCAATCACCATCGCCAGAGTGTAGATCGAGGGCAGGGCGGCGCCGGCGGCCAGCCCGCAGACCGCCTGCGCCGCCATCAGCGTCCAGACATCCGGCGCCGCGGCGCTGGCACCCAGCCCGGCACCCAGCAGCAAGAGCGCGGCGCGCAGCAGCCGCCCCGCGCCGATACGGTCCCCCAGCGGTGCCAGCAGCAGTGCTGCGGCGGCCACTCCCAGCCCATAGGCGCTGGCCGCCCGCATCACCTCTGCCGTGGTGGCATTCAGGGTTTGGCTGACAGCCGTGACCACCGGCGACAGCAGCAGCGAGTTTGCACCAATCACGCCAATTGCGCTCATCAGGATCAGAATCGGGGTTCGCATGGGTTTACCTTGAAAAATGTTCAGGTAAATTTGCTATGTGCTGAATGTGGTTCTGTGAAGGGCGTGCAGCCAAGGCGGTAGGAAAAACAGATGGAGTTCGGAAAATGGCTGGGAGCACCCGTGCGCTGGACGCTTTGGACCGAAAAATATTAGGCGCGCTGAGCCAGGACGCGACGCGCTCCTACGCTGCCATCGGCCAGCAGGTCGGGCTGTCGGCGCCCGCGGTGCACGAACGGGTCAAGCGGCTGCGGGCGTCCGGCGCGATTGAGGCAACCATTGCGCGGCTCGACGGCGCCGCGGTGGGCAAGCCGCTCCTGGCCTTCATTCACGTGGATACCGAGGGCTGGGGCGTGACCACGGATCTGCTGGCGCTGCAAAAGATGCCGGAACTGGAGGAGGTTCACAGCTCCGCCGGGGACACCAACCTGATCCTCAAGGTCCGCGTCGCCTCGCCCAAGGCACTGGAGGGTTTGCTGGCCCGGATCTATGAGGTCGGCTGCGTGCGCGCCACCCGCACCTATACGGTGCTGTCCACCCATCTGGACCGGCCAGTGCAGGCGGGCACGACAGAGGATCTGGCAGACGGCGGGCCGGTGAAGTAATTGATCCTCCGCCTGGCCGAAGGCCGGGCCGTGCCCGTCCGCCCCGTCAAACCGAAGGTTTGCCTGCGGTAAAACGGGCGGGCACTTCGTTTCCGCCCTCGGACGGGCGCTGCCCTAACCGGTATCAGGCAGGCGTCTTGAAGTGCTTGGACAGCTTCAGCCCCTGGCCCTGGTAGTTCGACGCAATCCCGGCACCATAAAGCTGCTCCGGCACCTCGGCCATCTTCTCATAGACCAGACGCCCCACCACCTGGCCGTGCTCCAGCACAAACGGCGCCTCATGGCAGCGCACCTCCAGCACCCCGCGCGAACCGGCGCCGCCCGCCGCGTCATGACCGAAGCCGGGATCGAAGAACCCTGCGTAATGCACCCGGAATTCGCCCACCATCGCCAGATACGGCGCCATCTCGGCGGCAAAGGCAGGCGGGATATGCACCGCCTCGCGGCTCACCAGGATATAAAACGCGCCGGGGTCCAGAATGATGCGGCCATCCTTGGTGCGCACTTCCTCCCAGTATTCCTGCGGGTCGTATTCGCCAATCCGGTCCAGGTCGATCACGCCGGTATGCGGCTTGGCGCGGTAGCCGACCAGATCGGTGCCCGGCAGTTTCAGATCAACGGAAAAGCCCAGCCCGTCCTCGATCACCGCCTCGCCATCGACCAGCGGCGTGCCCGCGTGCAGCATTTTCAGCTCCGCATCCGACAGCACCGCCTGGCCGCGGCGGAACCGGATCTGGTTGAGCCGCATGCCCGGACGCACCAGGATCGAGAACGACCGCGGGCAGATCTCGGCGTACAGCGGCCCGGTGTAGCCCTGCTTGATCCGGTCAAACTCCTCGCCGCCATCGGTGATGGTGCGGGTCAAAAGGTCCAGCCGCCCGGTCGAGCTTTTGGCGTTGGCCACCGCTGAGACATCCTGCGGCAGCGCCAGCCCCTCCATCAGGGGCACCACATAGACGCAGCCCTTTTCCAGCACTGCGCCGCCATCCAGGCTGATGCGGTGCATCTCGAATTCCGTCAGGCGGTCTGAGACGCTGCGGCCCTGGCCTGCCAGAAAGGACGCCCGCACCCGGTAGGCCACAGTGCCCAGCCGCAGGTCGAGGCTGGCGGGCTGCACCTGACCTTCCACCAGCGGCGAACTGACGGTGATGTCCCCGCTCTCCAGCATGTTTTCAATGGTTTGGCTGGGCAAAACGCCTGTCATTTCCTGTCCCTCCCCGCGCCGGATTTTCCGGCGATGCTGGCCCAATCGGCCCCGCTGCGCAATCGGCAATTCAGGGCCGGGATATGAAAACGCCCGGGTGCCGAAGCACCCGGGCGTTTTTCAAATGGTCGGGCTAGCAGGACTCGAACCTGCGACCTTCCGTCCCCCAGACGGACGCGCTACCAGGCTGCGCCATAGCCCGTTGAAGAGCCTTCTAACCGTTTTCACGGCAGGGGCAAGAGGGCGCGGCAAGATTTTTTACCGATCCGCCCGGAAATCCTGCCGGCAGAGACAGTTGCGCAGCCGGGTGCTTATGGCTGCCGGTTCCAGGCACGGGAACCAGCCCGGAAATCAGGTGATTTCCGGACCGGAAGCGGTGCCGTTTTCAAGCGTTGTTCCCGCAGCCGCATCTTTTGCGACCAGGGACCGCAGTTCATCGGCGCAGGCGGCGATCCCGGCCACGGACTGCGGCGGCAGGCTGCGGATGGCCGCCAGATGGGCCAGAACACCGGGCTGCGGCAGCACGGGGGCAGGGGCGTCTGCCGCTGTCTCCACCGCTGCCGCATCCTCCGGCGCAGGCGCTTGTTCGGGCGCTTGTCCGGGGGGCTGAGCTGCTTCCAGGCTGTCCTGCGGCTGGTCAGTCTCAGGAGCTGCATCCGCTTCGGGGTCAAAGCCGGAGCCGAATTCCAGCGCATCCACCTGCCGGGCGGCTTCGTCCAGATCGTGCGGCGGGAAGGCGGCCGCAGGATCGGCCGCCGGGTCCGGGTCCGCTTCGGTCTCCGGCAACGACGCGGCAAAAGGCTCTGCGCCGCTGCCGCCAAAGTCCAGCGGTTCTTCGGGCTGAAGGCCTGCCGCCGCAACCAGAGTGTCCTGCGCCGGTTCCGGCTCAGCCCCGGTTCCGGGGGCGGCAAACGGGGCGGCTTCTGTGGCCCAGGCGGCCTCTTCTGCCGCCCTGTGCTCTTCCACGGTGTCCAGAGCCTCTGCCGGCTCAGATCCGGCGGACGGTTCCGGCGCAGCGGCGTGCTCCGGCTGGTCAAAAGGTGCCGGCTCCGTCAGGTCCTCCGGCGCCGCCTGCGGGTCCGGTTCGGCAGTGTCTGCAGCGGCGGGCGCTTGGGCGGTCCAATCTGAGACGTCCGCCGGTTCTGTTGAGTCCGGCATGTCGTGCGCGGGCGGCGGCACTGCGGCGGAGGCAGGGGCAGCAGGAAACTCCTGCTCCGGCGTGGTTTCAGGCTCCGCATCTGACACGTCCCGCGCGTCCGGCTGCTCCTGCTCCGGCGCAGGGGCAGCGGCGTCCTGGGCAGAAACCTCGTCAAAACCAGCACCTGCGGCAGGAGGCTGAAAATCTTCATGCGGTTCCGGCGCAGCCTCCTGGACGGCCTCATCTGCGGCCGCTGCAGGCTGCTCCAGCGGCACAGAGCCGCTGTCCGGTGCGGGTTCAGGCGGGGCGGCTTGGCCGCCGTCGTCCGGGGCGATTTCTGCCGGGCGGGTTTCTTCGGGCGCGTCTTCTGCGGCCTCTGCAGCGCCGCCGCTCCACGGCGATGCGGCCTCCGTTTCCACGGCAGGGGCAGAGAAATCCTCCGTGGCCGCGGGCGCGATGCTGTCCGCTGGCGGCTGTTGCGCAGCCGGGGCGCTGGGGGCGGGTTGATCAGTGTCTGCCCCGGTCTCGTGCTCTGTACCGGTCTCGGCGGCAGGCGGCGCCAGATCCATCCGCATCTGCGGCTCAGGCGCAGCGGCAGCTGGGCCGGCGGGGCTGTCAGGCTCAGCGGCGGCGGCGGGCTCCGCCGCATCATCCGGGGCAGCGTCCAGGATGCCGTCAGCAGGACTGTCAGGGGCGCTGCCAGAGGCGGCAGGGTCTACCGCTGCAGGGGCGCCTGCCGGTTCCTGCAGGATATCGTCCGCGGTGGCGGCCTGTTGCGGGAACCCGACCACATTGCTGGCATCGGAGCCGGCGTCTTCCTCTGCCGCCTGCTCGTGGCTCAGCTCCAGCGAGCTTTGCCAGTTGTCGCCCAGCTTGTCCGCCGGCGGCACCGCCGCGGGCCGGTCGGCGGGTGCCCCATCCACCGGGTGCGAGAACTCCGCCACATGGCCGGCGCCATGCTCGCGCAGCAGCGCCTGAACGTCCTTGATCGACATCCCGTCGTCATGCAGCAGCTTCCTGATGCCGCCCAGCAGCCGCATATCCGCAGGCCGGTAA
This sequence comes from Leisingera caerulea DSM 24564, assembly GCF_000473325.1. NCBI lineage: Bacteria > Pseudomonadati > Pseudomonadota > Alphaproteobacteria > Rhodobacterales > Roseobacteraceae > Leisingera > Leisingera caerulea. The sequence continues at coordinate 2,935,083 of NZ_KI421513.1, forward strand.
TAGCGGCGCCCGCCGGCGCGCTTTACAGGTTTAACCTGGGTGAACTTGCTCTCCCAGAAGCGCAGGACATGCGCCTGCACGCCCAGCCAGTCCGCAACTTCGCTGATGGTGCGGAAGGCGTCCGGTGATTTTGACATGGCTCAATTGGTCCCGTTTATTTACGGTTGCCGTCTGCCACGCGGTCTTTCATCAGGTGGGAGGGCCGGAAGGTCAGCACGCGGCGCGGCTGAATCGGCACTTCTTCGCCGGTCTTCGGGTTGCGCCCGACCCGGGCAGACTTGTCCCTTACGCTGAATGTCCCGAACGAGGAGATCTTCACCTGTTCACCGCGCACCAGGGCGTCCGACATATGCTGCAGCATGCTTTCCACCAGCTGCGCGCTTTCGTTGCGCGACAGGCCTACTTCCCGGAAAACTGCTTCACTCAAATCCATTCGTGTCAGTGTTTTTTCGCCCATACCAATCCCCGTTGTTTGCCAAAGCATAGGGCGCAGGGAAATTCCCTGTCAATATCAATGAATTGCGCGGGGTGTTTCGGGCGGGAATCCGGGTGGAATGGTTACCAGCGCAGCACAACGGCGCCCCAGGCCAGACCGCCGCCGATGGCTTCGGTCACGATCAGGTCGCCTTCTTTGATCTGGCCGCGCTCTTTGCCGACAGACAGGGCAAGCGGAATGGAGGCCGCGGAGGTGTTGCCGTGATCCTGCACGGTTACCACCACGTTGTCCATGCTCAGGCCCATTTTCTTGGCGGTGCCCTGAATGATGCGGATATTGGCCTGATGCGGCACGATCCAGTCCACATCCGCCGCCGACAGCCCGGCGCGGTCCAGTGCGGTGTTCGCGGTAGAGGCGAGTTTTTCGACCGCGTGGCGGAACACCTGGTTGCCCTGCATCCGCAGGTGGCCGGTCGACTGGGTCGACGACACGCCGCCGTCGACATACAGCAGATCCTTGTAGCGGCCGTCCGAGTTGAGGTCGGTTGCCAGAATGCCGCGGTCCTTGTTGGTGCCCGCCAGCTCCTGGCCCTCCAGCAGCAGCGCGCCTGCGCCATCGCCGAACAGCACGCAGGTGGAGCGGTCGGTCCAGTCCATGATCCGGCTGAAAGTTTCGGCGCCGATCACCAGCACCCGCTCCGCCTGGCCCGAGGCGATCAGCGCATTGGCGTTGCTCAGCGCATAGACAAAGCCCGCGCAGACCGCCTGCACGTCAAAGGCAAAGCCCTTGGTCATGCCCAGCTTGGACTGCACCATGGTGGCGGCAGAGGGGAAGGTGAGGTCGGCGGTGGAGGTTGCCACCACGATGGCATCCACATCTTCAGCCGTCAGGCCCGCATCCGCCAAAGCGCCTTCAGCAGCCTTGGCAGCCATATCCGATGTGGTCTCTCCCTCAGCGGCGAAATGGCGGCGTTCGATGCCGGACCGGGTACGGATCCATTCGTCCGTCGTGTCCAGTGAGGCCTCGAATTCCGCGTTTTCAACCACCCGTTCAGGGAGATAGTGGCCTATGCCAACAACTACCGCGCGTCGCGTCATCCGGTGCCTGCCTATTTCAGTCTTTATCGGTGGCCGCCCGCAGGGCGCGGGCAGCAGTATTATCTTGGGTATGCGCGCCGGCAGATGCAACCCGCGCGGCCAGTTTTTCGGCGAATCCGTGCTGAGCCAGGCGGTAGGCCAGCTTCACCGCCGCCGAAACGCCGGTGGCATCGGCGCCGCCGTGGGATTTCACCACAGTGCCGTTGAGGCCCAGGAACACCCCGCCGTTGACCCGTCGCGGGTCCATCCGCTTGGACAGCCGCTTGAGCGAGGTCATCGCCAGCAGCGCCGCAATCTTGGACAGGAAGGAGTACTGGAACGCCTCGCGCAGCGCGGTGCGCATCACCCGGGCGGTGCCTTCGCCGGTCTTGATCGCCACATTGCCTGTAAAGCCGTCCGTGACGATCACATCCACGGCATCGCCGGGAATGTCGCTGCCCTCGACAAAGCCCACAAACTCATAGTTCGCCTGCGCCGCATTGTCCGCAATCAGCCCGAAAGCCTCTTTCAGCTCGGCGCGGCCCTTGTGCTCTTCGGTGCCCACGTTCAGCAGCCCCACCCGCGGGCAGGTGATGTCCATGGAATTGCGCACATAAGAGGTGCCCATCAGGGCATATTGCAGCAGGTCCTCGGCATCCGCCTTCACGTCGGCGCCGACATCCAGCATCACGTTGAAGCCCTGCGGGTTCAGCGACGGCCACAGGATGGCAATGGCCGGGCGGTTGACGCCGGGCAGCTTGCGCAGGCGCAGCATGCTGAGCGCCATCAGCGCGCCGGTGTTGCCGCAGGAGACAGCGCCCGCCGCCTCGCCTTTCTTGACCGCTTCCAGCGCGGACCACATCGAGGTGCCCTTGCCGTTGCGCATCACCTGAGAGGGTTTGTCCTCCATGGTGACCACGTCGCGGACGTCACGGATCTCGACGCGGCCCTTGAGGGCGCGCTTCTTGGCAACCAAAGGTGTCAGCTGATCCGCAGGACCGTGCAGGATGAACCCGATATCCGGGTTCTTCTGTGCCGACATGGCAATGCCGGCCACCACAACAGCGGGGCCGGCGTCTCCGCCCATGGCGTCAACAGAAATGATGATGCGGCCGGCTTCTGCCTGATTTTTCGCGGGTTTACCCGTCATGCGAAAGCCTGCCTGGCATCAGGATCCTGTCCGTGGCTTACGCCGCGTCCTCGTCGATCTCGATTTCGTCAGCTGCCGCGACGATTTCTTTGTCGTCGTAATGGCCGCAGGACGGGCACACGTGGTGCGGGCGCTTCAGCTCGCCGCAGTTGCCGCATTCGTTCGGGTTCGCAGCAACCAGTGCATCGTGCGCGCGGCGGTTGTTGCGGCGCGATTTGGATACTTTGTTCTGTTGGACGGCCATGTCTCAACCTTTGTCTGTTTGGGCCTTGGGGCCATCCCCGCGGCGCGATTGCATTCTGTTCGATCGGTGTGACGTGCGTTTAGGCGCCTGCCTTAGCATTGTCCAACCAAAAATTCCGATGAGCGCGCGAAAATACTGCGAATCTCCGCTGGCGCAAGCTGTTTTTTAGGGCAGCGCAGCGCCTGGCGCCAGATGCAATTTCCGCATGTGCGAAAAATCCGACCTCAGTCCTCATCTTTCAGCTGCCCGCGCAGGGCGGCGAGTCCGGCAAAGGGCTTGGTGTCCTCGTCCCGCATCGGCGCCACGCCGTCTTCGGCATAGACCGCTTCGCCCAGTTCGGCGCCGTCTTTGCGCGGGTAGGGGGGGATAAGCAGCGCCAGCGCCTCGGCCATCACCGCGGCCGGGTCGATGTGGCTGCCCAGCGGCTCGATGCTGTCGTCCTCGGGCATTTCCACTTCGGTGCCTTCCGGCGTCTCGAAATGGGCCGCATAGGTGAGGCTGACCTTTTCCTCGATCCGGGTGGTCACCGGCTCCAGCGTCACCACGCAATCCTGCACCACTGTGGCGCCCAGGGCGCCGGTCAGCTGCCAGTCGCGCTTGCCCATGGCCTTGACCTCCCCGGTGAAGCGGACCTTGCGCAGGGCGTTCACCCCCAGCTCGGCGGCCAGGGCGGCCAGCTCCTCCTTGCCCGGAGTGATTTCAAAGGCGGTCGGGGTGTTCTGCGGCAGGTCCGCCACCCGCAATGCGGTGCTCTCAGACATGTTGGGGACTTTCGTTTCTTGAACCGGAAGCGGTCATTAGGTAATCGGGTTGAAAGACGTATTCAAGCCGCGCTGTGCGGCGCGGCTCGGGGGGCCCTCATGTTTGCAAAGGCGTTTCATTACAAGTCCGTTCTGCGCGGCGCGGTATTTGCGGCGGCCGGGCTGGCGCTGGCGGCCTGTTCGTCGGTTTACCGCAAGCATGGCTATGTGCCGACACCGGGTCAGCTGGCCGAGGTGGTGCCGGGCATCGACACCCGGGATTCGGTGGCTGAAACCATCGGCGTCCCGACCTCGACCGGTGTGCTTAACGACAGCGGCTATTATTATGTCGCAACCCGCTTCCGCCACTATGGCGCCGCTGCGCCGGAACCGGTGGCGCGGGACCTTGTGGCGATCAGCTTTGACGCCCAAGGCGTGGTGGAGGGAATCCGCCGCTACAGTCTGGAAGACGGCAAGGTGGTGCCGCTGGAGCGGCGGGTGACCAGCTCCGGGGTGGAAGACAGCACCTTCCTGCGCCAGCTGCTGGGCAACCTCGGCAACTTCGGGCCCAGCCAGATCCTCAACACCGAATAGCCCGGCTTCACGGCTGTGTTACAGCGTCTGTGTCAGCATATGCGGGCCGCAGCAGCAGCGCGGGCCTGCAGCAGGGGGCAGCCATGGCAGAGCCGGACATTTTGCTGAGCAGGGGGCAGTACCGCGCCCGGCTTGCCTGCGGGGCGGCGGATGTTGCCGCGGCGCAGGCCCTGCGCACCCTGTGCTTCCGGACCTCTGGAACAGACTGCGACGCTTTTGACGGCCTGTGCACGCATGTGCTGGTCGAACACGCCGCGGCCGGCGCGCTGGTCTGCTGTTTCCGGCTGCTAGTGATGGAGGGCGGCGGCGGGCTGGAGCGCAGCTATGCGGCGCAGTTCTATGATTTGAATGGGCTTCAGGACGCCGGGGGCCGGATGGCGGAGCTGGGCCGGTTCTGTCTCCACCCGGACTGGCACGACCCGGACATCCTGCGCATTGCCTGGGGGGCAATCACGGGGTTTGTCGACAGGGGCGGTGTGCAGATGCTGTTTGGCTGCTCCTCCTTTGCCGGCACGTCGGCCGGGCCGTATCTGGACGCTTTTGCGCTGCTGCGGCAGCGGCACCTGGCGCCGCCGCAGTGGCGGGTGCGGGAAAAGGCGCCGGAGGTGGTCCGCTATGCTGCGGAGCTGCAGCAGGCGCCTGATATGAAGAAAGCGCTGCAGGCAATGCCGCCCCTGCTGCGGACCTATCTGGCGATGGGCGGCCGGGTCAGCGATCACGCCGTGGTGGACCGGCGGATGAACACGCTGCATGTGTTCACCGGGCTGGAAATCGGGGCGATCCCGGAGGCCCGCAAACGGCTGCTGCGGGCGGTGGCCGGGTGATTCTGAGTATTTTCGGAAAGATGAAAGCGGAGCGTTGACGCGATTTTGCCACCGGGGTAGCTGGCTGGCATGGCACGTATTCCTCTTTTGCAGATGTCCGGCATTTCCCTCACCTTTGGGGGCGATCCGGTTTTTTCGAACCTCGATCTGGTGGTGCAGCCCGGCGACCGGGTGGCGCTGGTGGGCCGCAACGGCTCGGGAAAATCCACGCTGATGAAGGTGATGGCGGGGCTTGTTGAAGCGGACACTGGCGATATCGTGGTGCCGCCGGGCAAATCCGTGGGCTACATGGAACAGGACCCGAAGATGGAGGGGTTTGCGACCTTGGGCGATTTTGCCGCCAGCGAACTGGACCCCGGCGAGATGTACAAGGTGGAGCGCGCGGGCGAAGGGCTGAAATTCGATCCTGCACGGCCGGTGGAAACCGCCTCTGGCGGCGAGCGGCGGCGCGCCGCACTGGCCAAACTCATGGCGGAAGCGCCGGACCTGATGCTGCTGGACGAGCCCACGAACCACCTGGACATCGAGGCGATCACCTGGCTGGAGAATGAGCTGAAGGCGACCCGCGCGGCGTTTGTGCTGATCTCCCACGACCGGGCCTTCCTGCGGGCGCTGACCCGCGCGACGCTATGGGTCGACCGCGGCGAGGTGCGCCGGCAGGAGAAGGGGTTTGAGCATTTCGAAGCCTGGCGCGACAAGGTCTGGGATGACGAGGATATGCAGCGCCACAAGCTGAACCGGCTGATCAAGTCGGAAAGCCGCTGGGCGGTGGAGGGCATCTCGGCCCGCCGCAAGCGCAATATGGGCCGGGTGCGGGCCCTGCAGGACCTGAAGGCGGAACGCTCTGCCCAGATCAAGCGGCAGGGCGCGGCGGAGATGGCGCTGGAAGCCGGGCCGAAGTCCGGGCGCAAGGTGATCGAGGCAGAAGGCTTGAGCAAGGCGTTCGGCGGCAAGCAGATCGTCAAGGATTTCTCGCTGAAGGTGCAGCGCGGCGACCGGGTGGCCTTTGTCGGTCCGAATGGCGCGGGCAAGACCACGCTCTTGAAGATGCTTTTGGGGATGGAAGAGCCGGATGCGGGGTCCGTGCAGCTGGGCACCAATCTGGAAATTGCCCTGTTCGATCAGACACGTGACCAGCTGGATGGCGATTCGACCCTGTGGGAGAACCTGACCGCCGATCCCTTGCTGGGGATTTCCGGCAAGGCCGATCAGGTGATGGTGCGCGGCCAGCCCAAGCATGTGGTGGGCTACCTCAAGGAATTCCTGTTCGACGAGCGCCAGGCGCGGGCGCCGGTGCGGTCGCTGTCGGGCGGCGAGAAGGCGCGGCTGTTGCTGGCGCGGCTGATGGCGCGGTCCTCGAACCTGCTGGTTTTGGATGAACCGACCAACGATCTGGATGTGGAGACGCTGGACCTGCTGCAGGAGCTCTTGGACAATTATGATGGCACCGTGCTGCTGGTCAGCCACGACCGGGATTTTCTGGACCGGGTGGCGACCACCACCATTGCGATGGAAGGCAACGGGCGGGCCACGGCCTATGCCGGCGGCTGGAGCGATTACATCGCGCAGCGCGGCCCGCTGGACACTGCGGAGCGGCCTGAGAAGGTGAAAACTGCGAAGGCAAAGCCCAAGCAGGAGAGCCAGCCCAAGGACGGTCTCAGCTTCAAGGAAAAGCACCGGCTGGACGCGTTGCCGGGCGAGATCGAGCGTCTGGAGGCGGAGATCGGCAAGCTGCAGGAGCTGATGGCGGATCCGGAGCTGTTCACCCGCGAGCCGGTGAAGTTCAAGAAAGCCACCGAGGCGCTGGTGGAGCGGCAGGAAAAGCTGGCGGCGGCCGAGGAGGAATGGCTGGAGCTGGAGGAAAAGGCCGGGGGCTGAGGATGTGTCCGGCGCGGAACACGGCCGAAGGCCACCGCGCATCGCCGGCGCGCGCCCACGCGGCGGCGATGCGCGGCTTCGGGTATGCCGTGTAACGCGGGCTTTGATCTTGCCTGCCCGTTAGGTCAGTACGCCTGACCAAATGTTTCGCGCGCGAAACATTTAGTCAAAGATGCTGCCGTAAAACTTTGGAAAGTATTAAGAAAACTGAGCTGCGGGTAAAGCCGGCGGGCGCGTGCTTTACCCTTGGATTACATCTGCCGGTGCCGGGCGGGATTGCCGGTGACGGTCTGGCCTGCGTCGACGTCCTTGGTCACCACAGCGCCGGCGCCGACAATGGCGCCATCGCCGATGGCGACGCCGGGCAGGATAATCGCGCCGCCGCCGATCCAGACGTCCGATCCGAGGGTGACAGGATGTGCGATTTCCAGGCCCTTTGCGCGCAGGTCTTTGTCCTTGTGGTGCTGGGCGCAGTAGATCTGCACATTCGGCCCCAGCATGGTGCGGTCGCCGATGGTCACGGGTGCGGTGTCCAGAATGGTGCAGCCCGCGTTCATATAGACGTTGTTTCCAAGGGTGATGTTGATGCCATAGGCGCAGTGAAACGGCGCCTCGATCAGGCAGTTTTCGCCGTGCGCGGCAAAGAGCGCGGCCAGCGGCGGGCTGAGATTTTCAGCCGGATCGGGCGGCGCGGTATTATGCTGACGCACCGCGGCGCGGGCCTGATGGCGCAACACCGACAGTTCGCTGTCCAGGCAACAGTACCACTCGCCCGCCTGCATTTTCTGCCGTTCGGTTCTGCTCATCGGGGCCTCCTTCCCGGGAAGAGGACAGTGGCCCCGGCGGTTTGTCAATTGGCGGAGTGCTCCCGCGCCCGCAGGCGCCCTGGCTGCGCCAAAGCGCCTTTTTGCGGCCTTGGGCCGCGCGTTGCTGCGCAACGCAAACGTGTTTGGCTGAGAAGCGCTTGAGGGGCGGGTCTGCCCCTCAAGACGCCATTTCGAGGATGATTGCCGCTGTTTGCGCGTCAGCGCATACGCAAGGCGCCGTCGATGCGGATGACCTCGCCGTTGAGGTAGCCCATCTCGACGATGAAACCGGCAAGGCGGCCGTATTCGCGCGGATCGCCCAGGCGGGCGGGGTTGGGAACGTCGGCGGCCAGCTGCTGCTGCACCTCTTCCGGCAGGCCCGCCAGCATCGGGGTCATGAAGATGCCGGGCGCGATGGTCATCACCCGGATGCCGGAGGACGCCAGATCGCGCGCCATCGGCAGGCACATGCCCGCGACGCCGCCCTTGGAGGCGGCATAGGCGGCCTGGCCCTTTTGGCCGTCGAAGGCCGCGATGGAGGCGGTGTTGATGATCACGCCGCGGGCGTTGTCAGCGTCCGGTTCGTTCTTGGCGATCTCGACGGCGGCCAGACGGGCGACGTTGAAGGTGCCGACCAGATTGATGTCGATGGTGCGCTTGTAGGCATCCAAGGGGTGTGCGCCCTCTTTGCCGACGGTCTTGGCGCCGATGGCGATGCCCGCGCAGTTCACGCAGGCGGTGATCTTGCCCATCTTGTCCACTGCGCGGGCCATGGCTGCGGCAACCGACTCCTCGCTGGTCACGTCGGTCTGGGCGAAATGGCCGCCGATCTCTTCCGCAACCTGGGGGCCGCGTTCGGTATCGCGGTCGAGGATGGTGACCTGGGCGCCTTGTTCGGCAAAATAGCGCGCGGTGGCCTCACCCAGGCCCGAAGCGCCGCCGGTGATCACGGCCGCGGTGTCTGCAAGTTTCATGAGCGGGGCTCCTCCCGATTATCTGAACATGCGTTCATATAATGGGTTTGCCCCCTGCCTGTCCAGCGGGACGGGGCGTCGCGGCAGCGGGGGCGCGGATGTCAGCCCGCCATCAGGCGGCGGTCCAGCAGTGCGAGGGGGCGCAGCAGCAGGCCAAGCGGCGGCCACAGGCCCCAGGTGCCGCCCAGCCGGTGCAGCCGGGCGCCGGTGCCGAGCTTGAACCGGGCCAGGCCCGCGGCGTCCTCAGTATTGATGAGGCCCAGGTCCAGCTGGCAGATGCCCTTGGTGGCAAGCCAGCTGGCAGCCTCCCACAGCAGCAGCGTATGGGCGCTGAGCTGTTTGCCGCGGCGGGTGGTGTGGGCGATGTGATAGGTGGCAGTGCTGCCGTGGGTGAGGATCAGGATGGCGGCCACCGGATCCTTGCCCTCAAACGCCTGGAAAAGTTTCGCCTGGCCCTTGTTCTCACGCGCGTAGGCGAGGGTGAGGCCGATGGGCCAGCTGCGGTAGCCGCGGGCGGATTGCTGTTTTGCGTCGGCCTGGAACAGCCAGTGGCGCACATCATGCGGCAGGTTCTGGCGGGTGAGGCGGAGGTTCTGCGCCTCGCCGTGTTTCAGCCGGTTGCGCCATTTCTGATGCAGAGCGGCGCGGCGCTGGTCCGGATCGCGGGTCAGATCCCAAAGTGCGGCGTGCGCGGGGGTGACCAGCGGCACTGCGCCGAGGCGGGCGAGATGCGGCGCCGGGGCGTCCGGCGACAGGATCAGCGGGGTCCGGCCGAGGCCGTGTTCACGCAGCGCGGCCATCAGCGGGGCGGGATCGCGGAGGTCCGCCCGGTTCACCATCGCAAGCCGCAGCCCGGCGGGCAGGCGGCGGTGCAGCACCAGCATACCGCCCAGCATCAGAGGGTCCTGGCCGCAGGCCATCAGCGCCCGGGCGAATTCCGGCGATTGCTGCAGCGGGCGGGGTTTCGGGCGGGCGGTTGCCGCGGCGGGCATATCAGGATCGGGGGTGCTGTCGAACATGGGTCCATTAACGCGCTGGAAACCTAAATCAGGGTTAATGAACGCATGAAAAAGACAAAACAGATCATGGGGCAGGCAGCTGCGGCCCCCCGGATGACCAAGGCAGCCGCGCTGCTGGTTGCCATCGGCCTGTCGGTGCCGGTGTTTCTGCTGCTGACACTGCTGGAGGCGGTGGTGTTCTGAAGCGGCCGGGCGGGCTCCCGCGCCCGCAGGGGCATTGGCTGTGCCACTGCGCCTTTGTGCGGCCTTGGGCCGGGCGCCGCTGCGCGGCGCGCTGCTGCGCAGCGGATAGATTGCTGAGTGCCGCTGAAGGGCAGACCTGTCCTTCGGCACGTTTGCGGGTGCATTCCGGTGCTCGCCGCATAGCCGCATAGCTGCATCAAGGATGACCTGTGCTGCGCGCGGTGGCTGCAGGTGTGCGTTTCACAAGCTGAACGCTGCCCCGGGGCGGTTCCAAACAGCTTGCTCACGCCTTCCTCCGGCGCCGGCCAGTCAGGGGTCCTGTGACGGAGACGCAACCGCGCCGCGGCGCAGCGCGGCGCTATGCCCAACCATGAAGCTTCATCTTTGATGCAGCTGGAATGGGCGGGAGTGCCTGCGGGGATGAAAAAAGGGAGCGCGGCGGCTCCCTTTCTCCGTCTCAGGTCAAGAGGATCAGCTATCCAGCCGCACCAGGGCGTGGCGCTTCTTGCCGGCGCTCAGCTTGATCGGCGAGGACAGCGCGCCCGCGTCGATCATCAGGCCCGCGTCGGTCAGCGGCTGGTCGTCGATCTTGGCGCCATGTTCCGCAATCAGGCGCTTGGCGTCCTTGCCGGATTTGGCGAGGCCGGACTTCACGATCAGCTGCACGATTGAGATGCCGTCGCCCAGATCGGCGGGAGACAGGCTGAGGGTCGGCAGGTCGTCACCGACGCCGCCCTTCTCGAACACCTCGCGCGCGGTGGCCTCTGCCGCTGCCGCCGCGCCGCGGCCGTGGCACAGGGTGGTCACCTCATTGGCAAGGATCACCTTGGCGGCGTTGATCTCGGAGCCCGCCAGGGCGCCCAGGCGCTCGCATTCCTCGACCGGCAGCTCGGTGTAGAGCTTGAGGAAGCGGCCCACGTCCGCATCGGTGGTGTTGCGCCAGAACTGCCAGAATTCATACGGGCTGCGCATTTCCGCGTTGAGCCAGATCGCGCCTTCGGCGGTTTTGCCCATCTTCTTGCCGTCCGAAGTGGTCAAGAGCGGCGACGTGAGGCCGTAGACCTCATGGTCGATCACCCGGCGGGTCAGGTCGATGCCGTTGACGATATTGCCCCACTGATCCGAGCCGCCCATCTGCAGGATGCAGCCGTAGCGGCGGTTCAGTTCCATGAAGTCATAGGCCTGCAGGATCATGTAGTTGAATTCGAGGAAGCTGAGCGACTGTTCGCGGTCGAGGCGGGATTTCACGCTTTCGAACGACAGCATCCGGTTCACCGAGAAGTGGCGGCCGATGTCGCGCAGGAATTCCAGGTAGTTCAGATCGTCGAGCCATTCGGCGTTGTTCAGCATCAGCGCCTTGTTCGGCGCGTCAGAGTCATAGTCGATGTAGGCGGAGAACACCTTTTTGATGCCTGCGATGTTCTCGTCGATCTGCGCTTCGGTCAGCAGAGGGCGTTCGTCGGCGCGGAAGGAGGGGTCGCCCACCTTGGTGGTGCCGCCGCCCATCAGGGTGATCGGCTGGTGGCCGGTCTTCTGGAACCAGCGCAGCATCATGATCTGGATCAGCGAGCCGACGTGCAGCGACTTTGCTGTCGCGTCAAAGCCGATATAGGCCGGGCGCACACCTTGCAGCAGGGCTTCGTCCAGGCCCTGATAATCGGTGCAGTCCGCGAGGAACCCGCGTTCCATCATGACTGCGACGAAATCCGATTTCGGTGTGTAGGTCATAACATGCCTCGGTCTATGGTTTTGCACCTTGCCCCTATAAATCGCTATGGCGCGGGTTGGAACCTGTTTTCCCGGCAAAATATGCGCTGTATTGTGATGCGCGAACGGGCGGGACGGCCCGGATCCTTGAAAGGGGCAGGGGCCATGAGCAAGGCCATAGGAAAATCGGGTGCGGTGCGGGCGCTGGGCGCGATGAGCGGCACCTCGCTGGACGGGGTGGATGCAGCTGTTGTGATAACAGACGGCGCGCGCATTCACGGGTTTGGCGAAAGCAGCTACCGCGAATACACCGCGCAGGAGCGCAGCGTGCTGCGCGCAGGCCTGGGCAAATGGACAGGGCCGGAGGTGGAGGCCGCGGCAGAGGTCTGCGACACGGCCCATGCAGCGGCGCTGGCAGCGTTCAAGGACGTGGAGATTATCGGCTTTCACGGCCAGACCCTGGCCCATGCGCCGCGGCGGCAGGGCACGCTGCAGGTGGGCGATGGCGCTGCCCTGGCACAGCGCCTGGGCAAGCCGGTGGTCTGGGATTTCCGCTCCGGCGATGTGGCGCTGGGCGGTGAGGGTGCGCCGCTGGCGCCGTTTTTTCATTTTGCTTGCGCGAAATACATCGGTGCCGCGAAGCCTCTTTGTTTCCTGAACCTCGGCGGGGTCGGCAACCTTACCTATGTGGACCCGCGGTTTGACAAGCCGGAGGAGCCGGGGGCGTTGCTGGCGTTTGACACCGGGCCTGCCAATGCGCCGGTCAATGATCTGGTGCAGGAGCGGCTGGGCATTCCCTGGGACGCGGATGGTAAGGTGGCACGCTCCGGCCAAGTGGAAACCGGTGCTCTGGAGCTGTTCCTGGCAGAGCCGTATTTTGCACGAATGCCGCCCAAGTCGCTGGACCGGAACGATTTTGCCGAAATGGTCAGGCTGGTCAACGAGCTGAGCGACGCGGATGCCGCGGCGACCCTGATTGCCATGTGCGCCGCCGCGGTCGCGCAAGGCATGGAGCATTGCCCGGAGCCGCCCGAGGCGGTGCTGGTCACTGGCGGCGGGCGGCACAACCCGGTGCTGATGGAGATGCTGCGGGTGTCGCTCGGCTGCCCGGTGAAGCCGGTGGAGGATGCAGGCCTGGACGGCGACATGCTGGAGGCGCAGGCCTTTGCCCATCTGGCGGTGCGGGTCGCGCGCGGGATGCCGACGTCGGCCCCTGGCACCACCGGTGTCAGTGCCTGCGTGGGTGGCGGGGTGGTGAGCGTGCCGGAGGAGTGACCGGGGGCATCCTGGCGCAAGAATTTCAGGAAAATTCCTGCCAGATTTCTTCAGAAGAGATTTGCACGCCCTTGGCGGCGGCTCAGCGGGAAAGCCGGCGGAGGTAGTTGCCGGTGAATTCGGCGTAGCCGTCCGAAGTGGACTTCAGATAGTCCCGGGCAATGCCGTGCAAGGCGGGCAGCTGATGGAACGGCACGTTCGGGAAGGCGTGGTGCTCGGCGTGATAGGGCATGTTCCAGGCCACAAACCGCACGATCCGGTTGGTGAAAGTGGTGCGGGAGTTCTCCAGCATGTTGGCAACTGCCGGGCACAGGCCATGTTCGGCCAGAAGATACGCCCGCAGGACCGGTTGCCCGATCAGCAGCGGCAGGATCCACAGCCATAGCACCAGCGGCGAGGCCAGCAGGGTCAGCAGCGCGGCGGCGTAGATCAGCAGCAGCAGCCGGGCTTCCAGCCGCATGTCCGCGTGGCGGCGCCGGGGCAGGTAGGGGGCTTCGATTGTCCCGAAGGCGTTGCGCCAAAGGGTTGCCCCCATCCCGCGCCAGTAGCCCCAGCCGCTGAGGTATCCGAGCCATTGCGCCATGGTCGCGGGGCGGGGGCCGTGTTCAAGCTCCGGGTCGCGGTCCGGGTCATTGGTGTATTTGTGATGCGCCAAGTGAAAATAGCGAAACCAAGTGAAGGGCAAGGCGATGGCAAGCGCGCAGAAGTGGCCCGCTGCCTCATTCAGCCATTTGCTGCGGAAAGGCGTCTGGTGTGTGCATTCGTGGCTGAGCGTGAAGAGAAACACCAGCAGCACTCCTTGCGGCAGCAGCAAAAGCGGCCAAAGCGGGGCTTTCAGCGCGATCCCCGCAGTGCAGGCTGCCAGCGCGGCCAGGTAGAGGGCCAGGTGACGCAGGCCCGCCGCGTTGGAGCGGGCGGTCAGGGCGGCCTTGGTCCCGGGCGGCAGCGATTTGATCAGGCGCGTGTGGTCCATGCAGGCAGTCTTGGGGGCCGGGCGATTCGCTGCAAGGGGCGGGTCAGCCGCGGGGGATGTCGAACCCGGGCGCGGCCAGCTCAAAACCCTCGAACTGGAAACCGGGGGAGACGGTGCAGCTGACCAGCGTGTAGTCCCCAGTGGTGCGCGCCGCCTGCCAGTGGCCCTCCGGGACAATCAGCTGCGGTGCGCCCTGGGCCAGGTCCGGGCTCAGCAGATGGTCCTCAGCGGGGCCTTCCTCCGTTGCGGCCATCGACAGAACCAGCGGCGCGCCTGCATGGTAGAGCCAGATCTCGGCAGCGTCGACACGGTGCCAGTGGCTGTGCTCGCCGGCCTTTAACAGGAAATAGATACAGGTGCCTGTGGGGCGGCCTGCATTCGCGGCCCGCCAGGTCTCCTTGTACCAGCCGCCCTCAGGGTGCTGCGTCAGGTTCAGGTGCCGGATGATTTGATCTGCGTTCATCTCTGCTCTCTGTGCTTGGGTGCTGGTAAATCTCAGTGCCGGTCATATGTTTGGGCCATGACACTCATGATCCCTTTCGACAACACATATGCCGCCCTGCCGGGGCAGTTCTACTCCAAACTGCCGCCGCAGCCGGTCAAGGCGCCCAGGCTGGTGGCGTTCAACGAAGACCTGGCGCGGGTCCTGGGGCTCACCCCTGGCGGGACGGCGGAGATGGCGGAAGTGTTCGGCGGCAACCGGGTGCCGGAGGGGGCCGATCCGCTGGCGCAGCTCTACGCCGGGCATCAGTTCGGCACCTATAATCCGCAGCTTGGCGACGGGCGCGCGATCCTGCTGGGGGAGACGGAGGGCACCGACGGCAAGCGCCGCGACATTCAGCTGAAAGGCTCCGGGCGGACGCCCTATTCCCGGGGCGGTGACGGGCGCGCCTGGCTGGGGCCGGTGCTGCGCGAATATGTGGTGAGCGAGGCGATGCACGCGCTTGGCATCCCCACCACAAGGGCGCTGGCGGCGGTGGAAACCGGCGAGACCGTCTGGCGCGAGGGCGGCTTGCCCGGTGCGGTGCTGACCCGGGTGGCGGCCAGCCATCTGCGGGTGGGCACCTTCCAAATCTTCGCCGCCCGCGGCGACAAGGCAAGCCTGCGGCAGCTGACAGACTATGCGGTTGCGCGCCACTACCCGGAGGCGGAAGGCCCGATGGGGCTGCTCAGCGCGGTGCGCGATGCGCAGTCGGAGCTGATTGCTGCCTGGATGGGGGTCGGCTTCATCCACGGGGTGATGAATACCGACAATTTCTCCATCTCGGGTGAGACGATCGACTATGGGCCTTGCGCCTTCATGGATATTTATCACCCCCACACGGTGTTTTCCTCGATCGACCGGGGTCGGCGTTATGCCTATGCCAACCAGCCTGCGATTGCGGTCTGGAACCTGGCGCAGCTGGCCACTGCGCTGATTCAGCAGATGGACGACCCGCAGGAAGGTGTCGAGGCGGCGACAGAGATCGTGCACGCGATGCCCGCGCTGACCGAGGCCGCCTGGCTGCGGCGCTTCCGCGCCAAGCTGGGGATCACCACGGCGCAGGAGGGCGACCTGGAGTTGATTACCTCCCTGCTGGGGCGGATGGCGGAGAACCAGAGCGATTTCACTAATACCTTCCGGGCGCTGACTGAAGGCAAGGCGCGCAGCCAGTTCACGGACCCTGCCGCCTTTGACAGCTGGGCAGAGGGCTGGCAGGCGCGGCTGGAGGGGGAGCCGGATCCGCACGCGGTGATGCGCGGTGCCAACCCGGCGTTTATCCCGCGCAACCACCGGATTGAGGAAATGATCGCCAGCGCGGCGGCCGGTGACTATGCCCTGTTCCACCGGCTGAACGCTGTGCTGGCTAAGCCTTTCGACGACCAGCCGGACCACGCGGATCTGCAGCGCCCGCCGAAGCCTGAGGAAGTGGTGCAGGCGACGTTCTGCGGCACCTGATCCCTTGTTCATCTGGCTTCAAATATCCTCGGGGGTGAATTGAGCCGCAGGCTCAAGAGGGGGCAGACAGCCCCCCATTCAAACCCCTGCCGCCCGACGATGCCGGTTGTGCTTGGGCCGCATTGTGCGCCACACTCCCGGCAGGCCCCGGAGAGAGAGCAGATGCCGAAGACACCCCCGCCGGACACCCTGCGGATTGCCACCTACAACATTCAGAAATGCATCGGCATGGACTTGCGGCGGCGGCCGGAGCGCATCTTGCAGGTGCTGGCCGGGCTGGGCGCGGATGTTGCGGTGCTGCAGGAGGCCGATAAGCGCTTGCCGCCGCGCCCTGCGGCGCTGCCGCATTTCCTGATCGAGGAGACCGGCTGGCAAGCGGCGGATCTGGGCGGCGCGGGGTCCTTGGGCTGGCATGGCAATGCGGTGCTGTTCCGCAACGGCGTGCGGCTGCAGGCCAAAGGTCATATCGCGCTGCCGGGGCTGGAGCCGCGCGGCGCAGTCTGGGTGCTGCTTGAGACGGACGTGGGGCCGGTGCGGGTGATCGGCGCGCACCTGGGGCTGACCGGCCGGGCCCGGCGCGAGCAGATGCATGCCCTGGCCCGGGCGGCGGAGGCGGATGATGCCGCAGTGGTGCTCGCAGGTGATTTCAACGAATGGTCGCGTTCCCAGGTGCTGGAGCATATCGCCCCGGCACTGACGTTTCTGCCGCCCAAGGCGAGTTTTCCGGCGCTGAGGCCGCTGGGGGCTCTGGACCGGATCGCCCATTGCCGGCGGCTGGAGGCGGTGGCGCACGGCGTGCATGGTGCGCGGCCGGCGCATATTGCCTCTGACCATTTGCCTGTCTGGGCGGATTTGCGGGCAGTCTGACTGCCTTTTAAGACTGCCGCTGAGCAGGGAGGGCTCCCGCGCCCGCAGGCGCTTCAGGCTGCGCCTTACGCGCCTTGGCGGCCTTGGGCCGGGCGCTGCTGCGCAGCGTAGAGAGTTTTCTGCAGAGAGGCGCCTAAGGGCGAACCTGCCCTTAAGCGCCATTTCGAGTGTGTGATGTGCTGATCCGCGTCAAGGATGAACAGCGCTGGCGCGCTGCGGCTTTGCCGTCCTTGACCCGGACCAGCACCGGGAAGAGTCAGCGCGCGCGCTGTTTCTGGCCGCGGCGCTGGGCGTTGCCGGGCTTGGCTCCCTGCGGTTTGCCCTGGGCACTGCTGCCGCCACCGCCGCCGCGGCGGCGTCCGCCGCCCGCGCCGCCGCGGCGCCCGCCGGGGCGGCCGCCCGGCTTGCCTGCTGGTGCGGCAGGATCGGGCATCGCTTCCCAGGCGCGGCCGGAGGCGACGGGGATGGTGATCTTCATCACCTTCTGGATTGCCTTCAGCTCGTCCATCTCATCCGGCGAGCAGAACGCGATGGCGGCGCCATCTTTGCCTGCGCGCGCGGTGCGGCCGATGCGGTGCACATAGGCGTCCGGCACATTCGGCAGCTCGTAGTTGTAGACGTGCTTCACGTCCGGGATATCCAGGCCGCGGGCGGCCACATCGGTGGCAACCAGCACTTTGATATCGCCCGACTTAAACGCGGCGAGGGCGCGTTCGCGCTGGCCCTGGGATTTGTTGCCGTGGATGGCGGCGGCGGCAAAGCCTGCCTTGTCCAGCACCTTCATCAGCTTTTCCATGCCGTATTTGGTGCGGCCGAAGACCAGCGCGCGCTCGTCCTTGTGGTCTGCCAGCAGTTCCTTCAGCAGGCTCAGCTTTTCGGCCTTGGCGATGAAGTGCACCGACTGGGTGACCTTGTCGGCAGCCTTGCCCGGAGGCGAAACCTCGATCCGGACCGGGCTTTGCAGGTAGGAGTTGGCGATCTCGTTCATCTGCTTGGGCATGGTGGCCGAGAACAGCATGGTCTGGCGCTCGGTCGGCAGCAGCGCCGCGATCTTGCGCAGGGTGTGGATGAAGCCGAGGTCCAGCATCTGGTCGGCCTCGTCCAGAACCAGGAAGTCGCAGGATCCAAGGTCCAGCGCGCCGCGGTCGAGGATGTCGATCAGGCGGCCCGGGGTGGCGACCAGGATGTCAGTGCCCTTGGCAATGCGAGCGATCTGCGGGTTGATGGAGACGCCGCCGACCACCAGGCCGACCTTCATCGGCGTGTTTTCGGTCAGGCCCTTCAGGGTATCGGCGATCTGATTGGCCAGCTCACGGGTGGGGGCCAGCACCAGGCCGCGCACGGTGTTGGCGGCGGGCTTGCGGCCGTATTGCATCATCTGTGCGATCAGCGGCACGCCGAAGGCCGCGGTTTTGCCGGTGCCGGTCTGCGCCAGCCCCAGCACGTCCTTGCCGTTCAAGGCATGCGGAATGGCGCGCGCCTGGATCGGTGTGGGATCGTTCAGGCCCATGTCCTGGAGACGGGCGAGGAGCTTTTCAGGAAGCCCCATGGTCGAAAATTCAGTCACGTATCGTCCTTTCACGGCCCTGCACGCAGCACGGGCCGGATCCGCTGTTGCACAGCGGTGTCTTGCGGGGCAGGGACCTCGGGCGCGCGCTGGCCGGATGCCAGGCCGCTGGCCTCTGCAATCCCCACGCGTGATTTTGGGAATGGCGGCATATCACTAGACCCCGGGTGTTCTGTCACGCACATGCGGTGCGGCCGGTCTTGGTCTCTGCTCACGCGGCAGGGAGGGATGCCTGAAAGCCAAATGGCTGTGGATAAGCCTTTTGTCAACTGCTGATGCAAATGAAAAGCCGGTTTTCGGCGCAGTTTGCATCCGTTAAAGAGGAAGCCCAGAAAACCGTGAGGACGGATATGCGAAAGACGATTATCGCCCGCTGCGAGGCCAAAGGGCTGCGCATGACCGGCCAGCGCCGGGTGATTGCCCAGGTGCTGCAGGACAGCGATGATCACCCGGACGTTGAGGAGCTGTATGCCCGGGCCAGCGCGATGGACGCAGGCATTTCGATCGCCACCGTCTACCGCACCGTGAAGCTGTTCGAGGAGGCGGGCATTCTGGAACGGCTGGAGTTCGGCGACGGCCGCGCGCGGTACGAGGACGCCGAGCGCGAGCATCACGACCACCTGATCGACATGAACACCGGCGAGGTGATCGAGTTCTGCGACCCGGAGATCGAGGAGCTGCAGGAGCGGATCGCCCGCAAGCTGGGCTATGAGCTGCGCGGCCACAAGCTGGAGCTTTACGGGGTGCCGCGCAAGGCGGATTGAGCCGGCGCAGCCGTATTCCGGCATGGAAAACGGCCAGGAAAGCGCGTGTTTTCCGGGCCGGGATTCCGGGAAAATTCCGGGTGCGCTTGCGGCTGGCAGAGCGCCGTGTATCACGAAGATTGATATATAGGCTCACGTCCTTTCATGGGCCGGCGTCGGAAACGGAGTTGTCCGGGACCAAGTGCTGATGTCATTTGCCCGGATGGTCTGGCCTGCTGCCGGTCCGCAAAACGGGACGTGCGAACATGAACAACCTGCAAGGCATTCTGCTGGTCATTGCCTCAATGGCTTTCTTCACGCTTGAGGACATGTTCATCAAGCAGCTGTCGGGCACATTGCCGGTCGGGCAGATCCTGATCTGCCTGGGTATCGGCAGCGGGCTGGTCTTTGCGGTGATGGCGCGGATGCAAGGGCACAACCTGTTTGCGCCGCGCTGCTGGCGGCTGCGGCCCGTGTTGCGGGCATCGACTGAGGCGGTGTCGGCGATGGGGTTTGCCTCGGCGCTGGCGCTGGTCGATATTTCAGTGGTGGCGGCGGTTTTTCAGGCAACGCCGCTGGTGATCACCATGGGCGCGGCGCTCTTTCTGGGGGAGCAGGTGGGCTGGCGGCGCTGGCTGGCGATCTGCGTGGGCTTTGCCGGCGTCTTGCTGATCATCCGGCCGGGGCTGGACAGTTTCGAACCGGCGGCCCTGCTGGTTGTGATCGCGGTGCTGGGCGTTGCCGCGCGGGATCTGATGACGCGGGTGATGGACAGTGCGGTGCCGTCCACCGTTGTCAGCTTTCAGGCGTTCCTGTCGGTCATTCCGGCCGGGCTGCTGCTGCTGGCCTTCACCCCTGGCGAGGCGCAGGTGATGGCGCAGAATGAATACCTGATGATGGCAGGCGGAGTGCTTTTCGGGGTGCTGGGCTATTACGGGATCGTCACCGCGATGCGGGTGGGGGATGCCTCGGCGGTGACGCCGTTCCGCTATACCCGGCTGCTGTTTTCGATCCTGGCGGGCGTTCTGGTCTTTGGCGAGCGGCCCGATGCGCTGACGCTGACGGGGGCTGCGCTGATTATCGGCTCGGGGCTTTACACCTTTGTGCGCGAGCAGCGGCTGGCGCGGCGGGCGCGCCGCGCAGCAGCGGCTGCGGCCTGACGTCCCGGCTGGCAGAAATCCTCCGCCCTGTTGGCGCAAACAGCGTTTTGTTAGCCCTAACCTGCCGGATTTAGGCGTGTTAGCGATAACGATCATGGTTTACATTTCCGCCGCGGCTGGTATGACGCTGGCAGCAAAACGCGCCGCTTTCAGGCACCACACAAGGATGGACAGATGAGCACCATTATCGACATTCACGCCCGTGAGATCCTCGACAGCCGGGGCAACCCGACGGTTGAGGTCGACGTGATCCTGGAAGACGGCACCATGGGCCGTGCCGCCGTGCCCTCGGGTGCTTCGACCGGCGCCTATGAGGCGGTGGAGAAGCGCGACGGCGACAAGTCCCGTTACATGGGCAAGGGCGTGCTGGAAGCGGTTGCCGCTGTGAACGGCGAGATCGCTGAAGAGCTGGTCGGCTTTGACGCGACTGAGCAGGTTGCGGTTGACCAGGCGATGATCGAGCTGGACGGCACCGAGAACAAGGGCCGGCTGGGCGCCAACGCGATCCTGGGCGTGTCGATGGCGGTGGCCAAGGCAGCGGCGGATTTCACCACCCAGCCGCTTTACCGCTATATCGGCGGTACCTCGGCGCGGGTTCTGCCGGTGCCGATGATGAACATCATCAACGGCGGCGAACATGCCGACAACCCGATCGACATTCAGGAATTCATGATCATGCCGGTGGCTGCGGACAACATCCGCGAAGCGGTGCGCATGGGCTCTGAGGTGTTCCACACCCTGAAGAAAGAGCTGTCGGCGGCGGGCCTGTCGACCGGGATCGGCGATGAGGGCGGCTTTGCCCCGAACATCGCCTCTACCCGGGAAGCGCTGGATTTTGTTCTGAAATCCATCGAAAAGGCGGGCTACAAGCCGGGCGAGGAAATCTACCTGGCGCTCGATTGCGCGGCCACCGAATACTATAAGGACGGCAAATACGTTCTGTCCGGTGAAGGCAAGACCCTGTCGTCCGAGGAGAACGTTGCCTATCTGGCGGCGCTGGTGAACGACTACCCGATCATCTCGATCGAGGACGGCATGTCCGAGGATGACTGGGACGGCTGGAAGGCGCTGACCCAGGAGATCGGCGACAAGGTGCAGCTGGTGGGCGACGACCTGTTCGTGACCAACCCGGCGCGTCTGGCCGAGGGCATTGAGCGCGGCTGCGCCAACTCGATGCTGGTGAAGGTGAACCAGATCGGCTCCCTGACTGAGACGCTGAAGGCGGTCGATATGGCGCACCGCGCGCGGTACACCAACGTGATGTCGCACCGCTCGGGCGAGACTGAGGACGCGACCATCGCCGATCTGGCGGTGGCCACCAACTGCGGTCAGATCAAGACCGGCTCGCTGGCGCGCTCCGACCGGCTCGCGAAGTACAACCAGCTGATCCGGATCGAGGAAATGCTGGGCGAAGTGGCTGAATACGCGGGCCGTTCGATCCTTAAGTAAAAAAGCGCCACATTTGGACGCCGAAAAGCGCCCCGAACCTTTGTTCGGGGCATTTTTTGTGGCAGCCGAACGTGTCTGCTGAAGGTCTTCCACAGCGGTGGCTCCGGCTTCCCTCAAGCAGCGCCGCATCGCAGGCAGCGGGCCGGGCAAAACCATGGCCGGGCCTTAACACGCATCAAGGCCCGAGGTGCCGGAAACGGGCATTCTGTACCCGCATCACCATGAACGCAGGAGCCTGGAATGACCCCCGTCCGCCTTATTATGCTTGCCCTTATGTCTCTGCCGCTGCTGCTTGCAGCCTGTAACGAGCCCGGTACCTATCCCGTCAGCGGTGAGGAGTGCGGGCCCGATGATCCGGTGCTGGAGCTTGATGCAAGCGATTGCCCGGCGGGCGCGGCGGTCTGAGCTGACTTCGCCGCTGTCCGGTCGGCGCCGGGGCCAACGGCCGGACGGCCGGGGAAGGCGGCGATCCGTGGAAATCATGCTTTCGTCCAGATTTTATCTTCCGGAAGTTGCATGTGTGGCCCGGATCACAGACGCTCACGCAGGCGTTACGTTATGGTGATCCTACGCGGTGCGAAGGCGTCGCGGGAAAGGGGATCAGGCCATGAAGACGCGAATTCTGCGCACGGTGGCAATCTGTGCAATTCTTTCAGGGCTTTTGGGGTGCAGCGGGCCGGGGACCTATCCGTTCAGCGGGCAGACCGCCTCAGCGGACGATCCTGTCAAGCGGCTGAACCTTGGCGCGGAACTGCGCTGATACCGGGAATTCTTATACCGGGAATGCGGCCTGACGTCAGGCCGCGTCCTGAGATCTGGCGCCCTGGCGGGGGAGGGCGCCAGATCAAATTATCTTAACACGGGGCAGTGTAATAGGTGCCGTCGCCACGGGAGTAGGCGCACTGCTGGGTCTGGTTGTTTTGCGCAACCAGAGTGCCGGCCGCAGCGCCGCCGAGGGCCGCGATCAGGCGCCAGTCGTCGTCGGCCTTGAGCGCATCAGCAGCGATCAGACCGGCGGCGGCGCCGCCTGCCACTCCGGCAACGGTGCGCTGTTCCGGGGTCAGGTTGGTGCAGGCGCCCAGGCCCAGTACGGCGCTGCTTGCGAGAGCAGGGATCCAGCGGAAAGTCATATTCTTCCTCCATTTTCTTTGGTCCGGACGGCCGGCTTCAGGGCCGCGGATGGCACTATAACTCCGGCCGCTTCCAGATGGTTCCGCTTTGTTGTGTCATTTTCCGGCTGCGGCGCTGTTCCGCCCGTGCCGTTTCCCGCGGCGGCGAGCTTCCGCCGCGGGGCCGGCTGTGAGCGCTACAGGCTTTTGGTCATCAGAATGTAATTCTTGCGCGGCTGGAACCGGGTGCGCAGATAAAGCCGCTGGGCGGTCTCGTTGTCCCGGTCGACCTCCAGGTGCAGTGCGCGCACGCCTGCCTCGGCCAGCGATTTCGGCAGTTCGGTCAGCACTTCGGTGGCGACGCCGCGGCCGCGCACGGCGGGGCGGATGTACAGCTCATCGACAAACCCGTCCATGCCGCCGAACTCCACCGACCAGCCGAAGGTGATCACGATATAGCCAATCGGCGCGCGGGTGGGTCCGATCAGGTAGACGGCGCCATAGGGGTGGCCGTTCAGCAGCGGTTCGATCCCGGCGCGGCGGTGCTCGTCGCTGCTCTCCAGGCCGGATTCGGTGTGAAAGGCGGCGACCAGCGCCAGCACGGTGTCCAGGTGTTCGGGCTTGGCGAGATGCAGGGCGGCGCTCATAGGAGGGCGAGCCTTTCGGTCAGAAGTTTGAAGAAGCCGTCCGCATCGGCATCACCGATGAACAGGGCGTTGGGTTTGCGGTCCGTGACACCCCACCAGTCTGCGACGGTCATGCCAAGAGTGAGCGCGGAGGCGGTTTCGATTTCCACATTCACATGGCGGCCGGAGAAGAGTTCAGGCTTGAGCAGCCAGGCGATGACGCAGGGATCATGCAGCGGGCCGCCTCCAGAGCCGTATTTCGCAACATCGAAGCGCTCGAAGAAGTCGAGCATTTCGGCGGTGAAATGGCCGACGCGGGTACCGAGGGCGCGGATCGCCTCGACGCGGGGCTTGGTGGCCAGCACCTTATGCGTCACATCGAGCGGCATCACGGTGATCGGCGCGCCGGATCTGAACACGATTTCAGCGGCTTCCGGGTCGGCGTAGATGTTGAATTCCGCTGCCGGGGTGATGTTGCCCACCTCGAAATAGGCGCCGCCCATCATCACGAGTTCCTGCACCCGTTCTATGATGTCGGGCGCGGTATTGAAGGCGGCGGCGATATTGGTGAGCGGACCCAGGGTGCACAGTGTGACAGTTCCCGAAGGCTCGCTGCGCAGGGTCTCGATAATGAAGTCGACGCCGTGGCCTTCGGCCAGCGGCATTTGCGGCTCCCACAGTTCGGGCCCGTCGAGGCCGGTCTGGCCGTGCACATGCTCAGCGGTAATCAGCGGCCGGGCGAGCGGCGCCCTGCTGCCGGCATAGACCGGCACGTCCGTTTTGCCTGCCGCCTCGCAGGTGATGCGGGCGTTTTTGCTGGTGAGCGGCAGCGGCACGTTGCCCGCGACGCAGGTGATGCCGAGCAGGTCCAGCTGGTCCGGGCTGGCCAGCGCCAGCAAAATGGCCACGGCATCATCCTGGCCCGGGTCGGTGTCGATGATGATTTTCCTGGCGCTCATTGCGGTCTCCGTAAGTCGTGAGCCACGAGACTACGCGCAGTCCGGCCGGGATTGAACCGCCGACTGGCGGGGCAGTGCGAAATTCCGGAGATTTTCTGTGATAGAAATTCGCGGCCTGCCCGGCAGGCCGCGGGAGATTGAGTATTTGGAGAAAGATGAAGCAGAAGGAACGCGCTCAGGCGCGCTCGTCAGCTTTCACTTCGTCCCAGAGCGCATCCATTTCGGCCAGGTCGCTGTCCTCCGGGCGCTTGCCGCGGGCGGCGAGCTTGGCTTCGACGCCCTCAAACCGGCGGGTGAATTTGGCGTTGGCGGCGCGCAAGGCGGCTTCGGGTTCAACACCCAGGTGGCGGCCCAGGTTGGCCATCACAAACAGCAGGTCGCCGAATTCCTCCTCGACCTCCGCTTGGGAGAGGGTGTCGCGGGCCTCGACCAGTTCGGCGCATTCTTCGGTGATCTTGGCGATGACATTGTCTGCCGAGGGCCAGTCAAAGCCGACGCGGGCGGCGCGTTTCTGCAGCTTGTAGGCGCGCAGCAGGGCAGGCAGGCCGACGGCGACCCCGTCCAGCGTGCCTTTCTGTGCCTTGCCTGCGCGCTCTGCGGCCTTGATCGCCTCCCAGTCGCGGGTCTGCTGTTCGGCGGATTTCTCGCGGCTTTCGCCGCCAAACACATGCGGGTGGCGGGAGACCATCTTGTCCGACATCGTCCTGACCACGTCCTGGAAGGTAAAGTGGCCCGCCTCCTGAGCCATCTGCGCGTGAAAGACGGATTGGAACAACAGATCGCCCAGTTCGCCCTTCAGCTCATCCCAGGCTTCGCGCTCAATCGCGTCGGCAACTTCGTAAGCCTCTTCAATGGTATAGGGGGCGATGCTGGCGAAATCCTGTTCGATGTCCCAAGGGCAGCCTGTCTGCGGATTGCGCAGGCGCGCCATGATCTCCAGGAGCCTTTCAATGCCCGCGGTTTCGTCGTGGATCAGGTCTGTTTCTTGCATTGCGGCTGCTCTTGTTCCGGTGTCAGATGCATCATCCCGAGTCTGGAGCAGGAGTCCACCCCGATGCCCGTTGTGAACCGTATCGCCGATTACGCCGAGGAGATGAAGGCCTGGCGGCGGCATCTGCACCAGATCCCGGAGCTGGCGCTGTACCTGCCCAAGACCGCCGCCTTTGTGGCGGAGCGGCTGCGGGAGTTCGGCGTGGATGAGCTGCACGAAGGCATCGCGCAAACCGGGATGGTGGCGATCATCAACGGGCAAGGCGAGGGGCCGACCGTCGGGTTGCGGGCGGATATGGACGCGTTGCCGATCCCGGAGGAGACCGGAGTGGAGTATGTCTCGGGCCATGAAGGCAACATGCACGCCTGCGGCCATGACGGGCATACCGCGATGCTGCTGGGCGCAGCGAAATACCTGGCAGAGACGCGCAACTTCAAGGGCCGGGTGGCACTGATCTTCCAGCCCGCGGAGGAGGCGATTGGCGGAGCGCGCATCATGGTCGAGGAAGGCATCATGGAGCGTTTTGAAATCGGCGAGGTTTATGCGCTGCACAATGCGCCGGGCCTGCCTGTGGGGCACTTCCTGACCACGCCGGGCGCGCTGATGGCGGCAGTGGACACGTTCCACATCCATATCCAGGGGCTTGGCGGCCACGGCGCCATGCCGCAAGAAACCCGCGATCCGGTGATGGCGGCCTGCGGTATTGCCCAGGCGATCCAGACGATTGTCTCGCGCAACCATCACACGCTGGAGGATCTGGTGGTCTCTGTCACGCAGATCCACACCGGCAGCACTGACAACGTGATCCCCGACACCGCCTATATCAACGGGACCGTGCGCACCTTCAAGCCGGGGGTGCAGCAGATGGTGATGCGTCGGATGAAGGAGATCGTCGCGGGGCAGGCGGCCAGCTATGGCGTCGAGGCGGAGCTGGATTATGAAATCGGCTATCCGGCCACGTTCAACGACACGGAAAAAACCGCCTTTGCCGTGGATGTGGCCAAGGAAATCTCGGGCGAGGCCAATGTCGAGCCGGACGGCGGGCGAGAGATGGGGGCGGAGGATTTCGCCTATATGCTGCAGGCGCGGCCCGGATCCTACCTGTTCCTGGGCCAAGGGGACTCTGCCGGGCTGCATCATCCGAAATATGACTTCAACGATGACATCGCGCCAGTGGGGGCGTCCTTCTTTGCCCGGCTGGTGGAGCGGGCGCTGCCGGTCAGCGGGTAAATCCCCGGCAGATGACAGAGACCTGCAAAGCCGGTATTTGATCAAAATCTGAAACCGCACAACAGGGACGCACCGCCATGGCACTGGAAGACGCAAAGCACATGATCGACCACGCCTTCACCCGCGAGGATCTGAAGGGGTTGAGTTTCGAGATCACCTTTGGCGGGGCGACATCCTTTCTGCGCCGCAAATACACCAAGGATCTGACCGGCGTGGATATTGCCGTGACCGGTGTGCCCTTTGACCAGGCGGTGACCAACCGCCCCGGTACCCGGCTGGGACCGCGGGCGATCCGTGAGGCCTCTGCCCTGCAAAGCCCGGATGAGCCTTATGGCTGGCCGCATAAACCGCTGAGCACGCTGGCGATTGCGGATTACGGCGATCTGGCCTTTGACCACGCCAATGTGCCGGAGTTCCCGGCGGCGCTGACAGAGCATATCCGCGGGATCCTTGCGGCGGATACGGCCTCGGTCGTTTTGGGTGGCGATCATTATATCAGCTTTCCGATCCTCAAGGCCTATGCCGAGAAGTACGGGCCAATCTCTCTGCTGCAGTTTGACGCGCATACGGACACCTGGCCGGATGACAACATGGACCGGGTGGATCATGGCACCATGTTCTACAAGGCCGTGAAAACCGGGATCGTGGACCCCGAGACTTCGGTTCAGGTGGGGATCCGCACCACCAACGACGACACGCTGGGGGTCAACATCATAGACGCCCCCACTGTGCATGAGATCGGACCCGTCGAGACCGCGCGGCGGATCAAGGACATCCTGGGGAACCGGCCAACCTATCTGACCTTTGACATCGACTGCCTGGACCCGGCCTATGCCCCCGGCACCGGCACACCGGTCTGGGGCGGGCTGAGTTCCGCGCAGGCCGCGCGTATCCTGCGCGGGATTGCCGGCATCAATATCAAGGGCGGTGACGTGGTGGAGGTCTCTCCCCCCTTTGACACAACCGGCGCAACTGCTATTGCCGGGGCGCATGTGGCGACGGAAATCATCTGCCTTCTGGGCTGGAACATGAGAGACAATGACTGACTTCAATCAACCGATCAGCGGCAACGACCTGGCCCGGTTCTCGGGACCGAACACCTATATGCGGCTGCCGCAGGCAACCTCGCTGGACGGCTTGGATGTTGCGGTGCTGGGGGTTCCGATGGATATCGGCACGTCCTGGCGGTCCGGAACCCGGTTCGGCCCCAAGCAGATCCGCGCCGAAAGCGCGATGCTGCGGCCCTATAACATGGCCACCGGCGCGGCGCCGTTCGACAGCCTGAACATTGCCGATATCGGCGATCTGGCGATCAACACGTTTTCGCTGCCGGATTCACTCAGGATCATCCAGGAGAGCTATGAGGCGATTCTGTCAGGCGGGGTGATCCCCATGGCGATGGGGGGCGATCATTCGATCACGCTGCCGATTCTGCGCGCCATCGCCAAGAAATACGGCCCCGTGGCGCTGGTGCATGTGGATGCTCATGCGGATGTGAATGATGACATGTTCGGCGAGCGGGAAACCCATGGCACCGTGTTCCGCCGCGCTTATGAGGAAGGGCTGATCGTCCCCGACAAGACCTATCAGATCGGCCTGCGCGGCACCGGATATGCCGCCACCGATTTCGCCGAGGCGCAAAGCTGGGGGTTCCAGCATTTCCCGGCGCAGGAATTGTGGGGGCGGCAGCTGCACCAGATGGGTGCGGAAATTCGCCGCGATATCGGCAATAGGCCGGTCTATGTGAGCTATGATATTGATAGCCTTGACCCGGCCTATGCGCCGGGCACCGGCACGCCGGAAATCGGCGGGCTGACAACGCCGCAGGCGCTGGAGCTGATCCGGGCGCTGAAGGGGGTCAATATCGTCGGCTGCGACCTGGTGGAGGTGTCGCCGCCCTATGATCCCTCGGGCAACACCGCTTTGGTGGGCGCAAACCTGCTCTATGAGCTGTTGTGCGTGCTGCCGGGCGTGGCGACAAAATAAGCGGTCCGGCCTCACGCGACAGGCCGGGGGAGGGCCGCGCAGGGAGGAGGCAAGGCTTGACCTTGAAACCGCAATGAAGCGGCTGATGCTGTTTGGCTGGCTGGTGCTGGCCGCCGTGGTTGCCGGGCTGGGGTTCATCCGGCTGGCACCCAGCGATCCGCTGGACTGGAACACCCAGCCGGAATTCACCGAGGACAAGGAGTTCCGCGGCGGCGTGTTCCGGGTGGTGCGCACCGGGCCCGGCGGGCTGGAGCGGTTCCACCGCATCGCCAGCCATGCGCCGCGCACCAGCGTGCTGGCGGGCGGGCCGGACGACGGGATGGTGACCTATATCACCCGCACCCAGGTGCTGGGCTTTCCCGATTACACCACCGCGGCGCAGGACGGCGACCTGCTGAAGGTCTATGCCCGGCTGCGGTTCGGCCGGTCCGACCTGGGCGCCAACAAGGAGCGGATCAACGGCTGGCTGGCAGAGATGGAAGGGGCGCCGCAAGAGGCCTCGGCCAGCGAGTAGCCAGGCGGGCATGCTCCCGCCTGTTCGCGGGCTTTTGGAACAAGCCCCTCACAGTTGGGCCGGGCGCCGCGCTGGGCGCGGCGCGGGCCCTGCCGCCTTTGGCGGCAGGGCCTTTAGCTTTTGTTGAGAAGCGTTTCAGGGGCTTGTTTGCCCCTGAAGGTGCCATTCCAATTGTGTTTCGTCTTGCCGCGTCAAGGGTAAGCCGCGCTGGCGCGCGGTGGCTGCGCCGCCCTTGACCCGGCGCGGAGTTTGCAGCGAATTGTCATGCAATACTTGTTGAAACTCTTGCAGGATCACCGGGCAGAAAGGCTCTGTCCAGCAAAGGAGGGTGGAGTGTCTGGACTTTCAATTGAGGAGCTGGAAGAACTGGGCTCGGATGCGGTTCGGGAAAAGCTAGTCCAAGGGGTTTGGAACGACCGGAAGGTGGCTACGGCGGAGCGTTGGCTTGCTGAGATCGACCGAAGAGCAAGCATACAGGCATCTAAAGACAGTGCAAAAAGCGCAGCCAGTTCTCGCTTGGCGGCTTGGGTCGCGGCAGTCTCTGCGGTTGTCGCCGCGGCGGCAACGATATACGGCGCATGGCCGATTTAAAAAGGCGAACTCAACTGAGTGAATGTGAGCACCAAGCAGAGCTGGAGGCGTACAAGCAGAACACTCGTGTAGCTAAGGAGGCGAAGCCGTGGACCTGTTGAAGTGTGTCGCGCTCTTGGGGGGCAGGAATGCCAGTTTTCATTGGGATGGCTTTCTACTGAAGCGATGCGCTCTGGGGATTTGCAGCTTGCGCTGTAATGTCTTGGCTACCTAGAATCGTGAAGGCGGTTCGCCCAGGTAGGCGTCCAGATTAGGAGCGTCCGCCAGACTCGTGTTTTCGCCGCAGAGACTGCGATGCAGCCGGGGCGCCCTGAATCAGAGCTGCGGCAGCTCCAATGGTGCGGCTGACGTCTCAGGCAGCGGAGCCAGCGACGCCGAAAGGCAGCTGCTTTGCACCTCGCGCCACATCGGCACGTTCAGGGACATCTGGCATTGCGCCATGAACATGCGCCCGTCCACCTGCAGGCAGCGCAGTTCGCCCAGTTCCACCCGGGCGCCGGACTTGTCGGTGCAGTAGCAGTCGATGGTTTTGCCGCCGGACCCCTTCACATCCGCCAGTGCAATGCCGGGTAGAGTGAGGAGGATTGTGGCAATAAGGACTCTGGCATGTCGCATGGCTCTAGCATATCACATGGGGGTCACTTGGCCAAAACATGAACAACAATAGGCGCGCCCATGGTTCCCGAAGAGCGGCTGGAACAGATCCTGCAGCGGTTTCAGTATCTTGAAGCCGCAATGGCGGATGGTGCCGGGGGCGGGGATATTGCGGCTCTGGCCAAGGAGTATTCCGACCTGCGCCCGGTGGCGGAGCAGGTGACGGCCTACCGCAAGCTGCTGAGCGATCTGGAGGAGGCCGAGCTGATGCTGGCGGATCCGGATATGAAGGATCTGGCGGAGGAGGAGATCCCGGCGCTGAAGGCGGCGATCCCGGAAGCCGAGCATGCGCTGCAGCTCGCCTTGCTGCCCAAGGACGCGGCGGACAGCCGCCCGGCGATGCTGGAGATCCGCCCCGGTACAGGCGGCGATGAGGCGGCCTTGTTCGCCGGCGACCTCTTGCGGATGTACCAGCGCTATGCCGAGGGGCGGGGCTGGAAGTTTGACATCATCGAGGAGCAGGCCACCGAACTGGGCGGCATCAAGGAAGTGGTAGCCCACATCAAGGGTGAGAATGTCTTTGCCCGTCTGAAGTATGAATCGGGCGTGCACCGGGTGCAACGGGTGCCAGCGACCGAGAGCGGCGGGCGCATCCATACCTCGGCGGCCACGGTCGCTGTGCTGCCGGAGGCGGAAGACGTGGATATCCATATCGACGCCAATGACATCCGTATCGACACCATGCGGGCCTCGGGTGCGGGCGGTCAGCATGTGAACACAACCGACTCGGCGGTGCGGATCACCCACTTGCCAAGCGGGATTGTCGTGACAAGCTCGGAAAAGTCCCAGCACCGCAACCGGGAGATTGCCATGCAGGTGCTGAAGACGCGGCTGTATGACCTGGAGCGGCAGCGGATCGACAGCGAGCGCTCAGCCGACCGGGCGAGCCAGGTTGGGTCCGGCGACCGCTCGGAACGCATCCGCACCTACAACTTTCCGCAGGGAAGGATGACGGATCACCGCATCAACCTGACGCTGTACAAGCTGGATCAGGTGATGGGCGGCGATCTGGACGAGATTATCGACGCGCTGACGGCGGACAATCAGGCCCGGCTGCTGGCCGAGATGGGGCAGTGAGCATGGCAGAGACCGCGGCACAGGCGATGGCGGCAGCGACGGCGCGGCTGCGGGCGGCAGGAGTGCAGGATCCGGCGCGGGATGCACGGGTTCTGCTGGCCCATGCGGCCCGGATTGAGGCCAGCCGGGTGACGCTGATTGCGCCCGAGGAACTGGCCCCGGAAGTGGCTGAGCGCTATGAGCAGCTGATTGCGCTGAGGGCGGTGCGGGTGCCGGTGTCGCATCTGATCGGGGAGCGGGAGTTCTACGGGCGCCGCTTCAAGGTTTCGCGCGATGTGCTGGACCCGCGGCCCGAAACCGAGATTCTGATCGAGGCGGCGCTGGCGGAGCCCTACAGCCGGGTTCTGGACCTCGGCGTCGGCTCCGGCTGCATCCTGGTGACGCTGCTTGCGGAACGGCAGGAGGCGACCGGGCTGGGGGTGGATATCAGCGAGGCCGCTTGCCTGCAGGCCAGTGCCAATGCGGTGCTGCACCGGGTCCAGGCACGCGCGGATATTCAGCAGTCGGACTGGTTCGAGGGGGTTGAGGGGCAGTTCGACCTGATCGTCTCGAACCCGCCTTATATCGCGCTGGAAGAGATGGAAGGCCTGTCGGCGGAGGTGCGCGGGCATGAGCCCGGCATTGCGCTGACCGATGGCGGCGACGGTCTGGGTGCCTACCGGCGCATTGCAGCTCAGGTGGGTGCGCACCTGGCGCCGGGCGGGCGGGTGCTGCTGGAGATCGGGCCGTCGCAAGGCGCTGCGGTGAGCGCGCTGCTGGAAGCGGCCGGGCTGAACGGCATTGCCGTGCTGCAGGATCTGGACGGCCGCGACCGGGTTGTGCGGGCGCATTCCAGCGCAAAGAGCAGCATTTAACGCGGAAATTCGCGATTTCGAAAGAAAAAACACAGAAAATACCATTGTGCCCCTTGTCTGGGGCTACGTAAAATGGTTACTCAGAGGGAGCCGCTTGAGGAGAAAGCTCAGCAAGCCTTCCCGCGGCTTCAAGCCCAAAAAAGCTGATGATCCGGCGCTCAGGCGCGCATGATTGGGTCTACGGCGCATTAACTCAAGGCTTACGTTAGGCATATGAGATCGTCCAAATCACGTTCACGTTCCAAGTCGAACCGGAACCGTCCCAATGGCGCCAATGTTGTCAACCGCGTGTTTGACAGCTCCGGTCCCGAAGGAAAGGTGCGCGGAACGCCGCAGCAGATCATCGACAAATACAATCAGTTGGCGCGCGATGCGCAGCTGAGCAATGACCGGGTGGCCGCGGAGAATTTCCAGCAGCACGCAGAGCATTATCTGCGCATGCTGAACGAAGCTCAGCGCGAAATCGAGGCGCGCCGTGAGGAGCAGGAGCGGCAGAACCGCGAACGCCAGGCCGAGCGCGACCGCGAGCGGGCCGAGCGGCTTGAGCGGCAGGAGCGTGAGGCCGCTGCAGCCGCTCCGGCGGCTGAACCGTCCGGCAGCCCGCAGCCTGAGGTGATCGACCCGCGCGGCGACAACGGCAACGGAGCCGACAGCGGTCTGGTGGAAACACCGGAAAGCCAGTCGGCGGCCCCTGCAGAGGCTCCGGCCGAGGGCGCGCCGAAAAAGGCCCCGGCCCGCAAGCCGCGGGCACGCAAGCCCGCAGCCAAGGCTGAAGATGGGGCACCGGCCGGCGATGGCGGCGGCGAGGCGGAGGCCAAACCCGCGCCAAAGAAGACCAGCCGCTCGCGCGCGAAGCCGAAGCCAAAGACCGAAGACGGTCCGGCGGAAGCAGCTGAATAAGCGGCGCTAAAACAGATGAGCGAAAGACCCCCGGTGCCAATGGCGCCGGGGGTCTTTTGTTGTTGAGAGGGTGTTGCGGGAGAAATCCCGGTTTTGATGCTTGTGCTACCAGTAGTCCGGATTGTTCAGGGCCTCGATGCAGGATGACGGGCCGCGCAGGGGCGCAAGCTCTGCGCCGCTGAGCGGCTGCGCCAGCCAGCCCTCCGGAAAACGCAGCGGCACGGGGGCTGCGGCCTGCGCTTCGGTTATCTGACGAAAGCCAGCCTTGCCGTAATAGGCCGGATCGCCGTATGTGACGGCGGTGTCGGCGCCCTGTTCGCGGATCCCGCTCAGCCCGTATTTTATCAGCGCCTGCCCGATGCCCTGCTTTTGCCGCGCGGTTGCGACAGCAACGGGTGACAGGATGAACACCGTGCGGCTGTCCTGATCGTAGCGCAGCCGTGAGAAGATGATGCAGCCGGCGAGCGCGCCGCCGTCCCGGGCCGAATAAACAAAAAAGTCCTCATCCGGCGTCTTGGCGAAGATATCGCGGACCAGCCCCGCGATCAGATCGCCTTCGGCGTCCCCCTCCGAGGCGGCGAAAACCGCCCGGAAGAGGCTGATGATTTCAGAGGTATGGCCGCGGTTCTCCGGCAAAAACTCCATTCGCCGCTCCTGTCTCTGGTGGCTGGCTGTTGCACCCAGCATAGGGCAGCCGCGGGGCGGGCCGTCAAGCGCCGGGCCGGGGCGGTTAAGCTTTGTGGCCCAGCACCTGCAGGTAGCGGCGGACCGCCTCCGGGAAACCCAGCATCAGCGCATCGGCAGTGAGGGCGTGGCCGATGGAGACTTCGGCCAGATCCGGAATGGCCTGGCGCAGGGCAGGCAGGTTGTCCACGGTCAGGTCGTGGCCCGCGTTCATCATCAGCGCAGTGCTGACGCCCTCTGCGCCAAGCCGGCGGGCGGCGTCTGCGGTGGCCGCGATCCTGGCCAGTTCCCGTTCTGTGGCGTCAGGCGCGGTCTGATTGGCGTAAGGCCCAGTGTAGAATTCGATCCGGTCAGCGCCCGCCTGCTGCGCCAGCGCCGGGTCAGCGGGGTTGGCGTCCACGAAATAGGAGACCCGGATGCCTTCGGCCTTGAACTCCTCGGCGACGGGCAGAAGCATTTCGCCATCGGCCGCAAAGTCCCAGCCGTGGTCGGAGGTGGATTGTTCAGGGCTGTCGGGCACCAGCGTCACCTGATGCGGCTTATTTTCGAGCACCAGGTCGATGAAGTGGCGGGTCGGGTAGCCCTCGATGTTGAACTCCGCCTGCGGGAATTCATTGGCGATCAGGCGGGAGAGGTCCG
Organism: Leisingera caerulea DSM 24564; assembly: GCF_000473325.1. Lineage (NCBI taxonomy): Bacteria > Pseudomonadati > Pseudomonadota > Alphaproteobacteria > Rhodobacterales > Roseobacteraceae > Leisingera > Leisingera caerulea. Next base: position 2,969,501 of record NZ_KI421513.1, read on the forward strand.
GCAGGTCGGAGAAACGGATGTGGCGCTCATCCGGGCGGGGATGAACGGTGATGCCATGGGCGCCGGCCTGCAGGATGGCGCGGGCGATGTCGATCAGATTGGGCCAGGGCACCTCGCGCCGGTTGCGCAGGTAGGCAACGGCGTTGACGTTCACGGACAGCAGGGTCGGGCGGGAGGTAACCGGTCGGGTCATCGGAAAATCAGGCTCCGGCAAAGAAATCGGGAAAGGAGGCTCAGGCCTTGGCCAGTTCGCGGGCCAGCGCGCAGAAGGCTTCCAGGCTGACCTGTTCGGCGCGCTCCGTGGGCGGGATGCCTGCGGCGTTCAGATGCGCCTCGATGTCAGGGGAAATCCCCTTGAGCGAGGCGCGCAGCATCTTGCGGCGCTGGTTGAAGGCGGCGGCGACTACGCGGGACAGGATCGTGGCATCGGCGGGGAAGCGCGGCTCGGGCAAGGCGTCCAGATGCACCACGGCGCTGGAGACCTTGGGCGGCGGGGTGAAGGCGCCGGGCGGCAGCGACAGCACGATGCGGGCATCGGCCCGCCACTGGGCCAGGATCGCCAGGCGGCCATAGGCTTTGGAGCCGGGCTGCGCCACGATGCGCTCGGCCACCTCGCGCTGGAACATCAGGGTGAGGCTCTGCCAGAACGGCGGCCATTCCTTGGGCGTCAGCCAGCGCACCAGGAGTTCGGTGCCGACGTTATAGGGCAGGTTGGCCGCGATGCGGATCGGCGGCGTGAGGTGTTCAAGCGGGTCGATTTCCAGCGCGTCGCCATTGATCACCTCAAAGCGGCCCGGGTAGGCGTCGGCGATCTCCTGCAGAGCGGGCAGGCAGCGGGTGTCCTTTTCCACCGCCAGCACCCGGCGGGCGCCTTCGGCCAGCAGGCCGCGGGTCAGACCGCCGGGGCCGGGGCCGATTTCCAGCACGTCGCAGCCGGTGAGATCGCCTGCCTGGCGGGCGATCTTGGCCGTAAGGTTCAGATCCAGCAGGAAGTTCTGGCCCAGCGATTTGCGGGCGGAGAGCTGATGCGTCGCGATCACTTCGCGCAGAGGAGGGAGGGAGTCGATGGCGCTCATGTCATCTGTACCTTGGGACATGGCGCGGGCCATGCGCCAGAAATTTCATGCCTCCGGCGGGGATATTTCCCGCCAGAAGAAGAATCAAGTGCTGGCGGCCATGCGCTGCGCCAGCTTCAGGGCCTCGATCAGGCTGGAGGGGTTGGCCTGGCCGGTGCCCGCGATGTCAAAGGCGGTACCGTGGTCTGGCGAGGTGCGGATGAACGGCAGGCCCAGGGTCACGTTCACACCGCGGTCGAAGTCCAGCGTCTTGATCGGAATCAGCGCCTGGTCATGGTACATGCACACCGCCGCGTCATAACGGGCGCGGGCGGCGGCATGGAACATCGTGTCGGCGGGGTGCGGGCCGGTGATGTCCAGCCCCTCAACCCGCATCTGGCCGATCAGGCCGTTGATCCAGTCAAGTTCCTCAGACCCCATGGCACCGCCTTCGCCCGCGTGCGGGTTTAGTCCCGCAACGGCGATGCGGGGCGACGCGATGCCGAATTGATCGCGCAGCCCGGCGGCGGTGATCTCAACGGTTTCGCGCAGCAGGCCCGGGGTCAGCACCTGCGGCACGTCTGCCAGGGCGATGTGGATGGTGGCGGGCACCACCCGCAGCTGCGTGCTGGCCAGCATCATCACCACGCGGTCGCGGCCTGCGAGCGCGGCAAGAAATTCGGTGTGGCCGGGGTAGGCAAAGCCCGCGCCGTCGATCAGCGCCTTTTTGTGAATGGGGGCAGTGCAGACGGCAGAGGCTTCACCCTGCTGCACCAGCCGCACGGCGGTTTCGATCGACTGGATAACACCGGCGGCGTTGGCCGGGTCGGCCGTGCCCTTGGACGCGCTGCCGCCGAAGGCGAGGGGCAGCACCGGGAAGTGGTCTGCGCAGGCTGCCGCGGCCTGTGCCGGGGCGGCGATTTCCTTGACCGGGGTGCCGGCGGGCAGGTGGCGCGGGTCGCCGATCCAGAAAAACGGGCAGGTTCCGCGCAAGGCGTCCCAGGCCTTGACGGCGATTTCCGGGCCGATGCCTGCGGGCTCGCCGCAGCTGAGTGCAATGGGCCCGGGCTGATTCATTTGATGTCGATCCGAGCGTCCGCGCGCAGCTGCTCCAGGTAGCTGTCAACCAGGGAGGTCATCCGCTGCGCCGCCAGCGCATTGGCTACGGTTTCGCGGCTGGCGCCTTCGCCCAGATCGGCGGTGCGGCCGCAGAGCATCAGCACCATAAGGGTCTGGCCATTGTTGCGGGTCAGCGCGGTGGAAGTCTCATTCGGGTCCAGCTTGGACAGTTCCAGAGCGATATCGCTGGGGATCTCAGAGGGCGGCAGGCTTTCGACCGCCAGAACCGACGGATCCTGCCCCTGTGCCAGGCCGTAGAAATCTTCGCAGGTGTCGACGCTGTTCACCACCTGCTGCGCGGCGGCCAGGGTTTCGGGCGTGCGTCCGCCGGGCAGGAAATAGGTGGCATATTCGATGGCGGTATAACGCGGGGCGGCGCCCTCGACCTCGCGCAGGCCGCGCATTTGGAACAGCGCCACGGCGCCCTGCAGCGGCAGCGGCTCAGAAATCTCGCCCGGTTGCAGCGCCAGCACAACTTCCTGCAGCTGCGGCGGCAGCTTGGTCAGCGGCATCCAGGGCAGGCGGCCGCCATCGCTGCGGCTGCCAGCCGCTGAATACTGGGCGGCAGCGGCAGAGAAACTGTCATAGCCCTTGAGCTGGGCCACCTGCTCCACCAGTTCCTCGACCTGGGCGGCGTTCTGGTCATTGACCGGCACGATGAATTCGCTCAGCAGGACCTGGACGCTGCCGCTGCCCGCCGTGCCCATGGCGCGGTCGATCTCTTCCGGCGTGGGGCGGGCGCGGGACAGGAAACGGGCGCGGGTGTATTCGCGCCAGCCCAGCCCGACCTTGGTGAAGTCGCGCAGCGTCTGCGGTGCAACGCCCTGCTGCTGCAGCGCGGTGAGGAAGTCGTTGAGCGAGAGGTTGGCGCGCCCGGCCAGTTCTTCCATGCCCGCTGTGATGTCTTCTTCGGTCAGTTCAATTCCGGCCTGCTTCAACACCTGCAGCTTGAGCCGGTCGTTGATCAGCTCTTCGCGGGCCGTCTCCAGCGGATCGCCCGGCACCCGCAGCGCGGCCTGAAAGCGCGCGCGCTGTTCCAGCTCATAGCGGGTGATGACCTGATCATTCACGGTGATTGCCGGGGCAAAGAGGTTTTGCGCGCCCGCTGGCAGGCCGCTCCAGGCCAGCCCTGCCGCCAGCGCCAGCGCGGCCGCAGTTTTGAGAGCACGGGAAAGGAAAGGTGCCGGGAACCGGGTATTCACGTCTTGCTGCATGACCGCCTGTACTGTTTGCTGCCGCTTTTTACGGAAAATCCGCTCAGCGAGATGGTAAAGCCGAAATCCGTTGTCGGCTCAACACTTGTTGTTGAGGTATAGCGGCGGTTGACCGAAACGTCGACCGTCACGCATTCGTTGCTGTAAGCTACGCCAAGGCCCGCGCGGGTGGCCTGGGCGCCGGCGATGTCATAGCGCAGCCGGGCACTGGCAGACCAGTTGGGGTTGATGTCATAGCGTCCGTCCACCCACAGTTCCGAGCTTTCCTCGTCCCGGTCTTCATCCGGATCGGTGCCCAGCCACAGGTATGTGCCGGCAAGGCTGGAGCGGCTGGTGTGCCATTCGCCGCGGAACTCTGCCTTGGAGAAGTTGAGCGAACCGTTCAGCAGGCCGCGGGTGGAGATCGCCAGGCTGTCGCCGTATTTGATCTGGCCCGCCAGCAGGATATCCGATGTGGTGCCGCCCAGGCCCGAACTTTTGGTGAAGCGGCCGTCGCCGTCGCTGCGCAGCACCTGGCCCGCGGTGGCATAGGCCTGCCAGCCGGTGGGCGCATAGCGGGCCCAGTTGGCGCCGTAGACCAGCGTCAGCCCGTCTTCGCGGGCGTCGGTTGCCGGGAAGCGCGACAGCGACAGCAGGTTGCCCTGGTCGAACTCGACAAAGCGGCTTTCCTCGCTGACCACGTCGCCGCCGCCTTCGTCGCGCCAGCCCAGTTGCAGGATCGGCTCCAGGTACTGGCTGGCGCCGCCGGCTTCGCGGCGGATCATCGGCAGGCGCAGGGTAAGCGCGCTGCGCGGCGTGAGGCGGGTGACTTCCTCGGTAAAGAAAGCGTCATCGTAGGCGCGGAAGGCATCGGCGGCGGCGCCGATCTCCCATTCCGCCAAGATGCCATAGCCCAGGCGCCAGCTGCGGCGCCAGTCGACGTCAGCGGTCAGCCGGGACAGATCGCGGCCGTTGCTGTCGGTGGCGGTGCCTTCGATGCTGGAGCTGCGGTGGTGGCCGTGGCCCTGCAGCGTCAGCCGCAGCTCGCCGCCGGTGAGGGCCGGGAAATAGCGGGTCTGATAGAAGGCCTCGGCGATGCCGGAGGGAATGTCGCTTTGTTCCTCGCTGTCGCGCAGGGTCTTGTAATGGGTGAACGAGGTGCGGAACAGGCTGTCGCGCTTGGACCGTGTCAGCACCGCCTCGGACCGCAGGCGGTCCAGATCGGGCAGGCCGTAGTCCGCGACATACGCGTCGTCCGAGACCGCCTTGACGTCGAAGGTGAAGCGGAAGTCGCGCGGAAGGTCGAACTGGCCTTCGCCAAAGATGTACCCGCGGTCCTCCCCGGAGAACAGGTCGTCGCGCGTATAGGCGGCGTTGAACTCGATCCTGCCGCGGCGGAATGCCTGGCGGTAGCGCACATCCAGCGTCTGGGTGCTGGAGGAGATATAGGGGGCCAGTGTCAGGTCGCGGTGCGGGCCGAGGGTGAAGAAATACGGCACCTTGATCCCGGTGCCGAGGTTCGAGGTGGAGCGCACCGACGGCACCAGGAACCCGCTGGCGCGGTCCAGCGAGGGATCCGGCAGACGGATCGCGGGGAAGTAGAACACCGGCACATCCAGCACCCTGAGCTGGGCGCTCTCGAAATAGAGCTGGCGTTCCTGCTGGTCGTGGATCACCCGCTCAGCCCGGATCTGCCACAGCGGCGGGCGGCCGTCGTCGCAGACGTGGCAGGAGGTGACGGCGGTTTTGTACAGCTGGGTGTAGCGGCCGCTGACCCGGGTCATTTGCAGCGAGGCCAGCTGAAGCTGCTGCTGAAACACCATTCGGGCGCCGGTCAGCAGGCCATTGCGCAGGTCGCGGTCCATCTCGGCGGCGTTGGCCAGAATGGTGATATCGCCGTTCTGGTCGATACGGATCGGACCCTCGATCTGCAGGGTGCCGTTGCTTTGGTCAAAGGTTATCTTGCGGGCGCGCAGCCGGATATTGCCCTGGAACGCCTCAACGTTGCCCTCGGCCACCAAGGTGCGGTCCGGGGTGATGAAGACCTGATCGGCCACCAGCATTGCGGGCTGCGCCGGGTCGGGGGGCGCTGCGGTCTGCGCCTGCAGTGCAGGGGCTGACAGCGCCAGCCAGGGCAGCACGGCAGAAAGAAGCAGCGCCCGGCGCAGGTTACCCGTCTTCGGCATGGAGAAGCAGTCCCAAGGTCAACAATATTGCAGCAGCGGGCGGCGCCCAGGCGGCCAGCGCCACCGGGATTTGCCCGTTCTCGCCAAGGATTTGCGCGAAATTGCGGATGAAATAAAGCCCGAATCCCAGCAGCACAGCCATCAGCACCGCCAGGCCGGTGCCGCCAAAGCGCGCATGCCGCATGGTAAAGGACGCACCGACCAGCACCATAGCGATCAGGAACAGCGGCCGGGCCAGTTCCGCCTGATAGCGGACCTCATAGCGTTTGGTGGTAAAACCTGCGGCGGACAGCTCGCGGATGGTGGCGGGCAGGTCATAGATCGAAATGCCGCTGGCAGTGCCCAGCGTGTCGCGGATGCGGTCGGTGGTCAGGGTCGTCGGCAGCTGCAGCTCGTCATGCGCTGCGGCGCCGGCTTCCGGGTTGATGCCTGCCGCGAGCGGCCAGGACTTGGCGTTGGTCAGGATCCAGTTGCTGCCGTCCAGCCGGGCGCTCTCCGCAATGATGCGGCGCACGGGGCCCCCGGCGTTGGTATAGGCGTGGATCGAAACGTCATGCAGGGTGATGTCGGCGGCATCGCCGCTGTAGCCCTTGGCGTGGATGACCGATTGGCCGCGGGCGCCGCCCTGGCGCAGCCACAGGCCTTCACCGCTGAGCGACAGGGCGGAAGGCCCGCCGTTGTGATAGGTTTCGGCCAGATCCTGATAGCGGTTGGCGGTGGCTGCCGCGATCGGGTTCAGCATGGTGACCGCCAGGGTGCCGATCCCGGCCGCCACCAGCACCGGTGCCGCCAGGGCCCGGATGCCGGAGCGGCCGATGGCCCGGGTCACCACCAGCTCGCTGCTGCGGGCCAGCCCGACAAACAGCACGATGGTGGTAAGGATCATGATCAGCGGCAGGAACTCGCTGAGCGCTGCCGGAATGTTTAGCAGGCTCAGGCCGATCAGCTGCGGCAGGCCCAGGCCGACCCCTTCGAAGCGGCGGATCTGTTCGTTCAGGTCTATCAGCACCACCAGTGTCATCAGAACCGCGCAGATCACCAGGAACCATTGCAGGAAGCGGCGCGCGTAATAGAGATCCAGCTTCATGCGGAGGCCTCCCGCCGGATGCGTTTGGGCCGGGAGGACAGGATCAGAAAGACCAGAGCCACGGACAGCCCCAGCAGGGTAGGCAGGTAGATCAGCGGCCACAGGCTGGGGTTTTCCAGAACCGGCTCGGAAACGACTCCGCGCAGGCCTTCGATGAAGATCAGCACGACAAACGCCAGGAAGGCCTGCCGCCAGACGCCGAAGCGGGAGAAGGTGCCCAGCATCAGCGCCGAGAATCCGATCAGGGCCACCGCAACGCACACCAGCGCACGGGCAAAGCGCAGATGCAGCTCTTCTGCTTGGGCCCCGGCGGAATACCCATCGGTGCGGGTGACCGCTGCGGTGCTGGTCATCAGCTCAAGGCTGGGGATGGCGCGGATATTGCGGGCCGGGTTCTCAGCTTTGCGCGCCAGGGTGCTGATATCGTAAGAGAAATCCGAAAAGAAGGTGGTCGACATCCGCTGGGTGTTGTTGTCCAGCCGCTGCGCCATGCCCTCCACCATGATCAGATGCGCGCTGCCTTCGTCGCGCACCAGAAAGGCGCGGGCGCCCGTATAGGTGACGGTGATTTCTGGGTCGCGGCGGTCCGACAGGAAGACATCGTTCAAGGTGCCGTCCGGGTCGATCTGCCGGATGTAGAAGGTGACGCCATCCACCGGATGCAGGAAGTCGCCCTCGCTCAGCAGTTTGGCGGTGATGTTGCGGGAGACTTCGCTTTCGCGCACCTCCAGCTGGCTGATCGAGGCGGGCAGCAGGTAATGGGTCAGGGCCGACATCATCAGCGCGGTGATGACGCCGAAGGCCAGCGCCGGGCGGGCCATCTGCCAGGGGCTGGTGCCGGTGGCGCGCAGCACGGTCAGCTCGCTTTCGCTGTTCAGCCGGTTGGTCACCCAGACCGAGGCGCCGAAGGCGGCGATCGGCAGCACCATGCGGATCAGGTTCGGCAGCGTAAGGGCGGTGAATTCCAGAAACACCAGCGCCGACTGGCCATTGCCGATGAGCGTGTCGAACAGCACCACGGCCCGGTTGACCCAGAACACGGCCACCAGAATCAGGGCAAAGAAGCCGAAGAAGAGCAGATACTGTGACAGCACATATCTGTCGTAGCGTGACACCCGATCCCCCCAGACCTTGCCATTGTTATTTTGCCGGACCTTAGTGGATTTGATTGGCGGGGAAAACTGCATTCTCGCACGGGGGCGGGATAGGCGGCGGTTTGCGGATGAGCGCGGGTCTGGCCAAGCGGCGCTGCGCAGGATACCTCTTGAGCCAACAAACAGGTGATACCAGCAGGAGTTCGCAAAAAATGAGCAGTCTTACCCCGATCCGTTTTGCCGAATATGACCCCAAGGCGCTGGCAGAGATGACCGGCCGCGTCGCGGTGATGGTCACGCCGGAGGGCAGCATGGACCAGGCAGCGCGGGCCGCCAACCGGCTGAGCAAAGGCGCCATTGCCCGTCTGATCGAGTCCGAGGGGTTCAAGAAGGCCAAGACCGGCGACGTGATTTCTGTGAGCTGGCCTGCAGGGATGCAGGCGGAGGCGCTGGACGTGCTGGTGCTGCCGCGTAAGCTGACGCCGGTCGAGGCGCGCAAGGCAGGCGCCAATCTGGCCAAGCGCGCCGCGGGCAAGCGTCTGACCGTGATGGCCGGAGGCATGAACAAGGCCGCCGACTTGACCCAGGGGATTGCGCTGCGGGATTATGCCTTCGACAACCACAAGTCGCCTAAGGACGACAAGCCTGAGGGCGAGGTGGTGATCGCCGCCAAGGAACCGTCGGAATTGGAAGCCGCCTGCGCGCCGCTGCTGGCGGTGGCCGAGGGCGTTCACATGACCCGCGATTTGATCAACGAGCCGGCCAATGTTCTGACCACCACCGAATTCGCCCGCCGCATCGAGGAGATGAAGGAGATCGGCCTGGAGGTCGAGATCCTGGAAGAAGCGGACCTGGAAAATCTGGGCATGCGCACGCTGCTGAGCGTCGGCCAAGGCTCCGACAGCCCCTCCAAGGTGGCGGTGATGCAGTGGAAGGGCGGCGCAGACGATGCCGCGCCGCTGGCGCTGGTCGGCAAGGGCGTGGTGTTTGACACCGGCGGCATTTCCCTGAAACCCGCGGCCGGCATGGAAGAGATGACCATGGACATGGGCGGCGCGGGTGTTGTGACCGGCACCATGAAGGCGCTGGCGCTGCGCAAGGCCAAGGCCAATGTGGTCGGTCTCGTCGGGCTGGTGGAGAACATGCCATCGGGCAACGCCATCCGCCCGGGCGATGTGGTGAAGTCAATGAAGGGCGACACGGTTGAGATCATCAACACTGACGCCGAAGGCCGTTTGGTGCTGTGCGATGTGCTGTGGTACGCGCAGGAGCAGTTCAAGCCTGCGGGTGTGATTGATCTGGCGACGCTGACCGGTGCGATTATCATTGGTCTTGGGCATGAAAATGCCGGCGTGTTCTCCAACGACGACGACCTGTGCAATGCCTTCCTTAAGGCCGCCGGCACGGAAGACGAGGGCGCCTGGCGGATGCCCTTGGGCAAGGCCTATGACGACCAGCTGAAATCGCGCATTGCCGACATGAAGAACGTCGGCGGCCGGCCCGCGGGCTCGATCACCGCGGCACAATTCCTCCAGCGTTTCATCAAGGAGGGCATGCCCTGGATCCATCTGGACATCGCGGGCGTGGCCTCGGTGAAGTCTGACACCTCTTATGCGCCCAAAGGCGCCACCGGCTGGGGCGTGATGGCGCTGAACCGTCTGGTCGCGGACAAATTCGAGGCGGAATAAACACTGATGGGGGCTGCCTATTTCTATCATCTGACCCGCAGACCGCTGGAAGAGACCTTGCCGGTCCTTCTGGAGAAGGCGCGCGGGGCGGGCTGGCGCATTGCGGTGCGCGGGCGCGATCCTGAGCGCATGGCCTGGCTGGATGACCGTCTGTGGCAGGGGCCGGAGGAGAGCTTTCCTGCCCACGGCCTAGCGGGCGGCCCCCATGATGCACTGCAGCCGGTCCTGCTGACGGCAGGGACGGAGGCCGCCAATGCACCCGATTGCGTGATGGCGGTGGATGGCGCCGCCGTCAGCGCTGAGGAAGTGCAGGCCTTGCAGCGGGTCTGCATCCTGTTCGACGGCACCGACCCGGAGGCCGTCCAGCACGCCCGCACCCAATGGAAGAGCCTGACGGACGCCGGCTGCTCCGCCCAGTACTGGTCGGAGGAAAGCGGGCGCTGGGAGAAGAAGGCAGAGAAGTAACCCGCCCAGCGCGCGCAATCGGCGGGTTTTTGCCAGTTTTCTTCCGAATTATTTCAATTGTGCAGGAAATGCTCGCGTGAACGCGGGCAGCGCAGTAATCCTCCCGGTCAAAAGATCCAGACACTGGGGGGACAGATGACTTTGAAGCGTGTGTTTCTGCGGCCGCGGCTGCTGCCTGTTGTTGGGGCGGTACTAATGTTGCTGGCAAATTGCGGTGCCCCCCAGAGCGGTTCTGTCGGCCGGGCCGAGGTCGACATCCAGCGTCTGGATTTTGCGGTTCAGGAAGTCCAATCCTTGCGGTCCAAAGGCAAGCGCGTGTGGTGCGTGCCGTTTGCCCGCAATGCCAGCGGCATCGAAATTTACGGCAATGCCAAGACCTGGTGGTCGCAGGCCAAGGGCCAGTTCAGCCGCGGGAAAGAGCCGCAGCCTGGTGCGGTGATGGCCTTTCAGGCAACCCGCTCCAATCCGCTGGGCCATGTTGCGGTGGTGTCCAAGGTCGAAAACCCCCGGCGGATCGAGGTGAACCACGCCAATTGGCACCGCAACAAGGTGTCGCTGGGCATGGCAGTTATCGACGTATCGGCGGCCAATGACTGGTCCGCGGTGCGGCTGGAAAGCAACCCGGGCGCGTTCGGGCGTGTTTACCCCATCGTTGGCTTCATCTCGCCGCCGCAGCCCGGCTCAGGATGAGGCACGAGACGTGAAGCAAGCGGCTGTCAGCTGTTCTGAATGCCGCCGCGCTGGATCATCCGGCCGGAAATCTCCTCAAAAGCCGTGCGCCACAGCGTTTCGAGCTCCGGGGTGAAATCGTCTTCCAGCGCGTTGCGCAGGGAGTCGATCAGTGCTTCCTCCATCGGGGCGAAGTGGGAGATGCGGACGCCCAGGCTAGCGTGTCGTTTGCCGAGTTCCTGAAAGTGCGGGTCGACGGCGGATTCATCGCCAAGCTTGGCAAGAATGACGCCCAGGGTTGTCATGAACTTCATACCCTGGCCTTCCAGATCCTCCCGGAATAGCTGCCGCAGCTCGGGCGCGTGGCGGAACAGCGCGTCATAGAAGAACGCGGGATCCCTGACGGCCTCGTCTCTCAGCTTGCTGTAACTTTCTCTCAGTTGTTCCAGTTCTGCGTCTGTCACGGGGATATCATACTCCTTTCTGGTGTCTCAGTTACTATCCAGCTTAGGAGCAAAGCAGCTGGAATTCCTTGATCCGGCTCAATAACCTGATTGGCGGCGCTGCGGTGACGGGAGAGGCTACCGTGTCAGGACCAGGGCACCGTTGCGGATCTCGATGCTGGACCAGCGCTGCAGGTAGCCCATGCCAAGCAGCGATTGTTCCAGCACCCCCTTGTTGACCCAGACACGCACGCCGGTATCGGTAATGCCGCCCAGCGACATTTCATCAATCCAGACTGAGGCAGTGCGCACTTCGCCATTGGCGGTCTGGGCGCGGCCGAGATAGGCGAGGTTTTCAGTATCAATGCCGGCGCGCCGGGCATCGCTTGCGTTCAGCACGACCTGGCTGGCGCCGGTATCGACCAGAAACTCAATGGGGGTGCCGTTGACATCCAGGGTCAGATAGTAATGCCCGTCCGGTGCGCGCGGCACCTCGACCCGGCCCGCATCCACCGCAACGTTCTGCTGCGGGCGCACGGTCTGGCGGATGTCCTGCCACAGCCCGTAAGACGCAATCACACCAAGGAAAATAAAGCCCCAGACGGCGAACATCTGCAGCGTCTTACCCAGGCTCTGGCGGTTTTGAACAAAGACCCAGGACCCCACTGCCACCAGCAGGATCGCCAGATAGATGAACCGCCCGATCTCATAGTCGCCCATTTGCGCACCTCCTGAACAGAATGTAGGCGTGCCAGGGCGGTATGCTAGCCGGCAAAGCCAAAGGCGCGCAGCCCGTCCAGCACAAACTGTACCGACAGCGCCGCCAGCAGCATCCCCAGCAGACGGGTGACCACGGTGATGCCGGTTTTGCCGAGCATCCGCTCGAACAAGCCGGAGAACAGGCACATCACCAAGAGGATCGCCAGCACCGCGATCACCACCCCCATGACCATGGCAAAGCCGGTGAAGCCGGGCTGCTGGCCGGTCAGCAGGATCACCGTGGCAATGGAGCCCGGCCCGGCCATCAGAGGGATTGCCAGCGGGAAGACGGACGGGTCGTCGAAATCATCCTCCTCGCTGCGGTCCTCGCGCCGTTTGTTGCGGCGTTCGAACAGCATGTCGAGCGCGGTCAGGAACAGCAGCGCGCCGCCCGCAACCCGGAAGGCGGGCATGGAGATGCCGATAAAGCCCAGTACGGCCTCGCCGAGGGCGGCAAATACCGCCAGCAGCACCGCCGCCGTGATGGTCGCCCTGAGCGCGATGGAGCGGCGGCGGGCAGACGGCATCCCTTGGGTCAGCGCGATGAAGACCGGCGTCAACCCGATCGGGTCGACAATGACAAACAGCGTCACAAAAGAGGTGATCAGAAATGCGGTGTCGATCATTGCGCCTCGGCCTGCTCCAGTTTCTCCAGCGCCTCCATCCACAGGCCTTCGGCCCGCTCCAGCGCCTCAATGCATTCAGCGTGCTTTTTCTGCCAGACCGCCATATCCGCAGCCTTGCCCGGCTCGTACAGGTCAGGGTCGGCGAGCTTTTCATCAAGCTTTTCGCGCATTTCGCTGAGCTTTTCCACCCGCGCCTCGGACTTGCGCACGTCGGCCCGCAGCGCAATCAGCACATCGCGGGAGGCGCGTTTGGGCTTGGCAGGTTTTGCCGCGCTGCTTTTGGCGGCGGGCTTTTCCCGCGCCAAAAGCAGCGCGCGGTAGCTTTCCAGGTCGCCGTCATAGGGTTTTACCGTGCCGTCCGAAACCAGCCACAGCCGGTCCGCCACCAGGCTCAGCAGGTGCATGTCGTGGCTGACCAGGATAACCGCGCCGGAATAGGCGGTGAGGGCCTCCACCAGCGCCTCGCGGCTTTCGATGTCCAGGTGGTTGGTCGGCTCGTCAAGGATCAGCATATGCGGCGCGTCGATGGTGGCGATCAGCAGGCTGAGCCGCGCCTTCTGGCCGCCGGACAGCCGCCCGACCTCGGTTTCCACCTGTGCGGCGCCAAGGCCGAAGCCCGCCAGCCGGGCGCGCCATTTCGCAGGCGCTTCATCCGGGCGCAGGCGGCGCAGGTGGTCCAGCGGGGTTTCATCGACATAAAGTTCATCCACCTGATGCTGGGCGAAATATCCGATGCGCAGCTTGCTGGAACGGGTCATTTTGCCGGCCATCAGCGGCAGCCGGTCGGCCAGCAGTTTCGACAGCGTCGACTTGCCCTGGCCGTTCTTGCCCAAGAGCGCGATGCGGTCGTCCTGATCGATGCGCAGGTTCAAGCGTTTCAGGATCTCAGTTTCGCCATAGCCGGTGATGCCGCCCTCGATATGGATGATCGGCGGGGACATTTCCTCCGGCTCGGGGAAAGTGAAGGCGCGCAGCGCTGCCTCCTGCGGGGTGGTGATCGGCTTCATCTTGGCGATCATCTTGAGGCGCGCCTGCGCCTGCACCGCCTTGGAGGCCTTGGCGCGGAAGCGGTCAACGAAGCTTTGCAGATGGGCGCGGCGGGCCTCCTGCTTTTTCGCCTCGGACTGGGCCGCCAGAATCCGCGCCGCGCGGGTCTCGGCAAATGTGTCGTACGGGCCCTGGTAAAGGGTGAGCTTCTTGTCCTCCAGATGCAGAATCGCACCCACCGCCCGGTTCAGCAGGCCGCGGTCATGGCTGACGATCAGCACCGTGTGCGGGTATTTTGCCAGATAGCTTTCCAGCCACAGCGCGCCTTCGAGGTCCAGATAGTTGGTCGGCTCGTCCAGCAACAGCAGGTCGGGCTGGGCAAACAGCACTGCCGCCAGTGCCACCCGCATCCGCCAGCCGCCGGAGAAATCGGAGCAGGGGCGTTTCTGGTCGGCGTCGTCAAACCCCAGGCCCTTGAGGATCGAGGCAGCCCGCGCCTCTGCCGACCAGGCATCAATGTCGGACAAACGGGTCTGGATTTCAGCGATCCGCGCCGGGTCGCTGGCGCTGTCAGCTTCGGCCAGAAGGGCTGCGCGTTCTGTGTCGGCGGCCAGCACCGTATCGGTCAGCGAAACATCGGAGGACGGCACCTCCTGCGCGACACCGCCGATGCGGGCCTTGAACGGCAGGGAGATGCTGCCGCCCTCCAGCGCCAGCTCACCCCGGATCAGGCGGAACAGGGTGGTCTTGCCGGTGCCGTTGCGCCCGACCAGGCCAACCTTGTGGCCGGTGGGAATGGTGGCGGATGCGCTGTCGATGAGCGGGCGGCCCTCGACCGAATAGGTGATGTCCTGAATGCGTAACATGATCAGCGGTGTGGCGCAGGTGCCGGAGGCTGTCAATCGGCCTGCCGCCTTACTCTTGATGAAAATACCCTCGCAGGAGGCACGCGCGGTTTCGCACGCCTCGAAAACGGCTTCCCAAGCGCGTTCAGCCATGTTACGCGGCGCGCGGAGTTTCCGGCCCGGGGATACGCCCTGCGGCCCATCAATCAGGAGAATGCCAAATGGCTCTGGAACGCACTTTCTCGATCATCAAGCCCGATGCAACCCGCCGCAACCTGACCGGCAAAATCAACGCCAAGTTCGAAGAAGCCGGCCTGCGCATCGTGGCGCAGAAGCGCATCCACATGACCAAGGAACAGGCAGGCAAGTTCTACGAAGTGCACGCTGAGCGTCCGTTCTACGACGAACTGTGCGAGTTCATGTCCTCCGCTCCGGTTGTTGTGCAGGTGCTGGAAGGCGAAAACGCCATTGCCAAGAACCGCGAAGTGATGGGCGCCACCAACCCGGCAGACGCAGCACCCGGCACCATCCGCGCCGAGTTCGCTGAATCGGTTGGCGAAAACTCCGTCCACGGTTCCGACGCTCCGGAAACCGCAGCCGTTGAGATCGCCTACTTCTTCTCCGGCATCGAGCTGGTCGGCTGATCACCCGGTTAGCGGGACAAAAATTGAAGGGGCTGCAGCGTTAGGCTTGCAGCCCCTTTTACATGGGTCGAGTTTTTCATGGGTCGAGGAACCGGTTCAGCGGGTGCTGCCGGATAACAGGCTGTTGCTGCTCGGGGCCCGTCCTGCTCCTGGCGTAGGAAAGCGAGCGGCCGAACTCGCGCGGCGCAGTCAGTTTCGAGAATGCCCGGCGCCCAAGGCGCTTGGGCAGGGGCTCACCCCTTGAGGCGGAGTCCTCCAAGTCGCGGCGCAGCAGCTCTGTGTTGCGGGTGTTCGACTTCCAGGCAACGTCGAACAGGTCACCCACCAGTGGCACAGAACCGATGACGGCGTCGATGCCGGTATTCGCCGCCATCCGGGCCAGCGTGCCGGTGGAGGCGCCCAGCTGGTAGCCGGAGTACAGAATGTAGCCCGCCGGCGCCAGTGCCAGGGCATCGCCGATACCGGGCACCAGACCTGCGATGCTGTCCCAGCCGACCCTCAGGCCGATACCGGGAATGCGGAACGCCCGGTCCATGCGCTGCGCCAGGCGCTCCAGCGATTGCAGCTTGGCCTCATGGTGTTGCGGCAGATCAGGCATGGCTCGGTGTCCTTGCGATGACCCAGACCGCGTGCACGATGCCAGGGATGTAACCCAGGAGGGTCAGCAGAATGTTCAGCCAGAAGTGCTTGCCAAGCCCAACCTGGAGAAAAACGCCAAGCGGGGGCAGTAGTACTGCGAATATGATGCGGATCAGGTCCATGCCGGTACTCCTTCTGTTGCACGCATTGCTGTATGGTTAACGGCTGAACCCGGAAAAAGTTGCATAGGAACCGGCGCTGCGGCTGACAGCTGTCATTTCACGGCGGGCGCGGACAGGGGGCGGCGCGCGCTGCGGCGCCGTTTACAGGGGCTTCAGGTCAGCAGGCACGGCGCGGACGCCGATGGCGTCCAGCTCCGCCAGCAGTTTCGAGCTGTGCTGTGGCCGGGTTTCAGCCTTGATCGCGTCAAAGCGTTTACGCAGCTCTTCCTTTTCCTTGCCCTTGCAATCATTCCAGGGGCGGCCCTGCAGTGCCATCACCAGAACGTAATAGCCGATGAAATGCGGCCGGGTGCCTGTTTCCAGCAGCCGGGCATAGGCCGCATCGGCACCTATGGCGCGCAGGTCTTCAGCCGAGGTGATACCGGCCCGGTGGCAGGCTTCCTCGTAAGCGGGGCCAAGATTGCGGATGGAGGAAATGGCTGTGTTCATGGTTTGTTTCTATCCGCTGAGGGCGCAGTTGTCACGCCGGAAACTGCCATATTCGTTAACCGCGCAGATGCGCCCTGACGCTGGGTCCTTTGCCGCGCTGCCCGATTGACAGTCGCAAATCCGCCAGAAAGCCTTGCGGTCAAGGCAAGCGGAACCGGTGGGAGAGCGGCGATGAAGGAAAGCCAGCAAGCAACTGTGAATGTGGAGGGTTTTGATCTGGCGAACCCGCCGGAGGGGTTTGCGGAGGATCCCTTTCCCTATTACGACGCTCTGCTGCGCGATGCGCCGGTGCTGCCGCAGCCGGACGGGTCGCTGCTGGTAAGCCGCCATGCTGATCTGGACCGGATTTACCGCGACACCACGTTGTTTTCTTCGGACAAGAAGAAGGTGTTTGCCCCCAAATACGGCGCAGGCTCGCCGCTGTTCGAGCACCACACCACCTCGCTGGTGTTCTCCGACCCGCCGCTGCACACGCGGGTGCGCAAGATCATGACCTCAGCCCTGACCCCGCGGGCGATTGCCAAGATGGAGCCGGGGCTGATAGAAACGGTGGATCATCTGCTGGAGGCGATGGCGGGCAAAGAGCAAGCGGATCTGATCGGCGATTTTGCCGCCTCCATCCCGATCCAGATCATCGGCAACCTGCTGGATGTGCCAATGGCGGAGCGTCGGCCGCTGCGCGACTGGTCGCTGGCCATCCTGGGTGCGCTGGAGCCTGTATTGAGCGCTGAGCAACTGGCCGCCGGGCACCGGGCGGTGGAGGAGTTCAAGGACTACCTTAGCGGTTTGATTGCCCGACGCCGGGCCTGCCCCGGCGATATCGAAACAGATGTGCTGACGCGGCTGATCCGCGGCGAGGGGGCCGAGGGCACGCTGAGCGAGATCGAACTGATCCAGAACTGCATTTTCATCCTGAATGCGGGTCACGAGACCACCACCAACCTGATCGGCAACGGGCTGGCACTGCTGCATGACTTCCCAGAGCAGAAGCAGCGGCTGCTGGAGGCGCCGGAGCTGATCAAACCCGCGATTGAAGAGATGCTTCGGTTCCGCTCACCCAATCAGCTGGGCAACCGGGAAACCACCGCAGAGGTGGAAATTGGCGGCCACCGGGTGGCGGCGGGAACCAATCTGCATCTGGTGATCGGCGCTGCCAACCGTGATCCGGAGGTGTTTGAAAAGCCGGCGGTTTTCGATATTTCCCGGAGCCCCAACCGCCATCTTGCCTTTGCCGGCGGCCCGCATGTTTGCGTCGGGCTGACGCTGGCGCGGCTGGAGGGGAAGATCGCAATTGAACGGTTTCTGCGCCGCTTCCTGCACTATCAGTTGCTGCCCGGGCGGGTGCCGGGCGGACGGATCCGGTTCAGGGGCTATGCGGCCCTGCCTGCCAGGGTGCGCTGATTCATTTCCCTTGGGCAGGTGCCTCAATCAGAATAGTCCGGCTTCCTTGGCGGTGAGCGCTGCCTGGGTGCGGTTCTTGGCATCCAGCTTGCGGCACAGGGTGCGCACATGCAGCTTGATGGTCACCTCCTGGAGGTCGAGATCGCGGGCGATTTCCTTGTTCGACTGCCCCCGGCACAGGCCGTTCAGCACTTCCAGTTCCCGCGGGCTGAGCTTCTTGGCCAGCGGGTGGGTGCTGGCCGCCGCTTCCTCGCGCATCAGATCGACCGGCACATAGATTTCGCCGGCGCTCATGAAGCGGACCGCGTTCAGAAGCGATTGCGCCCCCATGGTCTTGGGGATGAAGCCGATGGCGCCCGCATCCAGCGCCTCCTGCGCGGTGCGGGCCGGGGCGCTGCCCGAGAGGATGGCCACACCCTTGCCGCCATTGGCCGCCAGCGCCCTGGCCAGCCCGTCGAGCCCCATCATCCCCGGCATGTTGTAGTCGAGCAATACCAGGTCAAACGGGCCCTGGCCGGAAATCTGTTCGATCGCGCCGGACAGATCGGTGGCCAGCGCCACCTCGGCGCCGCCCTCGGACCGGAGGTAGGCGGAGATGGTTTCCCGTACCATGTCGTGATCGTCTGCCAGCAAAATTCGCATGATGCCCCTGGACCTGTTTTTCAACTCACGGTCCCAGTCTACAGCCACAAGTGTTTCAAAACTGTCAACTGGGGATTGCGCGCCCGCCTGGTAATAGGACATCTGTTGCTGCTCCTGTGCGTTTGCCGGAATATTATTGATATTAGGCCGGCCGGGCGGCGGCCGGTAAGCCAACATTAGGGTGCTGGCGCTACGCTTGCGGCTGGGCACCCTATACGGAAGGTCAGGATCCTATCCTCTGGTGCCGGTTTCCGGGCTGCGCCGATGTGGCATGGTTCCGGGGAAGTCGATGAAGGCATGAGGAGAGCTGGAATGAGAGGAATTATGTCGAGGGCCGCGGTGCTGGCTGCCCTGGTGGTCATGACCTGTGCCGCAGCTGTTTTCGCAGGCGAAGAGCCGCGGGTGCTGCTGTCCGTGCGTATGGACGGCGCGGCAGAGCCGTCGGCGCAGTACACGATCGAGGATCTGCGCGCGCTGGATCCCGTGACCTTTGAGACGGAAACCATCTGGACCACCGGCCCGCAGCAGTTCACCGGCGTGCCGCTGGCGGTTCTGATGGCGCGGATGGGCGTGAGCGGCGGCCTGATGGTGGCGCATGCTGTGAACGACTATTCGGTGGACATCCCGGTGTCGGACGCGGTTGAGGGCGGACCGATTGTTGCCTTTGAACGCAATGGCGCGGAAATGTCACTGCGCAACAAGGGGCCGCTGTGGGTGGTGTACCCCTACGACAGCAACCCGGCCTACAGGACTGAGGAGGTCTATTCGCGCAGCATCTGGCAACTCGACCGCATCGTGATCCAGCCGTGACCGGAGGGCAGGGGGCCGGCTGCTGATGCTTCACGGGTTTCCATCTGTACCGCGCTGGGTTCTGGCGCTGGTGCTGGCCATCGCTGCGGCGCTGGCGGCGCAGTCGGTGCGGCTGGGCCATCAGGTCCTGCAGGAGCTAGACGGGCTGTCGACCGCGGCCACTGACAACATGCAGTGGAACCTGTCCCAGGCCGAGGTGGAGCATCTGAAGCTGCAGACCGCGGTGCTGACGGCGCGCACGCCTGCCGATCTGGCCCGGCTGCGGCGCCAGTTCGACATTTATTACAGCCGGATCGCGACCTTCCGCGAAAGCCCTCTGTTTGCGGACTTGCGCCGCAGCCAGGGCGGGGCGGGGCTGCTGCAGCAGATGCAGGACCGCCTGGACCGGATGGCGGCAGTGGTGGACAGTGGCGATCAGGCGCTCTTGAACGGATTGCCAAAGCTTGAGGCGGAGCTGGAGGCAAACAGCGCCGACGTGCGTGAGCTGGCCTTGTTCGGAGTTGTCCTGCAGGTTGACGATACCAAGGACAAGCGGCTGCAGCTTTTCACTATCCTGTCCCGGCTGGGCTGGGTGGTGCTGGCGTTGGTGCTGGCGCTGGCGCTGGCGGCGCTGATGCTCGGGCGGCTGTACCGCAAGGGGCGTCAGATGGCGATCGAGCGCAGCCGGGCCGCGGCGCGGATGGAGGCAATGATCGCCTCGTCTTTGGACGCGATTCTGGTGGTTGGCGCCGACGGGCGGATCCAAGCCTTCAACGGCGCGGCGGAATCGGTTTTCGGCTACAGCCGCGAAGAGGCGGTCGGCCAGCCGATGGTCAACCTGATCGTGCCGGACCATTTGCAGGAGGCGCACAAGGCCGGGATGAAACGCTTCCTGCAAACCGGCGAAGCGCGGGTTGCGGGCAAGGGGCGGTTGCAGCTTGAGGCGCGGCGCAAATCCGGCGAGCTGTTTCCGGTCGAGCTGTCGGTCTCGGTCAGCCAATCGGGCACCGACATGGTGTTTGTCAGCTTCCTGCGGGACATATCCGAGCGGATCGCAGCGGAAGAGGAGCTTCGGCGCGCCCGCGATGATGCGCTGGCAGGCGAGCGGGCCAAGCACAATCTCCTGACGGTGATGAGCCACGAGATGCGCACGCCGCTGACCGGGGTGCTGGGTGCCATCGACCTGATCGAGGGCACCGGGCCGACACAGGAGCAGCGCCGCTATTTGCAGGCGATGCGGGTTTCGGGCGAGCTGCTGCTTCATCATGTCAATGACGTGCTGGAGCTGTCACGGCTGGAAGCCGGTGCTGACTCGGAAAAACTGCGGATTTTCGATCTGGAAGAGCTGGTCAGCGGCCTGGTTGAGAGCCAGCAGGCCAGTGCCAAGGGCCGGGGGATCGACCTGTCGCTGCACTGCAGCCTGAGTGGGAAACCCGTGGTCGCCGGCCGCCCCCGCGCGGTGCAGCAGGTGCTGTTGAACCTGATCGGCAACGCCTTGAAATTCACCAGAGAAGGCGCGGTGAGCATTGACGTGATGCGTTTGCCGGATGGCGAAACGGTGGAGTTCAGCGTGGCTGATACCGGCCAGGGCATCGCGCCGGAGAACCTTGACCGGATCTTCGAGGATTTCATTACCCTGGATGCCAGCTATGGCCGCAGCAGGGAGGGCACCGGGCTGGGGTTGTCGATCACCAAACGCCTGGTGGAGGCGATGGGCGGCTCCATCACCTGCGAAAGCGAGCCGGGCGAGGGCAGCCTGTTCACCATTGCACTGGCTCTGCCCGCGGCCAAAGCGCCGCCGCGGCAGGCCGAACAGGACCAGCCCCGGAACAAGGGGGCCTGCCGGCTGCTGATCGCGGAGGACAATGACATCAACCGCGAGCTGCTGGCCACCTTGCTAGGCCAGGAGGGGCACCAGGTCACCGCGGTGCCGGGCGGTGCCGAGGCGGTGCAGGCGGCCGGGGAGGGCCGGTTCGACCTTATTCTAATGGACATCAGCATGCCGGAGGTTGATGGGATTGAGGCGCTGCGCCGGATCCGCGCCAGGCAGCTGGCCGAGGGCACCGACATCGTTGCGCTGACCGCCCATGCCGCAGCGGAGGACCATGCCCGCATTCTGGAGGCAGGGTTTGCCGAGGTGCTGACCAAGCCGGTCAACAAGGCGGAACTTGCAGATGTGATTGCCCGCCGGGCCGGCGGCGGGGTCAAGGCGCTGCCCAGAACCGAATCCGATATCCACCAGTTCTTCGAGGCCTTGGGAAAGGATCGGGCGCGCAGCTTCCTGGTTTCCTTCTGTGATGAGGTGAGCCAGTTGCAGGACACGCTTCTGAGCGCTGCGGTGCTGGAGGACCCCCAGCGCAAAGAAGCGCACCGGCTGGCCGGATCGGCAGCAGTGCTGGGGTTGTCGGATCTTCGCAGGGCGATGCTGGCAATTGAAAAGGCGGAGCTGGGAGAGAACCCGCCCTTGGCACCGTTCCAGCAGGCTTGGGCCAGTGCGTCAATGATCCTGGCGCCGCATCTGCATTCCTGACGGTGCGGCAGCCGTTCTTGGCGGAGCATCTGGGAGGAGTGGGGGAGGCTGCCGAATCGGAACGGCTGGGGCAAGCCAAAAGGGGGCAAAGCATCTCTACTTTGACCCCTGTAAATCTGGCTCCGGCGGTAGGGATCGAACCTACGACCAATTGATTAACAGTCTGAGATTGCGAGTAAATCATGGTCCATTTTGGCTCATTCGGGGCGTACGACCCCTTGAAAACATAGCAATATCATCCCGGTAGCACCATCCAGGCCCACCTGGATTAATCGCAAACACTGTACTCGGGACTGTACTTTCCATGACCATATTCAAATTCACCGAGGCCCGTATCAGGGACCTTCCACTTGGCTCGGGCATCCATCGGGATACCGATGTGAAAGGGCTGATGTGCATCTGCCATAAGACCTGCAAGACCTTTTCTGTGCAAAGCGACGTCCGCCGGGAAAAACGGCACGTTCGAACCGTGAGGGTCAAGATCGGACGTGCTGACCATATCCGACTGGCCGAGGCCAGAAATGAGGCCCGAAAACTCATGGCCACGATCCAGTCTGGCGTTGATCCCACGGCGGGGCCGGAGTCCACCGGCATCACGTTGGAACAAGCCCTGAAGGAGCATCTAAAAGAGCGGGAACTTTCCGATGCTACGGTCAGGAATTACCAATACCATATGGACAACTACCTTGGGCGTCTTCGGCGTCGTGCAGTGGCTGACATTACGCGTCAGGACTGCCGAGAGCTTATGGACCAACTCACAAAGCGTCACGGCAAGACTACGGGTGGTTCGGTCATGCGCACCGTTCGAGCTCTTGTGAATACGGCCCGTCGCAATGACGAGACGATTGGGGCAAACCCGGTTGATGCCCTCCGTGTCCCTGCAACCCCGAAGCGGAAAGTCGGGGAACTGGACATGGCCGATTTCTGGTCCACCACCGAAGCTATGTCTCCCTTGATGCGTGACCTGCAACGGACGTTCCTTTTGACGGGTGCACGGAGAACATCTCTGCTTGGTGTGAAATGTGCCGACTTCGACACCGAGGCTGGCGTTCTGACCTTTACCCATATGAAAACAGGTGGAGCTTGGTCCTTCCCAACCGGCCGCTGGTTGACCGAAACCTTGAGGGCCAGAATGAAGGAGGACGAGCCTCTAAACTCGCCCTGGCTTTGGCCGTCACCCGGATCAGCCACAGGCCATGTTGCAGAACCAAAGCGGGCTGGTGTTCCGTCTCCGCACGCACTTCGCCACCATGCTCGGACGATGATGATTGCCGCTGGTGTGCCTTATGCAGAAGGGGCGCTTCTGTTGGGTCAAAGGCTTCCAGGGGCTTCTGGCGGGTATGTGCATCAGACGCATTTGGTTGAAGCCCTTCGTCCCCATTCACAAGCCTTAGAGGATTTGGTTTTGGCCAAGGCAGGCATTGCGTGAATGATGGTACGCCAGCTTAACTCGCTGGCATATCAAGACCTTGCAAGCTGATAACCTGATTTCATCGCTGTCCATTTGGACGCACTTGGATATTGGAGTTATCAGCATGAGCACCCCACACACTGACACCCCTTGGATGACAACCGAGGCCGCTGCCAAATACCTTTCGGTCTCACCTGGCACCATGCACAATTGGCGTAGCAAGGGCACTGGCCCGTCTTACCGGACCGTTGGCCGAATTGTCCGTTATCACCGTGACGACCTGGACGCCTTTATGATGTCGGGGGCAGCGTGATGCGAACGATTACAGTCACACAGCACCGAGACCCGATGCCGGACTATTCCGACGAAGAAGACCGGTACGAGATGGCCAAGATGCTCCTGCAAGAGGCTGAATTGGACAGCACCGATCCGGTTGAGCAGGTGATCGAGGCCAGTTGGGCTGCGGGCTTCAACGGCTTTGACGATGCCTGTCTTCGATTGCTTGCCGAGTTTCTGGGTCTTCTCCCGATTGATTGGATGCAAGACGAGCAGGGGAAAATAACCGTTCAATTCGGCACCGCTTTGGATGCGATCAACTCGAATGCAGACAACGTGAATTTCTGGGAAAACGGATACTTGCGGGACGAAGCCGCAAGACGTGAGCCGAACAGGTGGCGTGTCCATGAGGCGGAACTGGCAAGACAATTCCACCAGCATGTGACCTAAGACCAACGATCCGCTTTGAGGGTGAGGCTAAAGATTTCCCTACGCCAGCGTTCGTTGCGTGCGGGTCAAGTGTTGGTATGCGGGGGAATTTGGGCACGGTATTGTTCTGATCGATAGACCGGATTGCCACAGCCGCCTAGCAGGACAATCCGGTCGATACTTTAGCATATAGGAGGCCTGCCATGCCTGAGAATGAAGATAACGCCCCCAAGCCTTCTGGCACACCATTGAAAGACCTTCTGACGACGAAGGAAGCCGCAGCCTTGACCGGGCATCCGGCAACCACGCTGATGGCCTTCCGCAATCGCCGCAACAACACCAAATACAAGAATGCTGGCCCTGATTACGTAAAGATCGGGACGGCCGTTTTCTATGAGCGTTCTGTGATTGAGGCCTACAACGCCAATCGTGCGGGGGCTTGAAATGGGTGTTCATACCGATGCTTCGCAACTGACGCCCTTGCTGGCCAGTGGATACCAGCTTCTCCCTTTGCATAAGTTCTCGGCCGAAGATGAGATTAAGGGCAAGAAACGCAAACGGGGCAAGTCTCCGATTGATCGCAACTGGATAAAGCGAGCCTATAAATCCCAAGACCAAATCAAGCATATGGAGGCAGGGAATAATGTGGGCGTTCGTCTGCGACCCTTTGAAATGGTCTTGGATGTGGACCCACGGGCATTTCCTGAGGGACAGACCTTGGCGTCCCCAATCAACCCATTTGTCGAACTGGTTCTTTGGACTGGCATGGACCCGGACCTCTATTCGACCGTGGAAACCGGCTCGGGTGGCCTCCACATCTACATGACCAAGCCAGAGGATGTTTCCACCAGAGACAGCCTAAACGATCAGTTCCCCGGCATTGAGTTCAAAACGGTTGGCCGTCAGGTTGTTGCTCCTGGCTCGATCCATCCCGACACCCTGAAAACCTACACATGGAAGGCTGGCACTCCTGAGCTTGATGCTTTCGGTGCTGAGGCTGCACCTAAGGCCCTTGTCGATCTGATCCGAAGACCGTCAGGCAGCGTGGCAACTGGCGGGGGCGAGCACGATCAGGAAGAATTGGCTCAGATGCTTGAACATCTGGACCCAGCCGACTTTTCAGATCACGACGATTGGCTCACTTTGATGCAGGCCTGCCACCATGCAACGGCAGGGGAGGGCCGTCAGGAGTTTGTGGATTGGTGCACACAGGACCCCGCATATGCCGATCACGGGACCCTGATCGGCATCCGATGGGACAGCCTTCACGCCGACAATGACGGAAATCGTATAACTTTCCGCACCCTGCATAAACTTCTGAGAGACGCAGGGGCCGAAGACGCCATTCCGAGAACGCCGGCAGCAGATGATTTCGACGACGACCTGGACCAAACCGGAGTGCCAGCAGGGGCAATAACCACGCCCAAGAGGAAGCCGGTGCATGAAGGTGGTTTGATCGTCAACAAGAAGATCGGCATAGCCCCCGACACAGCGAAGAATGCCCTGAAGGCAATTACCGGCTCCAAGCTCGATCCAAGGTTTGACGAGCTCAAGCAGCGGGTTGTTCTGATGGGTGAATTGCCCTGGGGTGAAGGCTATGGCCGTGTGCTGACTGACAAGTTGCTCTTGTTGGCCCGCACGTTCTTGATGGAACAGCACCAGCGTAAGGACTACCAGCCGTCCAAGGAAAACGTGCAGGACGCAATCACAACGGTTGCCTATTTCTACAAGTTCAATCCGATCTTGGACTATCTGGATAGCCTGACTTGGGATGGGACAAGCCGGGTGAAAGACCTCTTCACTGTTGCCTTTCAATGTGGCCGGGACGAATATACCGAGGCCGTCTCACAATGCTTTATGGTCGGGGCCGTATCTCGTCAAAGGCAACCCGGCTGCAAGCTGGACACGATGCCAGTCATCAAGGGGCCGCAAGGCTCTTTGAAATCTACGGGCATTCGGGACCTGTTTTCCCTGGATTGGTTCAGTGACGCAGAGCTTGGTGATCTGAGGAACAAGGATGCAGCCATGAACCTGGAAGGTGTCTGGGTGCATGAGTTTGCCGAATTGGCCGGTCTTCGGGCAAGTGACATGGACGTTCTCAAGGCGTTCATGTCCCGAGCCACAGACAGGTATCGGACACCCTATGGTCGCAACACCGAAGATCATCAACGCCGTGTTGTTTTTGCGGGCACGGTGAACGAAGGCGGATACCTGAGCGACCCAACGGGTGCTCGGCGTTTCTGGCCGTTGGAAATGGCCTCCGGGTCCAGGGTTGATCTGGGCTGGATTGCCGAGCACCGGGACCAACTCTGGGCCGAAGCTGATGCATTGTTCAAATCGGGCATCGGTCACGTATTGCCCGAGCCTTTGTGGTCGATGGCAGCAGAACGCCAGGCAGATGAAACGGTTGATGATCCTTGGGTTGATAAGCTGGCTGTCATGCTCAGCTATCGGCAAACGGAACGGCAGGCCTTTGAGACTGGCACGGGTGATTATGCCGAAGAAATGATCGATGGGAAGCGGGTTGCCTCACCGTTGCGTGAGCCTCCCCCCGCCGACAAGGTGCATACCCAGGACCTGCTCAGCTATCTCGGCTTGGAAAGCGACCGGCAGAATAAGGGCCATGCGCAGCGTTTGCGGCGTTCTATGGAAACCCTGGGCTGGAAGCACAGACGGGGCGTCAGGTTGGGTGGCCGTGTTTCGGCAGGGTATGTCCGAGCCGATGAGTGACGTTCTGGCAATCGGAGCGTATCAATTCGGTCACGGCGTTGACGGTCGTTGATCTTTGTTGACCTGAGGCGTCGCTTCTAAGGCCTTGTTTCGGAACACTTGTTGACGATGTTGATCATGTTGATCTTAAAGCAATATATCTTGGTAGAATAAGCCGATTAGGCATAGGTCACGGACCAGGACATAGGGGCAGTGTGCAATCCGGATATATATAGCGAAAACGGTCAACGAAGATCAACGTCGTCAACAAAGCAATAAAAACAATGCGTTACGGAAAGCTCCAAAAACGCCTTGTTGACGTAGAAATCTTCCAGCCTGGAAGACCGGGACTGCACAACGTTGTGAGCCGGCACACTCCCTTGTAAATCGCTGGCATACGGCTCCAACGGAACACGACATTCTGACCTCGAACGGCGTTGAGGATGCTGTCCGTGAAAAACCTGAGGCTATCAGCCCGCACAGATAGGCCGTCCCATTGATACTGAATTGGGCGTTCTGGCGTCTGGGGCGTGAATGACTTCAAGGGCTTAATCGGCACCTTCCTCAGCCAAGCACAGTGATGAAGACAGAATAGGCACCCAAATGAGCTTGATGAGGATGAACCGGATCAAACCGGCCAGTGACCCGCGGATGCCTTCCAAGATTGCAGCGATCACCCGCCCCATCTATGGCGAGAAGGGTGACGAGTTTCTGCTTTATCTCCGTCAGTTCGGCCACATCACCTATGCGGCCAATATGACTGGCCTGACCCGGCGGACCTTCTATGACCGGCGTGCAAAGCATCCTGATTTTGCGGAGGCTTGGGACGAGGCCTTGGCAGCTTTCGAGGAAGAATTGACCATGCGGGTGGTCCAGACGGCCTTGGAGATGGGGACTGGCAAATGGGTTCAGTGCTTCGATCCTGAGACGGGCGACCCCGAATTGGATGACGACTTCGAGCCGGTTTACCGCTTCGAGACGGCCAGCGTCGATCCCCGCGTCTTGAACAAACTCCTATCCCTGCGGATGAGTTCCGTCGATGGACCTGCCCAAACCAATGTCCAGATCAACAATTCCACGAGCGTTCAAACCTCCCTGCCGGCCAAACCCAGGCTGGTTCAGCCTGAAGGGGCTGTACGGAGGCCCGTGGTGACCGATACGGTTTTGGGTAAGCGACACGATACGATCGACGCCGAAGTCGTCCAGGGGACGCCACAGGAGACCGGGGGAACATCTGATGACTGATCCGATCAACCAGATAAACCTGGTGCGACCTGGCGGCGTTGCCACCGTAGCATTTGCCGATGGCGGCGAGACCATGCGCATATGTTTGGGTTATTTGCATGACCCAGACGATGGGCTTCTAGCGGAGATGACCGCCAACCGCGATCCTGTTCCCTGGCAATCCGCCAAGGTGAGAGACGAAGCAATCGGGGCAGTCGAGAGACGCAAGGACCTTGACGATGAAACCCGCACTCAATTGGTCGAATGGATCGTAGCCACGCCCTATTTTGAGGATATTTGAACCATTCGGCTGTGCTCAGTGCGGTGTTCGCCAGTGAATCTGGCTGTTAAGTCGTTGTTGTGTATATGATTTTCCCAAGCTGTCCCGCTGATCCTCGATCAAATGCTGTTGACATCACAGCGCAACTGGCGCGTGCTGCCTGAGAGGCAAGTTTTTAGCGGGATGTTTCATGGAATTGATTTTGGGAGCTATCAACGGCAACTACCTTCGGAATATCACCGAAAATGCGGCCAAAGATACAGAGGAAGTCTTGGCCGCTGTAGCTTATGCCACCGACAATTCCCTTTTGTTCGATTGGTGCATCAAACACGACATTCCTTTGAAATTCTATGGGCGGCTGGATTCACAGGTTGCGGTCAACACAAACGTTCTTTCCAAGTTCTTGACTAGGAAGTCGGCAAAATTCACCTGCAAGCTTGTTGAGAAACACCATGCAAAAGTCATTTGGTGGCGGGGGTATGGTATTTACGTTGGCTCCGCAAATCTGACGGATAGCGCGTGGAACAGAAATGTGGAGGCCGGTTTCTTTATCCAAGAGCCAGACATTGATGACAATTTGGCCAGCGATATATTGCAGATGTTCTCGGTTCTCGACAAGCACGCCACGCCATTAACGCAGGAGTTGTTCGACCTGATGGTCAAACGCCAAAAAGATCTGGCTAGCAATAAGCCTGACGACAAGGCGTTTTGGACCAACTCCAGCGTAAACAACTGGCACGGTTTAGTCACCACAACGCCTAAAAAGGCCATTGATGCAAAGAGGGATAGCTTTCTTGCCGAGTGGTACTCGACCCTTCAAATACTCAGAGACATTAGCAGCCAGGTAATTCTACCTGAAAACCGTCCAGCTTGGATCGCTGACGACGCTCCATCCGGTGCACAGGCCGACCAATTCCTACATGCCTTCTATTACCAAAAGACCTTCGAAGGGCAGAAGGCACGCTATCTGGACTTCTTTGATCGAAACAAATCCAATCCGGACATAGCCAGAGCGGAAGCGCTCAGGTGGTGGGCTGGCCTTAAGGCTGCACCTCAAGGCGAAGACGTCATGCTAAACACCACTGCGCCGTTCCTCAGAAACGCATTGTCTCAAGAGAACCTGCCAACCTTGAAATACGATGACTTCAAGGAGGTTTGCTATTCAGTTCATTCGATCAAAGACTATGCACGCCGAGTAAGAAATACCTCGGTCGGATTGCCGTCAACTGGTCAGGCGTACGACATTCCCCAAAAGGTCGCCGCGCTCTCAAAGACGATCTGGGAACAAAGAACGGACGCCGGGCTGGATGTTAAAGAGGTGCTTTCGTATATCTTCTACGGCGGCAAATTGGATGAGCTGCCAGATCGTCTGTGGCAGGCGATAGATGATCCGAAGTTCAAGAGTGACGGCCTCGGCATCAGCGCCTTGGGGGAGTTGGTCGGTTGGGCATTGCCTGACCATTACCCGCCCAGAAATGGCAGAACGTCAAAGGCACTTAAGGCCCTTGGATATGATGTGACTGTTCACGTTCAATAGCTTGAATCGGTCAGCCACCGACGCAGATGCTGTGCTCAATTCTGTGCTTCTGCAGTTGGATGGTCTCTATGCTTCAGAAAACAATATGTTTTAGGGACGTTTCTCATTGATCGAATGTCAGAGGGGCGGCTTGTTGGCTTACTTGCCCACGATGTAGCGGCACGGTGTTCCGGACGCCAATGACGCCCGAGAACCCCGAATGAGTGAACCTCCGCCCCGGCCAATCCCGCCTTTGCCTTCAATCTCCTATGCCAAGACCAAGCAAGCGGCTGAGGCGTTGGTTTTGGAGGCGTTTGAGGATTTTCCGCCGTCCTCGGATTTCTCGATGCGGGCCAATGCCGTCAGATTGCTGGTGGGCATGTGGTTCATCCACGGCAGCATGTCCTTTCCCAGAGGGTGGGTCACACCGGCGATGCAGGCATTCATTAAAAGCGGGATTGATTGCCCAAATCCTCGGTGCTGGCGCTCTTATCGGTCGGACGTGAAAGACAACCCTGGCCAATTCCTTTCAACCCCAGGGGCACCGGTTGATCTTATCCGTCAGATGGAACTCGACCTGATGGGCGAAGCCTAAGCCAGCATTTCACGCTGCACAGTCACACGCTGGTCCCCCGCAGCAGGCAAACGCGGCATCGTATTGTTGTTGGGTCATTTCAACTCCTTTCCCGACACCGGCCGGCTAGCATGTTTCTCCTTTTCAGCTAGCCGGTCGGCTCCCCGACGCAAATGAACCGAGGACTGATATGGACAAGAAGGAACTGGACCAACGCATTGATGAACTGAAAGCCGAGCTTGAACGCCTGATCGGGGAACTCGACAAAGCCCGCATTGAGGCCCGAGAGGCCATGATTGCCGGGAAGAAGCCCGGTGGAACCGCAGCCGCATTGGCTGAACGGATCGCAATCGTGGACGATGCCCTGGCCGAGCTTCAAGATCGCAGCCGAGGGGCTGCCGAAAGTGCCGAACGGAACAATCGCCGGCGTCGTGCCGAGGCCGCACTTGATGCCTCATCGAAGCGGGCCAAGCTCGCTGCTGCGGTGGACGATGCGCTCAATGCTTTGGCGTCTTCGTGGGATGCTTACGCCGATGCCCTGCGAAAGGACGTTGGGCAGGTTTCGGGTGCCGGTGGCGACCTGACCGCCGTGGAGCGGGCGCTGACGAACAACCGGGCCGCCGAACCCCTGGTGAAAGCTCTGATCCAGTCGGGCGGCGTCAAGCTCGCCCGCACGTTTGGCATCGATACCCCGATCCGAGAACGCCACGCCATTTCCCTCGCTGATGCCGAGGCACGGGTGGCTGAAAGCCTCCGTGTCGAATTGCTCCGCATCAAGGCATCGTCCCCGCAACCATATGTGTCCCGCGAGGCACAAGCTGAACTGGAAAAGATGGAGGCCACCCGATGAGCCAAGAAGGACAACGCCATGCCGAGGAGTTGGCACGGCTGGAAGCACGCAAGAAAGACCTGGAAGACGCTTTGATGCGGTTGGCCCGTGATGAAGCCGAAGCCCAGGAAGTCGCTGAACTGGCCCTGGAGGTCGAACAGCTTGAAAACCAAGTGGAGACCGCCCGAGCGGCGGCGAATATGGAGAAGACCATGACCAAAGATGTGCGTAAGGCCGCACGGCTGAACCGTGAAGCCGCCGAAACCCAGCTTGATACGCTGGCCAAATCGATGCAGCAGGACGGCGAAACCTTCGAGAAAGCCTACCTGCGGGCGCTTGATACTGACATGGGCAAGGCGCTGATGCAGACCCGTGACGATGCGCAGGAACTGGAGCGGGGCGGTATCACCAGCATGGACGTGGCCGAAGCCCACAAGAGCTTGCAGCCTTAAGTTCTGCCCATTTCAGAAGATTGCCAAGCTCGCATCATCATTTGGTGCGGGCCTTTTCCGTTTCCAACATTTTAACGCACCGAACGCCTCTGCCAAATGAGGATATGCCGGGGCTTGACGTTTTCCTATTAAATGGACCGTTCACGCGAATCGCTTGGACGGAAACCTTAGATTGGAGAACTCGAATGAAAGCCCAAAACGTGACCAACCTATCCGAAAACACCATTCGCACCGCTAAGTTGAAGGACGCCATTTTTGAGACGCGTTCAGAACTTGGGTATCGGCGTCCACATGTTCGTGCTGCCATGGACCTGGCGGCGGTTATAGCCGATGATCCAAACTTGTCTGATGATCCGGCCAACGCATACAAAGTCGTCTGGCTGGCTTCTCATATCTTAGCGAAAGCCGAAAGAAAGTTGCCCAGCGGTTTGGCCCAATTTGCCAAGTTGGCAACCAACGCGTCTGCCTTCAACAATATGGCTTTCTCGGAGAACGGTGGGAAATATGCTGTCTGTGGCAGGTATCCCAGTTAACTCATTGCCCATGTTTTCGCAGAAGCTGCCTTAAATACGATCCCGCCCGGCACATACGCAGGGCGGGGCTAATTCGATCAATAAAGCAGTGCTAGACGCAGTGCTTTTTAAACCGAATTCGCAAAATATCATATCGGATCAAGGTGTTATGAGTCTCGACCCATCTGACTAAATATCAATCAGAGGCGTTCTGTATGGCTGATTTCTAACGATTACGCGGGATCGTTGTCTTTGTCGGTGTACTTCATCAACATCGTAAATGAGCTCAGAACTGCATCGTCAGGTGAATAGCTATGCATTTGTCCGTCCTCATACACGTGGTGCGTCGCGCCAACCAATGCTTCAAAGGGCAAGGGATGCTTGGCATTTGGGTTGTGAAACACCTGTATTTCTTGGGTCCAGTATTCCTCGTAGTTTGGGTCTGCGACGTCCACATGGAACGCCTTTCCAACGACTGCGTTGGGATCAGGATTGTATTTCAATCCAACGCGGAAGTACCCATGGCCATCTGCACCGAAGCCGGCGGCAACCCCCATCCTATCAAATTTTGCGATCGTGCCTGCATTGGAGAAA
Organism: Leisingera caerulea DSM 24564; assembly: GCF_000473325.1. Taxonomy (NCBI): domain Bacteria; kingdom Pseudomonadati; phylum Pseudomonadota; class Alphaproteobacteria; order Rhodobacterales; family Roseobacteraceae; genus Leisingera; species Leisingera caerulea. Next base: position 3,001,779 of record NZ_KI421513.1, read on the forward strand.
ATTATTGCTGAGACGTTCTCTGCTTCTGGAAGATCAAAGAACCCGGAAGGTACCTTTTTCCCTTTGTATTCGTGCTCACCAATTTCATGAGGTTCGATGATCAACTCATCATCTTCGAAACGCCAAGTCACTCTTGATCCGTAAAGATACTGCCACAAAGCGGACTGCGTGTAGGTCATTGGACCGAGTTCATCTTCCTCGGCCGGTTTGTGAAAATCGGCGATTGCAATTGTGAACGGCTTGCCTTCACTCTCTGGTCGTTCCCAGTAGTGTTGTCCCTCAGCATTCGTCTTGTTCAATTTTGAAGTCAAAGGGCCACCAAATTTCATCGGCATGTAGTCGCGAAGAAATGACTCACGTTCATCTGGTGTTTTGGGGTTCGGATGTTCTTTCAGCGGTCCTCCCTCTGAGGGGGCTACAGTCGTGGCTTCAACAGTGAAATCCAATCCGGGGCCCCGGCAGCGAAAGTCAGGCGCTTCAAGTTGTTCAACATCAAGAGAAAATTCACGAAAAGCGGCCCAAAGAAACAGCTCCCATAGACGTTGATCAAAGCCGTTCGTTTGAAATTCTCGCACGAAATGGGGATCCTTCGGAGCAAGCCAGAGCGCCAACTCTGATACTACTTTTCGGGCCGGCGCGCGCCCTGGCTCATTTGCAAGCAGCAAAAAATATGGATGCAGCTTGTCTTCTCCCAATCCTGCAGGGAGTTCGAATGGATCAAGTGGGCTGTTCGTTTCATCCCCTTGCTCTCCAAATTCAGCGATTTCCCCTTTTTCAATAATATCTGCCATAGCAACTCGGAGTCGCTTTTCAGCGTGAGCTTGATCCCGGATGCTGACATCAAGGGCTGCGCACCGAAATCGACCGATTTTGTCTCTGGCAAGGATCATCCATAAATAATCGTCATCGGTGGCGTCGCGAGCGACCATTCCGAGCAGCGCTTCATCTGCTGAGGCCCACCAGGATAGTTCCTCCGACATGTAGGCAGCTTTGGAATGCCTTGTGCCAGTAGTGTAGAGGTTAAAGCGAGCCCGCTTCATTGGCTTCGAAAATGTTTCAGCCCAGTTTTCGCGTTGCCGGCGGCGTTTTGCTTCACCCATTTTCTAATCTTACTCCTATCTGGACAATAACTTTACATGGACTTCTTTTTCACAAGTCTAAGTTCGAATCCTGGTTGATCACAACGTTCCCGGAGTTCGGGGAACTGACTTTTTTGGGGTGCTGCCATCAGTGTTGCGGGAAAATTCGCCTTTTCGCAAATACCTTTTGGGTTGCAACCAGAAACTGTTTCTTGGCCGTTCAAATTCCGCTTTGCGGATTGGTTCTATGAGACAGGTCAGTGTGTCGACGCGCTAGTACATCGGATGCAGGGCGTTGAAGCAATTTGTGAGTGATCGCGCGGCTCGCAGGCACCATCTTCCCCGACAAGTTGGTTCCATCAGAGATGAAAAGGAAACCTGCTATGACCACATATGTTGCAACTGCCCCTGACGGATCGGAACACACCCGCAAGACTGATCGAACCTACACACATGCTGTCCTTTTGGAAGGCAAAGAAGGTTGGACAGTGGTCGGCTTCTGCGGTCGTCTTGACCTCGCCCAAAAGAAGCAAGGCGAGCATCCCGGCAGTATCTTTGTCGAGGTCAGCGAACTCGGTGCGACCGAGGCCGACGAGACCAAGGCCGAGGCTGCCGAAGACGCCGAGCAAGGGAACCAAGAAGCTGAGGGTACAGCCGAGACCGACACGCCAAAGCGGACGATCAGTCGCCTCACTGAGAAGCTGCTGATGGACGAGAATTTGGGTTATGCGGCGATTGTGGATCAGGTCGTGGCCGAGTTCCCAGACGCTAAGACCACTACGCGTTCAGTCGCATCTGTTGCGGCCGTTATGCGAAAGAAGGGTGTGGATGTCCCGGTGCGCAAGAAGTCAAAGGGCTAGGCGTTTGTGTAGTTGGCGGCCTTCGTGGTCGCCGACCCCAGCGGTTTCTTAGGCAGCTTTTCGTGGCGTGATCGTAGCGTGCATCCGTTTTGCCATAAACGACGGAATTCTTTGGCTCAACCTTCGGAGATCATCGCTGTGACAGTCCCTCAGGCGTTTTCCGCTACCGCAAGGACACAATGCGTGTCCTTTAATTTTCTGGCGAGCAAGCAGGTGAAGATAGTCTGCTATGACTTTTGCGTCGGGGGACACGCCGAGAAGATCAGCATAGCTTTCTAAAACGCCGAGAACGCCATGTGATCTTTCACCATAGGGCCAACTGCCATTGACCTCAAAGTGGGTTTGGCTGACGAAATAGTCATGCATCGGTCCAGTGAGAAAGGTCTCAAACCGATGATCTGGTGCCGTCAATAACCACTCCTCCCATACGCCCAGGCAGCAGTTCCCATCCTCTGGAAAAACATGACGATCAGCTATCCGCGGAATACGCCCTCCGGTCTCGAAAACGACTGGTTCCTCAGCGGGAAATCCCGCAGTCACTCCCGCCTGGATTTTGTAGGAATCGAAGACCCCATCTGGCGTATCGATTGGCCCATCGGGTCCACAAGCAAGGAACTGGCCCTCAAGAATAATTAACCTTTCTGTTCGTGAAACGCTCAGCTCTGGCTGATGATGAGCTACTGCCTTTTGCACCTCAGAATAGAGGGCGTCCGGTATCGTCACTCCGCCCAAGGTTTGCCACCACTCCCGCTCTCTTTCCGGGCGTTGACCGCCGACTCCATCCGCGATTGCTTTTCGCTATCTGAGAGTGCGGCTGCTGCTTTCGAGGCAAGGAATGGTGCGGCCAGACCGGCGCCACCAAGAGCGCTCTTGGTTTCAAAGGGAGCACTGGAGCTGTTTGCCGCATTCTTAGAAGCACCGTCAAAAAAGCTATGCCGAAAGACGGTCTTCCAAACCTTGTTGGCGTCTGAATCTGTGATGTCGTCCGCGTCGAGTTTGTCGAGTTCCTTTACGGAGTCCTTAGCCTGGTCGATCAACCGACCAATGCGGTCGGTATCCTTGTCGTCTGATACTTGAACTCCGTTGGCAAACACGGGCGTGTATTTCGAACGCTGTGACAGGCTGCTAAGCGTCTCTCGGAAGGACCTGTCGTCACGGCCGTCATCCGCCGTGTAGCACTCAATGAATAGCGCGGTAGCGACCAAACCGCCGGGAAAAGACCTTTTGAGCCTTGCGGCATGCGTCTTCGAGAAGAACTTACCAAATCTGATGATGCGTCGTAGCTGGTAGCTGCCCGAAGTCTCCGGGCTTTTCCAGGAAACTTCTCGCTCAATCCACTGGTTCATGGCGGCAGGGTCGGAGGCAACCCACTCGTCGCCCGAAGACAGTTCGTAGCGCCAGCCTGCATCGGTCCAGCGCCTACGGAACACAGGGAAATCACACTGATACCCGTCCGCATACACAACCCGGACACACTTTTTCTTAGTCACCGGATCGTTCTTCATATTGGTCGCCTTGCGGGCGATTGCCTGGCGAACCCAATCACGGGTGGTTCTCGGTCCCTTGGCATCGTCCTGATCGAAAACGATGCCAAGGTCGATGTCGTACCGGCTTTCCTGATCGGATTCCGGCGGCTGGGTCATGGTCTTTTGAGCGTAACCACCTTGATTGATGGTTTCTTTGAAGGCTGGCTTTTCCAATTCTTCGAGGCCCTTCTCGATACGTTCGAGATTGGTTTCGCGTCTGCGCTTCATGTCCGCGCGCTGGTCGTTGCTCAGCCGAACTTGTTGGTTGTGAAAGCTGGAAATTCGCTTTGAAAAATCATACATCTTGAGCACCTGCCTCTGTCGTTCCGCTCTATCTGGTGGGCGCACCGACGAAATTCAAGGGGGCTGGGCCAGAAAAGAATCGGAGAACGAATCGTGTATTCACTGTTGCCTTGGAGATGGATTGGTTCCGCTGTCGCGTTGATTGTGGCGGTCTCGCTTTACGCTGACGACATTGGTCTGCTGTTGGACTTCACGGTGACCGATCAGCACCTCATCCGATATCTTCCTCCCGTGCTCTTGGGTTTCCTCGCCGGGTTTTTCGGGCCCACCGGCTACTGGGCACCTTGGCGGATTGTGTGGCGCTGGATACCCGCTCTCAACAGATGGCTACCTGACCTGAATGGAGTATGGCTGGGGACAACTGGCTCTAACTGGCCAACGATCAAGAAGATGCTGGATGGGGCACAGGCCTACTCGGTCATAGACAAAGAAGAGCTGCAGTCAACGCAAGAACAGGTGGATGCTATGGCCGTTCAGGTCACGGCCTCCTTGTTCCGTTTGAAGGTCGAAGCTGGCCTCAGTTCGACCGACGGGCGTTCGCATTCGATTACCGCGAAACCCCATCGGGATCAGCACTCAGGGCGGTTACATCTCACCTACGTATATGAACAGACTTCGCCAAATCCGGCCATCACAGACGAGGAACGGCATATGGGTGCTGCCGATCTGACCATCGACCCCGACAACCTCGACGTAGCTGAAGGAGTGTATTGGACCCGAAGGAATTGGCAGATCGGGCTCAATACAGCAGGACGCCTTGAGCTGCACCGATCCACTCAGCGTAAGGAAAAGGGCAAATCTCTACGTCAATATGCGGCTGAGGAGAAAAAGCGTTTAGAGGTCGAGAGTTAGCGCAAATACATGGCGCCGGGTCACAAATGATCCACCAACACTGATTGAGACAGTGTTTTCTGTACTTATTCTGTACTCGAAAAGAAAAAGGACTTAGCGGGTAAGCGCTAAGTCCTTGAAATCTTTGGCTCCGGCGGTAGGGATCGAACCTACGACCAATTGATTAACAGTCAACTGCTCTACCGCTGAGCTACGCCGGAATGTGAGGCGTCGTATAAGAGTTCTAACTTAGGGCGTCCAGAGGAAAATTCGCCATTCGAACGATTTTTTTACGCTCGAATTCCGTCGGGCCGCGCAGGCAGGATAACAGCGGAAACCCGGAAGCGGGGGAGCATCAGGCGGGGGCAGGGGAGATGCCGGAACTGGCATCAGATTGTGCGGACAGACGGCCGATATTGGGCAGATGCCACAGGCAAGGACAGAGCCGCGTGCTGTGCACATTGAGGCCTAAGAGCCTGTTTTATTGTTTTTTTGAGAATGGCTCCGGCGGTAGGGATCGAACCTACGACCAATTGATTAACAGTCAACTGCTCTACCGCTGAGCTACGCCGGAACGGTCTGTGCCGTATAGCGCCCCCCGGATTGGGCGTCCAGAGGGCGGGGGGCATTTTTTGAAAAAAATTCAGCCGCCGCGCCGCTCGAATACGGCTGCCGCGGAGAGTGTGCCCTGCGGTGCCGCCAGGCCGCGGCCGCTGAGGTCCACCAGATGTGCAAAAACGTTGCGTTCCGCGGCGTTCAGCAGGGATGGCGGTGTTTCGGTGTAAATCTGCTCCGCAAGGGCGCGGGCGGTGGCGGGGGCCTGCGCCAGAGCTTGCAGAATCGCAGCCTCGCGCGATTCCCGGTGCGCGATCAGCCAATCGAGCCGGCCGGCGGGATCGGTGACCGGCGCGCCGTGGCCGGGGTGGAACACCCGCCAGCGGCGCTGCCGCAGGCGGCGGCAGGAGGCCATGAAATCGGTAAGGTCGCCATCCGGCGGCGACACCAGCGAGCTGGCCCAGCCCATCACATGATCCGCGGTGAAGCAGGCATCCCCCCAGGCCAGAGCGATATGGTTGCCAAGGTGGCCGGGTGTGTGAATCACCTCCAGCTCCCAGCCGTCGGCGCTGATCACTTCGCCGTCGCGAACGGTGATGTCCGGGGCAAACTGAGTGTCGATGCCTTCGCCGCCGCCGACCAGCCCGCTGGCGGCAAGACGGGCCATAACGTTACTGCGGCCCGCGCCCGCGCCGCCATAGCCATGAACCGGCGCGCCGGTGGCCTGACTCAGGCCGCGTGCAAGGGGAGAGTGATCCAGGTGGCTGTGGGTCACGATGATATGGGTGATCTGCTGGCCGGGCTGGACGGCGGCGAGAATCGCCTCCAGATGCGGCGCGGACTCCGGTCCCGGGTCGATAACGGCCAGGCTGCCGGTGCCAATCAGATAGGTGTTGGTGCCGCGGTAGGTCATCGGCGAGGGATTCGGCGCCAGGATGCGGCGCAGGCCGGGCTCCAGCTCTGTTGCCGCCCCCGGCTGCGGGTTGAAGTCATCTGGTGCCTGCATGGTCTTGCCCCGCTGCTGTTTTCCTGCACTTATGCGCCGCCGGACTGTCTTTCCTCTTTTCCTGACGCCCTATAGGCTTAGCCCATGTCCTTCGATTGGCTCAAACGATATATGCCGCGCAGCCTCTATGCCCGGGCGGCCTTGATCCTGGTGGTGCCGATCGTTGCGCTGCAGATCGTGGTCTCGGTGGTGTTCATCAAGCGGGATCTGGAAGATGTAACGGTGCAGATGACCGCCACCATCCAGCGCGAGCTTGAGCTGCTGCAGCAGGTGGCGGACGCGGCGCCGGACCAGGAGACGGCGCTGGCGCAGATGGCACCGCTGCTGCAGCCGCTGAAAATGCAGGTGCAGTACCTGGCGCCCGGCGCGCCGCTGCCGGAGGATCAGTTCAGCCTGATCGAGTTTTCCGGCCGGGTGGTGCGCGATGAGCTGGAGAAGACTTTCCCGGGTTTTCTGGCGGCGCGGTTCCCGTCAGACCGCAGGGCGCTGGTCTATTTCGGCACTGCTCACGGGCTGGTGGAGCTGAGCTTTGACCGCCGCCGCCTGACCGCTGCGGCACCGCATCAGCTGATCGTCACCATGCTGCTGTTCGGCTTTCTGATGATGCTGATCTCCTTTCTGTATATGCGCAACCAGCTGCGCCCGATCAAACGGCTGGCCAATGCGGCCGAAGCCTTTGGCCGCGGCCGGGTGGTGCCTTATTCGCCCGGCGGCGCCACAGAGGTCCGTGCAGCCGGCAGTGCGTTTCTGGACATGCGGAGCCGGATCGAGCGTCAGATCGAACAGCGCACATTGATACTGTCGGGGGTAAGCCACGACCTGCGCACGCCGCTGACCCGGATGAAGCTGGAACTGGCGATGCTGGACGAGGAAGACGCCGCGCCGATGCTGCGCGACGTTGATGAAATGCAGGCGCTGCTGGATGCGTTCCTGGATTTCTCCCGCGGTTCCGCGGTGAGCGAGCCGGAACCGGTCGATCCGCACGAACTGGTCCGCACCATCATTGCCGACTGGCAGCGCCAGGAAACCCAAGTGTCACTGGGCGAGATGAGCGGAGCTGGCGAAGTGATGCTGCGCCGCCAGCCGGTCCGGCGGGCCGTGGAGAATCTGATTTCCAACGCGATGCGCTATGGCACCCAGGCCCGGGTGTCGGTGGCGCTGACGGAGAGGTCCCTGCGTATCCGGGTCGAGGATGACGGGCCGGGCATCCCGCCGGAGCAGCGCGGCGATGCGGTACGGCCCTTTACCCGCCTGGATCCGGCCCGCAATCAGAACCGGGGTTCCGGTGTCGGCCTCGGGCTGGCGATCGTGGCAGATACCGCGCGCGCCCATGGCGGGACGCTCCGGCTGGGGGAAAGCGCCGACTTGGGCGGGTTGCAGGCCGATATCGTCATCGCCCGCTGATCCGGCGGCAGCTGCGGGGTTTTCCGGCTATCTTGGTGTTGCGCAGCACACCGGCTCACCGCACGCCGGCTTTGCCCGGTGTTTTCTCTTTTCCGGTATCACTCTGGCATTGGGGCAGGCTGCCCTGGAGCGAAACTGTGTTTGGAGTCCTCTCATGCCTCAGATTGATCCGTTCGCCAGCCATCGCCGGGGAATGCAAAGCCCGGCCACGCATCACCTGAGCGTCACGCCGCAGAACGCGGTGGATCTGCCGGTCCGCCCGCGGGTGCTGCGTGTGCTCACGTCCGGCGGTCTCAGCCTGCGTGACGAGGCCGGAACGGTCATCACCTGTGCTGTGACGGCCGGGGAGCCATCGGAGTCTCCTCTGTCGGCGTCGAGCGGACGGCACCACCGCAACCGCTGCGGGGTGGTACTGAGGCCGGGGCAGGACCGGCAGAGCAGCGGCGCTGGCATCCCTTGCCAGAACGCCATGCCGCTTGGCCGGGCAGGCAGGCGCAGCGCAGACATGCTTCAGAAGGCGGTATTGCGGAAGTTGATATGGTAGGCCTTAAGGGAGAAAGTTCGAACCAAGTTTTTACTGAACTTTCTAGGTGGGAAGCCGATCTAAAGTCAGTGACTGCTAGGGGTGCTCCGGAGCTAGGATCCGAGCCAAGCGATCAAGTTTGACCGATCAAAGTTTCGTTCCTTTAGCTTCTCCTTTTGATCATTCTTTGGTGACATCCCGCTGTCTCTTCTTCGGTTCTTAGGGCGTTTCGCTCTGCGGGGCCTTGGGGTTCCAACAGCGGAGGTGAGTGTCATGCTTTCCACTTGAGGTTGGGGGCGTCGTGGTTGTACCGAAGGCAATCGCGATGATCGGTTGCGATCAATGTCATGCTGTTGCGCACTTGTTGAAGTGTGAAACATTGACGCGTGTATTACTTGGTCCCCTGATTTTTTTGACAGTATCTTTACGTTGTTGATTTGAAAGGCTATTCACCGCCAGATTGTTGATGGAAGGAGCATGGTTTTGAAACCTAGAATTTTTATTGGTTCGTCACGGGAAGGGGCAAAGTTGGCCGATGCAATCCACTTTAATCTTACCTACGACGCTGAGTGCACCGTGTGGAAGGATGGAGTATTTCAATTGTCGTCGCACACGCTTACGGCTTTAATAACAGCGCTTCGCTCCGCTGACTTTGGCATTTTTGTTTTTTCACCGGACGATGTTACCGTCATGCGAGGCGAAACGCACAACACTGTCCGCGACAATGTTCTTTTCGAACTTGGGATGTTCATAGGCCGTTTAGGTCCAGAACGATGCTTCTTCTTAGTTCCAGATGACTGCTCAGGTCTGAGGTTGCCTAGTGATCTGGCTGGCGTTACACCGGGACGCTACGAAAGTAGGCGCTCTGACAACAACTGGCAGGCTGCACTAAATCCTGCCTGCATGCAAATTCGCAGCCAAGTAGCGTCCTTGAAGTCCTTTCAAGACGCCGTTTCAACAGACGCCTCACCCACTAATCAAAATGGGTGTTCCACTGCGGCACACGAGAGTGAAATAGAGCAGGTTTCAGCTCAGTATTATAAAAGAAGCATCCTAGTTAAAGGTTTGCCAAGGGTTGAAAATGTGAAGATAAAGCCTATCGGAAGTTGGAACAACTCATTGGCGGGATGGGTAGTTCCACGAAGCCGGGAGAAGAAGCTCCTCGAAATATTCCCAAGTCTTGAAATTCTCCCAGCTGACGTTGACTAAAGATAACGGTGTGTTGGCTGCTAGATTTTCTACAGCAGTCTTGGCTCGGTGCGGTATCGCAACGCCATGTCGAAAAGCACCTTTATTCAAAAGCAGGTCTGGATGGCGGCATGGCTGAGGTTCTGCTGGCGTCTAGCCTGCCGGTTGGTGCAGCATGCCATCGCAACTGCGGGGCGAACCAGATCGTCAGCGAGCCACAGCGCTTGAGCGCTTTGTTGCGGGCGGTCAAGCTCCTGGTCTTGTAAGTCTGTGGTGTCGGTCTGCTCATGTAACCCAGCAATCATGCTGGATGCATGACATGAATCCCCCTTAGGGATTTGTGCAATACAGCTCACAAGCTAACAAAAACCTCCGCACGGAGGCTCGCTTCGTTGACGTGTGCGTTGCCAATCGCAAGCAATAGTGGACCACTTCTCAAAGAAAAGTCTGGGGTCATGGACTTTCGGAGCAGTTTAGTGCGTCAGTGTTTCCTCTTGTGGTTGCGTGCAGATGAGCGGAGTGTTTCTACATAGAAGAGAATCGGAATGGGTTGAATGGACAAGAGAATTTTCGACACGCTTCAAGCTCGCACCCCTTGGACGCTTGCTAACCGGGCAATGAAACGGTCGGGGTTGAACGGGGCACAGGGATGGGATGGAGCGATTGAAAAGCACAAAGATGCAGATAATCCAGCCGCCGAAACAACATTGAAGGAACTTCTGAGGCAGCACGCGCTCTGCGGCGAGAAGATGACAAAGTTCTATCCTGCCTCCACCGAAGTTCTAGCTGCTCTGAGAGAGGCAATCGGCAATCTGGAAGTAGCTGACCACCCGTTCACGGCCAGCTTTCCCATGGTTCTTTCTGAAGAGGAGCTACTGCAAACAGACGCCGAGCCGGTACTCGTAAGCGTAGAGAAATCGGATGATGGGATTGGCGCCGTTTTTTCGGCGATGATAAAGCTGACTTCTCGTGAGGAAATTCCTATCGGGGAACTTTTCGAAGACCCGGAGGAAGTCAAGGAGCGCTACGATGAGGTCATCGGTCTCAAGTTCCAAGCAGTTCAACTATTCAACGTCATCTGGGTTCCTCATCACGACGACTTTGTAGAAATTCGAACCGATTTTCCAAAGGGAATGAAGCAAGAGCTAGCACATGAACTGCAGTCTCAGTACAAAAGCATTGCTAACAGCATGCTGCAAGAGCCTGAGCTATCCGATCCACTGGACTTGTTCCCTCTAATTGAGGCTATGTACGAAGATGCGAAGGAAGGTACCGTAGTCGAGCTTAGCTTCAAGACTTCTACAGCCTCTATCAAGAATGAGAAGATGAGACGGACTCGTCTATGTCTAAGGGAAGAACTGTACCATAAGGGTGGTAAGGAAGCCCTTGATACAAAAATCGAGCCTTTTAAAGTCAGTATTAGGTGGGAGTTCCAATCAGAAGGGCAGGACTACCAGCCAGAGCTTACTCTCGCGGGAACATCTAGAGGTAGGCAAACAGTGGCCGGAGCATCCAAGGGGCAACTTGTGTCGGGTGCAGTTATCAAGAACTGCATCGGTAGTGTGGACTATGAACACGTTAAGGAGCGTTTGGTACATCACCTCAGCAAAATTGAGGAAGAACAACCGGACTTAGTTGAGTAACCGTGGACCGTAGTGAGATCACCGCAGGTATTAAACAATACTGGGGGCAGACGCCCGCCGGTGATCTCAGCTTATTGCTGGTTGATCGCATTCTTTCGATACGCCCAGAGGCCGCTGCTGCGCTGTCCTATCGAAATCTGATCGACTTAGCCGAATTAGACGCACTTTCAACAGAACTTCTCGCTGCTGTGAATATTTTGACTACCTCAGAATTCGCGATTCTGGATGCAGGGGGATTTTTTGTCGACTCTGATGACGAAAGCTATGAATTGACCTCTGAAGATTTCGATCGAGTTGTTAGAGAGAATGTTTTGGTGCATCCAGTTCGAGGGGAGTTGGTGGAAGACCCAGCCTCTAAAGTTTCTCCCTTTTTTTCCCTTAAAGAGGAAGTGCACGACGGGAGTAAAACGTCGTGACTAGTGATATTACAGTGAGCACACTTCTTTTGCACCAGCAAGGGACAGCAATTGAAGCTGCCAACTTATACACATTAGCGCAATCCCATGATGCCAGATTGCAAGCGGTAAGGAAGGTTCTAGATTTCGCGTGCAATGAGCTTGAAATCAATAAGCACCTGAAGCAAGATCTTAGTGAAGATCAGTTGACAATTGAAATTTGCCAGTTTTTAAGTGCGCTGGGTTTTCAGCCCAGACATGATGAGCAGGTTGGCGGGCACTGTGATATAGTCGTCCGTGGGAAAGATATGTTCCTATGGTTGGCTGAGGCAAAATGGCACAACAGTTACGGCTGGCTGGATAAGGGTTTTAAGCAGCTTTCAACTCGATACTCTACGGGTGTTTCGGGGCAAGATCAGGCTGAAGTCGTGATCTACTGTAAAAACAAAGACGCCGTTGCAATGATGCAAAAATGGCGTAAAGAACTGTCCTCTAGAAATGGCGACATTAAAACATTCGATAGCGAAGGTGAAAACCCCTTAGAGTTTTGGTCAGAACACTCTCACGTGGCTTCTGGTATGACTTTTAAAGTTCGTCATAAAGCCGTGGTATTGTATCATCAGCCAGTCGATAATGTATCCGCGTAAATCGTTGCAGGCTGATCGTGGGCTTCCTTCAATGAGGTGGCGACACGATTTATGAGGTCAGTGTGCCTCCTATGGTGTTCCGACTCTGATTGGCGGAAATTCTCTAAATACCATTTAGGATCACAATTTCATGAGTGATTTGACCTTAAAGAAAAAGTTGTGATTTTTCATATCCTTGACTCAAGTATGACGGCGGCAGACACTGTTGCTGCTATCTGGTTTTGAAGTCTACGTGGAAGTTGGCGGTTCGAACTATGAGTAAGGCGCCGAAGACAGATTCGAACTACGAGTTCGAACCTACTGCAATAAGTCGTGAGTGCATGAACTCACTTCGCTCAATAGCTGATGCTTTTGTCGACCTAAGCTTTGGAAATCTGCAAACAGGCTTTTCCGATAAAAAGGTCAGGGATGACATTAGGCAGTTCTTCGAATCTTCTTCGCAGGCGCAGAGGAGGAGAAGATGGAGAACTTTTCAAAGAAAAGCAGGGTGCAGAAATGTTTGATTTACTGCCGTGTCTCTTCAAGGAAGCAAGAGCGAGAGGGGTCAGGTCTTTCAGGGCAAGAACGAAGTTGTCGAGACTATGCCAAGTTAAAAGGGTATAGGGTTGTCGAATTCATAGATGATGTGTTTTCTGGAGCCTATTCTGATCGCCCGGGTGTTAAGAGGTTAGAGCAATTTCTTACAAGGGTGAACCCTAAGGAATATGTGGTGATTGTATACGACATTTCGAGGTTTGCCCGGGACATTGTTGCTCATAGAGCGGTTCGAAACTTAATTGGGTCCACGGGCGCAGGCATAGAAAGTCCAAATGTTGTGTTTGGCCATGATGCGAGTTCTCGGTTTGCTGAAGAGGTTCAAGCTCTTTTTGCGCAGTACGAAAGAGAGAGGATAGTCGAAACAGCGAAAAGTCGGTCGCTTGCTAGACTTAGAAACGGTTATTGGGTTTTTCCAAAACCTCCCGGATACAAGTACGAAAAGGATATTGGGGGCGGGAAGATTCTAGTAAGGGATGAACCTGTGGCCACAATTGTTGAAAATGTCCTGAATGGTTTCGCATCGGGTCGTTTCCAGTCTCAGGCCGAAATACAACGTTACCTAGACGCGAATCCAGGCTTTCCCAAGGCGCGTGCGAGTAAATCGATAAAGATTGATCTTGTAGCAAGAATGCTGAAAAATCTCCTTTACGCAGGCTACCTCCAGCAGAAGAAGTGGGGCGTACCTCTCACCAAGGCAAAGCACGAAGCGCTGATCACTTACGAGACCTTTCAGGTTATTCAATCGCGTCTTAATGAACGAGCAGTCGCTCCGGCTCGACCGAACATCAAACGTGATTTTGTCCTAAGTGGTGTCATGAAATGCGGAAATTGTGGGAGAAGTATTACCTACTGTTGGTCAAGAAGCCACTCGGGTAAAAAATACCCATACTACCTATGCCCCAATCGTACTTGTCCTGATGGGGGGAAGTCGATCCGACGTGGCAAACTTGAACGGGAGTTCGAAGAAATCCTGCGTGGCCTGTCGCCGTCCGAGGAAGTGTTCGAAGTTGCGGAAAGGGTTTTTCGATCCGCATGGAAGACACGAGTTGAAAAGTTCGCGGTGGAAACTAGGAAACTGCGAAAGCGCTCCAACCAGATCGATCAAGAGATTGAAGAGCTAGTAAAGTTGGTAACAGGCAACCCCACCAGCCCAGTCGTGGGAGCCTACGAAAGGAAGATAGTCGATCTGCACTCCGAAAAGGCTTTAATCGACGAAAGGGCCGAGAGTGTGTGTCAGCCTTCCACTGACTTTGACGAAATGTTCGAACTCTCAATGGCGTTTCTGTCAAGCCCTTATGATGTGTGGAAAAATTGCGGTTACACTGTAAGAAGAATGATCCTTCGGTTGGTTTTTCCACACCGAATTGTCTTCAGTCTAAATGAAGGGCTTCGAACCCCAGAAACCACCTTTCCGTTCAAGGTTTTAACGTTTCTGAGGCAGGCAAATTTCAGGTTGGTAGGCCCGGCAGGATTCGAACCTGCAACCAAAGCGTTATGAGCGCTCTGCTCTAACCGTTGAGCTACAGGCCCGCCACAGACCCGTGGTTAGAAAATGGCGGGCAGGAGGTCAAGCGGCGATTGCACCGCAGCGCCGCGGCCGCGGCCTTCTGTGCCGGGATGCAATCGCTTGTTTCCTTCTGTTCCGCCTTGCGCTAAAGGCTGCCGCAACGTGTTGGAAGGAGCCAGATGATGACCAGCGGCAAGAACGGCCTGACCTATGCAGACGCAGGTGTGGACATTGATGCGGGCAACGCCCTGGTCGACCGGATCAAACCGGCCGCCAAGCGCACCAACCGCCCCGGCGTGGCCAGCGGGCTGGGCGGATTTGGCGCCCTGTTCGATCTGAAAGCCGCCGGTTACAACGACCCGATCCTGGTGGGGGCAACCGATGGTGTCGGCACCAAGCTGCGGATTGCCATCGACACAGGCGTGGTGGACGGCGTCGGCATCGACCTGGTGGCGATGTGTGTCAATGACTTGGTCTGCCAAGGTGCCGAGCCGTTGTTCTTCCTCGACTATTTCGCCACCGGCAAGCTGGAAACCGATGTGGCGGCCCGCATTATCGAGGGCATCGCCGAGGGCTGCGTGCGCTCCGGTTGCGCGCTGATCGGTGGTGAGACCGCGGAAATGCCCGGCATGTATCCAGAGGGCGACTTTGACCTTGCAGGCTTTGCCGTTGGTGCGATGGAACGCGGCACCGCGCTGCCCGAAGGCGTGGCAGAGGGCGACGTGCTGCTGGGGCTGGCCTCTGACGGTGTGCATTCCAATGGCTATTCTCTGGTGCGCAAGCTGGTCGAGGTCTCCGGCCTGGGCTGGGACGCAGATTGCCCGTTCGGCGAGGGTTCCCTGGGCGAAGCGCTGCTGACCCCGACGCGCCTATATGTAAAACAGTGCCTGGCGGCGGTGCGGGCAGGGGGCGTGCATGCGCTGGCCCATATCACCGGCGGCGGGTTGACCGAAAACCTGCCCCGCGTGCTGCCCGAAGATCTGGGTGCCGATATCGACTTGAACGCCTGGAACCTGCCGCCCGTGTTCAAATGGATGGCAGAAACCGGCGGCATTGCCGAAGCGGAAATGCTGAAGACCTTCAACTGCGGCATCGGCATGATCCTGTCCGTCTCCGCGGACCGCGCCGATGAGCTGGTGCAGGTTCTGGAAGCCGAGGGCGAGACCGTTGCCCGCCTGGGCACCGTCACCAAAGGCGCCGGTATGCGCTATGCGGGCAAGCTGCTGTGAGCCACAAAAAGGTCGCGATCCTGATTTCCGGCGGCGGCTCCAACATGGTGTCGCTGCTGGATAGCATGACCGAGGACCATCCGGCACGGCCCTGTCTGGTCCTGTCTAACAACGCCGATGCCGGGGGGCTGGCCAAGGCCGCCGCCGCAGGCGTGGCCACCGCCGTGGTGGATCACCGCCCCTTCAACGGCGACCGCGAGGCCTTTGAGGCCGAACTGGTGAAGCCAATCTTCGAGGTGGGCGCTGACATCGTCTGTCTGGCCGGGTTCATGCGGGTTCTGACCGCGGGCTTTGTGTCGCAGTTCGAAGGCCGGATGCTGAACATCCACCCGTCGCTGCTGCCCAAATACAAGGGCCTCCACACACACGCCCGCGCCTTGGAGGCAGGCGACGCTGAGCACGGCTGCACCGTGCATGAGGTGACACCGCGTCTGGACGACGGCCCGGTTCTGGGTCAGGCCCGGGTGCCGGTTCTGCCCGGCGACACGCCGGACACGCTGGCGGCGCGGGTGCTGGTGCAAGAGCACAAGCTGTACCCGGCCGTGCTGCGCCGCTTTGCCGCTGGCGACAAGACTCCGGTTCAACTGGCCTAGCGTCTGTCTTGAACGGCTGCGCTGTTGCCATGCCAGTCCAGCGGATTTTGCGCCGGGGCCGGGGCCATAAGCGCGGGCAGGCCAAACAGAACCAGCAAAGCAGCAGCCGCGAGCAGCGGAATCAACTTGCGAAACGGTGCAGCTCCTGCGGTTTTTGCGGGGGAAAGGTCGAGTGCAGTCATCGGTCATTCTCCTGTTTGCGATGCTCAGCTAATTTAGGAACTGCACACGCATCAGAAAAATGAATGTTTGGCGAAATAATATCACAAACCGTGAAGTCTTGTTGTGCCGGAGCGCCAGTGGCTGTGCTGCTTGCAGCGCAAATCCACGGCAGCCGCGGCACCTGTTTGCATTGCCCGGAACAAGCGCGTATCACGGCCCGGCCCACGTGAGATTGAAAAGCGGTATTTGATGAAAACCCTGACCACCACCGAAGAACTGCAGGCATTTTGCGATGCTACCGCACAATATCCCTATGTCACGGTGGATACCGAATTTCTGCGTGAACGGACCTATTACTCCAAGCTCTGCCTGATCCAGCTGGCCTTTTCCGGCGACGGGGAAAACGACGCGGTGCTGGTCGACCCGCTGGCCGATGGCATCTCGCTGGAGCCGCTTTATGCGCTGTTCCGCAATGAGAACGTGGTCAAGGTGTTCCATGCGGCGCGCCAGGATCTGGAGATTTTCTGGGTCGAGGCCAGCGTCTTTCCCAAGCCGCTGTTTGACACCCAGGTTGCGGCGATGGTCTGCGGCTTTGGCGAGCAGGCGGGCTATGAAACCCTGGTGCGCAAGATCGTCAAACAGGGGCTGGACAAAACCTCGCGCTTTACTGACTGGTCGCGCCGCCCGCTGAGCGAGGCGCAGAAGACATATGCGCTGGCGGATGTGACCCATCTGCGCAAGATCTATGAATTTCTGGCAGCCGAGCTGGAAAAGAGCGGCCGGTCCCATTGGGTGGCGGAAGAGTTGCAGGTGCTGACCGACCCGGCGACCTATGACATCCAGCCGCAGGACGCGTGGAAGCGGGTCAAGACCCGCACCAATTCGGGCAAGTTCCTGGCGGTGGTTCGCGAGCTGGCGGCGTTCCGCGAAACCTACGCGCAGAGCAACAACGTGCCGCGCAACCGGGTGTTCAAGGATGACGCGCTGGTAGAGCTGGCCTCTACCAAACCGCGCACCGCGGCAGAGCTTGGCGGCTCCCGTCTGCTGCTGCGCGAGGCCCGCAAAGGCGCGATTGCCGAAGGCATCCTGGAAGCGGTGGCCAAGGGCGTCAGCTGCCCGCCTGAAAATTTCCCCCGCCTGGACCGCAGCAAGGAAAAGCTGCAGGTGAACCCGGCGCTGGCGGATCTTCTGCGGGTGCTCCTGAAGGCCAAGACCGAGGCTGAAGGCGTGGCCGCCAAGCTTATTGCGCCGAGTTCCGACCTGGACGCTATTGCCGCGGGTTTGCGCGATGTGCCGGCCCTCAGCGGCTGGCGCCGCGAAGTGTTCGGCGCGGATGCGCTGCGGCTGTGCGAAGGCAAAATCGGCCTTGCTGCCAAGGGGCAGGCGGTGCAGGTTGTGGAGCTGTAATCCAGCCCGCAGCCGCACAAAAGAAACGCCCGCAGATGCGGGCGTTTTTCGTTTCCGGTCCGTCTGCAACTCGCTGCGTCAACGGCGGCGGCTTTCCCGTGCGTTCTCTGCGCCGTTCACGCGGACCAGACGGATTGCCTCAAGATCCTGATTCGACAGCGTTCGGGCGGCGTGCAGAGTGCGGCTGAATTCGCTGCCCTTCAGGGTCGCTTCCTCCGGATAGACCACGCGGAAGTCATAGGCCAGGACGCCGTCCTCTGCTGTCTCCGCCTTGCGCAGCTCGACATCAAATGCGCCCTGGCGCGCGGCAACGCCTGAGGCATGGATGATGGCCCCGGAGGCGGTGCGCTCAATCTGCAGCCCGGTGACCTGGCTGATCAGGACGCTTTTGTCCTCTGGCGGCTTCTTGGCGAAAATCCCGCGCGCGTTGCTTTCCTGCGGCAGCAGCGGGTTGGTGCCCTCCGGCACAGTTGCCTCTGCGGGGGCGGATCTGCCGAACCAGTTGGTGGGGTTGACCCGCGAGTCCTTCCAGCCGCCGCAGCCGGCCAGCACCAGCGTTGCGGCCAATGTGAGAGCCAATGGTTTGTGCATCTGTCCCCGCCCATTCAAAATGTCTTTGCAAGGGATTACCCGATTGGCCGAAGCTTGAAAAGCTGTTGAAATGGGGCGGGCAGGGGCTTAGGTGCTGATCAGCCCCGGAATGCGGATTTTGAGGATAGACGGACGATGGCCACAGCCGCCTTTGAAGAGATCGTGGAAGACTTCGAGTTCATGGAGGACTGGGAGGACCGCTACCGCCATGTGATCGACCTGGGCAAGGCGATGGAGCCGCTGGACGACGCGCTGAAGGTGCCCGCCACCAAGGTCGACGGCTGCGCCAGCCAGGTCTGGCTGCATGCCACAGTCGAAGGCGGGGTGTTCCGCTTCGATGGAGACAGCGACGCGATGATCGTGCGCGGGCTGATTGCGGTGCTGCGCAAGCTGTACAACGGCCTGCCCCTGCAGCAGGTGGCGTCGGTGGATGCCAAGGCGGAACTGGGTCGGCTGGAGCTGAATGAACATCTGTCCTCGCAGCGCTCCAACGGCCTCAGGGCGATGATCGAGCGGATCCGCGAAACCGCGATGGCGCAAGTCTGAGGATAGCGGGCGAGGGGCCGGCCCCTCGCGCTCCCCGGGATATTTTCAGCCAGATGAAGAGGATCCCTTGGCCCAGGCGGCCAGGGATGTTTCCAGATCGCCGTAGCCGGTGTGACGGTGCTCGAAATCCAGTCCCATTCGGACCGCGCAGTCGCGGGCCTTTTCCACCAGCTTGGGGTCGCGGGTCTGCGACTGGTAGACCAGCTTGGTGTAATTGCCGAACACCATGTCCCGCAGCTCCGGGTTCTTGTCGAGACCCATGGGGCGCCAGACGAAGGCGTCGAACTGCTTGACCAGGAAGTCGGTCAGGTAAAAGGCGGTGATTTCGCCTTCATCGGCATGTTTGGCAAAGGTGTCGTTGCCCTCGAAGAACGAATAGCAATGCGGGCCCGCCACCATTTCCACGCCGAGCTCTGCGCACTTCCGCTCCAGCGCGCCGCCGGTGCCGCAGTCGGCATAAACCACATAAATCTTGTCATAAACCGCTGAATGCTTGGCCACAGCGCCCTCTACAGCGCCGGTGATCTGCTCAGGATAAAGGTGCAGCTTGGCGGGGAGGCAGGTCAGGTCGATGTGATCCAGCCCGTTCTTCTCCTTGATATCAAGGATCTCGCGCGCAAGCGCGCCGCAGGCGATCAGCAGGATGCGGCCAGCTTTCTTTTCAGGGGCGGCCAGGCCCTGTTCGGTGAGGCAGCTTTCCTCAAGCGTCCGCCCGGTGGGCGGGCGGAAGGCAGCCCGCTCTGTCAAGCGGGCTGCGCGTCCTTTGCGTGCCAAATCAGGCGCTCATCGCGTTGTGCTTGCGCGCGACAAAGTCCTTGGCCATTTCCACGGCCACGGCTGCGTCACGGCAATAACCGTCGGCGCCGATTGCCTTGCCGAACTCTTCGTTCAGCGGCGCGCCGCCAACCAGCACCACATAGTCGTCGCGCTTGCCTTGCTCGATCATCGTGTCGATCACCACCTTCATGTAGGGCATGGTGGTGGTCAGCAGAGCGGACATGCCGAGGATGTCCGGCTTGTGCTCTTCGAGCGCTTCCAAGTAGTTCTCGACCGGGTTGTTGATGCCGATGTCAACCACCTCGAAACCTGCGCCTTCCATCATCATGGAAACCAGGTTCTTGCCGATGTCGTGGATGTCGCCCTTGACGGTGCCGATCACCATGGAGCCCATGCGCGGGGCGCCGGTTTCGGCCAGCAGCGGCTTCAGGATGGCCATGCCGCCCTTCATCGCGTTGGCCGCCAGCAGCACTTCGGGAACGAACAGGATACCGTCGCGGAAGTCGGCGCCGACGATGGTCATGCCGCCCACCAGAGCCTTGGTCAGGATGTCGTAAGGCGCCCAGCCGCGCTCGAGAAGGATGTTCACGCCTTCTTCGATTTCCTCTTTGAGACCATCATAGAGGTCGTCAAACATCTGCTGAACAAGTTCCTCGTCATCGAGTTCCGAGAGGATGATGTCTTCTTCGTCCGACATGCGCCTAATCCTTGCTGACGGGGGTGTCCCCGGTGTTGGCCTATTTCAGAAGCTTTTGTGACAGAATGCCGCCCGCGGACTGCATTATTTGCGACATTGCCGCTGTTCTAACCGACGTATAGAGACAATTTCAGTGCAAGAATAATGAAGATTCCGCATGGAAATCTTCGAAATTACCCATTTGTTCTTTATTTGTTCTTGCGCGCCGGTTATTTTGCGCCCATGCCGCCCGAAATCACGCCAAATCACATACGCCGCAAAGCGCGCGCCAGTCTCAGCAATGCGGCAGGCCGCTATGATTTTGCGTGCGATGCCGTCGATGACGGCTGGTTTCAGGACACGCCGGAGGCGGTGATTCCCACCGAGGTGCGGCAGGAAACGGCGCGATCGCTGATTACCTACAACAGGTCGCCGGATCTGCCGTTTGACCGGTCTATCAATCCGTACCGGGGCTGCGAGCATGGTTGCATCTACTGTTTCGCGCGCCCCACTCATGCATATTTGGGGCTGTCGCCGGGAATGGATTTTGAAACCCGGCTGGTAGCACGGCCCAATGCGGCCGGGGTGCTGCAGCGGGAGCTGTCTGCGCCACGCTATAAGGCGGCACCCATTGCGATTGGCACCAATACCGATCCCTACCAGCCGTGTGAGCGGGACTATGGCATCACCCGGGCCTGCCTGGAGGTGCTGCGCGATTTCAACCATCCGGTGGCAATTGTGACCAAGGGTGCGATGGTGGAGCGTGATCTGGACATTCTGGCGCCGATGGCGGCCAAGGGTCTGGTGCGGGTCGGCATCTCCGTCACCACGCTGGATGCGGATCTGTCGCGCAGGATGGAGCCGCGGGCGCCATTGCCCGCCAGGCGCCTGGCGGCTATCCGGCGTCTGACGGAGGCTGGGGTGCCGGTGCGGGTGATGACGTCTCCGGTTGTGCCGGGGCTGACGGATCATGAACTGGAGGCGCTTTTGGCTGCCGGAGCAGAGGCGGGCGCGGATGCTGCCAGCTGGATTATGCTGCGGCTGCCGCGGGAGGTGTCGGAGCTGTGGCAGGAATGGCTAGCTGAGCATGAGCCGGGCCGCGCTGCCAAGGTGATGGCGCGGCTGAGAGAGATGCATGGCGGTCGGGACTATGATCCGCGCTGGGGGCACCGGATGCGGGGCGAGGGGCGCTATGCTGAGATGATCGCGCAGCGGTTCAAGGCTGCTTGCAGGCGGCTGAGCCTTCAGGAGCGGACCGCCGGACTGCGCTGCGATCTGTTCCGGCGTCCGCCGCAGCCGGGCGATCAGCTGGCCCTGTTCTGACTCTTTCTTGATCAGCCGGGCCTGGGTTTCGTGGTAAGCTGGAGACCTTCATGACGGAAAGGAAGGTGTCCTATGACTTCTGTTGCTGTAAAGGCGCGTGTCACCGGGCATGTGCAGGGTGTGGCCTTCCGCACCTGGGCGCGGGCGGAAGCGCTGCGTCACGGGCTGACCGGCTGGATCCGCAATGAACCTGACGGGTCCGTGCGGGCCTTGCTGATAGGGCCTGCAGCCAGCGTCGCGGATATGGTGCGCAGAATGGGCCGCGGCCCTGGGGCCGCGTCAGTCAAAGATGTTTTGACGGAAAAAACCGACCCGGAGACCGGTATCAAAGGGTTTCAGATCGTAGGCTGATGCAGCCGGAGCACGGCTGCGGCCGGGCAGCGCGGCGCGCCGGGCAAAATCGCAGAATGAAAGCGGCGCCGCATCAAATGTGCGGCGCCGCAGCAGTTCTGGCCATGCTGTAACTAACAAGGGGCAGCGCTGCCGCCGCCAATGGTGTGTCTCAGGCGCGGCGGCGCCGGCGGGAGCGGCGCTCGCCGCCCGGGTTTGCATCATCGCCGGTGCCGTCGCCGTCGGAGGTGAAGGGGCCCAGAACCTCAACGATCTGTTCCAGCGCCGGGCGGTCGCCGCGCGGACGGCTGTCGAGCGCTTCGCGCATGTGGCGCAGGTGGTCGGGCATGGTGCCGCAGCAGCCGCCGATGATCTTGGCGCCTGCGTTCCGGGCCATCACTGCATATTCGCCCATCAGTTCCGGGGTGCCGTCATAGTGGATGTGGCCGTCGACGTATTTCGGAATGCCGGCGTTGCCCTTGGAAATGATCGGGCGCTCGGTGCCTTGGGCGGCAAAACCCAGCACGGTGCGCAGGATGTCGGAGGCGCCGGTGCCGCAATTGGCACCAAAGGCCAGCGGCGCGTTGTCGAACTCCTCCACCAGCTGCGCCAGATCTGACGAGGTCACACCCATCATTGTGCGGCCTGCGGTGTCAAAGCTCATGGTGCCGCACCAGGGCATATCCGCCAGTTCGAAGGCCTCAGCCGCGGCGCGGAATTCCTCCGGCGCGGAAATGGTTTCCAGCCACAGCACGTCGGCGCCGCCTTCCTTCAGGGCGTCGGCCTGCTCGTGGAACATCTCAACCGCCAGCGCATGGGACATGTCGCCGACGGGTTCGAAGATTTCCCCGGTCGGGCCGACGGAGCCGGCCACGGCAATCTTGCGCTCTGCCTTGTCGGCCACCTCGCGGCCCAGTTCGGCTGCGGTGCGGTTCAGTTCGCGCACGCGGCCTTGCGCGTCGTGCAGCTTCAGACGTGCGGCGGTGCCGCCGAAGCTGTTGGTCAGGAACAGATCGCTGCCCGCATCGACGGAGCCCTGGTAGAGCGCCATGATCTTCTTGGGCTCATCCACGTTCCACAATTCCGGCGCGTCGCCGGACTGCAGCCCCATTGCAAACAGATTGGTGCCGGTCGCGCCATCCGCCAGCAGCACATCCCTGGTCTCCAGCAGCTGTTTGAAAGTATTTGTCATCAGTTTTGTCCCATGTCAGCGGGCCGCCCCGGCGGTGCGGACGGCAAAGTGGTCTGTTTCCCCTGTCTCACGCCCCGAGGGCAAGGGCAATTTCATTTTCTTCATCTTCATTATGAGTTCGCGCCGCGGAGGCCTGCTGCACCGGTGGCGGGCTGCGGTCCGCGCCCTAGGCTGTTCGGAAATCCGGCTCCGCGGCCAGAGGCAGGCCCGGGACCCCCCGCATCGCACTTGCCCCTTTCCAGGCCGGAAGGACGCAATTAATGCGCCACCCTAGGCGAGGGAAGACAGCCCCGATTGCGGCGGCAGCAGCTAGAAGCAGCCCGTGATGACTGCAAGCGCAGAGGCCGGCTGGGGCAGAAGGGCGGCCGTTCCGGGCGGCAGAGGAGATTGAAACCAGCATGACACTCCTGTGTGGCGCAACAGGCACCTCGCCCGGCAGGCTGGCGCATGCACTCGCCGGTTCGGTTAACCCGAAAATTCCAGAGTTGTCTGTCCGGCGGTGCCAGGCGGAAAGTGAACCAGGAGATCAGCACAGCACGCTCTTGCCACCGGCTGATGCCGCGCCAGGGTGCCAAACACAGGGCTAGCCGGGTTTCCGGCGGCCGGGCCTTGCGCCGCTGCAAAGCTGTTCAGTTGGATTCGCTGAGCATTTCTGCCTGCGCCTGCACCAGAAGCTCCTGCAGTTTCAGCCGTATCTGCTCCTCGCTGGCCCGGCTGCCCAGGTCGCCGGTAAGCTTGCGCACGACATCCTCATGGCTGGCTTCCTCCAGGTCCGCGGCAACAATGGACTGGGCGTAATCATTGGCCGAGGAGCCGGTTTTGCCCAGAAGCTCCGCCGCCCAAAGGCCCACCAGCTTGTTGCGGCGCGCCCGCGCTTTGAACTGCATTTCCTCATCATGCGCAAACTTGGCCTCAAAGGCCTGCTCGCGTTCGTCGAATGTTGTCATGGCTGATCCTCATTAACCTTGTGCACCTAAGATATGATAGGAGTATGATTGCCCCTCAGGGCAAGAAAAAACGGTTCCTGGCAAAGCCTTTGGGCGGTTTTGTCCTAGGCGTGGCAGCGGCTGGCCGTATCCGCTGTCCGTTCCGGAGGCTGGTGCCGCCGCTTCCGCGGCAGGGCAGCCCTGTGCAGCAAGCTTGCGGCTGAGAGCCCCTTGCACTATGAGAGCGGCACATCGCAGGGCCGGATTCCCGGCAATGACCCGAAAGGTTCCCAATGGCGCGCCGCAAGAAAATCTACGAAGGCAAGGCAAAGACACTGTATGAAGGCCCGGAACCGGGCACCATCGTGCAGTATTTCAAGGATGACGCCACCGCCTTCAACGCCGAAAAGCACGACGTGATCGAGGGTAAAGGGGTCCTGAACAACATCCTGAGCGAGTTCTTCATGCTGGGCCTGGCACAGATCGGCGTGCCGACCCATTTCCTGAAGCGGCTGAACATGCGAGAACAGCTGGTGCGCAGCTGCGAGATCATTCCGCTGGAAGTGATTGTGCGCAATTATGCGGCCGGCTCGATTTCCAAGCGCCTCGGGATCGACGAGGGCACCCAGCTGCCGCGACCGATTGTGGAATACTGCTACAAGGATGACTCCCTGGGCGACCCGCTGGTCACCGAAGAGCATATCGCCGCCTTCGGCTGGGCAAGCCAGCAGGACATGGACGACATCCTGAGCCTGGCGCTGCGCGTCAACGATTTCCTGTCCGGCGTGTTCCTGGCCGTGGGCATCCGTCTGGTCGACTTCAAGATCGAGATCGGCCGGATTTACGAGGGTGACTTCCAGCGCCTGGTGATCGCCGATGAAATCAGCCCGGACAGCTGCCGCCTGTGGGACATCAAGACCGGCCAGAAGCTGGACAAGGACGTGTTCCGGCGCGACCTGGGCAGCCTGACCGACGCCTACAGCGAAGTGGCGCGCCGTCTGGGTGTGATGCCGAACAACCCGCCTGCGCCGGGCAAGCCGACGCTGGTGAACTGACATAAGGACCCGCTGCGCCTGACCGCGCCGCGGGTCCTTGAGTATTTTTGCAAAGAAGAAGCCTGGATGGGGCTTCGCCATCGAAAACCTGAGGGATGATGCGATGAAGGCACGGGTGCATGTGATGCTGAAGAACGGGGTTCTGGATCCGCAGGGCGAGGCCGTGCGCCACGCGCTGGGAGCCTTGGGCTTTGAGAAGGTTGAAGGCGTGCGTCAGGGCAAGGTGATCGACCTGGATCTGGCCGAAGGCGCCACCGAGGCAGATGTGACCGCGATGTGCGAGAAGCTGCTGGCCAACACCGTGATCGAATCCTACAGCATCGAGATGCAGTGATGAAGGCGGCGGTAGTAGTCTTCCCCGGTTCGAACTGCGACCGCGATCTGGCGGTCGCGTTTGAGCAGGCCGGGTTCGATGTGTCGATGGTCTGGCACAAGGACAGCGCGCTGCCCGGCGGCGTCGATATCGTTGGGGTGCCGGGCGGCTTTTCCTATGGCGACTACCTGCGCTGCGGCGCCATTGCGGCGCAGTCGCCGATCTGCAAGGCGGTGATCGAACATGCCGACCGCGGCGGCTACGCCATCGGCGTCTGCAACGGCTTTCAGATCCTGACTGAGACCGGCGTGCTGCCGGGGGCGCTGCTGCGCAATGCAGGCCTGAAATACATCTGCCGCACTGTGAACCTGAAGGTCGCCACCTCCGATAGCGTCTTTACCCAGGGCTACAGCGCGGGCGATGTGATCGGGGTGCCGATCGCGCATCATGACGGCAACTATTTTGCCGACGCGGACACCGTCAAGGCGCTGCAGGACCAGGACCGTGTGGCCTTCACCTATGAAGATAACCCCAACGGCTCGGTCGCGGACATTGCTGGCATCCTTTCGGAAAACCGCCGTGTTCTCGGCATGATGCCGCACCCGGAACGGGCCGCGGATGAGGGCCATGGCGGCACCGATGGTGCGGCAGTGTTCCGCGCATTGGCGGGAATGGTCACCGCGGCGTGACTTGAGGATGCGGGGCGGCCGCAATAGGTATGAGTTATGACCGCCCCGCGCTCTGACACGACCAAAAGCAAAGCCAAGGCAGGTTCGCGCACGATTTCGTGGCGGGCGCGGCTGGCGCTTGTGCTGTTCATGGTGGTCGCGGCGGTCACCGTCTGGACCACCAACCGGGCGCTGACCCACCGGTTCACCGAAAGCACCCGCAACCGGGCGGAGCTGCGGCTGGCGCTTTATTCCGGCAACCTGCTCAGCGAGCTGCGCCAGCATGCCATCGTGCCGCAGCTTCTGGCGCGCGACCAGACCTTGATCTCGGCGCTTCAGTCCAGCGATTTCTCGCTGTCTACCCAGCGGCTTATCTCCTTTGTCGATGAGATCGGTGCGGCCTCGATCATGCTGCTGGCGCAGGACGGGCGCACGGTGGCGGCCACCGACCGCAACCGGCTGGGCTCTAACCACCGCAATGCAGCCTATTTTGTTGATGCGGTGCGGGCCAAGTCGACCGTATTCTCGGTCATCCCGCGCGAGGTGGGCGGCTACCGCTTTACCTACTCCCGCCGCATTATTGATGCGACCGGCGTTCTGGGCGCGATTGTGGTTGAGGTGGACCTGCAGAAATTCGAACGCGCCTGGGCGGGGATTTCCGACGCGGTGCTTGTGACCGACAGCACCGGCACCATCATCCTGGCCACCGAAGCGCGCTGGCGCGGCCTGAAGGAAGGCGATGCGCTGACGCTGCAGACGCCCGAAGGCGCGATCCAGCGGGCGATCCGCGCAACCACCGACTGGACCGCGCTGCCGCCCGATGCCTATCTGCAGGGCGAGGCGGTGATGCGGCTGGAAACGAGGGTGCCGTTCCAGGGCTGGCGGATGGCGTCCTTCACCACCTATTCGTCGGTGCGGGAGCGGGTAAATGCCGTGCTGGCGCTGGAAATCATGGGATTCGCGATCCTTTTGGCGCTCGCCTTCTATGCGCTGAGCCGCAAGACCGCGCTGCGGATGGCGCTGTTCCAGCGGGAGTCGGCAGAGCTTCGCGTATTGAACGCGCGCCTGCAGCGGGAAATCGCCGAGCGGGAACGGATGCAAAAGACCCTCGCCGTGGCCGAGCAGAGCCTGGCGCAAAGCTCCAAACTGGCTGCCCTGGGCGAGATGTCGGCCGCCGTCAGCCATGAGTTGAACCAGCCGCTGGCGGCGATGAAAACTTACCTGGCCGGCGCCCGCCTGCTGCTCAACCGCAACCGCCCGGATGAGGCGCTGGCCTCCTTCGGCCGCATCGACGACCTGATCGAGCGGATGGGCGCGATCACCCGCCAGCTCAAATCCTACGCGCGCAAGGGCGGCGACGCGTTCAGCCCTGTAAACTTGGGCGATGCGCTGGCCTCCAGCCTGTCGATGATGGAGCCGCAGCTGCGCCAGAGGCATGTGAAAATCACCCGGATTTTGCCCGAAGAACCTGTTATGGTGATGGGCGACCGGATGCGCCTGGAACAAGTTATGGTCAACCTCTTGCGCAACGCGCTGGACGCCACCAAATCCGTGGCGGACCCGGAGGTGGAAATCCTGCTGGCCGCCGGTGAGACGGCAACCCTGTCGGTGCGCGACAATGGGGTGGGAATCAAGGACTTCGACAACCTATTCGAGCCTTTCTACACCACCAAGCAGCCCGGCGACGGGGTTGGTTTGGGTCTTGCCATCTCCTCGGGGATCGTCAACGACCTTGGGGGACGGCTGACCGCCCGCAACGGACAGAGCGGCGGCGCGGTCTTTGAGATGCAATTGCCGGTCCTGGTGGACGGTATCGAAGCTGCTGAATAGGGCAGCCCGGAGTGATTAGGAGTGAACGCGCATGGCCCAGGCTATGAAAATCGCGATCGTCGATGATGAACAGGATATGCGGCAGTCGATCAGCCAGTGGCTGGCGCTGTCAGGGTATGACACAGAGACCTTCTCCAGCGCTGAGGAAGCGCTCAAGGTGCTGGGGCCGGATTACCCGGGGATCGTGATCTCCGACATTAAAATGCCGGGCATGGACGGCATGCAGTTTCTGAAAAAGCTGATGGGCACTGACAGCGCGCTGCCGGTGATCATGATCACCGGCCACGGCGATGTGCCGATGGCGGTTGAGGCAATGCGCGTCGGGGCCTTCGACTTCCTGGAAAAGCCCTTCAACCCGGACCGCATGTCGGAGCTGGCCAAGCGCGCCACCGGCGCCCGCCGCCTGACGCTCGACAACCGGGCGCTGCGGCGCGAGCTGTCGGACGGTTCGCAGATCATGAAGAAGCTGATCGGCCAAAGCCCGGTGATGGAGCGCCTGCGCGAGGATATTCTCGACCTCGGTCAGGCCGACGGCCATGTGCTGATCGACGGCGAGACCGGCACCGGCAAGACGCTGGTCGCCCATGCGCTGCATGCAGTCGGCAGCCGTGCGGGCAAGAAATTCGTGCTGGTCTCCTGTGCCGCTTTGGAAGAAGAGGCGCTGGCCAAACGCCTGTTCGGCCCGATGCAGCCAGAAGACAGCATGCTGCCTGCCATCGAGGAAGCCCGCGGCGGTACCCTGGTGCTGGAAGACATTGACGCGCTGTCGGAAACCCTGCAGGCCAAGCTCCTGAGCGTGATCAACGAGCAGGGGACGCCTGCCGAAACCCGGATCATCGCGATCTCCAACCTGCAGGAAGCCGGCAAGACCTGCGAAGACGCGCTGCGGCCGGACCTGTTCTACCGTCTGGCGGCGCTGCGCATCACCGTGCCGCCGCTGCGCCAGCGCGGCGAGGATATCCTGACGCTGTTCACCCGCCTCAGCGAGCAGTTTTCCGAGGAGTACGGCTGCGATGCGCCGCAGGTCAGCGCCCAGGAAGCGGCGCAGCTCTTGCAGGCGCCCTGGCCGGGCAATGTCCGCCAGCTGATCAACATCGCTGAACGCGCGGTGCTGCAGTCGCGCCGGGGCTCCGGCACCATCGCCTCGCTGCTGATGTCCGATCACGAGGAAATGCAGCCGGTGATGACCACCGAAGGCAAGCCGCTGAAAGAATATGTGGAAGCCTTTGAGCGCATGCTGATCGACAACACCATGCGCCGCCACAAGGGCTCCATTGCCAGCGTGATGGATGAACTGTGCCTGCCGCGCCGGACGCTGAACGAGAAAATGGCAAAATACGGCCTGCAGCGCTCGGATTACCTGGCCTAACCGCTCTCCAGGGCCGTTTTCCAATGCGGGAAGCGGCCCGGAACACCTCTATTTGTGGCGCCGGACTTCTAGCGGACCTTCGGTAGACCGCTGAATTTCAATGAAAAGTTAACCACTTTCCGGGTAACAGCAGGCGGATTTC
The DNA here is from genome assembly GCF_000473325.1 of Leisingera caerulea DSM 24564. Classification (NCBI taxonomy): domain Bacteria; kingdom Pseudomonadati; phylum Pseudomonadota; class Alphaproteobacteria; order Rhodobacterales; family Roseobacteraceae; genus Leisingera; species Leisingera caerulea. Next base: position 3,030,912 of record NZ_KI421513.1, read on the forward strand.
ATTTTCAGGTCCTGCGGTGACGAATGCCCATTGTCATTACCTATCCACAGGCCTTATGCTGTCCCAACGGGCTGGAAACCGGCAATTGCCTTCCCCCGTTCTGATGAGTTTCGCTGGCTTCGGCTTTTGTCCGGCACGACCCGAGAAAGCTGCAGCCAGACCGATTGGCCCCCTTGACTGAGGGGGCAGTTTAGCGCCCGAGCCGGAATTCAAGCCGGCGCAGGGATTATAGGGCAGGGAAGGCTATGGCCCGCCTGCCGGAGAAGAACCGCGATGACGCGCGTGAGAGCGAAGAGCACTGAGGCAGGAAGGCCGGGCACAGTCCCCGGGACCACCTGCTGCACCGCGCCGTCCCAGATCGCCCTGACAAGACACCACCCGAAACGCGCGCGGCCGCCTGGAAGCAGACAGCTTGCGGGCGCACAGGGCAGGTGCACCAAGGACACATGGCAAAGAAGATGCTTATTGACGCCACCCACGCGGAAGAAACCCGCGTTGTGGTGGTCGATGGAAACAAGGTTGAGGAGTTCGACTTTGAATCCGAAAACAAACGCCAGCTTGCTGGCAATATCTATCTCGCAAAGGTAACCCGGGTCGAACCGTCGCTTCAGGCGGCGTTTGTCGACTATGGCGGCAACCGCCACGGCTTCCTTGCGTTCTCGGAAATCCACCCGGATTATTACCAGATCCCCGTCGCGGACCGTGAGGCCCTGATGGAGGAAGAACGCGCCTATGCTGAGGCAATGCGCGCCCGCGACGAGGAAGAGGACGAAAAACCGTCCAAGCCGAAGCGCGCCCGCAAGTCCCGGTCTGCCGCCAAGGCGGCCAAGGCTGCTTCCGGTGACGCGGTGGAGACCAAGGAGGTTGACGCCTCGGAGGAAAAAACCGGTGAAATCGCCGGGATGGAAACCATCGACCTGAGCGACAGCGCCGAAGCCGCGGACGTGCCTGCGGAACTGGCCGAGGTGCCCGAAGGCTCCTCGCCGGTGGAACGTGTCGCGGAAACTCCGGTGGAAGAGCCGGAAGACGAAGGCGAAGCCCCGGCTGAGCCGGCGGCAAAGGAAGCTCCTGCCGAGGCAGGCGAAGAGACTGCGGCCGAGTCGGTTGAAGTGTCCGCTCCTGCTGAAGAGGCCGCCGCGGAAGAACCTGCAGAAGAGGCCGGTGACGCGCCTGCTGAAGCTGAAGCCGGAACGGGCGCAGAAGAAGCCAAGGCTGAAACCGCCAGCGACGACGCTGCCGGTGAGGAAGGCGAGGAAAACGGCGAACCCCGCCGGGCTGACGCCACATCCAAGGACGAGAACATCGAGTCCGTCGCTGACGAGGACGACAGCGAGGATATCCGCCCGCCGCGCAAGCCGCGCCCGCGCCGCTACAAGATCCAGGAAGTGATCAAGGTGCGCCAGGTGCTGCTGGTGCAGGTCGTCAAGGAAGAGCGCGGCAACAAGGGCGCGGCACTGACCACCTACCTGTCGCTGGCAGGCCGCTACTGTGTGCTGATGCCGAACACCGCCCGAGGCGGCGGCATCTCCCGCAAGATCACCAATGCTGCCGACCGCAAGAAGCTCAAGGACATTGCCTCCGAACTCGACGTGCCGACCGGCGCGGGCCTGATCGTGCGCACCGCCGGGGCCAAACGCACCAAGGCGGAGATCAAGCGCGATTACGAATACCTGCAGCGCCTGTGGGAACAGATCCGCGAGTTGACGCTGAAATCCATCGCGCCGGCCAAGATCTACGAAGAGGGCGACCTGATCAAACGCTCGATCCGCGACCTGTACAACCGCGAGATCGACGAGGTTCTGGTGGAAGGCGACCGCGGCTACCGCATCGCCAAGGACTTCATGAAGATGATCATGCCGTCCCACGCCAAGAACGTGAAGCATTACCAGGACGCGCTGCCGCTGTTCGCCCGCTATCAGGTCGAAAGCTACCTGGGCGGCATGTTCAACCCGGTGGTGCAGCTGAAGTCCGGCGGCTATATCGTGATCGGCGTGACCGAAGCGCTGGTGGCGATCGACGTCAACTCCGGCCGAGCGACCAAGGAAGCCTCGATCGAGGAAACCGCGCTCAAGACCAACCTGGAGGCTGCCGAAGAAGTGGCGCGCCAGCTGCGTCTGCGCGACCTTGCGGGCCTGATTGTGATTGACTTCATCGACATGGACGAGCGCAAGAACAACGCCGCCGTCGAAAAGCGCATGAAGGACAAGCTGAAGACGGACCGCGCCCGTATTCAGGTGGGCCGGATCTCGGGCTTCGGCCTGATGGAAATGTCGCGCCAGCGGCTGCGCCCCGGCATGATCGAGGCGACCACCGCGCCGTGCCCGCATTGCCACGGTACCGGCCTGATCCGTTCCGACGATTCGATGGCGCTGTCGATCCTGCGCCAGATCGAGGAAGAGGGCACCCGCCGCCGCTCCCGCGAGGTGCTGGTGCGCTGCCCGGTGTCCATTGCCAACTTCCTGATGAACCAGAAACGCGAGCATATCGCCCAGATCGAGGCGCGTTACGGCCTGTCCGTGCGCATCGAAGGCGACGCGCATCTGGTCAGCCCGGACTTTGTGCTGGAGAAGTTCAAGACCGCGTCCCGCACTGTGCCTGCGGCCACTGCTCCGGTTGTGTCGGTTGATACCTCGATCATGGATCAGGTGGACGCGGAGGAAGCCACGCAAGACGAGGACGAGGCACCTGCCGCCGCTGAGGCGCCTGAGACCGCCGAAGACACGGCACCGCAGGACGACAAGCCCAAGCGCAAGCGCCGCCGCCGCCGCCGCCGGAAGTCCGGCAACGGCGATCAGTCCCAGGCGGGCGAGAACGGAGAGGAGACGTCCGAAGATCAGGACCAGCCCAAGGAAGAGGCCGACGAAGCGCAGGAAGCTGCCTCTGAGGCGGAGGAGCCTGCCGCGGAAGAGGTGAAGGAGAAGAAACCGTCCCGCACCCGTACCCGGTCCCGTTCGCGCAAGCCGAAGGCCAAACAGGCCGAGGCGGACAGTGCCGAGGCGGACAGTGCCGAAGCGGACAATGCAGAGGCCGGTGCCGCTGTTGAGAGCTCCGATGCCGCTCAAGAGGATGCTCCGGCTGCGGCTGAAGTTGCCGAAGCGCCTGCCGCAGAAACAGCTGCGGACGTTCCGGCTGAGGAGACGGCAGAACACGCAGCTGCTGCGGTTGCGGACAGCGCGGGGGACACCGCCGCCGGGGACGCAGAACCTGCTGAGGCATCTGATCAGGCCGCTCCGGCAGAAGAACTGGCCGCTGCTGCAGACGCCGCGCCGTCTGAGGAGGCTGTGGAAGCGGTCGAAGAGCAGCCTGCTGAAGAAACCGCTGCAGAAGCCGCCGGGGAGCAGCCCGCTGTGAAAGAGGCAGCACAGCTGGAACCCGTTGCCGCGGAAGAGGAAAAGCAGCCGGAGCCTGCCATGGCCGGCGCCGGGTCAGAGCCGGAACCCGCAGCCCCGCCTAAACCGAAACGCCGCGGCTGGTGGTCGATGGGCGGTTGAGCCAGACACATGACTTAAGGAAAAGGCAGGCTTCCAAGCCTGCCTTTTTCATTTAAAGCTGCTGTCAGTTAAGGAACTGCAGGCCGCGCGCGAAACACCGTTTCCCGGCGCAGGAAACGGCCCGGAAAACGCGTGTTCTCCGAGCCGGAGTTTTCGCAGAATTCCGGCGCCGCCAGTTGCAGGCGCTGCAGAGATTTCCGGATTAGCCGCCTTTGCGGATCAGGTAGATCTGATGGCCCGCGCCTTCGCTGTGGCCCAGGAACTCATGCCCTGCCTCATTGCAGAAATGCGGCACGTCGATCACCGCCGCCGGGTCATCCGCCAGCAGCTGCAGCACGTGGCCAGGCTGCAGCGATTTCAGCCGCTTGCGCGCCTTCAGGACGGGCAGGGGGCACAGCAGCCCGATTGCATCAAGGGTCTCTTTGATCTCGCTCATGGTGTTCAGATAAGGGGGATGTTTCATGCTGTCCACAAGGATGTGACCAGCCGTCCCCGTGACGTTGGCCGCCCGCTGGCATAAGTGTTGGACCATGTTTGGAATCGAGATCATCGACGCAGGGCTGCTCCCTGCCATGCTGGTGGCGCTGCTGGGCGGCGTTATCAGTTTCCTGTCGCCCTGCGTGCTGCCGATTGTGCCGCCGTATCTGGCGTATATGAGCGGGGTCACCATCGGCGAGATGCAGGGCACGGTCGCCGCGCGGCGCAAGGCCATCATTGCGGCGCTGTTTTTTGTGCTGGGGTTGTCCACGGTGTTCCTGCTGCTGGGCTTCACGGCCTCGGCGTTTGGCGCCTTTGTGCTGCAAAATCAGGAGCTTTTCGCTCAGGTTTCAGGTGTTGTGGTGATCATCTTCGGTCTGCACTTCCTGTCGGTTTTCCGCATTCCGCTGCTGGACCGCGAGGCGCGGATGGAGGCCGGCGAATCCGGCGGTTCCGCGTTGGGGGCCTATGTGCTGGGGCTGGCCTTTGCCTTTGGCTGGACCCCCTGCATCGGGCCGCAGCTGGGCGCCATCCTGTCGCTGGCGGCATCCGAAGCTTCAGTCAGCCGCGGCACCATCCTGCTGGGCGTTTATGCCGCGGGTCTGGGCGTGCCCTTCCTGCTGGCCGCGATGTTCCTCAATCGCTCAATGACGCTGATGAACAAGATGAAGCGCCACATGGGCCTTATCGAAAAGGTGATGGGCGGCCTGTTGCTTTTTGTCGGCATCATGCTGGTCACCGGCCTGTTCACCACCTTCTCCTGGTGGCTGCTGGAGACCTTCCCGGCGCTGGCAACACTGGGCTGATCCGCGCGTTTCCAAGGGGGCCTCAGGGTCCCCGTTTTTCTTTGTCTCTCCCGGCCTTACTCTTGCCGGAAAGCGCTGTTAGTCTGCGCTTGAAACGTCAGAGCAGGACAGCGCGGATCAACAGCGTGGATCACATGGGTTCCAACCCCCAGCAGGTGCGCAAACGCCGGGTGTTCTATATTCCCGGCTATGATCCGATTCACCCGCGCCGCTACCGCGAGCTCTACCGCACGGAAGGCGCCGCGCAGGCCGGGATTTCCGGCTACAGCCTGACGCTCTCACCGAAGCAGACCAAGGGACTATACGGCTGGCATGTTGCAGCGGTGATGGACGGGCAGCGGACCGAGGCGGACATCGAAGTGCTGGTCTGGTCCGACATCGTGCGCGGCAGCATGGAGGCCACGATCCCGGGCACCTACTGGCAGCTGCTGCGGACAGCCTGGATCTACATCTCCACCGGCGCGCTCAGGCGGCTGATGCGGCTTCGCAAAGGGCCAGTAATTGCCGCGCTCTATCCGGTTGGGATGCTGCTTCTGCAGGCGCTGCTGGCGCTGCTGCTGGCATGGGGCGTGGCGCATGCCATTGGCCTTATTGCCGGTTCTGCCGGGCTGAACGGCCTTTCCGCCGCGCTGCCAGCCTGGCTGCTGGGTCTTGGCGCCGGCTATGCGCTGCTGCGCTGGTTCAAGAAACGCGATGGCAAGTTCTTCGCCTATTACCTGATGCACGACTACGCGCATTCGGCAGCCTCCCGCGGTGCGATCCCGCCGGAGATGGACGTGCGGATGGGCGAATTCCGCGCTCTGATTGCAGACGCCTTGCACGATAAAACCCTGGACGAGGTGCTGGTCGTCGGCCACTCCTCCGGTGCGCATCTGGGGGTGTCGGTTCTGGCGGACCTGATCCGGGACGGGCTGCCTGAGGACCGCCCCGCCCTTGGGTTTCTCACGCTGGGGCAGGTGGTGCCGATGGTTTCCTTCCTGCCTCAAGCCAAGCGGCTGCGGGCCGACTTGAAATACCTGTCCCAGCGCACCGAGCTTGCCTGGGTGGATGTGACCGCGCCGGGCGATGGCTGCGCCTTTGCGCTGTGTGATCCGGTCGCCGTCAGCGGCGTCGCGCCGGAGGGCAAGCGCTGGCCGCTGGTGTTCTCCGCCGCCTTCACCCAGACCCTCAGCCCGGAGCGCTGGCAGCAGCTGCGCTGGCGCTTCTTCCGGCTGCATTTCCAGTATCTTTGCGCCTTTGACCGGCCGGGCGACTACGACTATTTCCGGATTACAGCCGGGCCGCTGACGCTGGCAGAGCGCTACAGGAACCGGAAACCCTCGCAGTCGCGGATTGACGTGCCGGTGTCGAAGTTCACGTCGGTTGCCGCCGGATGACCCAAGTGATGCCGCCGAAACCGCCTGCGCGCCCCGACCGGGTGTCGCTGTGGCGCTATGCAAAACTGTTCCGCCAGGACATTCTGTCGGCCCAGCCCGCGCGCCTCTACCGCGCCTGGATGGCCGAGTTCCGGACGCCGTTTTTCCGCTCCTTTCTGGTCAATCAGCCGGATCTGGTGAAGCTGCTGCTGAAAGAGCGGCCTGAGGATTTCCCCAAGTCGGACCGCATTGCCGAAGGGCTGAAGCCCTTGCTGGGCAATTCCGTGTTTCTGACCAATGGCGAGGCCTGGAAGCGGCAGCGGCGGATCATTGATCCGGCGTTCGAGGGCGGACGGCTGAAGGATACCTACCCGGCGATGCGCGCCGCGGCAGAGGCGGCGGTCAAGCGGCTGGAAGGGCGGACGGGGCCAGTGGAGATCGAGGAGGAAACCTCGCACGCGGCGGCTGACGTCATCTTCCGCACGCTGTTTTCCATCCCGATCGATCATGAGGTGGCCGGCGAAGTCTTCACCCGGTTCCGCGACTATCAGCGCAGCCAGCCATTGCTGAACCTGGCCGCCTTCGTGCGGCTGCCGCGCTGGATGCCGCGGCTTTTCCGCGCCGGGACCCGGCAGAATGCAAAGACGATCCGGGCGCTGATCGCGCAACTGACCACCGAACGGATGGCTGCGATTAAGGCGGGCAGGGCGCCCGATGACCTGGCGACCAAGATCATGACCACCCGGGACCCGGAAACCGGCAGCACCTTCGACACCGCCGAGATGGTGGACCAGGTCGCGATATTCTTCCTGGCAGGACATGAAACCAGCGCCTCCGCTTTGGCCTGGGCGCTCTATTTGATGGCGCTCTACCCGGACTGGCAGGAGAAAGTGGCCGCAGAGGCGGCCGCGCTGGAGGATGAGAGCTTCGCTGCGGTCTCACGGCTTAAGATCAGCCGCGATGTGTTCCGCGAGACCCTGCGGCTGTATCCGCCGGTGCCCATGATGGTGCGGGAGGCCGTATGCCCCGAACGCTTCCGCAACCGTGCAGTGCCTAAAGGTGCGCAGATGGTGCTCAGCCCTTGGCACCTGCACCGGCATGAGCGGTTGTGGGAGAACCCGGACGGCTTTGATCCCGCGCGCTGGGGGACAGAGAACGGCAAGCAATGCCAGCGGGACGCCTACATCCCGTTCTCAGCCGGTGCCCGCGTGTGCACGGGGGCGGGGTTTGCGATGGTGGAGGGGCCGCTGGTCCTGTCGATGATCCTGCGCCGGTTCCGTATCGAACCGGCGGCGGGCAAGGCGCCGGTGCCTGTGGCGCATTTGACGGTGCGGTCGAAGAATGGAATATGGCTGCAACTGTCGCCGCGGCAGCCAAAACTATTTTGAAAAGTTTTGGCCAAAGTTTTCAGAAAACTTTGGCGTCAGCTCAACAAGTGAACGGGTTCATTGTTGCAGAAGATGACGACCTGATCGCCGTTCAACACCGCATGATAGCCGCGGCGTTTCACTTCGGCTTGCAGCCGGGGCAGGCCAACATTGCGTTCGGCATCGCGCAGTTTTCGCCGCACGACACCGCCTTGGCGGGCAGACTTCACAACGAAAATCTGCTGCATCCACAACTCAGGGGAAATTGTACGGAACACATGCGCCATGCGGTAAGTGTCCGGGAGCGTGGTTAACCCGCCCTTAACCGCCGCAGCACAAACAGCCGGATGGCAGATGCCAGCCCGCAGTCCTCGCCGCGGGTTTCATCGATTTCGGCTGCCAAGTCGTTAATTGCCCGGTCTTCGGCGGCTGCAATCTCGCGGAAGGCATCCCAGAAGTCATCCTCCAGCGACACCGAGGTCCGGTGCCCGCGCAGGGTCAGGGAATGCTTCTTGGGGCGGGAGCTCATTCGTCGCGCTTGTGCTCGTCCAGACGCTTGATCTCATGAGCGTTGCGCGCATTGTCCAGATCTTTTTCTGCCTTGGTGCGCCCAAAGGTCACGGCGTTCCGGTCAGCACGGGCCTTTTTCTCGGCCCGTGCTTTTTCTTTTCTGAACCGGTTCAGATTGACCGGTTTTCCCATCAGTCCTTCGGCCCGATCATCTGCTCAGGCCGCACCACGGCGTCAAAGGTGGCTTCATCCACGAAGCCCAGCTTGACAGCTTCTTCCTTCAGCGTGGTGCCGTTCTTATGCGCGGTCTTGGCCACGGTGGTCGCGTTGTCGTAGCCGATGGTCGGTGCCAGTGCCGTGACCAGCATCAGCGACTCTTTCATCAGCTTTTCGATGCGCGGCTCATTGGCCTTGATGCCGTTCAGCATCCGCTCAGTAAAGCTGTCCGCCGCATCGCCCAGCAGCTGGATCGACTGCAGCAGGTTGTAGGACATCATCGGATTGTAGACGTTCAGCTCAAAATGGCCCTGGGAGCCTGCGAACTTGATCGCCGCGTCATTGCCCATCACATGGGCTGCCACCTGGGTCAGCGCCTCTGCCTGGGTCGGGTTCACCTTGCCCGGCATGATCGAGGAGCCCGGCTCGTTCTCCGGCAGGATCAGCTCGCCGAGGCCGGAGCGCGGGCCGGAGCCCAGGAAGCGGATGTCGTTGGCGATCTTGTAGCAGCTGCCCGCAATGGTCGCGAGCGCGCCGGACAGGAATACCATGGCGTCATGCGCCGCCAGCGCCTCGAACTTGTTCGGGGCGGTGACAAAAGGCAGACCGGTAATCTCTGCCATATTGGCGGCAACCTTCTCGCTCCAGCCCTTCTGGGTGTTCAGGCCGGTGCCCACGGCGGTGCCGCCCTGCGCCAGCTCATAGATCCCGGGCATGGCCGCCTCGACCCGCGCCAGCCCTTGGCGGATCTGATGCGCGTAACCGCCGAATTCCTGGCCCAGGGTCAGCGGCGTCGCGTCCTGGGTGTGGGTGCGGCCGATCTTGATGATGTCCTTGAACTCTTCGGACTTCTTTTCCAGCCCTTCGGCCAGCTTGGTCAGGCCCGGCACCAGCACGTCGCGCACCATCATCGCAGTGGCGATATGCATCGCGGTCGGGAAGGTGTCGTTGGAGGACTGGCCCATGTTGCAGTGATCGTTCGGGTGAACCGGATCTTTGGTGCCGATGGTGCCGCCCAGAATCTCGATGGCGCGGTTTGCGATCACTTCGTTCGAGTTCATGTTGGACTGGGTGCCCGATCCGGTCTGCCACACCACCAGCGGGAAGTTGTCGTCGAACTTGCCAGCCACAACTTCGCTGGCGGCCTGGATGACGGCATCGGCGATTTTCGCGTCCAGCTTGCCCGACTCCTTGTTGGCCATGGCGCAGGCCTGCTTAATCACCCCCAGCGCGCGCACGATGGCGACCGGCTGCTTTTCCCAGCCGATCGGGAAGTTCATGATCGACCGCTGGGTCTGGGCGCCCCAGTACTTGTCTGCGGGGACCTCAAGCGGGCCAAAGCTGTCGGTTTCGGTGCGGGTTTCGGACATCCGTCTTCTCTCCGTTGCGTATGCGATTGCATGCCGTTTAGCCTGCGCGTTGCTGCAGTGCAATTGGCCAGTTGCGCGCAGCATAGCCAATCACGCGGACAGGTATAGTGCCGAATTGGCGCATTCCAGGACATGCCATTGCCTGAAACCATGCTATGGTTACAGTGCAGGGGCAGGCTGGGACATCCGGAAGGAAATGCAACGTGCCGACGCTTATGCGAAACTTCACGTTCACGTTGAGCTTTGCCGCCGTGCTTGCGGCGGCGGCCCTCTTGCTGCTGCCGCATTGGGCGCGCGCGGATATTTCCCGTTTTGCGGGCGAATACGCCGGCAGCGTCGAGATCGTGAAGGAGGACGGTGACACCGATCCCCGGGATATGAGCGTGGTGATCCGCGAATTGAAGAAGGGGTTCACCATCAAGTGGACGTCAACGACGGAAAAGGACGACGGGCGCCGGAAATCGAAAACCTATGAGATCGAGTTCCTGCCCAGCGCCCGCGACGGCGTGTTTTCCGCAGCGATGACCCGCAATGTTTTCGGCCATTCGGTGCCGCTCGACCCGATGAAGGGGGAGCCGTTTGTCTGGGGCCGCATCACTGATGACACACTGACGGTGTTCTCGCTGTATATCCATCCCAACGGCGATTATGAGATGCAGCAATACGACCGGACACTGGCCGAAGGCGGACTGGATCTGGACTATACCTCACGCCTGAACGGTGAGCCGCGGCGGCAGCTCAGCACATTCCTGTCGCGGCAGTGATACAGACAGAAAAAGGCGGCCTTCGCAGCCGCCTTTCGCGAACCGGGATGTCTGCGTGTGCTATTTGCGGAAGCTGTCCAGCGAAACGATGTCGGCGTTCTTCTTTTCCTCGGCCGGGGCTTGCACGGTGTCCTGCTCCTCCTCCGCATCCGGCGCCGCTGCATAGCCTTCCGGCTCTTCATCGGCGCTTTCGAAGCGCAGTCCGAACTCAACCGACGGGTCGACAAAGGTGCGGATGGCGTCATAGGGGATATAAAGCGGTTCCGGCGAGTCGCCGAAGTTCAGTGTGACGGCAAAACCTTCATCATCCACTGTCAGATTGTCGAACCAGTGCTGCATGACCACGGTCATTTCGCCAGGGTAGCGGTCGGACAGCCAATCGGCCAGTTCCACATCCGGGTGGGCCGTGTCGAATGTGATGAAAAAGTGGTGGTTACCCGGCAAGCCGTTCTCAGCGATATCCTGCAGCACGGTCCGGATCAGGCCGCGCATGGCTGAGTGCATCAGGTTGCCATAGTCGATTTCACGGGACATGCAGTCACCCTTTGTTCATTTGCCCTTAAGCATAAGAGATTCTGGCGGAAACAAAAGACCGCCCTTTTGTCCGGCAGAATTATTTTTGGAACGGAACCGCTCTCAGGAAACAGCCGCAGTTAACTGATCGCAAACGGGATTCCTGTCATGGCCAGCGCGGCGCAGGCCATGGCGGCCAGTAACAGCAGCATATTGCCGCGCACCATCCAGGCCGCCAGCGGCGCCAGCAGAACCAGCAGGACGGCGGTGGCGTTCATGCTGCTCCAGACTGGTACGGGGACATGCAGGATGCCTGCGTCAAAAACCTGGGTATTGGCAAAGGCCACATGCATCAGGAACCAGACCGACAGGTTCAGGATGACTCCCGCGACCGTGGCGGTTACTGCCTTCAGTGCCATGCCAAGCCGCGGATGCGCGGCGATGCGTTCGACATAAGGCGCAGCAGCAAAGATCCACAGAAAGCAGGGCATGAAGGTCGCCCACAGCGCCACCGCGCCCGCCGCCAGGAACAGGCCCAATCCATCCTGCAGCAGCCCCGACAGCATGGCGACAAACTGGGTGACCAGGATCAGGGGGCCGGGGGTGGTCTCGGCCAGTCCCAGCGCGTCGATCATTTGCCCGGCGGTGATCCAGCCGAACTGGCTCACTACCGTCTGGCTGATGTAGGCCAGCACCGCGTAGGCACCGCCGAAGGTCACCACAGCAAGCTTGGAGAAGAACCAGCCCACGTCGGCCAGAAAACCCGCGCCGGACAGGCTGAGCGCGATCAGCGGCAGCAGCCACAGGCTGCCCCAGACGGCAATGGTCCGCAAACTGCTGGCAGCCTGGAAGGGCGCGGCGGCGGCTGGGAGATCCGGGTCTGCTGCCTTGCGCAAGTATCCGGTAAGGGCGGCCGCCAGCACCACCAGCGGAAACGGCAGGTTCAGCAGGAACAGCGCGGCAAAGCCAAACCCGGCCAGCATCCAGTCCGCCCTGTTGCGCAGCGCCTTGCCTGCAAGCCGCCGAAGCGCCTGCAGGATGATGACGACGACGGCGGCCTTGATGCCCAGAAAGGCCGATTGCACCGCGGGCAGGGTGCCGTATTGCACATAGAGCCAGGCCAGAAGGGCAACCACCGCAGCACCCGGCAGGACAAACAACAGCCCCGCCAGCAGCCCGCCGGCGGTGCCGCGCATCTTCCAGCCGGTGTAGGTGGCCAGCTGCATCGCTTCCGGCCCCGGCAGCAGCATGCAAAAGGACAGCCCCCGCAGGAAGCTCTCCTCGCTCAGCCACGGGCGGTCCTCGACCAGTTCCTTGTGCATAACCGCAATCTGCGCCGCCGGGCCGCCGAAGCTCAGCACCCCGATGCGCCCGAAGACACGGAACATCTCCGTCCAGGCGGGAGGGTTCATGCCTTGCGGTCCGATGGCCAGTCGCGGCCAACGCACTGGCTGCCAAGGGCCCAGCGGTACAGCGCGTCACAATGGGTCATGCCTGCCTCAAGCTGCTGATGGTCCTTCATTGACCGGCGCGACAGCTCCTCCGCCATGCGGAGCGGCAAGCCGTGCCACTTGGTACCGGCGCCTCTCACACACCTGGCCAGCCTGTCAAGCACCGCAAGGCTTGGGCGCGGCCGCTCCGGCAGGGGGCAATGATCAGAACTCTCTATGATGCCGCCGCAATGCGCCCGTTAGCGGAGCCGTTCTCCCGTCAGGCAGATCGCCAAGGCCTCTGGCGGCAGCTGGCCCAGCATTTCAAACATCCGGAAATAATCCATGTTGGAGTGCAATTCGGCAATTCTGCCGTCTTCCACGCGCGCCATGACCTGGCCGGTGATCTCAAAAGGTTCGCCATCGCGGGGATTGCTGGTCGCGACCACCAGCCGCACTGACACCCATTCGTCCGTCTCCATCACATGAGTGAAGGTCACTTTGATCGGGCCCACAAGGTTGCGCAGCGCGGCAACCACTTCGCTATAATCGCTTTCCGGTTCCGCCAGCGCGGAAACTGACCCCGAAATCAGCGTATTGCGATGCATGATTTCGGAGACGGCACCCAGATTGCCTCTGCTCCAGACCTCTTCGAACCAGTAGTGCAGCAGCTGGGCCAAGGGCATGTCCGCCATGCTCGCCGGATCGAATGGCGCCGCCATGGCAGTGCGGACGCCGGATGCGGCAGCCCGGCGCGTGGAGAAGGGTTCAGTTGCGGAATTGGTGAGTGTCTGAGTCATTATTTCGTTACCTAAAGCCATGCCGCTCAGGCAGGCATCAGAGGGGGCTGTCAGTCGGCCGCGGTGATCCTGGCGGCAGGCCTCAAAGCAAAGGGCTCTTCCCGCTCCGGCACTGCCGGGCTGGAAACGCAGGACGTTAGTTTTTCAGCATCGGGCGGGCAAAGGCATACACAGCTTTCTAAGGGCGCAGTTCCGGTACAGACCCGGCATCCTAGCCGCTGGCGGCTGGCATTGCAGCTTTAACTTAAGGTTTTAAGCATTCCCTGCAGGCAGCGGAGCTGGTTTCCATGGGTGGTGAAAGTGCAGGTTTCTGTTGCCAGGTACCTGCGAACCCCGCCTTACGCGGCTAGGCGCAAGGACTTAGATTTCGATTCCTCGAACTGCTTACGCAGCCAGAGCAACCGGAGCACGATTGTCGTTTGCAATTGTACTGTTCGGGCCGGTACGGTGGCACCCCGCCGAGACAAAGCATACCCCTTTAGACGTCCGTCGATCCTGTTTCGGCCCCATGATCCCCAAACGAAGGATTTTGGTGGAGCCGCCGGGTACCGCCCCCGGGTCCGATCCGCTTATTACGAGCGCGTTTATGTCCATAGTTCCACAAGGGAACAGCAGCTATATAGTGTGCTTCGCTGCGGTTGCAAAGGGGTCAACCGGAATCCTGCGAGGATTCCAGCCAGTTTTCCGGCGCGGAAAACTGGTGCAGTGCCGCCGTCGGAGCCGCCGGAAATCCTCGCAGGATTTCTGGCGGATTTCCGCGCCGGAAAACGGCGCCGTCACACCAGTCTGCGGATCGGGGCGCTGTTGCAGAACACGACCACCTGCCCGCGGTTTTGCACCGCCTGAAATCCACGGGCGCGGACCTCGGCCAGAAACGCCTCCATCCCGGCGTAACGCTCAATAACGCGGATCTTGCGGCGCAGCACCTGGCCGCTTTGCACCGCCTTGCAGGCGAAGATATCGCGCAGCCAGATATCGGGGGAGAGGGCGGAGCCGGGCTTGACCATATCCCCAGTGTCCCGGCTCTTGGTTAGCAAAGTGTTGAGCGGCTACTTCTGGGCCCGGGCGGCAAAGACGTCGGAGGCCAGTTTGCGGGTCTCGCTTTCCAGGTCCTGCAGGCCGGAGACGGCTGCACTGCCGTCGCCAGCCTCGATGGCGTCGGCGATACGTGAGTGCAGGCCGGTGATCACCTCGCGGTCGCGGGCGGTGAAGGTGATCATGTTCATCAGCGGCTGCATCGCCTCCACCGCGCCGGCCAGCTGGTAGGACAGCACCGGATTGCCCGCGCCATCCACCAGCGCCCGGTGAAACGCCACGTCGGAGGCGCAGAAGGCCTCATCGGTCAGGCCCGGCTGCCCCTGGCGGAAGATCTCCGCCCGCATGGTGGCCAGGTGATCCGCGCTGCGGCGCTCGGACGACAGCGGCGCACAGGCGCGTTCCAGCGCATATCGCGCTTCGCAGGCGGTATCGAAACTCACCGCGTTCATGCTCAGCAGCAGCGTAGAAGTGGTGATCTGCTGCGAATAAGCGTCCTCAAAGCTCAGCCGGTTCACAAAGGCCCCGCCGGAAGCGCCGCGCTGGGTGCGGATCAGCGATTGCGCCGCCAGTCGCTTCAGCGCTTCGCGCACGGTCGGGCGGGACACCTGGAAATGATCCGACAGCTCCGCCTCGGAGGGCAGCCGCTCATCGACAATCAGCTCGCCGGAAATGATGGCATCCTTGATCGCCTGGGCTATCTGAACCGAAAGATCGGCGGAGCTGTTGGGGTCAATCTTCATGCTCAGGGTCCTGACGCTGCGTTACGCCGGAGTTGGCCCGGCAAGAAATCATTTGTCTGACATTTAAAAGTCTGACATTTAAAACTCAAGACGTGAGTCGCTAACCCTCATACCCGGAGCGCGCCATGAAAGCCATTCTGGCACAACGGATCAGAACCATGGGAGGCTGGCATTGGCTGGGCCTGTTCGGGCTGATCCTGGGGGCGTGGGGGCTGCTCTATGCGATGTCCGCGCCGGCTGAGCTGCGCGCGGCGGGGGCCATATACGGGCCTGATTTCTGGCGCGACTTCTGCACGCTGACGCCGGATGCGGCGGGCTTTGGCAAGATGCTGATGATGTGGGCGCTGATGTCGGCGGCGATGATGGCGCCGACCGCGCTGCCTGCCTTTGCCACTTACGAGGATCTGTCCCACACCGCGCCGGACACAAGCTTCACCTGGCTGGTGGGCGGCTATCTGGCAGTGTGGCTGGGCTTTTCGGCGCTGGCCGCCGTGCTGCAGCTGGGGCTGTTCCAGGCAGAGCTGCTCACCGCTTTCGGCGACAGCAACTCGCGCTACCTGTCGGCGGGTCTGCTGCTGGTCGCGGGCGGCTATCAGTTCTCGCCGGTGAAGGAAGCCTGCCTCAGCAAATGCCGCCGCCCGCTGGTGTTCTTTATGCAGCACTGGGACGAGGGTCCGCTGCGCAACGGGCTGCGGCTGGGGCTGGTGTGCCTGGGCTGCTGCTGGGCGCTGATGCTGCTGGCCTTTGCGGGCGGCACCATGAACATCGCTTTCATGGGGCTGGCGACCGTGATCATGATTTTGGAAAAGCTGCCGGAGCTGGGCCGCTACATCACCAAACCGCTGGGTGCGGGGCTGGTGGGAGCGGCGCTGGCGCTGGCGGCAGGGATTATCTGAGAGGGAGACTAAGATATGGCCTTGGACGCCGCAACGGGCACCGTGCCCTGGACAATCAAAGGGGAACTGATCCTCAACTGCAACTGCACCGTGTTCTGCCCCTGCGTGGTGTCGCTGGGCAAGCACCCGCCGACCGAGGGCCACTGCCAGGCCTGGGCCGGGGTGCGCATCGACGCGGGCGACTACGGCGGGGTTGACCTGTCGGGCCTGAACGTCGGCCTGTTCCTGGAGATCCCCGGCAACATGGGCCGCGGCAACTGGAAAGCGGCGGCCTATATCGACGACCGCGCCTCGGATGACGCCTATGATGCGCTGGTCGCGATCTTCTCCGGCGCGGCGCGCGGCACCACCGGGCTGTTCTCCATGCTGGTAGGCGAGTTCCTGGGCGCTGAACGCGCACCGGTCACGTTCGAGACCGAAGGCAAGGAGCGCCGCCTGATGGTCGGCAAGAAGATCCAGGGCGCGGTGGTCCCGGTCGAGGGCAAGGACGGCAAGGAGATCGTCGTCACCAACACCGAATACTGGATGGGTCCCGACATCACCGTCGCCACCGCAACCAAGGGCCGCGTGCGCGCCTTTGGCAGGGTCTGGGATTTCGACGGCCGCTCTGCCGAGATCTGCCAGATCGACTGGCACGGCCCGAAGTAAACGGCTTTTCCGGCGGCGGCGCCTGCGCGGCCGCCGGGCATCCTGCGCATGGTTCTGGGAGGATACGCCATGGCCCTGATTTCCCCGTCGCGCCGCCTTCGGCGCACCCCGTTCTCCGATGGCGTCGAAGCCGCCGGCGTCAAGGCCTATACGGTCTACAACCGGATGCTGCTGCCCACTGTTTTTGACAGCGTGGAAGCCGACTACCGCCACCTGAAACAGCATGTGCAAGTCTGGGACGTGGCCTGCGAGCGCCAGGTGGAGCTGCGCGGCCCAGACGCCGGACGGCTGATGCAGATGCTGACGCCCCGCGATCTGCGCGGCATGACGGCAGGGCAGTGTTTCTACGTGCCCATCGTCGACGAGACCGGCGGCATGCTGAACGATCCTGTGGCGGTCAAGCTGAGCGACGACCGCTGGTGGATTTCGATTGCCGACAGCGATCTGCTGTTGTGGGTCAAGGGCATCGCCAACGGCTGGCGGCTGGATGTGCTGGTGGACGAGCCCGACGTCTCGCCGCTCGCCATTCAAGGCCCCCGCGCGGACGACCTGATGGACCGCGTCTTTGGCGAGGACGTGCGCAAGATCCGCTTCTTCCGCTTCGGCATCTTCCAGTTCGAGGGCCGCGACATGGTGATCGCGCGCTCAGGCTATTCCAAACAGGGCGGCTATGAGATCTACCTTGAAGGCGGCGACCTTGGGATGCCGCTGTGGAACCGGCTGTTCGAAGCGGGCGAGGATCTGCAGGTCCGGGCCGGCTGCCCCAACCTGATCGAGCGGATCGAGGGCGGGCTGCTGAGCTACGGCAACGACATGACCGACGACAATACCCCGCATGAATGCGGGCTTGGCAAGTTCTGCAATACTCACACGGCAATTGGCTGCATTGGCCGCGACGCCCTGCTGCGGGTGGCCAAGGAGGGCCCGGTGCAGCAGATCCGCCCGATTGCGATCGACGGCGATGCGGTGCCGGGCTGCGACCGGCCCTGGCCGGTCTTTGCAAATGGCAAGCGGGCGGGGCAGGTGACGTCCGCCGCCTGGTCACCGGACTTTGAGACCAACGTTTCGATCGGCATGATCCGCATGACCCATTGGGATGCGGGCACGAAACTTGAGGTGGAGACACCTGACGGTATGCGCACAGCCACCGTGCGCGACACATTCTGGATTTAAGGAGAAGGCAGATGTTCAACGCTTTGGTTGTGAACAAGGACGAAGAGAGCGGCAAGACCTCCGCCGCGGTCGAGCAGATCAGCCTCGATCAGCTGCCCGAGGGCGAGGTGACCGTAGCGGTGGAATATTCCACCGTGAACTACAAAGACGGGCTCTGCATCGGGCCGGGCGGCGGTCTGGTGCGCAAGTATCCGCATGTGCCGGGCATTGATTTTGCCGGCACGGTCGAGGCGTCCTCAGACGACCGTTACAAGCCCGGCGACAAGGTGGTGCTGACCGGCTGGCGTGTGGGCGAGGCCCATTGGGGCGGCTACAGCCAAAAGGCCAACGTGCGCGCCGACTGGCTGGTGCCGCTGCCAGAGGGGCTGGACAGCCGCCAGGCAATGGCTGTGGGCACCGCGGGCTTTACTGCGATGCTGGCGGTGATGGCGCTGGAGGACCACGGGCTGGAGCCGGGCCACGGGCCGGTGCTGGTGACAGGCGCGGCAGGCGGTGTCGGGTCGGTGGCCACTGCAATCCTGGCCAATCTCGGCTATGAGGTGGCTGGCGTCACCGGCCGCCCGGAAACCGCGGACTACCTGAAGTCCCTCGGCGCAACCCAGATCGTGGCCCGCGAGGAGATCAACGAAACCACCAAGCGGCCGCTGGAAAGCGAAACCTGGGCGGGCTGCGTGGACGCCGTTGGCGGCGCCATGCTGGCGCGTGTGCTGGGGCAGATGAAATACGGCGCCTCAGTCGCGGCGGTTGGTCTGGCGGGCGGCGCCGCGCTGCCGGCCACCGTTGTTCCGTTCCTGCTGCGCGGTGTGAACCTGCTGGGCATCGACTCCGTCATGCAGCCCTATGATAACCGCGTCCGCGCCTGGCAGCGGATCGCCAAGGACCTGCCGATGGACAAGCTGGAAGCGATGATCCATCCCGCAACGCTGGGCGATCTGCCGCAACTGGGGGCGGATATCCTCAAGGGCCAGGTCAAGGGCCGCGTCGTGGTGGACGTCAACGCCTAAATCATTATAATACATTCGTATCTGTCGGATAAACGCGCGGCGATGTCCGCGCGTTTTTCATGCGTACCGCGGCCCTGCCGCGGTCCTAGGGTGGGTGCAGCGCCGCGATTATGCGGCCCCGGTACCGCCCCGCCCGGTGCGCTGTTGGCGACTGTGCCGCAGACGCATTGAATTTGAAGCAAGAGGAGGGAGACCGTGTATTCCAGAATCATGGTGCCCGTCGATCTGACCCACGCCGACCGCCTGGAACGGGCGCTGCAATTGGCATCGGATCTCGCGCATCTTTACAAAGCAGAAGTGATTTTCGTGGGGGTGACCTCACCCCAGCCCAGCAAGGTGGCGCATAACCCGCAGGAGTTCTCCGCAAAACTCGATGAGTTCGCGTCCGGCCAGGCAGCCAAGCACAGCATTACCGCTTCGGGCCATGCGGTGGTCAGCCACGATCCGGCGGTGGATCTTGATAAGACGCTGATCAAGGCCTGCAGCGATACCGGGGCAGAGCTTATCGTGATGGCAAGCCACGTCCCGAGCGTGAGCGACTACCTGTTCCACGCCCATGGCGGACGGGTCGCAGAAAAGGCGCCGGTGTCGGTGCTGGTCGTGCGCGAGAGCTGACCGGCGGGGCCCGTTGAACGCGCAAGCGCCAGTTTGCGGGGCCAATGTTTGCAAGGCCGAAGGATAATGGGCCGGAGTTTACAGGGAAGGAGGCCGCAATGGCTGACGAAACCACAAATCAGGGTATCCCCGCGCCTGAAGGCGAAGCGGATATCATCGATACCGAATACGAGATCGGTCAAGACAATATCGAAACCCAGATCGGCCCGTTCGGGGTCGACATTCACAACCCGGTGTTCCTGGTCTCAGGCCTGGTGATCGTAGCCTTCGTGTTCTACGCGCTGGCGCTGCCGGAGCAGGCGGCAACATTTTTCAACTGGCTGCGCCCCGCGGTCACCAGCAGTTTTGACTGGTTCTTCTTTGGCGCCGCGGATTTGTTTGTCCTGTTCTGCCTGTTTTTGATCGTCTCCCCCTGGGGCAGCGTTCGCCTGGGCGGCAACGAGGCAACGCCGGACTACAGCTACATGGGCTGGTTTGCGATGCTGTTTGCCGCGGGCATGGGCATTGGTCTGATGTTCTATGGCGTCAGCGAACCGATGAGCCATTTCTCCACCGCTTTCGGCGGCACGGCCGTGCCCGAAGGCGGCGGCGCCCGCACCGACTGGGCACCACTGGGGGCTGCTGCGGGGGATGAGGCCGCGGCGGTGCGTCTGGGCATGGCGGCGACAATCTTCCATTGGGGGCTGCACCCCTGGGCAATCTACGCCATCGTGGCTTTGGCGCTGGCGCTGTTCACCTACAATAAGGGCCTGCCGCTCACCATCCGCTCTGCCTTCTACCCGATCTTCGGGGAGCGTATCTGGGGCTGGACAGGCCATATCATCGACATCCTGGCGGTCTTTGCCACGCTGTTCGGCCTCGCCACATCGCTGGGGTTCGGCGCGACCCAGGCAAATGCCGGCCTGAATGAGCTGTTCGGCGTGCCAACGGGCGCAACCACCGAGGTGATCCTGATATCCGCGATCACCGCAGTGGCCCTGATTTCGGTGCTGCGCGGCCTGGACGGCGGCGTCAAGGTGCTGTCGGAAATCAACATGGGGCTGGCGTTCCTGCTGCTGGTTTTTGTGCTGCTGGTGGGGCCGACCATGGCGATCCTGACCGGGTTTGCCTCCAGCCTGATGGCCTATATCGAGTATCTGCCGGCACTGTCGAACCCGATCGGGCGCGAGGATGTGAACTTCAGCCAGGGCTGGACCGCTTTCTATTGGGCGTGGTGGATCAGCTGGTCGCCGTTTGTCGGCATGTTCATCGCCCGCGTCAGCCGCGGCCGCAGCGTGCGGGAATTCGTGATCTGCGTGCTGCTGATCCCCAGCCTGGTCTGCGTGCTGTGGATGAGCGTCTTTGGCGGCACCGCGATCCACCAGGTGGTCGCTGACGGGTTCACCGGGGCGCAGGACGCGTCGCTTGAACTCAAGCTGTTCAAGATGCTGGGCGAGCTGCCGCTGGCCGGGATCACCTCCTTTGTGGGGATCGTGCTGGTCGTCGTGTTCTTCGTGACCTCGTCCGACTCCGGCTCGCTGGTGATCGACACTATCACCGCAGGCGGCAAGGTCGATGCGCCGGTGCCGCAGCGGGTGTTCTGGTGCATCTTCGAGGGTGCCGTTGCCATCGTGCTGCTGCTGGGCGGCGGTCTGGCGGCGCTGCAGGCGATGGTGATCTCCACCGGTCTGCCGTTCACTGTGGTTCTGCTGCTGATGTGCTGGGCCATCTTCCGCGGGCTGCAGACCGAAGCGCGCTGAGGCTTCTGGCAGCGGAAATAGGAACGCCCCGGCTGCAGAGCCGGGGCGTTTTTTTAGTGTCAGTCGTTGTATTTGAAGAACCCCAGCGAATTGCCATCCGGGTCGGTCGCATAAAAGAACCGCCCCGGCGGGATGGCGATAGTCTCCGACACCACCTTGCCGCCCGCGTCCGTTACCCGCTCCATCACGTCCTCCAGCGCGCCCTCTGCCGTCAGGTGCAGCGTCGGTCCGCGGCCGTCGCCTGCGGGTTTGCCGGGGTAAAGATGCAACGCGATCCCCGCCGCCTGATCAGCGGGCTTGAACATCGCTATAGGGTTGGGCCCGCTGGTGTCGATGCTCAGCTCCGCACCGGTGACCTTGGAATAAAACGTTACCGCCGCGTCCAGATCGCTCACGGGCAGCTCGCCCCAGACCAGAAAATCCTTGGGAGTAAAGGCCATGTCAAATCCTCCATGTTTGCCTGGGGGCAAGGTCTCATGCCCTGATGACAGTTTCCGGCATCAGCCTTGCCGCTTGACCGGACCGCCGGTGCTACGCTACGACCCTTGCGTCCTGCCCGGCCTTTTGCGCCTTGCAGGGCTGCCTGCGATCCCTCAATCCTTGTGCGGGAGCGCGGCTCGGCTGGAAGACCTGCCATGTTCGGGGAGATCCCTGGCATGTGCCGGCCTTCCCATCGGACCGCAGCGATTGAGGAGAGATTTGCAATGACTGCATTGGATATTGATTTTGTCCGGGCCCAGTTTCCGGCCTTTGCCGAACCCAGCCTTCAGGGCCAAGCGTTTTTTGAGAACGCGGGCGGCTCTTACACCTGCCGGCAGGTGATTGACCGGCTGATCCGCTTTTACACCCAGCGCAAGGTTCAGCCCTATGCCGCCTATGAGGCCTCGCGCCTGGGCGGGGAAGAGATGGACGAGGCCCGCGCCCGCCTCGCGGCCCTTATGGGCGTTGCCACGGATGAGCTGAGCTTCGGCCCCTCGACCACCCAGAACACCTATGTTCTGGCCCAGGCCTTCCGCAAGTTCATGAAACCAGGCGAGGCCATCATCGTCACCAACCAGGACCACGAGGCCAACAGCGGCCCCTGGCGGCGGCTGGCAGAGGAGGGGATTGAGGTCCGCGAATGGCAGATCGACCCGCAGACCGGTCATTTGGACGTGGCGCAGCTGGAAACCCTGCTGGACGAGAAGGTGCGCCTCGTCTGCTTCCCGCATTGCTCCAACGTGGTGGGTGAAATCAACCCGGTGGCAGAGATCACCGCGATGGCGCACGCCGCTGGCGCCTTTGTCTGCGTCGACGGCGTCTCTTACGCGCCGCACGGGTTGCCCAACGTGGATGAACTGGGGGCCGACATCTACCTGTTCTCCGCCTATAAGACCTATGGTCCGCATCAGGGCATCATGGTGATCCGCAAGGCGCTGGGAGAACTGCTCCCGAACCAGGCGCATTACTTCAACGCTGAGAGCCTCTACAAACGCTTCACCCCGGCAGGTCCGGACCACGCCCAGGTGGCAGCCTCGGCCGGCATGGCGGATTACTTCGAGGCGCTGGCCGCCCATCATGGCCACGCGGGCACCGCGGCGGAAACCGGGGCCTTTGTCCACGACCTGATGCGCGCGCATGAGATCAAGCTGCTGCAGCCGCTGCTGGACGCGGTCAGCGACCGCAACGACGTGCGCCTCCTGGGGCCGTCCCGGGCCGAAAACCGCGCGCCGACGGTGGCCCTGTCCCTGAACCGTGCCGCGGAACCGGTTGCGGCGCAGCTGGCAGAATTTGGCATCATGGCCGGGGGCGGCGATTTCTATGCCGTCCGCGCGCTGGAGGCGATGGGCATTGATCCGGCCGAGGGCGTGCTGCGTATCAGCTTTACCCACTACACGTCCGAGGCAGAGGTCGCGAAGCTGATCGAGGCCCTTGACCGGGTTGTGTGACAGGGTGCTGTAACGCGAACAGGACAAGGAAAACGACATGAGCAGCCGTGCCCCGGTGATTTGGTGGATCAGGCGGGATCTCCGCCTCTGCGACAACCCGGCGCTGACGGCTGCCGTGAACAGCGGCGCCCCGGTTCTGACGGTCTATATCCTGGACGAGCAGGACGAGGCGCTGGGCGCCGCCCCCAAATTCCGCCTTGGCCTGGGGCTGGAACATTTCGGGCAGCAACTGGCCAAGGCAGGCTCCCGTCTGATCCTGCGCCGGGGCAAGGCGCTGGAGGTTTTGCAGGACCTGATCGCAGAAACCGGGGCAGGGGCCGTGCACTGGTCCCGCCTCTACGATCCCCAGGCCATCACACGCGACAGCGAAATCAAGCAGCAGCTGAAGGAGCAGGGCGTCGAGGTGAAGTCCCACGGCGGCCGGCTTCTGTTCGAACCCTGGACGGTGGAGACCAAGGCCGGCGGCATGTACAAGGTCTACACCCCGTTCTGGAAGGCAGTGCGGAGCCGCGATGTTGACAGCCTGCTGCCCGCCCCTGGGAACCTGGCCGCACCGGACAGCTGGCCTGCCAGCGAGGTTCTGGCGGATTGGCATATGGGGGCCGCCATGCGCCGCGGGGCGGATGTGGTGGCCCGCTATTGCCGGGTGGGCGAAGCCTCAGCGCAGGCACGGCTGGAGGCGTTTCTGGAAGACAGCGTTGAGGACTACAAGGCCCGCCGTGACTATCCGGCTGAGGACGCGACCTCAGGCCTGTCGGAAAACCTTGCCTGGGGCGAGATCAGCCCGCACCGGATGTGGCACCAGGGCAGCGCAGCGATGGAGCGCGGCGGCAAGGGCGCAGAACACTTCCTGAAGGAAATTGTCTGGCGCGAATTCGCCTACCACCTGATGTACAACTCACCCCGCATCCTGACCAAAAGCTGGCGCGAGGAGTGGCAGGAGTTCCCATGGTCCGAAAAGATCACCCCGCATGTCCAGGCCTGGCAGCGCGGGCAGACCGGTTACGGCTTTGTCGATGCCGCCATGCGGGAGCTGTATGTGACTGGCAAGATGCACAACCGGGCCCGGATGATCGTCGCAAGTTTCCTGACCAAGCACCTGATGACGCATTGGAAAATCGGCATGGACTGGTTTGCGGAAACGCTTGTGGACTGGGACCCGGCCTCCAACGCCCTGGGCTGGCAATGGGTGGCGGGCTCCGGCCCTGACGCGGCCCCCTTCTTCCGCGTCTTCAATCCCAGCGGCCAGCTGGACAAATTCGACCCCGAAGGCGCCTACACCGGCCGCTGGATCGCCGATGGCCAGGACAAGCCGCCGCAGACCGCGCTGGACTTCTTCGACGCTGCGCCTCTGTCGTGGGGTCTGGCCGCCGGCATGCCGCCAGCGGAGCCGGTTGTCAGCCTGCAGGCAGGCCGGGACCGCGCGCTCACGGCCTATCACGAGGCCCGTGAAAACCGCTAACGCACAGTTTTCTTGCCAGAAAGCCCTCTGCGGCCTAGCTTTTCCCTGTAGCACTTCCGTATTTTGTACAGGGGGAAGCGTATGAAGCTCACGTCCGCTGAGGGCCAAGAAAACCTGCCGCGCTACTTTGCGCCGGTGTTTGCAAGGATCAAGGCAATGGAGGTCGGGCAGCTGGATATCCACCTGCCGGACGGGCGCGTATTCTCGGCCAAGGGGCGCAACCCTGGCCCGGTGGCCGATCTGCACATCCATAACCCGGACTGCTTTGCCCGGCTGATCCGCGAAGGCGATCTGGGCTTTTCCGACGCTTACCTGGAAGGCTGGTGGAGCACCTCGGACCTGCAGGCTTTTATGGATCTGGTGCATATGGGCGCCAACACCGTTTATGACGGCTTCCCGGGCCGGGGCCTGGCACGCGCTTATGAACGGTTCCGCTTCTGGCTCCACCGCAACCACCGCCGCCAGGCGAAAAAGAATATCTCCTACCACTACGATCTGGGCAATGATTTCTACGGTCTGTGGCTGGACGACACGATGACCTATTCCAGCGCCCTGTTCCAAAGCGGCCAGGACAGCCTGGAGAAGGCGCAGACCGCCAAATACGCCTCGATGGTGGATCAGATGGGGGTCAAGCCCGGCGACCATGTGCTGGAGATCGGCTGCGGCTGGGGCGGCTTTGCCGAATACGCCGCTGGTCAGCGCGGGCTGCGGGTCACCGGCCTGACAATCAGTAAGGAACAGTTAAGGTTTGCCCGCGAAAGGCTTGAAAAGGCAGGGCTTTCGGACAGGGTGGAGCTGCGGTTGCAGGACTACCGCGACTGCCGCGGCCAGTTTGACGGTATCGCCTCTATCGAAATGTTCGAGGCGGTGGGCGAGAAATACTGGCCCGCCTATTTCAGCACCATCCGCGACCGGCTGAAGCCCGGCGGCCAGGCCACCTTGCAGATCATCACCGTCGCAGACCGGCGCTGGGAGGTGTACCGAAAAGGCGTCGACTTCATCCAGAAGCACATCTTCCCGGGCGGCATGCTGCCGTCCCCGAAAGTACTGCGCGACCAGGTGGAGAAGGCGGGCCTGGGCGTCGTGCGCTCAATCGAATTCGGCGACAGCTACAACCAGACCCTGCGGCGCTGGCATGACACATTCAATGCCCGCTGGGACCAGATTTCCAGCATGGGCTTTGACGAGCGCTTCCACAAGATGTGGAACTTTTACCTCACCTCCTGCGCGGCAGCCTTTAAGACTGGAAATTGCGACGTAACGCAGATTACAGTTGCGCATCGCTGAGTGAACTGCCGCACGGATCTGACCAGACATGCCCACCGGAGCCCGACTGACCGCCGCAATCTGCCTGGGCCTGGTGGCGTTTTTCGTATCCTTCCTTGTCATGCCGCTGATGCCAGAGGGCACCGATTTCGGCTATTTCGTGCATGTGAATGTGGCGCTGGGGCTGCTCTGCGGCTGGATCTTCATGGGCAAGCGGGTCGGCCGCGGCCTGGTGCCTGCCATCAACAACGGCATCACCGGCATGGCCGTGATGGTGCTGTGGGCGCTGTTCATTCAGGGTGCCTGGGAGATGTTCCGCCTCGCCATGCGCCACCGCTATGACGGCCCGTTTGAGGCGCTGTCCGCGATCTTTGTCATTGCGCTGGACTATTTCTTTGTTATCGCTGTGCCATCTGTGCTGGTGCCGTTGGCTGTGGGCGGGGTTCTGGCCGGGCTTGCGGCCGAAAACGCCTCCCGCCGCTGGCGCTGATTGGGCTTTTTTAACAACAGGTTACCAACTGTGGCTAATCTCTTTTTCTTTGGCACGCTGCGCCATCTCCCTTTGCTTGAACTGGTGCTGGGCCGCAGCGGTACGGCGCTCAATGCCCAGGCAGCGCAACTTCCGGGGCATGGGGTTTACCAGGTCGCGGGGCAGCCGTTTCCGGCGATCGAGGAACGGGAGGATGCCACTGCCGGCGGTGTTCTGGTGCAAAACCTTTCGCCCGACGACCTGGATGCGCTCAACTTCTACGAAGGCGGCTTTGGCTATACGCTGAAACCGGTCAACGTGCAGCTGGAGGACGGCAGCACCGCCGCGGCGGAGGTTTATTTCCCCGAACCCGGCCTGTGGCAGACGGCAGAGCCCTGGGACCTGGCGGCCTGGGTGCAGAAGTGGGGCGCGCTGTCGATGCGCGCCGCCGAGGAGGTGATGGCCTATCACGGCCGCATGACCGCCGAGGAGGTGGCCCGCTGCTTCCCCTCGGTGCGCCGCCGCGCGGCTGCCTGGCTAGCCGCGCAGGCCCGCCCGGGCGATCCGGAACATGACCTGTCCAAGGATGTGATCGTCCACAGCCACACTCGCGCCCATCTGAACTTCTTTGCGATGGAAGAGATGGAGCTTCAGTTCCGCCGCTATGACGGCAGCATGAGCCCGGTGATGCACCGCTGTGCTTCGATGGCGGGCCATGCGGCGGTGGTGCTGCCCTATGACCCGGTCCGCGATCAGGTTCTGCTGGTGGAGCAATTCCGCGCACCCCCCTTTATGATGGGCGAAGCCAGCCCCTGGATGTGGGAGCCGGTCGCGGGTGTGATCGACCCGGGCGAAACACCCGAGGAGACCGCCATCCGCGAGGCGCAGGAAGAAGCAGGCGTCACGGTGCAACGGCTTGAGCCTGTGGCGCAGGTCTATCCCTCAAGCGGCGCGCTGGCGGAATTGATACATGTTTTCATTGGCATATCGGACCTTTCTGACCTTAATGGCGGCGGCGGGGTCGCAGGCGAAGGCGAGGATATCCGCAGCAAGATCCTCAGCTATGATGAGCTGATGCTGGGGGTGGACGGCCAGATCTATCAGGACATGCCGCTGGTCACCGCGGCGCTGTGGCTGGCACGCCACCGCAGCCGGCTGCGGATCGCGTCCAGCTGAGCCGCTTCGCGCCTTGTGAACGCCGGGGCGCTTGGTTACATCTTGGGGAACAGATCGAAAGGGATACCATGCGCATTGCACGTGATCTGGCTGATGCCATCGGCCACACACCTCTTATCCGCCTGAACCGCGTCAGCGAAGAGACCGGCTGCGAGATCCTGGGCAAGGCCGAATTCATGAACCCGGGCCAGTCGGTCAAGGACCGCGCCGCGCTCTATATCATCAAAGATGCAGTGGCCCGCGGCGAGCTCAAGCCCGGCGGCACCATTGTCGAAGGCACTGCCGGCAACACCGGCATCGGCCTGGCGCTGGTCGGTGCGTCGATGGGGTTCAAGACGGTGATCGTGATCCCGGAAACCCAGTCCGAAGAAAAGAAGGACATGCTGCGCCTGGCGGGCGCCCAGCTGGTCCAGGTGCCTGCAGCACCTTACAAAAACCCCAACAACTATGTGCGCTATTCCCAGCGCCTGGCGGAAAAACTGGCCCAGACAGAGCCGAACGGCGCGATCTGGGCCAACCAGTTCGACAATGTTGCCAACCGCCAGGCCCATGTGGAAACCACCGGCCCGGAGATCTGGGAACAGACCGGCGGCAAGGTCGACGGCTTTGTCTGCGCCGTGGGCTCCGGCGGCACCCTGGCGGGCGTGGCCGAGGCGCTTCAGCCCAAGGGCGTGAAGGTCGGCCTGGCCGATCCGATGGGCGCGGCGCTGTATTCCTATTACACCACTGGCGAACTGGCCGCTGAGGGCAGCTCGATCACCGAGGGCATCGGCCAGGGCCGGATCACCAGGAACCTGGAAGGCTTCACCCCTGATTACAGCTATCAGGTGCCGGACAGCGAGGCGCTGCCGTATGTCTTTGACCTGCTGCATGAGGAAGGCCTGGTGCTGGGCGGCTCCTCCGGCATCAACATTGCAGGCGCTGTGCGCATGGCCAAGGACATGGGCCCGGGCAAAACCATCGTCACCGTTCTGTGCGACTATGGCACCCGCTACCAGTCCAAGCTGTTCAATCCGGATTTCCTGCGGGAGAAAGACCTGCCGGTGCCGGAGTGGATGACCCATACGCCTGCGTCGATCCCCGGCGTATTTGAGGACGTATGACACCTATCATAACCGCTTTGCGGACTGTTTTGCTGGGGCTGGCCCTTGTGGCCGGCCTCGCTATGCCTGCCCTGGCGCAGCTGAATGCTGAATCCCGGGCCGTTTATCAGGACTGGCTCAAGACCGCCAACCGCGCGGAGGAGGTGATTGACGCCAGGCGGGCCTCCAGCGCCGCGCTGGAAACCCTGCGCACGGAGTTGGCCGGATACCGTCAGAATTTCCTCGACGCGCGCACCGATAACGGCGACCGCATTAAGACGCTGGAAGGCCAGCTTGCCGCCTTGGGCGAGCCGCCCGCCGAGGGCGAGAGCGAACCCGAGGACATCGCCCAGCTGCGCAGCTCGCTGGAGCAGCAGCTTAAGGACCTGAAGGTCCCGCGCATCGTGGCCGAAGAGGCCTTCAGCCGCGCCAATGGCCTGATCACCGAAATCGACAAGATCATCCGCGAACGCCGCACCCGGAAATTGCTGGAGCGCGGCCCGTCGCCGCTCAATCCGGAAAACTGGCCGGGCGCGTGGCGCACCTTGTCGCGGTCTGCCGGATCGCTTCTGAATGAAACGGCCACCCGCATCGGCAGCGCCACCACCGCAGAGCGGATCCAGAACAGCCTGCCTGCCTTGCTTCTGCTGCTGGTGATTTCCGCGCTGCTGCTGCTGCGCGGCCGGCCCTGGGCCCATGCGGCGGGCGATTACCTGCGCCAGTTCGGCAGCAGCGGCCGCGGTGTCTGGGGGTTTGTGGTTTCGCTGCTGGAGGTGATCCTGCCTTTTGTGGGCATCCTCCTCCTGACGGCAGCCATTGACCTGTCCGGCATCCTCGGGTTCCGCGGCGCGGTTCTGCTGGACCATATCCCCGGCTGGGCTCTGCTGATCCTGTCCTTCCACTGGCTGGGCAACCAGCTGTTTTCCGGCCGGATCGATAACGACCTGGTGCCGGTGCAGGACGGGCGCCTGAACGAAACCCGGCTGATGGTCGATATCCTGGCGGTGATCCTGGTTCTGCAGGATGCGCTTAGCCTGATGGAAAACATCGACAACATCCCGGCAGAGGCCCATGCGGTCGCCAGTTTCCCGCTGATCATGGGTGCGGCGCTGGTGCTGCTGCGCTTGCACAGGATCGGCGCAAAGCGCCGCCAGCAGCAAAGCGAGGATGACACCGACGAGGACGGCGCGATTGCCGCCGGTGCCAACCGGGTCATGACGCTGGTGCGCCGCGCCACCTACCTCCTGGGGTTCGTGTCGCCGGTGCTGGCCGCCTTCGGCTATGTCAACGCGGCAGAGGCGCTGATCTACCCGGCGGCTTCCACCTTGGCGCTGCTGGCGGCCCTTTTGGTGCTGCAGCGCTTCCTGGGCGATGTCTACGGCTGGCTGTCCGGCAAGGGTTCCGAGGCGCGGGATTCGCTGTTTGCGGTGCTGATCGGTTTCCTGCTGGTCACCCTCGCGCTGCCGCTTCTGGCGCTGATCTGGGGCGCGCGGGTGGCCGACCTGACAGAGCTGTGGTCGCGGTTCCTCGAAGGCTTCCAGATCGGCGGCACCCGGATTTCGCCCACCGCCTTTCTGACGTTCGCCATTGTTTTCGCCATCGGCTACGCCCTGACGCGGCTGGTGCAGGGGTCCCTGCGCAACTCGCTGCTGCCCAAGACCAAGATCGACCCGGGCGGCCAGAACGCGATCACCTCCGGGCTTGGCTATGTCGGTATCTTCCTGGCGGCGGTGGTGGCCATCTCCATGGCGGGGCTCGATCTGTCCTCGCTGGCCATCGTTGCCGGTGCGCTGTCGGTCGGTATCGGCTTCGGCCTGCAGACCATCGTGTCCAACTTCGTCTCCGGCATCATCCTGCTGATCGAGCGTCCGGTCTCCAAGGGCGACTGGATCGAAGTCGGCGGGCTGATGGGATACGTCCGCGACATCTCGGTGCGCTCCACCCGGATCGAAACGTTTGACCGCACCGATGTGATCGTGCCGAACTCGGACCTGATTTCGGGCACCGTCACCAACTACACCCGCGGCAACACCGTGGGCCGGGTAATCGTGCCGGTGGGCGTCGCCTATGGCACCGACCCGCGCAAGGTGGAGGCGGTCCTGAACGAGATCGCCAAGGCCCATCCGATGGTGCTGCTCAATCCTGCGCCCACAGTGGTGTTCCAGGGCTTCGGCGCCGATTCCCTTGACTTCGAGATCCGCGCCATCCTGCGCGACGTGAACTGGGTCCTGTCGGTGAAATCCGACTTGAACTATGAAATTGCCAAGCGGTTTGAGGAAGAAGGGATCGAGATCCCCTTCATGCAGCGCGACATCTGGATCCGCAATCCGGAAGCGCTGGCCCAGGCCAAAGCTGCAAGCTCTGCTGAAGCACCGGCTGCCGCCCCCGCGACCGCTCCGCCAAAGCCGGATCTGGACGATCTGCAGCACGATCCCGACAACGATGCCGAAGGAGAGGCAGATGCCGACAAGTGAGCTGCTGTACCGCAAGGACGCTTACGCCCGGATGACCGAAGCCGAGGTTCTGGCGCACACAAAGCAGGGCGGGATCATCCTGGACCGCACTTTGTTTTACGCCACCGGCGGCGGCCAGCCCGGCGACAGCGGCAAGCTGCTGTGGGCGGAGGGGCAATGCAGCATCGCCACCACCGTCAAGGGTGAGGATGGCGCCGTCGTGCTGGTGCCGGAGGAGGGCTCGGCCCTGCCGCCAGTGGGTGCCACGGTGACCCAGGTCCTTAATTGGGACCGCCGTTATGGCCATATGCGGGTGCACACCGCGCTGCATCTGCTGTCGGTGGTGATCCCGCTGGAGGTCACCGGCGGCTCCATCAGCGATGGCAAGGGGCGGCTCGATTTCAACATGCCCGAAGCGCCGGAGGACAAACAGGCGCTGCAGGACCGGCTGCAGGCGCTCATTGACCGCGATCTGGAGGTGACAGAGGACTGGATCACAGACGCCGAACTGGACGCCAATCCGCAGCTGGTCAAAACCATGTCGGTTTCGCCGCCGCGAGGGGCAGGGCAGGTGCGGCTGGTGCGGATCGGCACCGCGGATGAGCAGATCGACCTGCAGCCCTGCGGCGGCACCCACGTCAGGCGCACCGCTGAAATCGGCAGAATCCGCCTCGGCAAGGTGGAAAAAAAGGGCAAGCAGAACCGCCGCGTCTACCTGCATCTGGAGGCCTGAAAAAGAATGCGGGGGAAGGCGCATTTTTTGCCATTTCGGCTCTTGCAATTCCCCTGCCGATCCTTCAAAAGCCCCCTCAACGGAGAGGTGGCCGAGTGGTCGAAGGCGCACGCCTGGAAAGTGTGTAGGCGGGAAACCGTCTCCAGGGTTCGAATCCCTGTCTCTCCGCCATAACCCCCAGTTAGATGCAATCAGTTGCCCGGATGCGCGGCCGGTGCTAGTGCCGTGCGGCTGTGCTCGCGGCTTGTGCAGCTAAGTCCTGCGGTTTGAATCAGTTGGGCCGGACCGCCACCAGAACGACGCCCAGTTCCTCTTCCAGCTCCTGCAGCTTCTTGAGCTGATCTTCCGGCAGCGCCGCGGTATCCGCCTCGACCTCGGCCAGCGCCACCACAGGGCTGCCGATATCCTTCTCGAGATCCTGGATCGCGTTGAGCTTCTCGGTTTCGAGCGTGGCGAGCGGGTATAGCATTGTGGTCTCCTGTCTGTTGATGAAGCCAAGTATACCCGGATTTTCCAGGTGCGGGATTATTGATTTTTGGCCGGGCCGCGCAGTGGCTCTACGTCGGGCTGGGCTGCGGGCTGGCGGCGGCTGAGTGCTGGAGGGTTCGCTAAATTTTTTAGCGTTATTCGCTTTCGGGTCTGGCCGCGCTGACCCTTCGGTTAGGGGCTTTGATTCGAAAGAGAGGCGGGCGGGATTGCGCGTTTCGGGAAACAAACTCAGTATTTCCGGTGAATTGAAACCAATAACAGTCCATTTCCCGAAGTGCCGCCAGGCGGTCCTGGCGGGTTTCCGGGGCAGTCTGATCGTTGGATTGTGTTTCGAAAATGGAAACGAATGCCACCCTGGGACCTCTGTTGCATGCGGCGCTGTGCATATTTCGGCAGGTTGCGGAGCGTGCTTCCCGCTTCGGTGGAAACAATGCGCGGCGGGACGCTGCTGCTGCCGGCCAGATGGCGAGGACAATGCGAGGAATTTTAGGCAATTTTTCGGCTTTGAGGGCGCAGGTGCCTAAAGTATGCATGGTCTAGCCCATTTTGGGGGGCGAGTTCTGCGAGCTGCTGGACTGTGGTGGACTGCTAAATTTTAAGACAAATCCCGATGCTGATTTTTCGGGCGCACCACTGATTAAAAAGCTGCTGCTATCCGCTTGCGCGTCATTCAGGCGCGCAATCCGGTGCGTGCGCGCATTGGCTCTCTACCCGCGTGGGCTGGTGTTTTGACTGCGGCAGACCGCATGGCTGTCCGGCGGGCCCGGCAGTTGGGTTTTCACCCGACCGGTGAGGAGAGGGTAATGACAAAGAACGACGAGCAGCCGAACCCGGCACGGGACGGGATTGTCGAGGGCACTTCGGGCGATGACCTGATTGATGCCGCCTACACCGGCGATCCGGACGGTGACATGGTGGACAACGCCGACGCCACCGGCCCGGCGGCAGGGTCGGATGATGATGTCATTCTGGGCGGCGCGGGTGATGACAGCATCTATGCCGACGCAGGTGATGACACCGTCGAGGGCGGCAGCGGCGGCGACCTGATCCTGGGCGACGGTGTGTCCGGCGCCACTGCGGCAGTTACCATTACAATCGACCGCACCACCGCGGGCATCGCAAACCAGCTTTTCGCCTATACCATCGACCCGGAGACCGGTGAGATCAGCAACGTGGTGGTGCTGACCGAAAACGCCAACGAGAGCGTTGGCGGCAGCTTCACCTACGACGCCCCCGAAGGCGCCATTGTCGGGGTTGGCATCTCCAACGCCAAGGGCACGTATTACTCCTCCGGATATGGCGGCAATGCCGGTTTGAATTCCGATGGGCTGGTCCACACTCATGGCTTTGGCCAGAACCCGGACGGCTCCGTGCAGATCGGCTTTGAGGATCTGCCCGGCCTTGGAGACCGGGACTTCGACGACGTCCTGCTGACCGTCGAACTGGGCACCTCGGGCACGAGCTTTGATAACACCCATTTCGATTACTCATCGGATCCGCTGGGCCCGGTGGTGCCGGGCGACGACCTGCTGACCGGCGGCGAGGGCGATGACACTATCCTTGGCGGCGGCGGAAACGACACCATTGACGGCGGCGACGGTTCGGACTCGGTGGACGGCGGCACCGGCGACGATGTCATCGACACCTCCAGGGACAGCGGTGTGCCGCTGCCGGACCGCGGTTTCCCGGGCTACACCGGCACCGACCCGGACATCCCCTTCATCCCCGCGGATCCGGACCCGGCGGACGATATGGACACGGTGCTGGGCGGTGCCGGAAACGATACCATCTCGACAGGGGACGATGCCGACCTGATCGACGGCGGCAGCGGCATGGATGTGATCGACGGCGGTATCGACGACGACACCATCGACGGCGGCGCGGGTGATGACTTTCTGGCCGGCAATGAAGGCTCCGATATCCTTTACGGGCGCGGCGGCGATGACACCATCTTTGGCGGCCTGGACCCGGCGTTCCCCGACGGGCTGAACATCACCGATGACGGCAGCGACGGCCGCCCGGCTGACCCGGACCCCGCCAACGGGATGGACACCATCCACGGCGGCGCCGGCAACGACCTGATCTTTGGCCAGGATGATGACGATTATATCACCGGCGGGTCGGGCGATGACACAATTGACGCCGGCATCGACGACGACGTGGTCAGGGGCGGGGCTGGCAACGATCTGATCACCGGCGGTCACGGGGCGGACACCCTGTCGGGTGGCGGGGGCCGCGACACCTTTCTGGGCGGCACTGCCGGTGACGTCGTGAACGGCGGCTCGGGCGGCGATGATTTCGATACCTTGGATCTGCGCGGCTCCGGCCCGTTTGAGCTGACTGGCGTGACCGAGGATGCGGATGGCAACAGCATCTCGGGCACTGTCAATTTCCTGGACGGCGACGGCGCTGTGACCGGCTCGATGACCTTCGGAGAGATCGAGCAGATCATTCCTTGCTTCACGCCGGGCACGCTGATCGCCACCCCGCTGGGCGAGCGCCGGGTCGAGGATCTGAAGGCCGGCGACCGGGTGATCACCCGCGACAACGGCATCCAGGAAATCCGCTGGATCGCGGCGCGCACGCTGGAAGGCCGGGACCTGGCCGGCGCTTCGCATCTGCAGCCGGTGCTGATCCGCAGGGGCGCCCTGGGCAACGGACTGCCGGAGCGCGACATGATGGTCAGCCCCAACCACCGGGTGCTGGTCGCCAACGACAAGACCGCGCTGTATTTCGAGGACCGCGAGGTTCTGGTGGCGGCCAAGCATCTGACCGGCTTGCGCGGTGTCGACCGGGTGGAGGTGTCCAAGGTCACCTATATTCACTTCATGTTCGATCAGCATGAAGTGGTGCTGTCTGATGGCGCCTGGACCGAGAGCTTCCAGCCCGGCGACCAGTCCCTGCGCGGCCTGGACAATGCACAGCGCAACGAACTGTTCGAGCTGTTCCCGGAGCTGAAATCGCTAAAAGGCCGCGAGGGTTATACCGCGGCGCGCCGGTCCTTGCGTAAACACGAGGCGCATCTGCTTGTGCACTGAAAGGTGCAGCTGCCGCTTTGGGGGAAGCGGTGGATAAGAGCGTAGCGCAGGAAGGCAGGGCCTTGTGCCCTGCCTTCTCTGCATTAGCGGCGCGGGTCAGCGGCGGCGGCGCCAGTCGGCCCAGTCTTCAGGTGTGTCCAGGTCGGTCAGCGCGTGGCGGCCAGGCAGGGAAACAGGCTGGACCGTTTCGGCTTTCAGGATGCTGCGGGCGCCCTGGTCGCCGCGCAGGGATTTCAGGGCCGCAAAGCAGCGCCGCGGGAACAGCACCGGGTGGCCTGGTGTGCCGTCCTGTGCCGTGGCGCGCAGGATAGGGCTGTCTGGTCCGCGGTAATGCGCGGCGAGGTGCAGTATGTACTGCGCCGTGATCTCCGGCATGTCGGCGGGCAGAATCATCACCGCCTCCGTCTCAGCAGGCAGCGCCGCGGTGCCGCGGCGGATGGAGGCGGCCATGCCCTCCGCTGCGTCAGGCACCGGTACCTGGGTTGCATCGCCTGTTGCGTCCGCCCGCGGATGGGACAGGCTGGGCAGGGTGACAAAGACCGGCAGCCCGGTCAGCGCGGCGCGGCGGCACATCAGGGACAGCAGGGGCTGGCCCTCCACCTCCTCCATCAGCTTGTCGCGGCCCTGCATCCGGGACGACGCGCCGGCGGCGAGCAGGAGAATGGCGATGGCGGTCATGACTGTTCAAACCTCGGCGCTGTGCCGGGCTGATGGGTGCCTCCGGCGGGGATATTTTTAGCCAGATGAAGAGACGGATCCAGTGATAGTCGCACAGGTCAGCAGGGTTGACCAAATGTTTCGCGCGCGAAACATTCGGGTGCGGCCGCTGACCTATGTGTTGCGCGGGTTTCGCGGCGTCAGCGTGCGCTGCCTTGGCAACAGCGCGGAGTCAGGTCAGGCGGGCTGACCTGACTCCGGTGCTTTTGGGCCTCAGCCGCGCATCCGGGCGCCGTCGGCGTCGAACAGCGGCTGGGTGATCAGCCGGGCCTTGTACATCTTGCCGAGGATTTCGATTTCCACTTCCAGGCCTTCAACGGCTTTCCCCGTGGGGACAAACCCCAGCGCGATGGATTTCTGCGCGTGGTGCGAGTAGCCGCCGGATGTGCAGAAGCCCACGACCGCCCCGTCCAGCCAGATTGGCTCATAGGCCACCACATCAGCGTCGTCCGCTTCGACCTCAAAGGCGCAGAGCTGGCGGGCGGGACCTGCCTCACGCTCCGCTTCGGCGGCGGCGCGGCCGATGAAGTCCGCTTCCTTCTTGAAGGAAATGAAGCGGTCCAGCCCGGTTTCCGCGGCGGTGTAGTCTGGCGAGAACTCGCGCAGCCAGGAGCCGAAGAACTTGTCGAGGCGCAGCGACATCATCGCCCGCATGCCGAAAGGTTTCATGCCCGTCGGCTGACCTGCATTCCACAGCGCATCCCAGAGGGCGCGCTGGCTGGGCAGATCGCAGTAGATCTCATAACCCAGATCGCCAGTGTAGCTGACGCGCTGCACGATGCAGTCGGCCATGCCCACGGTCAGGCGGCGCACGTCCATGAAGCGCATGTCCGAGATGTCCTGACGGGTGCAGGCCTGCAGCACCTCGCGCGCCTTGGGGCCTGCGATCTGAAAGCCGTTGCGGGTGTCAGAGATATTCTCAAGGCTGACGCCATCGTCCAGGTTCTGCAGGAACCAGCGCATGTGATAGGCTTGTGAGCCGTAGGAGGCGGTGAGCTGGAATTCTTCCTCCGACAGGCAGGAAATGGTGAAATCACCGATCAGGCGGCCCTTGGGCGACAGCATCGGGGTCAGCGACAGGCGGCCCGGCTGCGGCACCCGGCCCGCCATGATGCGGTCGAGCCAGGCGCGGGCGCCGGCGCCCTTGACCAGGTACTTGCCGAAGTTGTGGACCTCGTTGATGCCGACGTTTTCGCGCACCGCCTTGACCTCGCGCGCGGTGGCCTCAAAAGCGTTGGAGCGGCGGAAGGAGGGGGTTTCATAGCGCGGCTCGTCCCCTTCGGCGAAGTAGTTCGGGACCTCCATGCCGTACTGCGCGCCCCAGACGGCGCCCATGCCATCAAAGATGTCGTACATCGGGGTGGTGCGGAACGGGCGGGCGGCAGGCAGCTCCTCGTTCGGGTAGGCGATGGAGAAGCGTTTCTGATAGTTTTCAATGACTTTCGGCCGAGTGTAGCCCGGGGTGATCCAGTCTCCGAAGCGGGCGCAGTCCATCGCAAAGGTGTCGCGCTCGCACTCGCCCTCGACCATCCACTGGGCCAGCATCAGGCCGACGCCGCCGCCCTGACTGAACCCGGCCATGACGGCACAGGCGGACCAGTAGTTGCGCATGCCGGGCACCGGTCCGACCAGCGGGTTGCCGTCCGGGGCAAAGGTGAAGGGGCCGTGGATCACCGATTTTACGCCTGCGGCCTCCAGTGCCGGGAAGCGGTTGTAGGCGAAGGCGATGGAATCCTCGATCTTGTCAAAGTCATCGGGCAGCAGCTCGTGGCCGAAGTCCCAGGGAGTGCCGTCGACCGCCCAAGGTTTGCAAGGCTGTTCATAGAAACCGATGCAGAGGCCGCGGCCCTCTTGCCGGAGGTAGCTTTCGCCGGCCGGGTCCATCACATGCGGGTGTTCGCCGCCGCCGTCGATGATTTCGGCGATCATCGGCACCTCGTCGGTGACGATATACTGGTGCTCCATCGGGTGGAGGGGGAAGTAGACGCCGGCCATCGCGCCGACCTCGCGCGCCCACAGGCCGCCGGCGTTGACGACGTGCTCGGCGTGGATGGTGCCCTTGCTGGTGACCACATCCCAGGTGCCGTCCGGGCGCTGGTTGGTCTCGATCACCTTGCAGTGGGTCTCAATCGTGGCGCCGCCCATGCGTGCCGCCTTGGCATAGGCGTGGGTGGTGCCGGAAGGGTCGAGGTGGCCGTCCAGCGGATCGTAAAGCCCGCCGATGATGCCGTCTACGTTGGTGACGGGGGCGATCTTCTTGATTTCTTCGGGGGAGACGATTTCGGTCTCCAGCCCCATGAAGCGGTGCTTGGCGCGTTCGGCCTTCAGCATGTCGAAGCGTTCCTGGGTCTCGGCCAGGGTGACGCCGCCGACGTGGTGCAACCCGCAGGACATGCCGGTGATCTCTTCCAGCTCTTTATACAGCTTGATGGTGTAGCCCTGCAGCGCGGCCATGTTTGTGTCGCCATTGAGGGTGTGGAACCCGCCCGCGGCGTGCCAGGTGGAGCCGCTGGTCAGCTCCGAGCGTTCGATCAGCATGACGTCGGACCAGCCGAGCTTGGTCAGGTGGTAGAGGACAGAGCAGCCGACGACGCCGCCGCCGATCACTGCCACGCGGGTGGTGGTTTTCATTCGGGCCTCCCTGAATAGGCGTTTCCTGCATTCTGTACAGAAGTGAACAGTAGTCCAGAAGAAAAACGGCACGGCGTGCCGCTAACGGACCGCCGGAGGCTGACGGGGTTATTCAGAGGTGCGGAAACGGCTGTTCTGGATGAGGAAAATGGCGGTCAGCGGTGCGGCCAGGAGGATCACGCCAACCGTGATCAGGAGCATCCCCAGCTGGGAATAATCCGCAGGGGTGGTGATGCTGCCAGCCGAATCTGTGACTTCGCGCGTCACCACAAAGATCTCGTTCAGGTATTTGGTGCCCAAGCTGGAGGCCGAGAGCGCCAGGTTGGTGAAGGAGGCCATGACCGCAAAGAAGGTCGCCTTGAGCCCTGAGGGCGCGTTGCGGGCGATCCAGGCGAGCATCGGGATCATCGCGACCTGGCCCAGCGGCGATTCCACTGCGGTATCGACGATGGCGATAAAGCGGGCATCGACCACGCCGCCGGTCATCGCGGCGGTCCAGTGGTGAACACCATAGTAAAGCGCGATGTTGGGCAGGCTGAGGACAGCCTCGGTGATCGCCAGGAAGGCGACAATCCAGGCAATCGGGCGGCTGGCCATCATCGGGCGGAAGATCAGCATGCCCGCCAGCGTCAGCAGCGAGGTGATGAGGGACAGGACCGACAGGAACTGCTGGTCGAACCCCAGCACGTCGATTTCAAACCAGGTGGCGCCGGGGCCGCGCAGGGGCGTGGCGCGGTAGACAAAGATGATGATGGCAGTGCCGATCAGGGTGCGGGCCTGATTTGCGGGCAGCACCGCAACCAGCTGGCGCATCAGGAACAGCACGATGGCCATGGAACCGGCAAAGACGATTTCCTGCGAGTAGGGCACATCGCTCAGACCCACGGCCAGCGACAGCGCGACAAAGGCGCCGCCGCCGATGAAGTACCAGTGGTTCGGGGCGACCGGCTCACGCGGGAGGTCAATGCGGCTGCGGATATCGGCCTCCGCCACGCCCGCGCGTCGCAGCCGGTTGGCCTTGCGCCACTTTTGCCAGATCGCCAGCGCCACACCGGAGAGCGAAATCACCGGGATCAGCAGGGCGAGAGTGAAGACAAAGCCGTAAAGCGCGCCCTTTTCCGGTTGCGGCAGCGCGTCGGCGCCGTCGAACAGCGCGACGTTCAGGGCCGCGGCGGCACTGGAGCCGCCGATCAGCGCGATGCGGCCGAAGGTTTGCATGGTGGTGTGCAGGGATTTGGTCTCAGCCTCGGGCAGGGGATTGCCGCGGGCGTCGGTGTGGGGCACCGCCTCCACCGACATGGCGTCCGCCACCACGTCCTGCAGCACAAAACCGCAAGGCGCCAGCAGCGCGGCAGTGACGTACCAGGCGCTGACGGGCATCACCGCATCCATCAGCGCCGGTTCCAGCACGATGGCAGCCAGGATGCCGTAGCTGCCGGCCATCAGCCCGGCCCCCACTAGTATCAGCAGGTATTTCCAGCGCCAGATCAGGTCAACCAGATGTCCCAGCGGCATCTTCAGCGCCCAGGGCAGCCCGACCCAGAATGCCAGCCCGGCCAGAAAGGCGGCGGACAAGTCCAGGTATTCCTTGACAAAAAACGAGGCGGCGACGGTGGTGATGCCCTGCGCGCCATAGGCGAAATAGATCAGCAGCGGCGGCAGGAAAGACCAGCGGAGCTGGCGGAACAAGTCCAGCACAACCCTGTCAAAGCCATCCCAGGCCAGCGCAGCCGCGCGTGTCACGGCTGCACCTGCCGGCTGTCAGGACACTTGGCGGGCCTCATGACAGGGGCCGGATCCTGAGGCCGGTCACCCGGTTGCCTTCCCGTTCGGTGACCTCAAAACGGAACCCGTGGAACGAGAACACCTGGCCCTTGGTGGGGATCATCTGCGCCTCGTGGATCACCAGGCCGGCAATCGTGTTGGCCTCGTCGTCCGGCAGGTTCCATTCGGTGGCCCGGTTCACGTCGCGGATGGTGGCGGCGCCGTCGACCAGATAGGAGCCCTCGGGCGTTTTCTTGACGATGATTTCCTCGTCAGGGTCGAATTCGTCGGTGATTTCGCCGACGATCTCTTCCAGGATATCCTCCAGCGTGATCAGGCCCTGCAGGGCGCCGTATTCATCCACCACCAGCGCAAAATGCGAGTGCATCCGCAGGAACTGCCGCATCTGCTCGTCCAGGGTTGTGGTTTCGGGCACGAAATACGGGGCCTTGGCGACCTCGGTGATGTCGAAGGCTTTCAGCCGTTCGGAATCGCCTTCGGCGCCGCCGGCTTGGGTGTACATGGTCCGGAACAGATCCTTGGCGTGGACCACGCCGATGATGTTTTCCTGCTCGCCGCGGAACACCGGCAGGCGGGTGTGCTGGCTTTGCAGGCACTGTTCCAGAATGGTTTCGGGCTCTGCGTCCGCGTCGATCATCTCGATGTTGGAGCGGTGCAGCATGATTTCCTCGACAAAGCGGTCGGACAGGTCCAGCGCGCCCAGGATGCGGTCGCGGTCCTCTTTTTCGACCACGCCTTCGGAATGGCCCAGGTGCAGGGCGCCGGCAATCTCCTCGCGCACCGCCATGATGTGGCTGTCCGGGTCGATGCGGACGCCAAAGACACGCAGCACGCCGCGCACGAAAAGCCGCACCGCGCCCACCACCGGCGACAGAACCTTGACGATGAGACCGATCGGCGCCGAGACG
The DNA here is from genome assembly GCF_000473325.1 of Leisingera caerulea DSM 24564. NCBI lineage: Bacteria > Pseudomonadati > Pseudomonadota > Alphaproteobacteria > Rhodobacterales > Roseobacteraceae > Leisingera > Leisingera caerulea. Next base: position 3,072,001 of record NZ_KI421513.1, read on the forward strand.
GCGGAGGCGGCCTTTTCGGCGTTGGAAATGGCGTAGGTCTTGGGCAAAACCTCGGCAAAGATCAGCACCAGCAGGGTCATCACCAGCGTGGCCATCGCAACGCCGCCTTCGCCGAAGATACGGGTGAAAAGCGCGGTGGCGAGCGAAGCCGCGAGGATGTTGACGACGTTGTTGCCCAGCAGGACCGAGCCGATCAGCCGTTCGTTGTCTTCGGTGATCTGGAGCGCGCGTCTGGCCCCCGCCGAGCCCTTGTCGGCCTGGCTGCGCAGCTTACCGCGAGAGGCGGCCGTCAGCGCGGTCTCGGAGCCGGAGAAAAAGCCGGAGCACACAAGCAGCAGTGCAATCGAGCCGGCAGTGATCCAGAAGTCGCTGTCAAAAACAGGTGTGGCGGGGTCCATTTGGAGTCCGTTGTTGAGAATGTCTGCACAGTTATGGGGTCTTAGGGCCTGCGCTTCAAGTTCTGCAGGCGCCGTCAGCCGTCCTTGGCCAGCGGGTGATGCTCCAGCACCAGTTCCTGCAGCCGGGCGTCCAGCACGTGGGTGTAGATCTCGGTGGTGGCAATGTCGGCATGCCCCAGCAATGCCTGGATGGCGCGCAGGTCGGCGCCATTGGCCAGCAAGTGGGTGGCAAACGCATGGCGCAGGGTGTGGGGTGTGACCTTGTCCGGTGAAACGCCTCCGGTCACCGCCAGTTCCTTGATCAGCAGATAGAATCTGTGCCGGGTCAGGTGGCCGGATCTGCCGCGCGAGGGGAACAGGAACCGGGAGGCCGGAGTGCCCTTCTGCTCGCGCTCGTCCTCCGCCGCGTCGCGGACCAGCAGCCAGGCCGCCAGCGCTTCGCGCGCGGGCGGCGACAGCGGCACCATGCGCTCCTTGCCGCCTTTGCCGAGAATCAAGAGCATCCTGGGATCGCCGCGGGCGGCGGAGACCGGCAGCGAGACCAGCTCCGTCACCCGCATTCCGGTGGCATAGAGAAGTTCCATAAGGCAGGTGTTGCGCAGCCGGTCGGCCTCGCTGCGGCCGGTCTTGCGGGCGGCCTCCAGCAGGCGGTCGACCTCGATCACCTCCAGCGTTTTCGGCAGCCGTTTCTCGCGGCCCGGACCGCGGATCTGAATTGCCGGGTTGTCCTCGCGCCAGCCTTCCTCGAACGCAAACCGGTAGATCTGCTTGACCGCCGACAGCCGCCGCGCCCGGGTGGAGCGGGCCAGTCCTTGCGCGTCGCAGTTGATCAGGTAGGCCTCGATATCATCCTGGGAAGCGGTATGAAAATCCAGAGAGCGGTGCTCCAGCCAGGCAGTCAGGTCCTTGAGATCGCGGCCATAGGCCAGCAATGTGTTCTGCGAGGCGCCGGTCTCTGCCGCCTGGGCGTCGAGAAAGGTGGAAATCCATTGAAAGTTCGCGGCGGGGGCAGCCATGTCACTGCCGCTCCAGCAGCATCAGCTGCAGGGAGGCCCGCCGGGCGGTGTCCTCCAGCCCGACGGCGCGGAAGGCGGCCAGAGCGGCGGTCAGATCGCCCAGATTGCCGTCGGCGCCCTGAGCAAACAGCACCATGCTGCGCAGGATCGCCTCGCCCAGCTGGCCGTTGTCCAGCAGCTGCCGGATCCGGGCGGGAACGGGCCGTTCCGGTTCGAACCCCAGCGCGATGGCTTCCGCCAGCGGCGACGGGGCCGGGGCATCGCCGGGACGTCCCTGGGCAAGCCCTGCCAGGAACTGCTCCTCGGCGCCGGCGGCAGGGGCGGCGTGCGCGGCGAGCTCATAGAGCGGTGACAGCAAGCGGATGCGCCAGGCCAATGCCTTTTCCGGGCCGTTCAGGTCTGCCCGGGCAAGCGGCTCGGCAAAAAGATCGGCGAAAACGGTTTCGGTGCCTGCCTGCTGCATCGCCGCCCAGGCGCGGGGCAGGGAGGCAGCGAGTGCGTCAGCACTGCCCGAGTTCAGGTCATGCTCAAGCTGCTGCACGGCAGCAACCCGGTCCCAAATGCCGCCTGAGGCGGCCGGTTTGCGGTCGCTGAACAAGCCAAGGTACTGGTTGGGGTTGAGCGCACCGCCGCGCGCCAGCCGCTCAGCTGCCTCCAGCTGGGCTTTCCAGCCGGCAATGTCGCGCAGGTCCGCCGCGGCAAAGGCCGGCGGCAGCGGCGCCGTGGGCATCGGTTCGCCAATGGTTTCAAACAGGCGGAAGGTCAGCGGATCCGGATCCGCCGGATGGGGCAGCGGCGGTGCCATCTCAAACAGGTCGGGGTTGAGGAACCGGTCCAGCAGGTCCATCCGCTCCTTGGGCAGCAGCTCCAGCGCGTGGGCGGTTTCCAGCATCAGCGCTGCGGTCGGCCAGTCGCTGCGCCGCGCTGCGCAGAAGATCCTGGCGCCATAGCTGTCCGACAGGTGCGGGGCCGCGGCGAGCGCTTCGCAGGAAGCATCCTCGCTGCCGGTCAGCAGGGTGGTATCGAACCAGCGGGCAAAGCGCTCTTTGCTGCTGATGGGGCCTGCGTGTTCCGCCAGCGCCTGCGACGGGTCGGCGGCCCCCAAGGCCAGCAGCCGGTCGAGCCGGGCCAGCAGGATCCGGTCCTTGGAGTTGGCGGGCGGGCGGCTTTCCGACAGCAGCAGGGTGAACAGCAGCGCCTGCATCGCCGGGCTGCCGCGCACGGGCACGGTTTCGATCAGTCGGGCGATATCCTCCGCACTGCTGCCGCGCCACATGTCGGGCGGCAGCCCGGTTGCGGCTGCGGGCACCAGACCCACAGGCGGCTGAAGCGTCTCCAGCGGGGTGACAGCCACGGGCGGCACGGCGGCGGTGCCGGTAACCGGCGGCTCCAGCAGCACGGTGCCGGGCAGGCCGCTGCGCGGCGGCGGCCGGTTCAGCCAGTCGATCGCTGCCAGGGGCTCATTGGCGAGGGCGCTGCCTGCCATCATGACCCCTGCGGCAGCTGCCTTAATCCGCATTCAGGACCACCGGCTTGCGCACTTCGGTGCTGGGCGCGCGGAAATCGGCGCCGAACCACGGCCCCACATAGGCATAGCCCACCAGCCCGATCCCGGCGAGAACTACCAAATAGACCAGATACTTAATCAAACGCCCCATATCGTGTCCAATGCCTGTTTCCTGCTCTTTTGCCCAAGTTATATATTCCCTTTTCCGCAAGATCACGTCATTCACTGAAGAATGAGCGAAAAAGAGCAAATCAGCGGCCAGAAGGCAGCAGGCCCGGTGCCTGGGAAGTTGAAGAAAACCATCGTGATGGTGGGGATGATGGGGGCTGGCAAAACCGCTGTGGGGCGGGCGCTGGCGGCTCGACTGGATGTGCCCTTTCTGGACAGCGACCACGAGATCGAGGCCGCAGCCAATATGACCATCCCGGAAATTTTCGCCCGCGACGGTGAGCCGTTTTTCCGCCAGAAGGAGCGGCAGGTGATTGCCCGCCTGCTGGAGGAGGAGCGCGGTATTCTGTCGACCGGCGGCGGGGCGTTTCTGGCGCAGGAAAACCGCGAGGTGATCACCGCCAAAGGGGTCTCTGTCTGGCTGGACGCGGGCCTGGATGTTCTGTGGAACCGGGTCCGCCACCGCGACACCCGGCCGCTGCTGCGCACAGCCGATCCCTATGCGACGCTTAGGGGCCTGTACGAGCAGCGGGTGCCGCTTTATGCGAAGGCCGACCTGACCGTCGCCTCCGATGGCCAGGCCGCGATTGAAACCATGGTTGACCGTGTGCTGGACGCGTTGAAGGCACGCCCCGATGTACTGGAGTGGAAATGATGGAACGCACGGTTCACGTGCCGCTGGGTGAGCGCGCCTATGACGTGGTGATCGGCCCCGGGCTGCTGGCGCAGGCGGGCGAGCGGATCAAGCCGCTGCTGAAACGCCCGCAGGTGGCAGTGCTGACCGACGAGACCGTGGCGGAGGAGCATCTGGACGCCTTGCGCGCCGGGCTGGCGGCTGCCGGGGTGGAAATGACCGCTCTGGCACTGCCGCCGGGCGAGGCAACCAAGGGCTGGCCGCAGTTCACCCGGTCGGTGGAGTGGCTGTTGGAGCAGAAGGTGGAGCGCGGCGACGTGGTCATCGCCTTTGGCGGCGGGGTGATCGGCGACCTGGCGGGGTTTGCCGCCGCCGTGCTGCGCCGTGGGGTGCGGTTCGTGCAGATCCCGACCTCTCTCTTGGCGCAGGTCGACAGCTCTGTCGGTGGCAAGACCGGCATCAACGCGCCGCAGGGGAAAAACCTGATCGGCGCCTTCCATCAGCCCTCGCTGGTGCTGGCCGATACCTCGGTGCTGGAAACGCTGCAGCCGCGCGATTTCCTGTCCGGCTATGGCGAAGTGGTGAAATACGGGCTGCTGGGCGATGCGGCGTTTTTTGCCTGGCTTGAGGAAAACGGCCCCGCCCTGGCCGCCGGCGATGTGGCCGCGCGGGTCGAGGCGGTGGCGCGCTCGGTGCAGATGAAGGCGGATATCGTCGTGCGCGACGAGACCGAGCAGGGCGACCGGGCGCTGCTGAACCTGGGCCACACCTTTTGCCATGCGCTGGAAGCGGCGACCGGATATTCGGACCGGCTGCTGCATGGCGAGGGGGTTGCGATCGGTTGCGCGCTGGCGTTTGAGCTGTCGGCGAAACTGGGCCTGTGCTCCCAGGAGGATCCGAGCCGGGTGCGGGCGCATCTGAAGGCGATGGGCATGAAGACCGATCTGGCGGACATCCCGGGTGAACTGCCCGGGGCGGAGGCGCTGCTGGAGCTGATGGGGCAGGACAAAAAGGTTGTTGCCGGCCAGCTGCGGTTCATTCTGGCGCGCGGCATCGGCGAGGCCTTTGTGACCGGCGATGTGCCGCCGGAGCAGGTCCTGTCAGTGCTGCGCAGCGCCGGGGCCTGACTGGCAGGATGGACCGGCTGAGACCGGAAACGCAAAAAAGGGCAGCCGCAACGGCTGCCCTTTTTAGCTGAGTGCCCGCGGCGGCGGCCGGTCTCAGGCCGCAGCGCTGCCTGTGTCATAGCCGGGCTGATCGGCGTCGAAGTCGACTGTCATGTGCGGCTCGCCCCCGTTAACCGGGCCGGAGAGCGCTGGCAGAGAGCCGGAGGCCTGAGGAACGGTGAACTGCGTGACCAGCTCCCGCAGCTCCTGCGCTTGCTCAGACAGGGAGGTGGTGGCGGCGGTGGTCTGCTCGGCCATGGCGGCGTTTTGCTGCGCCATCACTTCCAGCTCGCCCACGGCGGTGTTCACATCGCCCATTTGCACCGACTGTTCCTTGATATTTCCGGCGATTTCAACGACCAGCGTGGAAATCTCTCCCACCTGCTCATTCACGTTGGACATCGCCTGGCCGGCCTGATCGACCAGAGTGGCGCCGTTTTTGACCTGCTCGGAACTGCGGGCGGTCAGCTCGTCGATCTGCTGCACCGCATCGGCACAGCGCTGCGCCAGCATCCGCACTTCGCTGGCGACCACCGCAAAGCCGCGGCCCGCTTCGCCGGCCCGGGCGGCCTCCACGCCGGCATTCAGCGCCAGCAGGTTGGTCTGGAAGGCGATATCCTGAATCACCTTGGTGATCTGCGAGATCTCCTGCGAGGATTCCTGGAGCTTGTCCATCGCAACAATGGTGTTCTTCACCACCTGGTCACAGGAGGCGACGCCGGTCTGGGCGCTGTCGGCCAGCCGTTCCGCACGGCCTGCATTCTCCGCCGACTGCTGAACATTGGAAGTCAGTTCGCGCATTGCATGGGTGGTTTTCTCCAGCGTTGCCGATTCCGCTTCGGTGCGGTGCGCCAGATCCATCGAAGCTTCCGCAATCGACCGGGTGCTTTCATCGACGCTGCTGGTCAGCTCACCAATGGAGGAGACCGCCTCGCTCAGCGCTTTCAGGGAGTCGTTGAAATCCATCCGGATCGACTTGAACTCGACGGGGAAAAACTCCGTGATAGGGTTGTCCAGCCGCTTGTTCTGCAGATCCATCAGGGCAGCGCCGATGCGGCGGGCGACTGACAGGATTTCCTCGCGGCGCTCTTGCTCGGCCCGGGTTTCCTCTTCTTGCTTCTGCTGGGTAACGGAGCGCAGCTCGACGACATTGCGAGCGACCGCGCCGATCTCGTCCCGGCGGCTGGCACCGGTAACTTCGGCATTGGCGTCACCGCTGGCGAGCTGTTTCAGCGCCTTGTTCAGGATCGACAGACCGCTGGTCATGTCGCGCGCAATCACCAGGCTCAGGATCAGGACACCGGCCAGGAGAACCGCCGTGAAGATGGCCATCTCAGTCAGCAGCAGTTTGTTCTGCGCATCGAAAGCGGCCATGTCCTCTTCGAGGTGCTGTATGAGGAGCGACTCCTTGCCGCGCAGGACTTTCAGCATATCTGTGGCGGCTGCAAACCATGAGTCGGCGGTAAAGCCCGAGAGATCCCCGCCGCTCAGGATGGCTTGCCGGATGTCCTCAAACTTCTTCATTTCAGGTGTGGACTTCAGGCTGGCAACGGCGTTGCGGTCCTCCACTGTTGCAAAGTCAAGAAAGCGGTCCAGGCGTTCCTTGAAGCGTTCATGCGTTGCGACGAAAACCTGAAAATCGGTTGGCGTCCAGCCATTGGCAAATCCCACCGCTCCGGCCGCGCGCTCCAGCCCGGCCGCGTCCTTGGCCCGCAGGAACATTGACAGGGCGACAGCTTCCTGGGAGATCCGGGGGTTGTCGATTTGCTGGGCGACAGAAAGCCCGGTCTGGATCAGCGCCGTGTTCAGATCAGTGTAATACTCAACTGCAGCGCGCACCGGCATCGCGCGGCTGGCGATCTGCTGGCGGACTTCCTTTTTCCGGCCCAGTTCAGTTTGCGCGACGCGGAATGACTGCAAGGCTTCGGTGCTGAGGCCATCGCGGTCAACCTGCTCCAGCTTGGAAAGAAAACCGGCCATTGCAGCGTCATTTGTCTGCCGGATCTTCACAAGCGCCTCCGGCATCACAGACGACTCGCCGCCCAGGTAAGCGGCGCTCATCCCGCGTTCGACCTGCAGCGAGTGCACCAGGCTGCTGGTCCCTTCGAGAAGCTCCCCGGCGAGGGCTGTGTTGATCTGTGCCCGTTCATACAGCTCTATCAGCTTATTGCCTATGAACCACAGGCTGAGAAGCAGCGGCGCCGCCAGCAGCATGGTGATCTTCACCTTAATCGAGAGATGCTGCAGAAATCGCATACCCATAATCTGAACCCTTGTTGAACATTTATCGCATCAGTTGCATCCACAATGCGGAATGTGTCTTAATATTCGGCTACCCTGAAGGAAGGGGCTGACTGTGCAGCAAGGCCGCCTTCATATGCGAGTGGAAGCCGTTAGCAGAGGGCAGGTGGGGGTCGGGTAAACTGTTGAAATTGATTGGATAAATTAGCGCGCTTGACCGGTTCCAGGCGCAAGCACGGGGTGCGGTGCGAAAGGGTGCCGGCCCGGTTTTCCCGAGGGAAAGGCCGCTGCGCGAGCCGTTAAATCTTCGAAAAAGCACGGCGGAATTTGAAAAGCCCCCGCGGCACGGGGCCTGGGGGCTTTCCGGAACATTTTCTGCGGCAGCCGGGCCGCAGCCGCTGGTTCAGAACGGGATTTCGTCGTCGTCGATATTATGCGAGGCACCGCCGCCGTACCCGCCGCCGCTGCCGCCGCCTTGGGAACCGCTGTCATAGCCGCCGCCGTACCCGCCGCCGCCCTGGCTGCCGCCGCCATAGCCGCCGCCGCTCTGGCCGCCGCCGCCGCCGCCCTCGCCGCGGCCGTCAAGCATGGTCAGGGTGGAGCCGAAGCCCTGCAGCACCACCTCAGTGGAATAGCGGTCCTGACCGCTTTGATCCTGCCATTTGCGGGTCTGCAGCTGGCCTTCGACGTAAACCTTGGAACCTTTGCGCAGATACTGTTCGCAAACCCGGACCAGGCCTTCGCTGAAGACCGCCACGGAATGCCATTCAGTCTTTTCGCGGCGCTCGCCGGTGTTGCGGTCCTTCCAGGTTTCCGACGTGGCGATGCGCAGGTTGCAGACCTTGCCGCCGTTCTGAAAACTGCGCACCTCGGGGTCGCGGCCCAGGTTGCCGATGAGCATGACTTTGTTGAGTGAGCCGGCCATAGGGATCCGTCCTTTAGTTTCTGTTCGTCTTGTCCAGCAGCGGCAGGGCTCGAATCCGGCCCCGCTGCGTTCCGGCGACAGTATAGCCCCATGACTGGCGTGAAAAGCAGGCATCTGTGGATGCTTTCCGGGGCACGCGCGCGGGATTTGCGGCGGTTCACGCCCGTGTTGCTTTAATTTTGTTTCGCATTGGGTATATTGCCCGCAGTGGGACAGTATCAGGACAGCGGAAATGCGCAAAGCCGTTGCGGGGTTGGTGATTGCGGTCATGGGAGCGGGGCAGCCCGCCGCGGCCGATGTACTCAGCACGAAAAGCAGGCGGGACCTGTTTGCCGCCCATACCAGGGTGCTGGATGGCCGCGCAGCGGCGCAGTACAAGAACTCGGTCCGGCTGCAGCCGAAGACTTATGGGATCCCCTCCGCCGCGGGGACGCTGCCTTATAACGGCAAGTACCGCGGGCAGTATCTGGAAATGGCGCGCGAGTCCGCCCGCCAGCATGGCGTGCCCGAAGACCTGTTTCTGCGCCTGGTCCAGCAGGAGAGCAACTGGAATCCGAATGCCAAGTCGCATAAGGGCGCGCTGGGGCTGGCGCAGCTGATGCCTGCCACGGCGCGGGCGTTGGGGGTCAACCCGGCGGTGCCCAAGCAGAACCTGGATGGCGGCGCGCGCTACCTGGCGCGGCAGTTTCGCAAGTTCGGCTCCTGGCGGCTGGCGCTGGCGGCCTATAATGCCGGGCCGGAAGCGGTGGTGAAACACGGCGGCGTGCCGCCGTATAAAGAAACCCAGAACTATGTGAAGAAGATCTGGGGCAGCTAGAGCGCCTGCGCGGCCGGACCGGATGTGCCGGAATAATCTGCCCGCTCGGGTTAATCTGTGGATAACTTTTATTAATGCCCCGTTAACTCCAACGGGACGTCATGCATTTGCCTTAATTTTTCGTGAATCTGGCGGCAAGTTCAGGGGGAAATGCATTGTATATCAACAGCTTCGAAGACCGGATCGACCGCATTGACTGGCAGCCGAGCGCCGTGCCGACGCGTAAGGTGATTGACAGCATGCTGGGCAGCCGGCAGCCGCGGCAGCCGCGCAGCGCGGTCCTGAGCCTTGCCGGTGCGCTGACCGGGCTTGTGATCGGCGTCGGTCTCAAAGGCATGGTGCTGCCGGGCTCGCCCTGGGGGCCGGGCACCGGGCTGGCCGGCGCGGCAGGCGGCAGCCTGGCGCTGGCCGGGCTGGCGGTCTCTGTCCCTGCAGCCCTGTTTGCCGCGGCCAAGGGAAAGCGGGCGCCGCGGCTGATGCAATTTGCCTCGATGAACCTGCTGATGATTATGATGGTTCTCTGGAGCTGACTGTGACCGCCCTCGTGGGAGTGGGGGAGCGTTGCGGAGCCCCATGCGCCGCCGCTGAACCGCGAGGCTGCCCGGTCAGGGCGGCGCGGAACCGTGCAAACAGCCTCGCGGATGCAGGTGCGCGACGGCATCAATACCGCGGGCTTGGGGCAAATGGCGGCGTTATGAAGACCTGCAGGAACCACTCAAGGAGGCCCTGAGCGGAAAGGTTTGGATCGGCTAGTGGCAGCAATGGGACCGGAGCGCTGCCAGAACCGGCAGGCTGGAACCGGACGCCGCCTGAACGCCGCCCTTCCGGGCATAGGGTTTCCCCCTGCCAGAACGGGAAGCGCCGCCGCCTGAGCTCAGGCGGCGGCGCGGTTCTTGTCCCGGCACATGCGGCCGGAGCTTATTCCGCGGCGACCTTGATCACCGGAGTCATCCGCTCAAGCACCTCGTCGCTGAGGTGGCATTTGACCTGATGCCCGCCGCCCAGCTGGCGCACCGGCGGCACGTCGCGCTCGCACAATCCGCCCGGCACTTCGGACTTCCAGCGGCAGCGGGTCTGGAACGGGCAGCCCGGGGGCGGGTTCATCGCCGAAGGGATGTCGCCCTCCAGCACGATGTGCTCCTTCTCGACCGAGGTATCGGCAATCGGCACCGCCGACAGCAAGGCTTCGGTATAGGGATGGTAGGGCGGCGAAAACACCTGGTCGGTGGTGCCCAGCTCCACCACATGGCCGAGATACATCACCATCACCCGGTCCGACAGATAGCGCACGATCGACAGGTCGTGGGAGATGAACAGCAGCGTGGTCTTTTCCTTGCGCTGGATCTCCATCAGGAGGTCGGTGACAGCGGCCTGCACTGACACATCCAGCGCCGAGACGGGCTCGTCGGCCACCACGATGCGGGCGCCGCCGGCAAAGGCGCGGGCGATGCCGACGCGCTGTTTCTGGCCGCCGGAGAGCTGCCGCGGCATCCGGTCGGCAAAGGCGCGCGGCAGTTTCACCAGGTCGAGCAGCTCCAGCATCTTTTTGCGCCGCTCCGCCTCGGAATTGCCGATGCCGAAGATCTCCAGCGCCCGCATGATCTGGCGGCCCACTGTCATCGACGGGTTCAGCGTGTCGAACGGGTTCTGGAACACCATCTGAACGTCGGACACTGTCTTGGTATCGCGCTCCTCGATCGGGATCTGCTCAATATTGCGGTTGTCGAGCAGGATCTGGCCCTCGGTTGCGGTTTCCAGCCCCATCAGCACCTTGGCAAAGGTGGATTTGCCGCAGCCGGATTCGCCGACGATGGCCAGGGTTTCGGATTCGCGCGCCTCAAAGCTCAGCGTCTCGTTGGCCTTCACCACCTTTTTCTCGCCGCCGCCGAACAGCGCATTTGCGGCCACCTCATAGTATTTCTTTAGGTTCTCCATCTTGAGAACGACATTGCCGGGCGCGGTCTTTTCCTTCTGATCGGCCAGGGTCAGCGGCGCGTTCCAGTCGATCTCTTCGAACCGCAGGCAGCGGGTCTCGTGGCGGTCATTGCCCTGCACCGGCCGCATCGGGATGATCTGGTCGGCATCGCAGCGGCCCTCTTCGAAATAGTCGCAGCGGGGGCCGAAGTTGCAGCCGGGCGGGCGCTCGTGGGGCAGGGGGAAGTTGCCCGGGATTGCCACCAGGGGGCGCGCGTTCTTGTCGGCGCCGGGCAGCGGGATCGAACGGAACAGCGCCTGGGTGTAGGGGTGCTGCATCTCGTCGAAAACGTCGTGGATCGAGCCGCGCTCCACCGCCTCGCCCGAATACATCACGCAGAGGCGGTCGCAGGTTTCCAGAACCAGGCCGAGGTTGTGGCTGATGAACAGCATTGACGTGCCGTATTTCTTGCCCAGGTCCTTGACCAGCTCGACCACCGCGGCCTCCACCGTCACGTCGAGCGCGGTGGTGGGCTCATCAAGGATCAGCAGAGAGGGTTTCGACATCAGCGCCATTGCGATCACGATGCGCTGCTGCTGGCCGCCCGACAGCTGGTGCGGGAAGGAGTTCAGCATCCGCTCCGGGTCCGGCAGGCGCACGTCGCTGACCACTTCCAGGGCGCGCTGATAGGCCTCCTTTTCACTGACGCCCTCGTGGATCATCGGCACTTCCATCAGCTGCTTGCCGATCTTCATCGCCGGGTTCAGCGAGGCCATCGGCTCCTGGTAGATCATTGCGATCTCATTGCCGCGGATGTCGCGCAGCTCTTCGGCGCTCATCTCGGCCAGGTCGCGGCCCTTGAACTTGATGGTGCCGCCGACAACGCGGCCGTTCTTGCCGAGGTCCTGCATCACCCCCAGCGCAACGGTGGATTTTCCGCAGCCGGATTCGCCGACCAGGCCCACGGCCTCGCCCGGCTGCACTGCCACGGAGAAGTCCATCACCGCCGGAATTTCGCGCAGGCGCGTGAAGAAGGAGATCGACAGCTTGTCGATTTCCAGGATCGGGCCTTCATAGTCTGCCATTTTGATCATTTTTTATCTCCCTGTTGAGGCTGGAAGGAACGGGATCCCTTTCATCTGGCCTCAAATATCCCGGGGGTCCGGGGGCTGGCCCCCGGTCCCGCCGGTTTGGATCAGTCTTTCAGGCTCTCTTCGCGCAGTCCGTCGGCCAGCAGGTTCAAGCCAAGAACCAGCGTCAGCAGCGCAAAGGCAGGCGGCAGGGCCGGGTGCAGGTAGATCGACAGCAGCTTGCGGCCGTCATTGATCGTGGAACCCCAGTCCGGGCTTTCCGGCGGCAGGCCAAGGCCGAAGAAACCCAGGGTGCCCAGCAGGATGGTAGTGTAGCCGATGCGCAGGCAGAAATCGACGATCAGCGGCCCGCGGGCGTTTGGCAGGATCTCCCACAGCATGATGTACCAGGGGCCCTCGCCGCGGGTCTGGGCGGCGGCCACATAGTCGCGGGTCTTGATGTCCAGGGTCAGGCCGCGGACGATGCGGAACACCGTGGGCGAATTGACAAAGACAACTGAGACGAACACCACGAGGATACCGCCGGGGATGTCGAAGAGGTCCATGGCCGGGGGAAGGCCCCAGATGGAATACTCCGGCGTGTTGATCAGGTAGCCGCCATTGGAGACCAGCTGCAGATAGAACCAGATGATGGTCCCGAGCACCACAGGCAGCAGCCAGTTGCGCAGCTTGGGGCGGGTGTAATAGCGCGAGTTCAGCAGCACCCCGACAAAGATGATCGGGAAGATAAACAGAACGATCGCCATGTAGTTCGGCACGCCGGTGTCCACGATTTCAGGTGTGACCAGCAGGTAGAACAGCAGGATCACCGGGAAGGCCAGGATCAGGTTCGCCGCAAAGGACAGGACCGTGTCCAGCTTGCCGCCGTAATAGCCCGCAGGCAGGCCCAGGGTGATCCCCACCATAAAGGCAAAGACCGCGGCCATCGGGGCGATCTTGATGACTTCCCAGGCGCCCTTCACCAGACGGCTGAAAACGTCGCGGGCCAGGTTGTCGCCGCCCAGCAGGTAGTACTCGTACTCGCCTTCTCCGGCGCCGCGCACCGGGGTGCCGGGCAGCTTGTTCTTCATGCCCGAGACCTGGGTCAGCGGATCATGGGTCACGATCATATCCATCGCGCCGTAGATGCCGGTGAACACCCAGAACATCACCAGCCCGAAGCCGATCATGCCGATGGGGCTGTCAAACAGCTTGCCGTACAGGCCGAGCCGCCGCTTGAAGCCGATTGAGAGTGCAAACAGGATCACCATCGAAATCCAGACCGGCGACAGCTGGTAGATGATCCGCAGGGCGATTTCAAAAAAACCAAGAGGTTCCATGCTCAGCTGCCTTCCTTAAGAGATCCGGATACGCGGGTTCAGGTACACATAGCCGATGTCGGAAATCAGCTGGGTGACCAGCACCACGACAACTGAGACCACGGAGACGGCCAGCAGCAGTTCGATGTCGTTGTTGCCTGCGGCTTCCACCAGCACCCAGCCGAAGCCCTTGTAGTTGAACAGGGTTTCGACGATTACCACGCCGTTCAGCAGCCACGGGAACTGCAGCATGATGACGGTGAAGGGGGCGATCAGCGCGTTGCGCAGCGCGTGCTTCAGAACGATGTTGTGGAAGCTCACGCCCTTGAGGCGGGCAGTGCGGATATATTGCGCGGTCATCACCTCGGTCATCGAGGCCCGGGTCATCCGGGCGATGTAGCCCATGCCGTAAAGCGCAATGGTCAGAACCGGCAGGAAGAAGTTTTCGAAGTTCGGATTGTCCATCGCCGACGTGGCGGTGCCCTTGAACCATTTCAGGCCGACGGTCGACGATGTGAAGACAGCGATGAAGATCACGCCGGAGACATATTCGGGCGTCGCCGTGGTCAGGATCGACGCGGTCGACAGGCTGCGGTCGGTCACCGAGCCTTCGCGCATCCCGGCCAGAACGCCGATGATCAGCGCCGAGGGCACCATCAGCACCAGCACCCAGAACATCAGCAGGCCGGTGTTGCCGAGACGTTCGGAGATGATGTCGGAGACTTCGTCCTTGAACCGTGTCGAGTAGCCCCAGTCGCCTTGCAGAATGCCGCAGAACGTCGGCGCTTCGGCGGCTTGTTCGGCACTGACGGTACCGGTGATGCAGCGGCCGGTGATGCCCTTCTCGGTCTCGTGGGTCCAGCCGGGCAGCACACCCAGCCACTGGCCGTATTTCGAGATCATCGGGCCGCCATAACCGTTTGCATCCAACCAGCTGGCCACAGCCTCATCCGACATCCGGAAGTTGCCCTGGGTTTTGGCGAGTTTCTCGAGGTTAGGGTAGAGGTTCGTCAGGAAAAACACGATGAACGTCAGGCACAGGGCCGTCAGCAGCATCACGCCCGAGCGTCGGAGAATGAAAAGTCCCATGGGGTCCCCTGTCAGTCTGGCGGATCGGACCCGGTTGCAGGCGCGGGTCTCTTATCGTCTTAGCTGGAGTGCACCGCCCCGGGCGGGGCGGTGCAGGAGGCCGGAGCGGCGCCGGGAGCCTTTTAGGCGGCCCAGCCCCACTTGTAGTGGTGATGCTCGAAGGCGATGTGCATGTCGGCACCGGCGACACCTTCGCGCAGGTGGCGGTACAGCGAGCGCCAGTAAGGCTGGATGGTGACGCCTTCTTCCTGGATCAGCGCTTCGCCCTTGGCGGCGATTTCGCGGCGCTTGTCAGCGTCGGCGATCGACAGGGCGTCAGCCAGCAGCGCGTCGAACTCGGGGTTGGACCAGCCAAACTCGTTCCAGGCCTCGCCCGACTTATAGGCCAGTGCCCAGATCTGGACACCCAGCGGGCGGTGGTTCCAGTTGGTGGAGCTGAACGGGTATTTCACCCAGTCATTCCAGAAGGTCGACCCCGGCAGAACGGTCCGCTTCACCTTGAAGCCCGCATCACGCAGCTGCGCCGCCACCGCGTCGGTGGTGTTGCGGCGCCAGTCGTCGTCGATGGACAGCAGCTCGTGCTCAAAGTCCATCATCCCGGCTTCTTCCATCAGCGCGCGGGCGGCTTCCGGATCCGCCTTCAGCGGCGGCAGTTCGGCATACTCCGGATGGATCGGGCCGACATGGTGGTTTTCGGCAGGCTCGCCGCGGCCGCCATAGCCCAGTTCCAGGCAGACTGCGTTGTCGACCGCCATCTGGATCGCCTTGCGGACGCGCTTGTCGGCATAGACCTTCTTGCCGTCGATCTCTGCCAGCTGGTTCGGGCGGATCACCAGGGTCGCCATGGTGACCACTTCGGATTTCTGGTAACCGAGGCCATCCAGAACGTCGATGAATTCACCCACGGATTCATGCAGCATGTCGACTTCGTCGGATTCCAGCGCCGCCATCCACGACGACGGGTCGGTGCCGAAGTCGATGTATTCGATGCGGTCCAGGGCTGGCTTGCCGAAGACGGACTCGCCCCACCATGCATGGTCGGCGTTGCGTTCCAGCGTCGCTTTCACGCCCACTTCCAGCTCGGTCAGAAGGTAAGGGCCGGTGCCCACATTGGCGAGGAAGTCGTCGGTCTGGTAACTGGAATGCACGATGGCCGCCGGATAGTCGGACATGCCGGCAATCAGCGAGATGTCGGAGGACGGCAGGTTCAGCTTCACGGTATGGCTGTCGACCACCTCAATGCCACCGTCCACGGCCTGGCCGGAGGCTTCGTCGATCAGGGTGCCGAAACGGCCGGCCATCGAGTTGCCTTCAACCGACTTGTCGCACCAGCCGGCGATGTTGCGGGCCACGTCCTCGGCGGTGAAGTCGTCGCCGTTGCTCCACTTGACGCCCTGGCGGACGTTCAACGTGTAAACGGTGGCGTCTTCGTTGATTTCCCAGCTTTCCAGCAGCATCGGGCTGAACGAGCCGTCGTTGTTGTACTCAACCAGGTATTCCAGGGTGCCGCGGGTCTGGTTGCCCATTTCCGACCAGTCATAGGTGCGCGGATCTTTCAGCGGGCGCACGCTCATCTGTACGCGCAGGGTGCCGCCTTCCTGCATGCCCTCGGCAGCTTTGGCCGGGGCGGCCATGCCAATCATGCCATAGGCAGCGGTTGCGGTGACGCCCAGGGCGGTGGCGCGGGTCAGGAACTCGCGGCGGTCGAGCTTGCCTTCGAGCACTTCCTTGGCGTGCATCTTGGCGGCCCAGTGCACCGGTGCTCCGGTCATGGTGTCGTTGGTCATTTAGGTCTCCCTGTTGTAGCGTTTGATCTTAATTATCTCGCGAAACGGCTATCGGCTCAGCGGCTGGCTGAGCGTCGCGTGAAGCACGTTTTGGATTAAAGTTTCCCCATAGCTGCATTCGGACAGAGATATGCCGTTTCGTCAATGCACAGTTTCGCCGTTTCACCGCAGAAATACGACATTTGCGGCGTCGTTTTTCTCAAATGAAATGGCATGCGGCCGCATACTGTTCAAAACTGCCCAGTAACGGGTGGCGTTTTCTGGCCCGGGCGGCACACATTCGAGAATCTGCTGGCGGATCAACCTATTGGGTTTTTGCGAGTGCTGTTTTGCGCAAGGCGCTAGGGGGCCGGCCGGTGTGCTGGCTGATGAATCTGGTGAAATAGGCGGCGCTGCCGAAACCCAGCCGCGCGGCGATGTCGCGAATGGGCAAGTCGGAGGCGATCAGCAGGGTGCGTGCGGAGTGCAGCTGGCGCTCGGTCAGCAGGGCGGCGGCGGTCTTGCCTGTCTCGGCCTTGCAGACCCGGGTCAGGTGGGTGGGGGTCACCTTCAGCGCTGCGGCGTGGTCCGCCATTGTGGCCTGATGTTCCTGCAGTCCGGCCACGCGCTGGCAATAGGCCTGGCACAGGCGCTGCGCTGCAGTCTGCCGCGCCGGCCTGCCGTCCGCGTCCAGCTGGCGGCGCAGGGAAATGGCGGCCAGCTCGCAATACGCCTGAACGGCGCGGCGCCAGAACGGCCCCTGGCCGGCCTGCTCGCGGCTGATCGCCTCGAACAGGGTGGTCAGCCCGGCCTGCGCCTGCAGGCTGGTAAAACGCTTGTGGCAGGGCGATTCGGGAAGGGGCGGCATCAGCGGGCCGGTCACGGTCAGAACCTGGCCAAGGCACTGGCGGGTGAATTCCGCCGACCACAGCGTGCCGGCCGGGATAAAGATAGCGCTGTGCGGCCCGAAGCCGCGCTGGCCGCCGTTGAGGCAGATCCGGCCCTGTCCGCGGGTGATCCAGATCAGAAGGTGCTCGCGGCGGCTGTGCGACAGCGCGGTTTGCCAGGCGCCGCCCGGGCTGAGGCTGGGCAAAGGGGCGGCATGAATGTCGCCGGAAAAATCTGGATCAAATGGCATCTGTTGCCTTGGGCGGTAAAAAAAGATTTGCCGCAACAGGCCAGAAAACGCTGATTCTGGCAAGTTTCCGCCGGAAAAAGCGGAAACTGAGTGGTATTTTAATGACCCGCCTGCCAGGCGGTGTCTGTTTATGGCAGTGCCACCTGCAGCCAGTCCTTCATCCGGGCGCGGAACCAGCTGCGCTGGCGCTTGGCAAACTGCCGGGTGGAGATGGCGGCGCGCTCTTCTGCCTCCGCCAGCGTGAGTTGGCCCCGGGCATAGGCCGTCAGCTCCGGCACCCCGATTGCCTTGCAGGAGGGCAGGGCGGGGTCATAGCGGTCCCGCATCGCCTCAATCTCTGCCATCGCCCCCTGGTCCAGCATCAGGCCGAACCGCTGGCGGATACGGGCCTCCAGCCAAGCCTTGTCCGAATTCAGAACCATTGCCGTGCAGCGGGACGGCGGCAGCGCCGGGGCTGGGGTGTCGTCCTGCCAGCTGGCCAGCGGCCGTCCGGTGGCCTTCAGCACCTCCCAGGCGCGCTGCACCCGGGCGCGGTTTTGCAGGTCGATGCGGCTGGCGGTCCTGGGGTCAAGCTCTGCCCGCAGCACCTCAAGCGGCAAGGCGTCGGCCTCCGCCCGTACTGCGGCCGGCGTGGGCGGGATGTCAGCCATACCCTCGGTCAGGGCGGTAAAGTAAAGACCGGTGCCGCCAACGATAATCGGCCGCTCCGGCCCGTCCAGCAGCGGCAGCACCTCGCGGAGCCAATGCCCGGCGGAATATTCCGCGTCATACGCCACGTGGCCGTACAGCGCGTGCGGCGCCCGGGCTTCTTCCTCCGGCGAGGGGCGGGCGGTGATCACCCGCCAGCAGTCATAGACCTGGCTGGCATCGGCGTTGACAATAACACCGCCTTGGCGTGCGGCGATTTCAAGCGCCAGCGCGGACTTGCCGGAGGCGGTGGGGCCTGCAATCAGCACAGGCAGATCCGGGTCGGTGTCGGGCAGCTTCATGCGGGTGTGATCCGTCTCTAAGGCCAGTTCCGCAAATCTCGGCGGAAACCGCGCTGCGCGGATTGAAACCGGCAGCGAATTACTCCATTTTGCGCGCAAATTAACCCTCACATCTTCTGGAGCGCAACATGCCTCAACCGCAAGACAAGCCGGAGCTGGATCCGGCCGCCGCCTATAAACGCGTCATGCTGAAAATTTCCGGCGAGGCATTGATGGGCGACCAGGGGTTCGGCCTGCACCCGCCGACCGTTCAGCGCATCGCCCGCGAGGTAAAGTCTGTGCAGGAAATGGGCGTCGAGATCTGCATGGTGATCGGCGGCGGCAACATCTTCCGCGGCCTCTCGGGTTCCGCTCAGGGGATGGAGCGCACCACCGCAGACTACATGGGGATGCTGGCCACGGTGATGAATGCGCTGGCGATGCAGTCGGCGCTGGAAGGCTTGGGTGTGTTCACCCGGGTGATCTCGGCGATCCGCATGGATGAGGTGGCAGAACCCTATATCCGCCGCCGCGCCGTGCGCCATCTGGAGAAGAAGCGGGTGTGCATTTTTGCGGCGGGCACCGGCAACCCTTATTTCACCACTGATACCGCTGCGACCCTGCGCGCCAATGAAATGGCGTGCGAGGCGATCTTCATGGGCAAGAACGGCGTCGACGGTGTCTATGACAAGGACCCCAAGGAGCACCCGGATGCGGTCCGTTATGACGAGATCAGCTACGACGATGTGTTTGCCAAGCGGCTGAAGGTGATGGATGCCTCCGCCATCGCGCTGGCCCGCGACAACAACCTGCCGCTGATCGTGTTCCCGCTGGATGAGCCGGGCGGTTTCCGCGGCATTCTGTCGGGCAAGGGCACCTACACCAAGGTGCAGGGTTAAGCGCCTGCCGCATTGAGAGGATCCGGACTCGGGCCAAAGGCAAGGCCCGCGTCTTTTCCGAGCTGCCGGACGGAAGCCTGCGCGCCGGAGGCCGCGGGCCGCATTCTGTCCGCGCCCTGCCGCTGCAACAGCAGGAAAAACCCGGCGGGCGGGCTATTTGCATGAATGCGGGCGCAGGCGCCGGAGCACCGCTTTGCGCGGGATGTTGCGGCAAATCCCCCGCATGATCGCTATACATCAGCCTTCCAATGGCTTATGAGCCAGAGGAAGACCGCCTCAGATAAGGGGAGAGAGCAGCATGTCTGATGATTTTGAACTGGATACCGACGACCTGAAACGCCGCATGGACGGCGCGATGGCCAATCTGCGCACCGAATTTGCCTCGCTGCGCACCGGCCGGGCTTCGGCCTCGATGCTGGAGCCTGTGATGGTGGATGCCTATGGGTCGCCGACGCCGATTAACCAGGTCGGCACCGTGAACGTGCCGGAGCCGCGGATGGTGACCATCAACGTCTGGGACAAGTCGCTGGTCGGCAAAGTAGAGAAGGCGATCCGCGAGTCCGGGCTGGGCATCAACCCGCAGCTTAACGGCACCATCATCATGCTGCCGATCCCGGAGCTGAACGAGGAGCGCCGCCGCGAACTGACCAAGGTCGCCGGCCAGTATGCCGAGCACGCCCGCGTGTCGATCCGTAACGTCCGCCGCGACGGCATGGATCAGATCAAGAAGGCCAAGGCCGACGGCATGTCGGAAGATGACCAGAAGTTCTGGGAAGCCGAGGTGCAGGAGCTGACCGACACCATGATCAAACACGTGGACGAGGCGCTTGAGACCAAGCAAGCCGAGATCATGCAGGTCTGACGGCGCATTATGCCGGGAGATGCAAATCCGCAGATGAGCCCCGCCGGAGAAGCTCCGGCGCCCCGCTCCGGCCCGCGCCATGTGGCCATCATCATGGACGGCAATGGCCGCTGGGCGCAGGCCCGCGGGCGGCCGCGGCTGTTCGGCCATCATGCCGGCGCGCGCCGGGTCCGTGAAGTTGTCGAGTGCTGCCCAAGTCTGGGCGTGGAATACCTCACCATCTTTGCTTTTTCGACAGAGAATTGGAAGCGCACGCAGACCGAAGTTGCCGGCCTGATGAGCCTGTTCCGCCGCTATATCTCCAAGGAAATGAACGCCTTGGCGGAAAAGAACGTCCGGGTGCGCTTTATCGGTGACCGGGTGCGGCTGGATGCAAAGCTGATTGACCTGATGGACAAGCTGGAGCGCAAGACCGCAGGCAACAGCGGCACCCAGCTGACCATCGCGCTGAACTATGGCGGCCGGGACGAAGTGGCGCGCGCCACCAAGCGGCTGGCGCGGGACGTGGCCGAGGGCCGCCTGGACCCTGAAAACGTCGACGAGGAAACCCTGCCGCGCTATCTGGACACCCATGTGCTGCCGGACCCGGATCTGGTGATCCGCACCAGCGGCGAGGCGCGGATTTCGAACTTCCTGCTGTGGCAGTCGGCCTATGCGGAGTACGAGTTCATCGACACCCTGTGGCCGGATTTCACGGCGGAGGAGCTGGCGCGGCTGTGCGGCAGCTATGGCCGCCGCGACCGCCGCTTCGGGGCTGTCAAAACATGAGCGCTGCCAAGGGCCGCTGGGCCGACCTGCTGCCGCGGGTTCTGTCGGCTGTCGTGATGGTCGCGGTGGGCGGTTTTGCCGTCTGGGCCGGCGGGCTGGTCTTCGATACGATGATCGCGCTGTGCTGCGGCGGCATGATCTGGGAGCTGGTGCGGATGCTGGCGCCGCAGCGCGGCGGCCTTGCGCTGCAGCTGGGCGCGGTCTCTGCGATTGCGGTTCTGCTGGCGTCCCTCTTGCCGGTGATCTGGGTGGTGCCCTTGCTGGCTGCACCGGTTGCGGCCGGGTTCAGCCAGTTTGAGCGCAACCGCCATTATTTCTCCGGCTGCGCGATTTGGGTGCTGTTTGCGGGCTTCGGCTTCATCTGGCTGCGCGGCCAGATGGGG
The DNA here is from genome assembly GCF_000473325.1 of Leisingera caerulea DSM 24564. Lineage (NCBI taxonomy): Bacteria > Pseudomonadati > Pseudomonadota > Alphaproteobacteria > Rhodobacterales > Roseobacteraceae > Leisingera > Leisingera caerulea. Next base: position 3,093,050 of record NZ_KI421513.1, read on the forward strand.
GTTGAGTGGATGCTGTGGCTGATCGGCATCGTGGTGGCCACCGATGTGGCGGGCTATTTCGCGGGCAAGGCCATTGGCGGGCCCAAATTCTGGCCGCGGGTCAGCCCCAAGAAAACCTGGAGCGGCACGGCGGCCGGCTGGCTGGCTGCTGCGGCCGTGGGCGGAGTGTTTGCCGCGCAAATGGGCCTGGGGTTCGGCGTAGTGGTGTTGTCGGTGCTGCTGTCGATGGCCAGCCAGGCCGGCGATGTTACGGAAAGCGCGCTGAAACGGAAGATGGGCGTCAAGGATTCCAGCGCGCTGATTCCGGGCCACGGCGGCCTGTTCGACCGGTTCGACGGGATGCTGGGCGCCGCGGCCATGTTCCTGGCTGTGACCGCCATCTGGGGATAACCAGTCAGGAAGAGCTATGCGCAAAGTTTCGATTTTCGGCGCCACCGGGTCGATCGGGCAGAATACCATCGACCTGATCCGGCGCGCGCCTGAAGCCTATGATGTGGTGGCCCTGACCGGCGGCGCCAATATCGCGCGGCTGGCGGAGGACGCCATCGCGCTGCGGGCGGACTTAGCTGTCACCGCCTATGACGACCGTTTGCCGGATCTGCGGGCGGCGCTGCAAGGCTCAGGCGTGGAAGCCGCGGCCGGGCAGGCGGCCCTGGTCGAGGCTGCGGCGCGCCCGGCGGACTGGATCATGTCGGCCATCGTCGGCGCGGCCGGTCTGGCACCGGGGCTGGAGGCGCTGAAACACGGCACCACGCTGGCACTGGCCAACAAGGAGTCGCTGGTCTGCGCGGGCCGGCTGCTGCTGGAGACAGCCGAAAAGCACGGCGCCCGGCTGCTGCCGGTCGACAGCGAGCATTCGGCGGTGTTCCAGGGTCTTGCGGGTGAAGACATCGAAGCGGTCGAGCGGATCGTCATCACCGCCTCGGGCGGGGCCTTCCGCGACTGGCCGCTGGAGGATCTGCCCAAGGCAACTCTGGCGCAGGCGTCTTCGCATCCCAACTGGGACATGGGGCAGCGGATCACCATCGACAGCGCGTCGATGTTCAATAAGGCGCTGGAAGTCATTGAAACCCGGGAATACTTTGGCGTTCGCCCTGACCAGATCGAGGTGCTGGTGCATCCCGAATCCCTGGTTCATGCGCTGGTCGGATTCAACGACGGGGCGCTGATGGCGCATCTTGGAGCTGCCGACATGCGGCATGCCATCGGCTATGCGCTGCATTGGCCGGACCGGCAGCATCTGCCGGTGGAGCGGCTGGACCTGGCCCGCATCGGCCAGCTGAATTTCCGCGCCCCGGACCCCGCCCGCTATCCGGCGCTGCGGCTGGCCTATGAGGTGATGGAGCGCGGCGGCATGATGGGCGCGGCCTTCAACGCTGCCAAGGAGCAGGCGCTGGATGAGTTCATCGCAGGCCGCATCCGCTTTACCGATATGGCGGCAGTGACGGAGGCTGTGCTGGAGCGCTTTTCGGCGGAGAGCGGCCTCATCGATGCCGCAATGACACTTGATAACGTGACCCGGGTTGACCATCTCGCACGGCAAGAGGCCGCCGGGGCCGCAGAAAAACGCATAGGGTAGATCTTTGGACATACTTGCTTTTGTCCCGCAGTTTGGCGGTTTCCTTTATACGATCGCCAGCTTTGTCATCGCGCTGTCGGTGATCGTGGCCGTGCATGAATACGGCCACTACATCGTCGGCCGCTGGTCGGGCATTCACGCACAAGTGTTCTCGATCGGATTCGGCCCGGTGCTGTGGAGCCGGGTGGACAGGCACGGCACACGCTGGCAGATCGCGGCGCTGCCTTTTGGCGGCTATGTGAAGTTCCTGGGCGATGCGGATGCGGCCTCGGGCAAGGACGCACAGGCGATGCAGGCGGCCGCCGACGATCCGGAGCACCTGCGCCGGACAATGCATGGCGCGCCCCTTTGGGCCCGTTCGGCAACCGTTGCGGCCGGGCCTGTTTTCAACTTCGTCATGTCTGTAATCATCTTTGCCGCCGTGGCGATGTCGCAGGGGGTGATGCGCGATCCGCTGACCGTTGGGGACATGGCGCCGCTGCCCGGGGTCGAAAACGGGCTGCAGCAGGGCGATGAGCTGATCACAGCAGGCGGCCTGCCGGTGCCAAGCTATCTGGACACCGAGGCCTGGGAAGAGTTTCGCAAGGCACTGCCGCAGCAGCAGCCGCTGGACTATCAGGTGCGCCGCGAGGGGTCTGAGCACAGCGTCAGCGGACCGTATCTGTACCCGCCCTATGTGCGCGGTGTGGTGCCGCGCAGCGCGGCCTCGGATGCCGGGCTGCAGCCCGAGGACCTGATCGTCGCGGTGGACGGCGCGCCGCTGGTGTCCTTTGACCAGCTGAAAGAGCATGTCGAAGCCGCAGACGGCAAGGTGCTGGTGCTGGATGTGCTGCGCGGCGGCGAGAAGGTCGAGATGGCGCTGGCGCCGCGGCGCACGGATGAACCGCAGCCGGACGGCGGCTTTGCCACCCGCTGGCGGATCGGAATCATCGGCGGGCTGGCGTTTGAGCCGGCCACCGATAAGGCCGGCTTGGGCGAGTCGCTGGCAGCGGGCGCTTATCAGGTCTGGGCGGTGGTCGGCACCTCCCTGTCCGGGCTGAAGCATATGATCACCGGCGCCATCAGCACCTGCAACCTGTCCGGGCCGATCGGGATCGCCGAAACCTCCGGCGCGATGGCAAGCCAGGGGGCGGAAAGCTTTATCCGCTTCATTGCGGTGCTGTCCACTGCGGTCGGGTTGCTGAACCTGTTCCCGGTGCCCGCGCTGGATGGCGGCCACCTGATGTTCTACGCCTATGAAGCCGTCGCCGGGCGTCCGCCCAGCGACCGGGCGGTGCGGGTGCTGATGTCGCTTGGCATTGCCATCGTGCTGTCGCTGATGGTGTTTGCGATTGGCAACGATCTGTTCTGCTGACCTGGCAGGCAGCAGCGCCAAGGGGCGGCCACAGTGCCGCCCAACTGCCGCCACATTCCCCCGTTAACGTTTTATCAATCCGCGGCAGCCTCCCGATGCCGGCACCGCGGACGGGTGAACGGAAACTGGGGGATGACCGATGCAGACACTCTCGCAATCTTACCGCGGCCTTGGCCTTCTGATGCGGCTGAATTGGGACCGGGCGCTGACCGGATTTGCCATCCTTGGCGCACTGACCGCGGGCACCTGGCTCGCCACGCTGTGATTCCCGCAACCGGCGCGCAAGCCCGCCGCGCCGGATGCTGCCAGAATGCGCTTTGATAGTTTTGACAAGCGCTTTCAAACCCGGTACGCACTTGCCAAAGCTGCTAATATAATCGGGTTGTAAAAAAGATGGTTTGGGGGAAAGTCGCAGGCAAGTCCTGTGGTGAGCGTAAGTCGGGCATCAATATCTTGTACCGGAAAGTTTCTGCCATTTCTCTGGCAGTTGCGCTGGGTTACGCGTTGTCGCCGCTGCCGGCAGAGGCTCAAAGCTACCGCTTCACGTCGGTCCAGGTGGAGGGCAATCAGCGGATTCAGACATCCACCGTTGTCGCCTATACCGGCATCGAGCGCGGCCAGACGGTCAGCGCTGGCGAGCTGAACGACGCCTATCAGCGTATTCTTGACAGTGGCGTATTTGAAACAGTCGAAATCGTGCCGCGCGGCAGCACCCTGGTGATCAAGGTCACCGAGTTCCCGACCATCAACCAGATCAGTTTCGAAGGCAACCGCCGCCTCAAGGACGACGCGCTGAGCGACATTGTCGAGTCGGCGCCGCGCCGGGTGTTCAGCCCGTCGCAGGCCGAACGCGACGCGGCGCTGATTGCCGAGGCTTACAGCGTTCAGGGCCGTCTGGCCTCCCGCGTGACCCCGCGCATCATCCGCCGCAGCAACAACCGCGTCGATCTGGTGTTTGAGATTTCCGAGGGCGACACCATTGAGGTGGAGCGCGTGTCGTTCACCGGCAACCGGGTCTATTCCGACCGCCGTCTGCGGCGGGTTCTGGAAACCAAGCAGGCCGGTCTGCTGCGCACCTTCATCCGCTCCGACACCCTGATCGAAGACCGCCTGGAATTCGACAAGCAGGTGCTGCGCGATTTCTACCTGTCGCGCGGCTATGTGGATTTCCGCGTCAACAGCGCCAACGCTGAAGTCACGCAGGAGCGTGACGCGGTATTCTTGGTGGTGGATGTGACTGAGGGCCAGCAGTTCCGCTTCGGCAACATCACAGTGACCAGCGAAATGCCGGAAGCCGATGCCGACCTGTTCAGCTCCACCCTGAAAATCCGGTCCGGTGTTGTTTATTCCCCGGCCTTGGTCGAAAATGCGATCGACCGGATGGAAGGGCTGGCCGTCCGCAACGAGATCGACTTTCTGCGGGTCGAGCCGCGCGTCACCCGCAACGACCGGGACCTGACGCTTGATATCGAATTCGTGCTGACACGCGGGCCGCGGGTGTTTGTCGAGCGGATCGACATTGAGGGCAACACAACCACGCTGGACCGGGTGATCCGCCAGCAGTTCCGCTCCGTCGAAGGCGACCCGTTCAACCCGCGCTCGATCCGCAACAGCGCCGAGCGGATCCGGGCTCTGGGATTCTTTGCCACGGCCGATGTGGAGACCCGTGAGGGCAGTTCTTCGGATCAGGTCATTGTCGACGTGGACGTCGAGGAGCAGCCGACCGGTTCGCTGAACCTCGGCGGTGCCTACTCAATCACGGATGGCTTTGGTGTCAGCGTCGGTCTTAGCGAAAACAACTTCCTGGGCCGAGGCCAGCGGCTGTCGTTCAACATTGCCACCGCGACGGAATCCGATTCCTATGTTCTGGGTTTCACCGAACCGTTCCTGCTGGGGCGGGAGCTGAAGTTCGATCTGGACCTTGGTCTGAATGAAACCGACTCCAGCTTCTCGGAGTATAAAACCAAACGCGTCTTCTTCCGCCCGGCGCTGACCTTCAACACGGGCGAGGATTCGTCGCTGCAGGTGCGCTACACCTGGGATGCGGACGAGATGCAGTTTGACGATGATGACACCAACCAGAATCTGGCGGGTCCGGTCATCCAAAGCGAAATCGCGCAGGGTGAACGGACTGCCAGTGCTGCCGGGGTCACCTACCGCTATGACAGCCGCTTGACCGGCCTCGACCCGAATGCCGGCTTCCTGGTCGAAATTGGCGCCGATTACGCCGGGCTTGGCGGCGATTCCGAATACATCAAGGCAACTACCAAGCTTGTTGCGCAGCGCCGCATCTGGAATGAGGAGGTCACCCTTCGCGCGACCCTGGAAGCAGGCGCGTTTCAATGGGAAGGCAGCGGTAACAGCCGCACAATCGACCGCTTCGTTCTGACCCCCTCTGTCATCCGGGGCTTTGAACCTGGCGGTATCGGTCCGCGGGATCAGACTGACGGCAACCCGAATGGCGGAAATTATAATGATTTCCTCGGCGGTAACTACTATGCGGTTGCGCGTTTCGATGCGGAGTTCCCGCTGGGCCTGCCGGAAGAACTGGGGCTGCGCGGCGCTTTGTTCTATGATGTCGGCGGCCTCTGGGGGCTGCAGAATGTCAACACCGCAGGCTTTAACTCCGGCAACGGGATCGTGGGGCGTGACAGGTCTTTCCGTCACGTTGTCGGTTTCTCGCTCTTGTGGACCACCGGCTTTGGCCCGCTGCGGTTCAATTTCTCCAAAGCTCTCAAGAAAGAGGACTTCGACGAGGAGCAACCCTTCGACCTGACTCTGCAGGCGAGGTTCTGATCTGGTGCGGCAGCAGTCTCCCGGCCGTTGGGCGGCGCGCGGTCTTGCCGTGGCGCTGGCCTGTTTCGGGGCTGCTCCCGCCTTTGCGCAGGACACGGCGCAGCCTGCGCCGGGTCCCGGGCGCGGTTATCAGCTGGGGCTGCCGCAAAGCGGCATCCTCACCATCCAGCCGGAGCGGCTGTTCTCCGAAAGCGCTTTTGGCAAGCGGGTCGAGCGGGAGATGGAAGCAGAAGGCGCTGTGCTGACTGCGGAAAACCGCCGCATCGAGGCCGAACTGCGGCGCGAGGAGCTGGAGCTGACCGAACGCCGCAGCGAGATGGAGCCGCAGGCGTTCCGGGCGCTGGCAGATGCCTTTGACCAGAAAGTGCAGGACACCCGCCGCCGCCAGGAGCAGAAACTGCGCGAAATCAATCAGATGGGCGAAGAGGCCCGGCGCGAATTCATCAGCGCCTCGCTGCCGGTGCTGCAGCAGATCCTGCGCGAAACCGGGGCAGGCGCAATCCTCGACCACGCCTCGGTGTTTCTGAGCGCGGATGCAGCCGACATCACCAGCCTGGCGATTGCCCGGATCGACGCGGTGCTGGGCGACGGCGCGGCGCAAGAGGATGGCGATCGCTGAGCCGGCGAACTTGCCCAAACGCTGCCTCCTTGCTAGGGACGGCGCAGCACATTTGACGAATATGGGAAACCAAGCATGACCACCGAGCTGCAAAGCGCTGACATTCAACTGATCCAGCGGATCCTGCCGCACCGCTACCCGTTCCTGCTGGTCGACAAGGTGGTCGATATCGACAGCTACAAGTCGGCACGCGGCATCAAGAATGTCACCATGAACGAGCCGCACTTCCAGGGCCACTTCCCGGGCACGCCGATCATGCCCGGCGTCACCATCGTCGAGGCGATGGCGCAGACCGCGGGCGTGATGCTGGGGGTTGGCATGGATATGGTCGACACCAACCTGCTGATCTACTTCATGAACATCGACAAGTGCAAATTCCGCCGCAAGGTGGTGCCGGGCGACGTGCTGGAAATGCATGTGGAAACCCTGCGCGGCAAGCCGGGCGGCAAGATCTTCAAGTTCTCCGGCCGCGCCACCGTCGATGGCGATGTGGCGGCCGAGGCGGAATTCTCGGCTATGGTCGACGTGCAGAAGGACGGATGAACATGAGCCGGATTCACCCCAGTGCCGTGATCGAAGAGGGCGCCAAACTTGGAAAGGACTGCGAAATCGGCCCGTTCTGCGTGGTTGGCCCTGAGGTTGTGCTGGGGGACCGGGTTGTTCTGAAATCCCATGTTGTCGTCACCGGAGACACTGAGATCGGGGACGAGACCGTCGTCTTTCCCTTTGCCGTGCTGGGCGAGATCCCGCAGGATCTCAAGTTCAAGGGCGAGAAGTGCCGGACCGTCATCGGCAAGCGCAACCGCTTCCGCGAACATGTGACGGTGAATGCCGGCACCGAGGGCGGCGGCGGCGTGACGTGTATCGGCGACGACGGCCTGTTCATGGCGGGCTGCCACATTGCCCATGACGCCCAGATCGGTGACCGGGTGATCGTTGTGAACTCCGCTGCGGTGGCGGGCCACTGCGTGCTGGAGGATGATGTGATCATCGGCGGTTTGTCCGGCATCCATCAGTGGGTGCGGATCGGCAAGGGCGCGATCATCGGCGCCGTCACCATGGTGACCAACGATGTGATCCCCTATGGCTTGGTACAGGCACAGCGCGGCGAGCTGGACGGGCTGAACCTGGTTGGCCTCAAGCGCCGCGGCGTGGCGCGTAGCGACATCACCGCCTTGCGCGCGGCCTTCCAGATGCTGGCGCAGGGGGAGGGCACCTTTCAGGAACGCGCCAAGCGATTGGGAGATGAGACCGAAAGCCAGTATGTTCAGGAGATCGTCGCCTTCATCACCGGCGAAAGCGATCGCTCCTTTCTGACACCGGGAGGCTGAAGCCATGCTGGCTTTGATTGCAGGCACCGGCGGCTTGCCGGCGGAAGTGGCAGCGCGGGCTCCGGGCCGTCCGCTGATCTGTGCGATGGCGGGGTCGGAACCGGATTCGGTGGATCCCGAAATCACCTTCCGGTTTGAGCAGCTGGGCTCTTTTCTCGAACGGCTGGAGGCAGCGGAGGTCACCGAGATCTGCATGGCAGGCGCGGTGCAGCGGCCGAATATCGACCCTTCGGCCATCGATGCGGCGACCCTGCCCCTGGTGCCGGTGCTGCAAGGCGCGCTGGCTGCGGGCGATGACGGCGCCTTGCGGGCGATCATCGGCATTTTTGAGCAGGCAGGATTTGCCGTGCGGGCCGCGCATGAGGTTGCGCCGGATCTGCTGATGGCGGCTGGCGTGCCGACCAAGGTGCAGCCGGGCGAGCTGGACAAGGCGGATGCGGAGCGCGGCGCGCAGATCGTGGCCGCAATGTCAGCCGCCGACATCGGCCAGTCCTGCGCCGTGCGCAAGCGGCAGGCGATTGCGGTGGAGAACGTCTTTGGCACCGACTGGATGCTGGCCGCACTGGCGCAGCGTCCGGACGGGCAGGGCGGCTTGCTGTTCAAGGCGCCCAAGCCCGCGCAGGACCGCCGCGCCGATCTGCCCACGATCGGCGTCGAAACGGTTGAGGCTGCGGCCAAGGCCGGCCTCTCCGGCATCGTGCTGGAGGCGGGCGGCGTGATCGTTTTGGATCAGGATGCGGTGATTGCGGCCTGCGACCGGCTGGGCCTGTACCTGTGGCTGCGTGAAGCATGAACCTTCGGGTGTTCATCCTGGCCGGGGAGCCTTCGGGCGACCGGCTGGGCGGGGCGCTGATGGCGGGGCTGAAACAGCTGGAACCTGGCGTCAGCTTTGACGGTATCGGCGGCCCGCTGATGGCGGAGCAGGGGCTGTACTCCCGCTTTCCGATGGATGAGTTGTCGGTGATGGGGCTGGCCGAGGTGCTGCCCAAGTACCGCCATCTGAAACGCCGCATCCGGGAAACCGCGGAGGCGGTGCTTGAGACCCGCCCGGATGTTCTGATCACTATCGACAGCCCGGACTTCAGCTTGCGCGTGGCGCGGCTGGTGAAAGAGAAAAGCAACATCCGCACGGTGCATTATGTGGCGCCTTCGGTCTGGGCCTGGCGGCCCAAACGGGCCGGGAAGATGGCGGAAGTGATCGACCACGTTCTGGCACTTTTGCCGTTTGAGCCGCCTTACATGGAGGCGGCAGGCATGGACTGCGACTTCGTCGGCCACCCGGTGGTTGCCGAACCGCAGGCCACCGGGGCGGAAACTGCCGCATTCCGCGCGGAGTTCGGTCTGGGCGAGTCGCCCTTTGTGCTGGCGCTGCCCGGCTCGCGGCGGTCCGAAGTCGCGCGGCTGGCACCGGATTTCGGCGGCGCGCTGCAGCGCTTCACGGCGGCGCACCCGGACTTCCGGATCGTCGTGCCCGCCGCCGCGCCGGTGGCCGGGCTGGTGCAGGACGCGCTGAAAGACTGGCCGGAGGCTACGGTGCTGGTCGATCCGAACCGGTTTGAGGCTGCCACCGCCAAGGCGCACAAACGCGCCGCCTTTGCTGCGGCGGATCTGGCGCTGGCCGCCTCCGGCACCGTCTCGCTGGAGCTGGCGGCCGCAGCCACTCCGATGGTGATCGCCTACAAGTTCCAGTGGCTGACCTGGCAGATCATGAAGCGCATGGCGCTGATCGACACGGTGACTCTGGTCAACCTGGTGAGCGAGACCCGGGTGGTGCCGGAATGCCTGGGGCCGGAGTGTACACCTGGAAACATTGCCGCCCGGCTGAATGCGCTGGCGGCAGATCCGGGGGCACAACTGGAAGCGATGGAACTGACTATGCAGCGCCTGGGCCAGGGCGGTGAAGCGCCCGGTCTGCGGGCCGCCCGCGCGGTCCTGGACCGTCTGCCTAAGAGCTAAGGCGAAGCGCGCCGGATGCAGAGCCTCCGGCGCGCGCCTTCTGGCAGCACGGGCGCTGGTGCACCCGCGCGGCGCTTGCCGCTCCGGTCATGCAGACCTCTGACAGTCAGGAAAAGAGGGCGCGCGGGAGCTTCTTCTGCTGAGAGGCGCCTAAGGGCAGGTCTGCCCTCAGGCGCCAATCCGATTTTAATCTGGAATACCGCGTCACGGACAAGCCGCGCTGTCGCGCGGCGGCTGCGCCGTCCTTGACCCGGCGGTCAGGCTATCAGTAGCCGCGCCAGATCCAGCCGCCGCCGAAGATGCGGGAGCCTTCGCTGGCGTAGAACACGCAAGCCTGGCCGGGGGAGACGCCTTCCTCCGGGGTCAGCAGCTCCACTTCGGCGGTTGTATCCGTCAGCGGCCGGATGATCGCCTCCCGGGGCGGGCGGGTGGAGCGGACCTTGACCTTCAAATGCCATTCGTCCCGGCTGGTGAAAGGCTCATCGCCCAGCCAGTTGATCTCGCGCACCGGAATGGTGCGGGTGGCCAGCAGCTCCTTGGGGCCGACCACCACCTGTTTCTTGTCCACATCCAGTTTCACCACATAAAGCGGCTCCGAGAGACCGCCGATGCCAAGGCCGCGGCGCTGGCCGATGGTGTAGTGAATCACCCCTTCATGGCTGCCCAGCACCCGGCCATCGGCGTGCACGATCTCGCCCGGATCCACGGCGCCGGGGCGCAGTTTCTCGATCACGCTGGCGTAGTTCCCGTCCGGCACGAAACAGATGTCCTGGCTGTCCGGCTTGTCCGCCACCGCCAGCCCGTACTGAGCCGCCATCTCACGCGTTGCGTCCTTGGAGGGCAGGTGCCCCAGCGGGAAGCGCAGAAAATCCAGCTGCTCCGGCGTGGTGGAGAACAGGAAATAGCTCTGGTCGCGGTTGGCATCCTCGGCGCTGTGCAGCTCCGGCCCGCGGGTGCCTATTTTGCGCTGGATGTAATGGCCGGTGGCCATGCAGTCGGCCTCCAGGTCCTTGGCAGTTTCCAGCAGGTCCTTGAACTTCACCCGCTCATTGCAGCGGATGCAGGGTACCGGGGTGGCGCCCGCCAGATAGCTGTCGGCGAACTCGTCAATCACCGCATCTTTAAAAATGTTCTCATAATCCAGAACATAATGCGGGAAGCCGCGCTCCTCGGCGACGCGGCGCGCATCGTGGATATCGATGCCGGCGCAGCAGGCGCCTTTCTTGGCCAGCGCCGCGCCGTGATCGTACAGCTGCAGGGTCACGCCGACCACATCATAGCCCTGATCGGCCAGGTATGCTGCAACGACAGAGCTGTCGACGCCGCCGGACATGGCCACCACCACCCGGGTTTCCGAGGGCGGTTTGGCAAAGCCAAGCGAGTTCAAGGTGGTGTTGTGGTCCAGCGCCATGGGGCAGCTCCTGAAGGCAAGGGGGCAGGCGCCGCAGAATATAGGAAAATCCTAACGACTCTCAAGGGCCTTGGTTCACGCCCCGTTAAGCCTGATCGGAAATTCTTTTGCCGGACCGCAACGAAAAAGATCTTCAAAGGGAAGACGGATGTTTTTGAAGAAAGTCGACGGCCCGCGGGCAGTCACCCTGCCGGACGGAACCATCATGACCCGGGCGGATTTGCCGCCGGAAACGACCAAGCGCTGGGTCGCCTCGCGCAAGGCTGCGGTTGTGCGCGGCGTGCTTTACGGGCTGCTGCCGCAGACCGAGGCGATGCGCCGCTACGGGCTCAGTGAGGAGGAATTCCGGAGCTGGGTTGCGGCGGTGGCCGACCACGGTGAAGAAGCGCTGAAAACCACACGGTTGAAGAAATTCCGCAACCCGGACGCAAAATAGTTTGGGCCGCCCTTGAGTTGAATTCGTAAATTAACCATCATGGTAACGGGCCATTAACTTTTTTCCACCAAGGTTAACGAGACCTGAGGGAAACAGTGTACAGGCGGAGAATAAAATATGCGCATTCTTTTGGTTGAGGATGATCCGACCACGGCAAAAAGCATCGAGCTGATGCTGACCCACGCCAACCTGAACGTCTATTCGACGGATTTGGGTGAGGAGGGGATCGATCTGGCCAAACTCTATGATTACGACCTGATCCTGCTGGATCTGGGGCTGCCGGATATGAACGGCCATGAGGTTCTGCGCCAGCTGCGCATGTCCCGTATCGAAACCCCCATCCTGATTTTGTCCGGTGCCGATGATACCGACAACAAAATCAAGGGCTTCGGCTTTGGGGCGGACGACTATCTGACCAAACCGTTCCACCGCGAGGAACTGGTGGCGCGGATCCATGCGATCATCCGCCGGTCCAAGGGCCATTCGCAGTCGATCATCAAGACCGGCAAGATCTCGGTCAACCTGGATGCCAAGACAGTTGAGGCTGACGGCAAGGCGGTGCATCTGACCGGCAAGGAATACCAGATGCTGGAGCTTTTGTCCTTGCGTAAAGGCACCACGCTGACCAAGGAAATGTTCCTCAACCATCTTTATGGCGGCATGGATGAGCCGGAACTGAAGATCATCGACGTTTTCATCTGCAAGTTGCGCAAGAAACTCAGCAACGCAACAGGCGGCGAAAACTATATCGAAACGGTCTGGGGCCGCGGCTATGTGCTGCGTGATCCGCAGGAGGATCATATGTCCGGCGGCCAGCGGATGGCGGTCGGCGCTTGAAAGAATGAAAGTCCGGACGGCACTTGAATTTGTGCCGCCGGTTGTAAAGGCCTGCCGTTTGGCGGGCTTTTTTCATGTCTGCCGGCGCAGCAGACCGCTCTGACAGAGTCGCTGGACGCGGCGCGCGCGGCGTCCTATCACCATGGGTGAGAACGAAGAGGGACCGCGCGTGGCAGAGAATTCGGAAAAAGACGTGACCGGCCTGACGGCAGAGGACGCCCGGGCAGAGTTTCTGGCGCTGGAGGAGCAGCTGCAGGCGGCGGATCTGGCCTATCACCAGGCTGACGCGCCCGAGATCAGCGATGCCGAATATGATTCGCTGAAACGGCGCTACCGCATGCTGGCGGACGCCTTCCCGGAACTGGCGGAAGAAGCAACTCAGCTGGAGGCGGTCGGCGCGCCGGCGGCGTCGGGGTTCGGTAAGATCACCCATACGGTGCGGATGCTGTCGCTGGGCAATGCCTTCGAGGATGAGGATGTCTCCGACTTTGACCGCAGTATCCGCAAATATCTGGGCCTCGGCGGCGGGGCCGCGCTAGGCTACACGGCGGAGCCCAAGATTGACGGCCTGTCGCTGTCTCTGCGCTATGAGCAGGGCCGACTGGTCCAGGCCGCCACACGCGGCGACGGCAGTGTGGGCGAAAACGTGACCGCCAACGCGCGAACCATCACCGATATTCCGCAGCAGCTGAACGGCGCGCCGGAGGTTCTGGAGGTGCGCGGCGAAGTCTATATGAGCCACGCCGATTTCGAAGCACTGAACGCCCGCCATGCGGAACGCGGAGGCAAGATTTTTGCCAATCCGCGCAACGCCGCCGCCGGGTCCTTGCGGCAGCTGGACGCAGAGATCACCCGCGCCCGGCCTTTGCGGTTCTTCGCCTACAGCTGGGGAGAGCTGAGCGCACCTTTGGCAGAAACGCAGTTGGAGGCGATCGAACGGCTGCAGTCGCTTGGGTTCCAGACCAATCCGCTGACCCGGCTGTGCACCAGTGTTGCGGAGATGATTGATCATTACCGCAGCATCGAGGAACAGCGCGCGACGCTCGGCTATGACATCGACGGCGTTGTCTACAAGGTCAACGATCTGGCGCTGCAGGGACGGCTGGGGTTCCGCTCCACCACCCCCCGCTGGGCCATTGCGCATAAGTTCCCGGCCGAACTCGCCTGGACCCGGCTGGAAGCCATCGACATCCAGGTCGGCCGCACAGGCGCGCTCAGCCCGGTGGCGCGGCTTACCCCGGTGACCGTTGGCGGGGTGGTGGTGTCAAACGCCACTTTGCACAACGAGGATTACATTCAGGGGCGCGACTCCAAGGGCGAGGAGATCCGCGGCGGCAAGGACATCCGCATCGGCGACTGGGTGCAGATCTACCGCGCCGGCGATGTGATCCCGAAAGTGGCCGATGTGGACCTGTCCAAGCGCCCGGAAGATGCAGAACCCTATGCGTTTCCGCACACCTGCCCGGAATGCGGCAGCCCGGCGGAACGGGAAGAAGGCGATGCCGTGCGCCGGTGTTCCGGCGGTCTGATCTGCCCTGCGCAGGCGGTCGAAAAGCTCAAGCATTTCGTCTCCCGCGCGGCCTTTGATATCGAAGGACTGGGCGCCAAGCAGGTGGAGCAGTTCCACAGCGATGGCTGGATCAAGGAGCCTGCGGATATCTTTGATCTGCAAGAAAATTATGGCTCTGGCCTGCAGCAGCTGAAGAACCGCGAGGGCTGGGGGGAGAAATCCGCTGACAACCTGTTCGCGGCGATTGAGGAAAAGCGCACGATCCCGCTGGCCAAGCTGATCTTTGCCCTTGGCATCCGCCACGCGGGTGAGGTCGCGGGCCGCGATCTGGCGCTGCACTACCGGGACTGGCAGGGAATGGCGGCTGCGATTGACGCGGCCCGTCCGGCGGCGCTGGCGCACCGGGCCGCCGATGAGGCCGAGGAGACCGAACGCCAGGCCGCCAAGGAGGAGGGCCGCCGCGCCCGGATATCTGAGACCCGTTCTGCCGCCGTTGCTGATTGCGGCGTGCCGGCCGAAGCCGCAGCCGCCTGGGCGGACCTGATCGGCGTCGACGGGATCGGCGCGGTGCTGGGCCTGTCGCTGTCGGATGCCTTTGCCAACCCGGAGGAACGCGCGGCCATCGACCGGCTGGTGGCGAAACTGACCATCGTGCCGCCCGATGCGCCGGCTGCGGACAGCCCGGTGGCGGGCAAGACTGTCGTATTCACCGGCACATTGGAGAAAATGACCCGCGCCGAAGCCAAGGCCCGGGCCGAGGCGCTGGGGGCCAAGGTCTCGGGCTCAGTTTCCAAGAAGACCGATATCCTGGTGGCTGGCCCCGGGGCGGGCTCCAAGGCCAAGAAGGCGGCAGAGCTGGGCATCCAGACCCTGGATGAAGACGGCTGGCTGGAGCTGATCGCAGAGGCATGAGCGGGCGTCCGGAGATCCTGTTTCCGCTGTTTGCCGGCGCCGAGACCCTGCAGGGTGTCGGCCCGAAAACCGCGCAGAATCTGCTCCAGATGGATATAGAAACGCCGCGCGACCTATTGTTTTCACTGCCTTATTCAGTGATCGACCGTCGGCGGCGCGACACCATCCGCGGGGTGGATTTGCCCGCGGTGGTGACGGTTGAGGTCACTGTGGGCCGTCACCGGCCCGCGCGGAGCAAGGGCGGTGCTTACCGCATTCATGTGCAGGACGCGGAGACCGAGTTCCAGCTGGTCTTTTTCCACGGCCGCAGCCGCTATCTGGAGGCACAGCTGCCGGAAGGCGCGCGCCGGGTGGTCTCGGGCAAGCTGGAGCTGTTCGACGGCATCGCGCAGATGGTGCATCCCGATCACATGCTGCCGGTGGAGGAGGCGCATGAGATTCCGGAGTATGAACCGGTCTACAGCCTGACCCATGGGGTCACGCAGAAAACCATGTATAAGGCGGCGCAAAGCGCGCTGTCGCGGATGCCGGAGCTGGCGGAATGGATCGACCCGGCGCAGATGCTGAAGGAAGGCTGGCCCGCCTGGCATGAGGCGCTGCAGTCTGCCCATGCGCCACAAGGCCCGGATGACCTGAGCCCGTTGTCGCCGGCGCGGGCGCGGTTGGCCTATGATGAGCTGTTTTCGCATCAGCTGACCCTGGCCCTGGCCCGCCAGACGGAGCGCAAGGCGCGGGGCATCGAAAGCCACGCCACCGGTCGGCTGCAGTCGCGTGTGCTGAAGGCGCTGCCTTACAAACCCACCAATGCGCAGGCGCGAGCGATCGAGGGAATCTCCGCCGACATGGCATCGCCCAAGCGCATGAACCGGCTGTTGCAAGGCGATGTTGGCGCCGGGAAAACCCTGGTTGCTTTCATGGCTTTGCTGGTCGCGGTTGAAGCGGGCGGGCAGGGGGTGATGATGGCCCCGACCGGCATTCTGGCGCAACAGCACATGGAAGGTCTTGCGCCGCTGGCCGAGGATGCGGGCGTGGTGATCGAAATCCTGACGGGCCGCGACAAAGGGGCTGAGCGCAAGGCCAAGCTGGCGGCGCTTAAGCGCGGCGACATTCAGGTTCTGGTCGGCACCCATGCGGTGTTCCAGCAGGATGTCGAATTCCGCGACCTGCGGCTGGCGATTGTCGATGAACAGCACCGCTTCGGCGTGCGCCAGCGGATGGAGCTTGCGGAAAAGGGCAAGGGCGCCGATGTGCTGGTGATGACCGCAACGCCGATCCCACGCTCGCTGGCGCTGGCGCAATACGGCGACATGGATGTCTCGGTGCTGGATGAGAAACCGCCCGGGCGCAAGCCGGTCAAGACGGCTGTCATCAGCACCGAACGCATGCAGGAGGTTGTCGATCACCTGCGCAAGGCGATTGCGGAGGGGCGGCAGTGCTACTGGGTCTGCCCGTTGGTGGACGAGTCCGAGCTGAGCGATCTGACCGCGGCGGAGGAGCGATTCAAGCATCTGCGCGCGGTGCTGGGCGAGGGGATTGCTGGCCTGGTGCACGGTCAGATGCCGCCCGCCGAGAAAGATGCCGCGATGGCGGCGTTCCAGGAGGGCAAGACCAAGGTTCTGGTCGCGACCACGGTGATCGAGGTGGGGGTGAACGTGCCCAATGCCTCGATCATGGTGATTGAGCGGGCGGAAATCTTCGGCCTGGCGCAGTTGCACCAGCTGCGCGGCCGGGTCGGGCGCGGCAGCGCTGAATCGACCTGCCTGCTGATGTATCAGCCGCCGCTGACCGAAGGCGGCCGCAAGCGGCTGGAGGTCCTGCGCGAGACAGAGGACGGCTTCCGGATTTCGGAGACCGATCTGCAGATGCGCGGGGCGGGCGACATGATTGGCACCGCGCAATCGGGCGTGCCGCGATTCCGGATTGCCGACCTGGAGCGTCAGGCCGGGCTGATGGCGGTGGCGCAAAGCGACGCCCGGTCGCTGCTGGCAGCCGATCCCAAGCTGGAAAGCGTCCGCGGCAAGGCGGCGCGTGTTCTTCTGTGGCTGATGAAGCAGGATCAGGCAATACGTTTGATTTCAGTGGGTTAAGCCGAGATTCCGTGGCGGGCTTTCTGCTGCGTTCTTGTTTGTTCGCAAATGTTCTCAAAAAGTTCTTTACAGGTGTTCCTGAAAATGAGAACAAAGGGGCAACAAGATTGCCAGAGAGCAGCGAACCAAACTGGAGGAGGCCCGAGCCATGATGACACAGATCAAGACCACCATTCAGAATGCCCATTCCACCCTGCTGCAGGACGCCATCGGCGCGGCCTCGCTGATGGTGATGCTGGTGGCCGCACTTCATTTGCCCGGCCTGCTGTGACCCTTATTCCGATTTCCTGATTGCATCTGCTGTGCCGGGCCGGCCCTTTCCTGTCCCGGACTGTTTTAGGGGGTCAACCGCCTGTCCCGATCCCTGAATGGATTGCCTCAAGATCCTGCCTGGTCTGCCCGGGTCCCGCACAGCAGAGCATAACTGCCGCCGCCATCCTGCCCGGATGCGCGGCGGTTTTTGTTGGACAGGCGGATTCAGCAGCAAATTCACCCTTGCAGTACTGCAGGGGAGGTCGCGGGTTTTACAGTCAATTGCAGTCAGTGGCGCAAAAGGCAGGCGTCAGGCGCACTGCTCCTTGGCGGCGGTCTGCATCGCCTCCAGGGTGGCCTCAAGCGCCAACATGATGGAGGCGTGGCGGTTCTTGAACTCGCGCGCGGGCTGCAGAACTTCCAGCCCGTCAAAGGGCGCATCCGGCACCGGGCCGTCCTGGGTCAGCATGGTCTTCAACTGGTCGCGCGCCGTTTCAACCTCAGCCAGCGAGCGGCCGACCACATTGGCGCCGACCACCGCTGCTGAGGCTTGCCCCAGCGCGCAAGCCTTTACGTCCTGGCCGAAATCCGTGATCCGCCCGTGCTCAACTTTGATATCAACGGTGACGGTGGAGCCGCACAGCGGGGAGCGTTTCTTGACCGTGGCGTCAGGGGCCTCCAGCCGGTCGAGATGCGGAATATCCGCGGCCAGCGCCAGAATGCGCGAAGAATACAGCTTGATCAGATCGGATTCGCCAGACATCGCTTTCCCGGGCTTTCCCTGCTTGGTGGTTCCCCATACATAGGGAGCCGAACAGCAGATGCAAAAGGTTTTTCTCCATGTCTATTGCCGCGCCCTTTGATCCCGCCAGCCTGGTATATGATGACGCGGGCCTGATCCCCTGCATCGCGCAGGACGAGGCCTCGGGCGAGGTGCTGATGATGGCCTGGATGAACGCGGAGGCGGTGGCGCGCACGCTGGAAACCCGCCGGGTCACCTACTGGTCGCGCTCGCGCCAGGCGTTCTGGATCAAGGGGGAGACCTCCGGCCACGTGCAGGAACTGGTCGATCTGCGGGTCGATTGCGACCGGGACTGCCTGCTGGCGCTGGTGCGCCAGACTGGCGCCGCCTGCCATACCAACCGCCGGACTTGTTTCTATACCGCGGTGCGGGAAGGCGGCGAGGTCGAGCTGATGAAGCCGATGGAGTGAGCAGCACCTAAGGGGGGCGGCCCTGGCGGGCCGTGCCTCCGGCGGGGATATTTTCAGCCAGAAGAAGCGGGCAGACCCACCATGCCGCGGATGTCCTGCGGGGTGGCACCCTCGGCGCGGTACCTGGCGATGGCGCGGGCGTCGTCGCGTTTGGCGAGCCGCTTGCCCTGTGCATCGCGGATCAGGCGGTGATGATGATAAACCGGTGTGGGCAGGCCCAGCAGACTTTGCAGCAGCACGTGGATTTGGGTGGCCTCGAACAGGTCAGCGCCGCGCACGGCATGGGTGATGCCCTGGTCCGCGTCATCCGCCACCACCGACAGGTGGTAGGAGCTGCCCATGTTGCGGCGCACCAGGATGATGTCGCCAACACCTGAAATCAGCTGCTCAGGGTCCAGCTGGTGCGAGCCTTCAAACTCCGGCCCGGTTTCGGTGAAGCTGCGCAGCTCTGCGGCCTGCACGGCCTTTTCCATGTTCAGCCGGATCACGTCGCGCTCTGTCGCTTCAGCGGGCGGGCGGCTGCGGCAGGTGCCGGGGTAGATGCGCCCGTCGGGGCCGAATTGCGGCACGCCTTCCTGCGGCGCCCCCGCCGCGGCCTCGATATCGGCGCGGTTGCAGCGGCAGGGGTAGGTGAGCCCCAGGGCGGTCAGCCGGTCCAGTACCGCGCGGTAGCGGGGCAGCCGCTGTGATTGGCGCATCACCGGCTGCGGCCAGCTAAGGCCCAGCCAGTGAAGGTCGTCATAGATCTGCGCCTCCCATTCGGGCCGGGCACGGGACTGGTCGATATCTTCGATGCGCAGCAGGAAACGGCCGCCCGCAGCCACGGCCATATCATGCGCCAGCAGTGCGGAATAGGCGTGGCCCAGGTGCAGCGGTCCGGTTGGCGAGGGCGCAAAGCGGGTGGTGAATGTCACGCTTTCTCAATTACATAGACGGTTGATTTCAGGTCGATTCCGGGCAGATGGTCGCCGTATTCCCTGAATAGCAGCCGTGCCGCGGAACAGTCCAGCCAGTCATTGAGCTTGCCGGTATAGGCGCGGTCCTCCAATGCGTGATCATTGTATGAGAAGACAAACAGGCCGCCGCGCGGCAAGGCGTGCATGATCATATCGAACACCGCAGGCGGGGCCGCGCCGGTGCCCAGCACACCGCAGCCGGTGATAAGGCGGTAGGCGCCTTCCGGGATCGGTGTGCTGTCGGCAACATCGATCTGTGTCAGTTTGCGGTAAACACCTTTGCTGCGGGCCTGGGCAAGCATTTCCGCCGAAGGCTCCATGCCGTCCACGGTTTCAAAACCCCGCAGCCGAAGGGCCAGGCCCGAGAGGCCAGTGCCGCAGCCGAAATCCAGAACTGGCTCGCCCATCTCCGGTTGGAATTTCGCCAGTGCTTGGGCAATCCGCCCCGGTGTCGCATACCCGTTACCGGCAATCTCGGCGTCATAGGAAGCGGCCCACTGGTTGTAGTGCTCCAGGGTCGCTTCCGGTGTTTCAAGGTCGTAGGCCTTGTCCAGAAACTTATCGCTCATGGCGTAAGTTTAGGCGCTGCTTCCGTATCGCGTCTAGGAAAAGTTGCCAAGCCACTCCTGCCAGACCGCTTTGGCGCGGTCGGTATAGGCCTTGTAGCGGTCCTTGCGGCCGCGGCGGCCGCCCTTCAGGCCGTCGACCGGGCGGAACAGGCCGAAGTTCACGTTCATCGGCTGGAAGGTCTTGGCCTCGGCACCGCCGGTGATGTGGTGGATCAGCGCGCCCATGGCGCTGTCCTGCGGCACCTCGGGCAGTTCCCGGCCGAGGATCTCTGCTGCTGCCAGCCGCCCTGCCAGCAGGCCCATGGCGGCGCTTTCCACATAGCCCTCGACGCCGGTGATCTGACCGGCAAAGCGGATGTTGGGCTTCCGCTTCAGCCGCATCTGCGCATCCAGCAGGGTGGGCGAATTGATGAAGGTATTGCGGTGGATGCCGCCAAGCCTGGCAAAGCTGGCATTCTCCAGGCCCGGGATCATCCGGAACACCTCAGTCTGGGCGCCGTATTTCATCTTGGTCTGGAAGCCGACGATGTTGAACAGCGTACCCAAAGCATTGTCGCGGCGCAGCTGCACCACGGCATGGGCCTTTTCTTCAGGCTTATGCGGGTTGGTCAGCCCCACCGGCTTCATCGGCCCGTGGCGCAGCGTTTCGCGGCCGCGTTCGGCCATCACCTCGATCGGGAGGCAGCCGTCGAAATAGCCCGCGGTTTCGCCCTCGTGGAACTCAGTTTTGTCAGCTGACAATAACGCGTCGATGAAGGCCTCGTACTGGTCCTTGTCCATCGGGCAGTTGAGGTAGGCGGTGCGCTCTTCCTCGGTCTCGCCCTTGTCATAGCGGGACTGCATCCAGGCCTGGGACATGTCGATGCTTTCGGCATAGACGATCGGCGCGATGGCATCGAAAAAGGCCAGCGACTCGGCGCCGGTCTCGGCCTGGATCGCTTTGCCCAGTTCCGGCGAGGTCAGCGGGCCGGTGGCGAAGATCCAGTGGCCGTCTGCAGGCAGCTCGGTGATCTCCTCGTAGGAGACCGACACATTCGGATGCGCCTTCAGCCTGGCGGTCACGGTTTCGGCAAAGGGCTCCCGGTCAACGGCCAGGGCGCCGCCAGCCGGCAGGCGGTGCTGATCGGCGGTGGTCATGATCAGGCCGTTCGCCTGACGCATTTCCCAGTGCAGCAGGCCGACGGCGTTCTGCTCGTCATCATCCGAGCGGAAGGAGTTGGAGCACACCATCTCGCCCAGGTTGCCGGTCTGGTGGGCAAAGGTTTCCACCTTTGGGCGCATTTCGTGGATCACCACCTGAACGCCCATGTTTGCCGCCTGCCAGGCCGCTTCCGAGCCGGCCATGCCGCCGCCCACGATGTGCAATGTCTGTGCCGAATGATCTGTCATGCCCGCCACATAGGGCAGGGGGCGGGGCTGTGCAACCGGCTTGGCGGCTCAATGCGGGCCGCGGAGATGCCGCATTCTGCGCGTGGCGAATGCCGGATGCTCAGGCTGAACGGATGAAGGGGGAATTTGGGGCCGCCGCTGCGGGAATGATCGACCGGTGAGAGAGAACCGGCTGGAGGGACCCTTCCGCAGCAGCAGCCCAAATTGTGCAGGCCCGGGACTGTGCGCCGACCTTGCCCAATCTTTGCCATCTTTCCGCCTGAATTGAAAGGCAGTTGGCTGGCGTCTTAAGGAAACAATAGGTTTCGATTGGTAAACAAAGCCTAAAGTTCTCCGAAAATTTTCGGAAAACCTTATTCCTGCCAGTCAGGCGCGCGTTTTTCGATAAAGGCGGCCATGCCTTCGATGGTGTCGCGGTACATCAGGTTCTCGACGATCACCCCGCTGGTATAGGCATAGGCCTGATCCAGCGGCATCTGCAGTTGCTCATAAAACGCCTGCTTGCCGATCTTGACCGCCGCGCCCAGTTTCGCGGCGATTGTTTCGGCCAGCTTGGTGGTTTCCGATTCCAGCTGATCCAGCGGCACAGCGCGGTTGGCCAGCCCCAGTTCCACCGCGCGGGCCGCGTCGATGAATTCGCCCGTGGTCAGCAGCTCAAACGCCTGCTTGCGCGGGATGTTGCGGGACAAGGCCACCATCGGGGTGGAGCAGAACAGCCCGATGTTCACCCCGTTGACGCCGAACCTGGTGCCCTCAGCCGCCACCGCCAGATCGCAGGAGGCGACCAGCTGGCAGCCCGCCGCCGTGGCGATGCCGTGGACCTGAGCGATCACCGGCTGGGGCAGGGACTGCAGCCCCATCATCACGCGGGTGCAGCGGGCGAACAGATCTTGGAAGTAGGCCTTGCCTCCATCTTCTGCGGCACGGCCCGCAGTCATCTGCTTGATGTCATGGCCCGCGCAAAAGCCTTTGCCGGTGCCGGACAGGATCACTACCTTGATGCTGCTGTCCTCGCGCAGGGCCTCAAACTGTTCCTGCAGCGCCGCCAGCATCTCGTCCGACAGCGCGTTCAGCTTTTCCGGTGTGTTCATGGTCAGCCGGGCAATGCCGCCCGTGTCGCAACGTTCCAGAATTGCCATCTTGCTCTCCTCCCAAGGGTTGCGCCAACTCTAGTCAGCGCGAAGGGAAAGGAAAAGCATGGCACTGGCATTTGATGTCGCAGGTCTGACGGACTACCTGCATGAGATCTTTCCGCAGGTGAAGGACGATTTTGCCATTGATGCGATGGATGAGACGGGTCTGCGGATGCGCCTTCTGACCGCGGAGCGGCACCTGCGGCCCGGCGGCACCGTGTCGGGCCCGTCGATGTTCGCGCTGGCCGATTGCGCGATCTATGCGCTGATCCTGTCGCGGCTGGGGCGCGAGGCGCTGGCGGTCACCACCAATTGCGCGCTCGATTTCATGCGCAAGCCTGTGGCAGGCGCCGATGTGATCGCCGAGGCGCGGTTGCTCAAGCTGGGCCGGGTTCTGGCGGTGGCGGATGTGCTGATGTATTCCGAAGGGATGGCGGAGCCGGTCGCCCGCGCCTCCATGACCTATTCGATCCCGCCCAAGCGCTAAAGCCCGGTGGCCAGCGGCTGGCCGACCTTGACCAGCGTTTCCCGGCCCTTGGCGCTGTTGGCCGCGAGGTCATCGGCAAACCGGATTCTGCCCGGCTCGAACACCACCACCACGGTGGAGCCGCCGAACTTGAAATAACCCTTTTCGTCCATCTTCTGCACTTCGCCGGCCGTGCGGGTGTTGACGATGGCGCCGACGCCAAAGGCGCCGACCTCGACAAAGCAGTAGCTGCCGAAGTTTTCGGTCTCAACCAGCGTCCAGCTGCGCTTGTTCTCGCCGAACACATCCGGCCCGGCCCCCAGCGCAATCGGGTTCACCGAATGCAGCGCGCCGGGAATGTCCTCTGCCGCTGCGATCCGGCCTGCGGCGGGGAAGTGATAGCGGTGATAATCCGCCGGGCACAGCCGCACGATGGCCAGCGCGCCGCCGATGAAGCGGTCCGCAATGCCCGGCAGCATGGTACGGACTGACATCGGATAGCCCTTGACCGGGACAAACACATCCTCTGCCAGTTCAGGGAACACCAGCACCCGGCCGTCGGCGGGTGATACAATATCCTTCGGGTCATCGCTGAAGGGGCGGGCTTCGGGTTTCAGGTGGCGCACAAAGAAATCGTTGAAACAAGCGTAGCTGTCAGCAGGGGCCGTGGCCTCAGACATGTCAATCGACAGATCGTCGACCACCTTGGCGATCTTGCCCCTGGAAAACCGCGAGTCGAACCAGGCGCCCATCAAGCGGCTGATGAGCGCGGAGCGGAACAGCAGCTTTTCCACCGGCCTGGCGCTGGCATTCTGATAGGCCCAGCGGATCCATTTCTCGCCCAGCACCACCTCCTCAAAGGTCTCGCCGGTTTCGCGGTCAACAACAAGGATGGGGTCGCGCTGCATTTGGCCTGCCACGTCTGATGAATGTCCCGCCGCGCCTAGCAAAGACGAGCAGTCAGGCCAAGGGGGATTGGTGCGCAACGTTAGGGCCGGGACCGTCCAGGGGCTGGATCAATCAAATCAGCGTTCGCCCGCCGTGGGGCGGGCGGACGCGTGTTTGCCGCTGGCGCGGCAGGCGAATTGGAAAAAACAGACCCGGTTCAGGCTGCAACCAAACAAGACGTAATAGATTACAACAAGGTTTCCGAATTAGCCCCGGATACGAAAAAGGGGGCCGAAGCCCTCTCATGCCTCCCGCTTACGGGAACAGCTTTTTCACATAGTTCGGCAAGGCAAATGCGGCTTTGTGAACTTCCGGGTTGTAATACCCGGTCTCGATCCCGGCAGCGGCAAAGCGTGCCTCCAGATCCTCAAGGCTCACGTTGCGGGCTTTGTCCGAGTGGCTGCCCCAGCCGAACGCCATCGGCCCGCCCGCATAGGTCGGCACGGTGGCCAGATAGCAGGACGCATCGGCAAACAGCGCCTGGAATGCGCGCAGGGTGCCGGTCAGCTCATCGCCCTGCATGAACGGCACGCCGTTCTGGGTGACGATGATTCCGTCCTCGGTCAGCGACCGCGCCGCATGGCCATAGAAGGTATCGGTGAACAGAACTTCACCGGGGCCGATCGGGTCAGTCGAATCGACGATGATCACGTCGAACTTCTCGGTGTTCTCTTTCATGAAGAGCGCACCGTCGTTGATCACCAGATTGAGGCGCGGATCATCAAAGGCGCCGTCGCTCAGCATCGGCAGATACTCTTTCGAGAAATCCACCACGCCGCCGTCGATCTCCACCATGGTGACATGCTCGACCGAGGTGTGGCGCAGCGCCTCGCGGGCCATGCCGCCGTCGCCGCCGCCGATGATCAGCACGCGCTTTGCGTTGCCATGCGCCAGGATTGGCACATGGGTCAGCATCTCGTGGTAGATGAAGTTGTCGCCTTCGGTGGTCTGCACCACGTCGTCCAGCGTCAGAATGCGGCCGAACTGGCCGTTCTGGAACACTTTCAGGCGCTGGTGCTCGGTGTTGCTGTCATAGAGCATCTCATCCACGCGCAAACGCTGGGCGTAATGCGCGTGCAGGCTCTCTGTGACCCACTCCTTCTTGACGGCATCGCTCATGCTGCCACCTCTTTGGCGATCAGCTCCTCCCCGCGCAGCAGTTCGCGCACTTCCACCATGTCGGTGCTGAACGCTTCCTTCAGCACGCCGACGGCTTTCCAGGGCTCTGCATCGCCGCACATGAACACGTCAAACGCGCCATAGCCGATTTCCGGCCAGGTGTGGACGGAGATGTGGCTTTCCGCCAGCACGGCCACGCCGGACACGCCCTGCGGCGAGAACTTGTGGGTGTGGATGTGCAGCAGGGTGGCGCCGCAGACCTCGACGCATTTGCGGAAGGCGTTCTGTATGCGCTCTTCGCAGTCCAGGCCGGTGCCCTTCATCACTTCGATGATCAGATGGGTGCCGGCAAACACCTTGCCATCCTTGCGGATGAAATGGTCTTCGCGGTCGGAATCAACAACAGCATCAAGATTCGCGGCAGTTACACCGCGGGCGGTATCTTCCTCATGGGCGCCTGTCTCCAGACCGATCCCCAGTTGGAAGAGGTTGGCGTCTTTCATGGCGCTCCCCTTCGTTCCAGTAGATGACAATCCAGACGGCCCTTAGCGCCCCCCCGGATAAGAGTCCGGGGTTGGGATCGGTGCCGAAAGTGAAGGGGCATGTAGGACCCATGAAGGATTCGATCAACCTTTAATTTCCGCATAGCTGGTAACGCATGGGCGGGCGGGTCCGGCCGGGGCGCGGAGGGCATAAAAAAAGGCCGGGGCGAACCCCGGCCGTCAGGTTGTTCTTTTGCCCAGGGGATCATGGGCGCCAGAACGGAAGAGTGGCTTCATAATGAGCGTCGGCGCGGGACAGGCCGATGTCCTGCAGTTGCGCGTCGCTCAGGTGTTTCAGCTGGCACCGGGTTCGGTGGCGCAGGCTCCACTTGGTCACCAGCACGGCAAAGAGGACGGCCCACTGCGCCAGCACCGGCAGGGCCGGGCGGCTGTTCAGAAAGGACATGTTCGATTGTGCCATTTGCGTGTGCTGTGCCATGGGAGGCTTCCTTCGTATTGTGTTGATACAATCCTGTTGATTTGCTGTAAATTCCTGATACAAAGAGGCGGGTGTAATGTCCAAGGATGGATTGTAATGGGTACAATTTGGCCGCAGAGCCTGGCAGAGGCCAAAGGGCCGAAGTATAAGATGGTGGCCGACACAATCCGGTCCGCCATCGAAACCGGCGGATTGAAAACCGGTACAAAGCTCCCTCCGGTCCGCGATCTCGCGTACCAGTTGAGCATTACGCCCGGCACCGTGGCCCGCGCCTACAGCATTCTCACCGATGAGGGGGTGCTGGAAGCCGAGGTCGGGCGCGGCACCTTTGTAGCCGAAAAGAAGAAACCGGTGCCGGATGACGTATGGTCGCGGCAGCTGCATTTGGCCGAGGCGCGCGATCCCGGCCACGTCAGCCTGTTCAGCCCGCGCATTGCCGACATGGGGCAGGTCGCCGCGGTGCGCGAAGCGCTGCAAAAAGTGGCCGAAGGCGACGCGCAGAAGTTTCTGAATTACCCGACCCGCGACGCCTATCTGCCGGTGCGCCAGGCCGCAGCCGCCTGGGTGGGGCAATCGCCGGTCGGCACTGTCACCGAAAATGACATTGTACTGACGCACGGCGGCCAGAACGGGCTGATGGTGGTGCTGCAAGCCATCCTGGAGGGGCCGCAGCCGGTCATCATGGTCGAGGATCTGACCTATGCGGGCTTCCGCCGCGCGTCGGAGCTGCTGAGGGCGCAGGTGGTCGAGGTGGCGATGGACGACCACGGCATCCGCCCGGATTCGATGGAGCTGGCCATCCGCAAGACCGGCGCCACCGTCCTGTGCACCAGCCCGGAGGTGCACAATCCCACCGGGCTTTACACGCCTTTGGAGCGGCGAAAGGAAATTGTCCGGATTGCCCGCCGCCACGGGGTGCAGATCGTCGAGGACGACTGCTACCGCCTGGGCGAGTCCCGGGCGCCCAGCTACCGGGCGCTCGCGCCGGAGCTGGCCTGGCACGTCTCCTCGATCTCCAAGATCCTGACGCCCGCCCTGCGCGTCGGCTTTGCGCTGGCGCCAGAGGGGCGGGCGGCGGATCTGCGGCGGGTGGCGGAACACGGCTATTTCGGGCTGGCGCAGCCGCTGGCCGATCTGATCCGTATCCTGCTGACCGATCCCCGGCTCCCCGGGCTGGTCGGCAAGGTCCGCGCCGAGATGGCCCGCTATGTGCGGGTGGCGGTCAATGCACTGGGCGGCTTTGACCTGACCTGGAACCCGGATGTGCCGTTCCTGTGGCTGCGGCTGCCCTCGGGCTGGCGGGCGGCGGCCTTCACCCGCGCGGCAGAGGCGAACGGTGTGCAGATCCGGTCTGCCGATGAATTCGCCCTGCGCGACGGCCGCGCCCCGCACGCGGTCCGCATCGCCGTCAACGCCCACGTGCCGCTGAAACGCTTCGAGGAGGCGATGCTGCGCCTGCGCGCCCTGCTGGACAACCCGCCGGAGCAGATCAGCGTCTGAAATTATGGGGTATTATAATACCTATTTTATAAATCATTGAATACTAAAGGTTTATTATTGTTTGACCCTGTTGACGCAGCATTGCGATCCCCGTAAACCCCCTCCATCGCATTCAGGCGGGACCGTTTTGGATTCTGCCTTCACGACAAACAGGATTGACCTGCCATGAAAACCTTCTCTGCTACTCCGGCAGATATCGAGAAGAAGTGGATCCTGATCGACGCCGAGGGCGTTGTTCTGGGCCGTCTTGCCTCGATCGTTGCCATGCGCCTGCGTGGCAAGCACAAAGCCTCGTTCACTCCGCATATGGACATGGGCGACAACGTCATCATCATCAACGCCGACAAGGTGCAGATGACCGGCAAAAAGCGTGACGAAAAATTCTACTGGCACACCGGCCACCCGGGCGGCATCAAGTCGCGCACCAAACAGGACATCCTGGAAGGTGCCCACCCGGAACGCGTCGTGTTCCAGGCCGTCAAGCGCATGCTGCCGGGCAACCGCCTGTCGCGTCAGCAGATGACCAACCTGCGTATCTATGCCGGTGCCGAGCACCCGCATGAAGCCCAGGCCCCCGAAGTTCTGGATGTTAAATCCATGAACAAGAAAAACACCCGGAGCTGATATCGATGGCTGATCAGATCAACACTCTCGAAGAGCTCGCAGCTGCAACCGGCGTGGAAGCAGTGGCTGAGGAAACCATCGCGCGTGAGCCGGTTCGTGACGAACTGGGCCGCTCCTATGCCACCGGCAAGCGTAAAGACGCTGTTGCCCGTGTCTGGATCAAGCCGGGCTCCGGCAAGGTCGAGGTGAACGGCAAGGAAATCAACAAGTACTTCGCCCGTCCGGTGCTGCAGATGATTCTGCGCCAGCCGTTCCAGGTTGCCGGCGTCGAAGACCAGTTTGACGTCTACGCCACCGTCAAGGGCGGCGGCCTGTCCGGTCAGGCCGGCGCGGTCAAGCACGGCATCTCCAAAGCGCTGCAGCTGTACGATCCGTCGCTGCGCGGCGCGCTGAAGGCCGCTGGCTTCCTGACCCGCGACAGCCGCGTTGTGGAACGTAAGAAATACGGCAAGGCCAAAGCCCGCCGCTCGTTCCAGTTCTCGAAGCGTTAATTCGGAACACATCAAATTCGAAAGGGTCCGCCGCTGGCGGGCCCTTTTTTTTGCCTGCCTGCTTTTGCCGAAATCTTTCAGGGTTCTTTTAGAAAGATTTTCTAATTTGTTTCCGGATTCGAGTGACCAGCAAGCGAAGGCAGGACAGATAATGGTAACACCGGAAAACCCCAAGACCGCACCGATCGGAAACGGGCAGCTGGACATCGGCCGCTTCACCCATGGCTACGAGGACCTGGACATCCAGGAGCAGGGCGGCGGCGCCAATGTGTCCATCGGCGCGTTTTGCAGCATCGGCAGGGGTGCAAAGATCCTGCTCGATGCCTCGCCCGCGCTGGACCGGATCACCGCCTTTCCCTTCGGCGAGGTTTTCACCGGGGAGCTGGGCAGCGCCGGGGTTCACGTGCCGCGGCAGGGCGGCGGCGATGTTGTCATCGGCAACGACGTCTGGATCGGCGCCAATGCAACCGTGCTCGCCGGGGTGACCATCGGCAACGGCGCCGTCATCGGCCCCAACGCCACTGTTACCTGCGATGTCGGCCCCTATGAGGTTTGGGCAGGCAACCCGGCGCAGATGGTGCGCAAGCGGTTTGACGATACGGTCTGCGGAAAACTGCAGGAACTGCGCTGGTGGGACCTGCCGCTGCCGCTGATCCAGGAAATGGCGCCGCTGCTGTCGGCCCAGCCGACGGTGGAGCTGATCGAAGGTCTGCAAGGCATCGTCGCCGATCTGGTGACCTTCACCGATCAGGAAACCGCCGGCAGCGCAGCCTGAGACGGGGCAGGGCCTTTGCCCGCGGAACACCACCGTGATTTCCGGCCCGGGACCCGGCCAGGTCCCAGGGCCGTTAACTTTTGCGGAAAACTGTCGTAACATCGGCGGCACTGCTTCCTGATGGGGGAAAGCTGTCATGCCGCAAACCATTTACGAGAAATACGGCGGGTTCAGCGCCATCAGCCGCGTCGTAATGACATTTTACGAGATGGCGCTCGATTCCGATCAGATCGGGGACTACTTCGCCGACGTCGACATGGCGCGGCTGATTGACCACCAGACCAAGTTCATCTCCTCGCTTTTGGGCGGGCCGGCCTCCTTCAGCGATGAACGGCTGGAGGCGGTGCACCGGGCCCTCGGCATCACCCATGAGGATTTCGACGAAATGGCGGCCCTGCTTAAGGACGCGCTGGAGCAGCATGGCCTTTCTGAGCCGGATGTCCGCACCACGCTGGCGGCGATCGAGGCCAAGCGCAACATCATCGTCACCAGGAACGCGGCATGAGCATTGCCGCCATCAACGAACAGCTGCTGCGCGCGATCGGCGTCGGCGTGGCGGTGGTGCGGGCCTCTGACCTTGGGTTTGTTTTTCACAATCAGCCCTTTGCGGAATGGTTCGGCACGCCGGGCGAGGGCGCGGCGCTGACCGATGCCATCGACGGGCTGGACCGCGAGGATCTGGGCCCGCTTTGCGAGGAGGGGCTGCGCTATTCGGCGGAACTGAAGATCAAGCGCAAGCGGCGCACGCTGGTCTTTGCCATCAACATCTCGCAGGCCAGCCATCTGGATGAGGCGCTTCTGGTGGTGGAATGCCAGAACATCACCCGCATCCGCGAGCTGGAAAGCATGATCGACAGCTACTCCGCGATGGTCGAGCGCAACACCCGCGAGCTGGAACGCGAGAAGGAGCGGGTGGAGCGGCTCCTGCTGAACCTGATGCCGCGCCAGGTCTATGAGGAATTCAAGACCTTCGGCGTCGTCACCCCGCAGCTCTACCCGCAGGTGTCGGTGGTGATGCTGGATTTCGTGAATTTCACCGATTTCGCCTCCCGCACCGATCCAACGGTCACGCTGGGAGAGCTGAACGACATCTTCACCGCCTTCGACCGCATCGTCGAACAATACGGCTGCGAGCGGATCAAGACCATTGGCGACGCCTATCTGGCGGTGGCCGGAATGCCGGAACCGATGCCCGAACACGCCACCGCCGTGGCCCATTGCGCCACCCGCTTCCTGCGCTACTTGGAGCGGCGCAACCTGAGCCACCAGCACAAATGGCAGGCGCGGATCGGGCTGGGCACCGGCTCTGCCGTCGGCTCGGTGGTGGGGATCCAAAAATATGTCTACGACGTGTTCGGCCCCGCGGTAAACCTGGCCTCCCGCCTGCAAGTCTTTGCCAACCCGATGAAAATTGTCGCGCCTGAGGAAATGAAGGATGCCTTGTCCGAGGAGTTCCATGTCACCGACATCGGCCCCGAGGACATCAAGGGCATTGGTGAGGTGAACCTGATCAACGTTGGTGCCGAGCTGAGCGCGCCGCAGCCTGCCAGCCGGTTTTAGCTGTCCGGTTCAATCAGCCCCAGCCCGCGCAAGTAGATGCCGATGCCGCTTTCCAGCAAATCCTCGGGCGGAAACGGCGACGTGGCCCCGGGAGAGTTGCGCGCATAGAGCTCCACCACCCCGTGGCTCATCGCCAGAACATGGGCCGAAAACATCGAAGCGGGCGGGCGTTTGTGCTCCGGGATATGCTGGCTCAGGTCCGCGGCGGCGCGTTCCAGGATCGCCCGTGCGCGGGCGGCGGCATCAGCCAGTTCCGGCGTGCGGTTCACTGACACACCGCTTTCGAACATGGCGATGTAATGGCCCGGATGCTTGCGCGCAAAGGCCAGATAGGCCCGGCCCGTCGCCTCGAACGCCGCGAGCGCCGAGGGCTGGTATTTCTCATAGGCATGCTGCATCAGGTCGGCAAACATGACGTAGCCCTGGCGCGCGGCTTCTGCGATCAGATCCTCGCGCCCCTCGAAATGCCGGTAGACCGCCGCCGGGGTGACGCCCGCCTTTTTGGCAGCTTCCGACAGGGTGAATCCGGTCGGGCCCTTGGCCTCGATCAGCTGCAGGGCGGCTTCGACCAGCGCCTGGCGCAGGTTGCCGTGATGATAACCGCGTTTAGGCATCCCAGATGTCCGGGCCTCCGCAAATTTCGGTGTCCAGGGCGCCGATGGCCTTGGCGTCCTTGTTGTCATAGTCAATGGCGGTCAGAACCGCCCGGATCGCCGCCAGCCGCGCCCGCCGCTTGCCGTCGGAGCGCACGATGGTCCAGGGCGCCTCGGGGCAATGGCTGCGGTCCAGGGTCTCGGAGATTGCGGCGGTGTACTCGTCCCATTTCTCCAGCCCCTTGATGTCGATCGGGCTCAGCTTCCATTGCTTCAGCGGGTCGGACTCCCGCTTCAGGAACCGGCGCAGCTGCTCCGCCCGGCCGACGTTGAGCCAGAACTTGAACAGCAGCACGCCGTCCTCCACCAGCGCCTGCTCAAACCCCTTCACCTGGTGAAAGAACCGCTCGCGCTGGTCATCGGTGCAAAAGCCGAACACCTTCTCCACCACGCCGCGGTTGTACCAGCTGCGGTCAAAGAACACGATCTCGCCGCCCGAGGGCAGGTGTTCGATATAGCGCTGAAAGTACCACTGGCTCTGTTCCTCTGCGGTGGGTTTTGACAGCGCCACAACCCGGGCGCCGCGCGGGTTCAGGTTTTCGCGGAAGCGCTTGATCGTGCCGCCCTTGCCGGCCGCATCCCGGCCCTCGAACACGATGGCAATGCGCGCTTCGCTGGCCTTGACCCAGGCCTGCAGCTTGACCAGTTCAATTTGCAGCGCCTCCAGTTCCTTTTCATAGGCTTTGCGGCCCATCCGCTCCCGGTGGGGGTAGCTGGAGTTGAGGATTTCGTCTTTGTCCGCATCCTGGATCGCCTCGCGGATGGGCTCTGGCGCGCCGGTCTCGTAAAAGCGGCTGATGGCTCCGTCAAATGGCAGCGTCATATGCAAAACCCTTCTGTCCTCAACACCTTATATGGGTATTCAGTATGGAATGTGAATCGCATTAACGCAAACGTGCCCGGGCGGCAGCGCGGTGCACCGCTTCGGCCACAGCATCGGTTGCCACGTGATGCGGCATGTGGCCGATCCCCTCCAGCAGGGTCAGGGCGGCACTGGGGACGTCCCGGACCAGCTGCCGGGCGTGGATATTTGGGCTGACGGTGTCATCCGCGGTGCCGTGGATGATCTCGACCGGCACGCCGATCCGGCTGTAATGCGGCGCCAGCGCCTTTACCTCAGACAGCAGATTGGCGCGCTGCCGGGCATTGGCCCGCAGGGAATTGCGCCGCAGAGTCAGGCCGATGCCGAAGTGCTCGGCATAGCCGTCCGGCACCGGCTGGGGGGCAAAAACGGCGTCCAGCGTCTCCATCACCGTGGCACGGGACACAAACGCGGTGAGGGCCGGGACCGCGAGGGCGCTGCCGATCCGGGAAGACGTCACCTTGTAAAACGTGTCCAGCGGCGTGTCCCAGGGGTGCGAAACGCCTGCAACAGACACCAGTGCCGCCAGCGCCTCCGGGTGGTCGACGGCCCAGGCCAGTGCCACCGCGCCGCCATAGCTTTGGCCCAGCACCACGGGTTTTTCCGCGCCTAATTGCGCCGCGGCCTGGCGCAGCACGTCCGCCTGCTGCCGGATTGTCGCGCCGGTGCCGTTCAGACGGTCGGAATAGCCCAGCCCCGGCCGGTCAAAGACAAGGATGCGGAACTCCTTGGCCAGCGCCGGTGCCAGCCGGAAGGTCATGTCCCGGGTGTTGCCGCTGGAGCCGTGGATCAGCACCAGATCGGGCGCACTGCCCTTGGGGCGGCCCATTTCAACCACGTGCACCCGGTGGCGGCCGACCACCAGCACCTGGCCCTGCGGCGGGTGGCTGGCCTCGGCAGCTGCCTCGCGCCGTCCGGCCTGCCAGGCGGTCAGCGCGGCGCCGGTTGCAACAGCAAGGCTCAGGTAGACCAGCATCTTACCGGCCGATCTGATCCAGCTCATATGGCGTGGTCTGGTAGATCTCATTGATCCAGTTGCCATACAGCAGATGCGCGTGGCTGCGCCAGCGGTTCTGCGGCTGCTGGCTGGGATCATCGTCCGGATAATAGTTGTCCGGCACGTTGATCGGGGTGCCATTGGCCACGTCGCGGTCATACTCCTGCTTCAGTGTATCACTGTCATACTCAAAATGGTTGAAGATATAGAGCGCCCGGTGCGCCTTGTCCTCAACCAGGCAGGGGCCGACCTGATCGCTGCCCAGCAGGGTTCGCAGCCCCGGGGCCGCGTCAATTTCTGCTTGCTTCATTTCGGTCCAGCGGCTGACCGGGATCACGAAGTCATCCGAAAACCCGCGAAGGTACGGCGAGGCCGGCGCCAGGTTCTGGTGCCGGAAACAGCCGAACGCCTTGTGGTCCAGCATGTGTTTCTTCACGCCATGGAAATGGTTGATCATCGCCATGCCGCCCCAGCAGACGCCAAAGGTCGAATGCACGTTCGTCTGGGTCCATTCGAACACCTCGCGCATCTCGTCCCAATAGGTGACTTCCGGAAACTCCAGATGCTCAATCGGCGCGCCGGTGATGATCAGCCCGTCGAACTTCTGATGCTTCACTTCCTGGAAGGAGTGGTAGAACTCCTCCATATGCTCAGCCGCGGTGTTCCTGGTCTGATGCTCGGTCATCCGGATCAGGCTCAGCTCGATCTGCAGCGGCGTGGCGCCGATCAGCCGGGCAAACTGGTTCTCGGTCTGGATCTTCTTGGGCATCAGGTTCAGCAGCCCGATGCGCAGCGCCCGGATATCCTGACGCGCCGCCTGATCCGGCGACATGACCATCACGCCTTCGTTCGTCAGAACGTCATAGGCGGGGAGGTCTGCGGGGATCTTGATGGGCATGTCACTGTCCTGATTTGCGGAAGGGTGTGCGATATAGCGGAAGCTGAGAGATAAGCGGCTTAGCCGCGGGCCTCAAGGGCCGAGGCGATCAAATCCACGAAACCGGCCTCGTCCTTGACGGCTGAGATCTGGTCGGCGGTGACGGTGATGCCCCAATTGTCCGCCATCGCCTGATAGCGCGGCTGGCGGTGCGCCAGCGCCTGGGCATAGGTCCAGCGGATAAAGGCGTCGGGGTCCACATCCCCCTCAGCTATGCCATTTTCGTTGAGATACTCTTGCCAGACCCGGTCCAAGAACTCCGGCTGATAAGACATCGGCTTGGGCGCGCGGTCGAACCGGCGCACCAGCTCCTCGGTGTGCGCCTCATCGCCTTTGATCCAGACCATTAGCGTGTGCTTGCTGAGTTCCGACAGGATCTGGTCGTTGGGGTCGTTTGCATCGACCCATTCGCAGATCGACCCGCCGGTATCGCAGATGAAATTCGGATAGCCGTAAAGCTGCTGCGCCCGGTCTTCAAAATACTCGGTGTCCAGCAGCGCGCGGATTTCCGCGACCCGGAACTGCTCCTGCCGCCGCTTGTACTCCGCGATCGGCAGTCCGCCTTTGGCCGTGTCGCCGGGCTTGCCCAGATAGGCGGCAACCGGCGTCAGGTTTTCAAAGGTGATGTTGGAGCCGATGAAGATCGAATCCGACAGCAGAAGCTCCCGCAGGAATGGCACTTTCATCGCCTCGGCCTTGGCGTTGTCGGCGATGTATTCGCCCATGTAGCGGGTGCCGATGCGGTAATCGACAGAGTAGTGGAACCAGCTGCCGGCACCGCGCAGGACGTTGCTGACATAGGTTTTGCCAAGCCCGGACATGCCAAAGAACAGCACCCGTTTTTTCTGCGCATCGCGCCAGTCCTGTGCGGAAGAGTAGAGCATGAGATCCTTAGTCCCTGAAGGTTTCACGCCTTGCTAATCGCCTGCGCAGGCTGGGTCAATTCCGTGCGCGCTTGCGCCGCAAGCGGGGCTTGCCGTTCAGGACCGCAAGCCCCGCCGCCAGTAGGGCAAAACCTGCATAGGCCTGCGGCTTCAGCGCTTCGCCCAGCACCCCTGCGCCCAGCACGATGGCGACCGGCGGGATGATCAGCGTGACCAGCATCAGATTGCCGCTGCCCGCCAGCCCCAGCACCCGGTAATACAGCAAATAGGCCCCGGCGGTGGCAATCAGCGAGAAATAGGCGATCGACATCCAGGTGTCCGTTTCCAGCGCCAGCACAGGCGCGCCGTCGATCAGCAGCGCTGCCGGAGCCAGGCACAGGGTGGAACCGGTCAGCATCCCCGCCGCCGCCACCTGCGGCGGCAGGCCGGACAGGTGCAGCCGCGCCCAGGCGCTGGCAAAGGCATAAGAGACCGTGCCCGCCAGAACTGCCAGCTGCGCGGTGCTGCGGATGTCGAAATCGGCAAACTGCTCCAGCCCGATGGCCGTGGCCACGCCCAGGAAGCCAAGGCTGACCCCCAGCGCCTTGCGCGCCGTCAGCCGCTCATCAGCAAAGACCAGGGCCGCCACGATCACCCCGAACACAGCCGTCGCTGCATTCAGGATCGAGGTGAGGCCGGTTTCGATATGCAGCTGCCCCCAGGCCATCAGCCCGAAAGGAATCACGTTATTGAGCAGCCCCATCACCAGAAAAGCCCCCCAGACCCGCGGCGCCTTGGGCACCGGCAGCCCTCTTAGCAGCACAACCCCCCACAGCAGCAGCGCCGCCCAGCCGCAGCGGTGCAGCACCAGGGTGGCAACGGGGATTTCATCCAGGGCGATGCGGATCGACAGAAACGATCCGCCCCAGATCACGCCGAGCAGGATCAGCTCGGCCCAGGCGCGGGGGGATATGGTCTTTTGCGGGCTCATGACGCTCAGCTAGCGCGCCGCCGGGCGCCAAGCGACCCGGTTCTTGCGGCAAAACAAAACCCCGCCCGGAAAAGGGGCGGGGTAGAAGGCAGGTCCTGCACCGGCAGCGGCCGGAGAAAGGATCAGAAGTTGTAGCCGACCTTCAGGCCGAAGCTGACAGCGTCGTTGTCCTGGAAGTTGGTGACAGGGTTGCCGCCCGGAGAGGCAACCGCGTCGCCCAGCTGGGTATAGCGGATGCCCGCGGAAATGGTCATGTTGTCCTGCTTATAGCGCACGCCCAGGCGGATCGCCTCATAGCCGTGGGTCGGCGCCAGCGGCGACACCAGGTCGTCGCCGTCCACATCCGCATAGATCAGCGCCAGCGACCCGGACCAGTTTTCGTTGAAGCTGCGGCCGATCCCCAGCGTGTAGGTAAAGGAATCGTCCAGGTCGATCAGGTCGACGGAGCGGCCGGCAAGGGTGCTGAGGCCCGGGACCACCAGATCTGTCACGCTGTGTTCAGCCCAGCGGATTCCGCCGAACAGCAGAGTGTCCTTGGCGATGCCGGTTTGAAAGTCCAGGTTCACCGACTGCGGCGTCTTGGTCTGGGTCGAGGTGCTGGCGGTGGCCCCGCTTGCGAAGGTTTCGTTCAGGTTGAAATCATGCTCGATTTCAGAGCTGTAGGTCAGGGCTGCGCGCAGAGCGATCTCGGGGATCTCATAGGCAACGCCGGCCACCCAGCCAAAAGCGCCTTCCTTGTTCACCTTCACGTTGTAGACGCCGCCGATAGAGGTGTAAG
Organism: Leisingera caerulea DSM 24564; assembly: GCF_000473325.1. Classification (NCBI taxonomy): domain Bacteria; kingdom Pseudomonadati; phylum Pseudomonadota; class Alphaproteobacteria; order Rhodobacterales; family Roseobacteraceae; genus Leisingera; species Leisingera caerulea. Next base: position 3,129,934 of record NZ_KI421513.1, read on the forward strand.
CACCGCCCTGCAGATTGATTTCGCCGTCAATCTCCTGATAGCGGATGCCGCCGTGGACGCTGAAGCGCTCGTTGAACTTGTAACGCAAAAGGGCGGTGATCGCGTTGGAGTCCGCCTGTGCGGTGGTGCCGCCCAGAAGCAAAGAGCCGGTTGTCGGGTAGTTGACGTCCACACCCCAGGGCTGATCGAAGATCAGGGCGAAAGACAGCTGTTCGTTGAGGTCGCGCTTGTAGCCTGCACCGAACATGTTGAAGCGTTCGCCGACATCCCCGGTGGCAGAGCCAAGCGGGTTCAAGGTCGTCCTGTCGTTGCCCGACAGGTCCACCGAAGTGGTCGCAAATGAGAATTCGGCGTAGTTGCCTTCTTCGAAGATAATGCCGATCGGCTGGCCGGTGCGGTCAAGGCCGCTGGCCATGGCAGAGCCGGACACCAGCGCCAGAGCGGCGGTTGTTGCAAGATAGCGTTTCATTGTTCCTCCCTTAGCAGCGGCCTGAGCGGGCCGCTTTACGCGAAGGTAATAGGGCAGAAATCCGCAGATCAACGGTAACCAAGCGGCAACTAGCGTGAAACGTTCAGTTCCGGGCGGACCTGACGGGACGTCCGGCAACGATGTTGAGGTAATTGGCGATGCAGATGATGGCTGCGCCGCTCAGCACCCAGGCATCCAGCGCCTCACCGTAGATCACCATGCCCAGGATCGCGATGGCGGGCAGGCGGGCGAAATCGACCGGCACCACAACGCTGGCGGGGGCCAGCGACAGCGCGGTGGTCAGGCAGAAATGCGCGGTGAGGCCGGCGATTCCGATCAGCACCAGCCAGGGCAGGGTAGAAGCATCCGGCAGCGCCATATCGCCGTCCCAGCCCGCTGCCAGCAGCCCCATGCCCAGCTGCATCGCCGTCAGCCATAAAAGGATCGACGCGGTCTGCTCGTGCCGGGTCAGCCTTTTGGTCAGGATCGCGGTGAGCGCAAAGAAGATCGCGCAGCTGGCCGCCGCCCCCAGACCCAGGTTCAAGGTGTCCGGACTGGGGCGGGCCACGATCAGGATGCCGGCAAAGCCCAGGCCAACCGCCAGCATCCGCCGCCGGGTCAGGGTCTCGCCCAGCAGCAGCGGCGACAGGATGATGACCCACAGGGGCGAGGTGAACTCCAGCGCAAAGACCTGCGCCAACGGCACCAGCGTCACCGCCAGGAACCACAGGTTCTGACCGGTGAAGTGAAACATGTTGCGCAACAGATGCACGCCCAGCCGGTCCTGACGCACCTGATGCCAGCGCCCGGTGGCCGTCAGCACCGCTGCCACGATCAGCAGGCCCACCATGCTGCGGTAGGTCATGATCTCGAACGTGTCCAGCGTCAGCCCGGCCTCGCGGCCCGCGATGGCCATGGCGGAAAAGGACACGATGGCGCCCACCATCCACAGGGCTGCCAGTCCCGCGCGCGCTTCACCCTCTGCCATTGCGGCACCTCTCCCGTTGCTGCTGGCGGGACCAGACAAGGATCGGGGCCGGGGGTCAAGCACAAGAATGGCCCGGCTGCAGCAGGCGCGCAGCCGGGCCGGGTATCAGGATCCGCAGGGCCGGGGCTGGCGACACCCCGGAGGTCAGGCCGCCGCGCTGCGCCGGGCAGCGCCGTCCAGAGTGCGGCCCGCGTTGATATAGGCGGTTGCCTGAGCCACCGGGTCAAAGTTCAGCCGCCCCAGCAAGGTCCGGATTTCGGCGGTCAGTGCCTCCGTCACCTCAGACTGATTGACGGTGGCGTTCTTCTTCTCCGGCAGAACCGGCACGCCGTGGTGGCCTAGGGCCGCCAGCAGCCTGGCGGCACCTTCCGGTTTTGTGGCTTCTTCCAGCTTTGCTTCGACAAAGTTGATCTGATCGCCGTATTTGATCTGATAGTAGGCATAGCGCGCTTCCATCTCCAGCGCGTACCAGATCGCCCAGCCGATCTGCCCCAGCTTCCGCAAGGCAGAGGCGTTTACGATCACATTGGTATAGCCCATGTCCAGATACCACTGCCATGGGATGGTGATGTTCTGGAAATCGTTGCGTCCGACATAGCTGGCACATTGCTTGGCCAGGTCCCGGCGCAGGATGATGACAGTAGTGCGGCTGCCGATGCTGCTGTCCGCCAGCGCCTCGATCAGCCCGCATTTGCCCAGCGTGTGGTTGGCTTCGGCATAAGGCGCCTGCAGCGAGGCCAGCTTGTTGCGCCAGAACTTTCGCGTTACGCCGTCCATGCCCAGGGTGTTGAACCTGCGCATGTGGCTGATTTCCGGCATTGCCGTGCCGAAATCCTCGACACCGATCGGTTCGTGGACCGATCGTATGCGCAGGTTGTCACCCAGGAACTGCGCCAGCCAGGCAGTGCCGGTGCGCCCGGCGGAGAGGGTGAAGATAAAGTCGGTCCTGCCGGCCGTTTCCGGCTTGGCCATTGCCGGCGCTGTGCCAGGGCGTTTGTAGCCGAATTTGCGGATTTCAGCTGCGCACTGCTCTGCCACGATATCTGCCGCCGCGGGGTGCAGGGTATACAGTGTCTCCGGATCGGCGCCGCTGCGCGGGCGGATGGCGCCTTTTGCGCGAAGGCCGGAGAACCGCTCCCACAGACCGTCAATGCCGAGCGCGGAGATATCTTCCTCCAGATGCTCGTAGCGCAGGTAGACGTCCAGCGCATCCGGCCCGTCCAGCGGGGCGATTTGGCTGTTCTCGGTCAGCATGCTTGTGAAACCGCGCACGAACTTTCCAAACGGAATGCCGGCAGCGTCCGCCTTTTCCCAGTAGTAGCGGGAAATGATGGCATCATAAGGATCCCGCCAGATCGTAACCTTGGTGTAACTGTCCCAGATCTCTTGCGGGATGATGGCTTTAGCCTGGGCCGCTGGGATGTGGTTATAGAAAGTTTCAGCGGTCTCAGTGCCGTCCGGCCAGACCTGCTGCTGATGGTTCTGGGCGCCGCGATAGCCCAATTCAGCACGGGTCTTTTCATCGTTCGGGGAAATCGGCGTTATGACACTTGTTTCGTCGCAGAAACTGGACAGGGCGATTTCAAAGGATGTGCCGCCGACCTTCTTGGTCTTGATGAAGATCAGTTTCAGCGGGTGGCAAATGATCATTGGGTTCTCCAAACCAGCGGACCTTGGGGAAACTATCCAATAAACACCTGACGGATTGGTTAATGCGGAGAAAAACTGCTTTGAAATTTTATTCTATTTTTCCGCTGGGCTGCACATAAATAAAAACCCCGGCCGCCGGGCCGGGGTTCCTGTGTCCTGATCATTCCCACTCGATGGTGCCCGGAGGCTTGGAGGTGATGTCATAGGTGCAGCGGTTGATGCCCTTCACCTCGTTGATGATCCGGGTGGCGGTTTCGCCCAGGAACTCATGGCTGAACGGGTAATAATCCGCGGTCATGCCGTCCACCGAGGTCACCGCGCGAAGGGCGCAGGCATAGTCGTAGGTGCGGCCGTCGCCCATCACGCCGACGGTGCGCACCGGCAGGATCGCCACAAATGCCTGCCAGATCTCGTCGTAAAGACCGTGCTTGCGGATCTGGTCGATATAGACCGCATCGGCCTCGCGCAGGATGTCCAGCTTCTCGCGGGTGATCTCGCCGGGGCAGCGGATCGCCAGGCCCGGCCCCGGGAAGGGGTGGCGGCCGATGAAGCTCGCGGGCAGGCCCAGCTCGTGGCCCAATGCGCGCACCTCGTCCTTGAACAGCTCGCGCAGCGGCTCGACCAGTTTCAGGCCCATCTTCTCCGGCAGGCCGCCCACGTTGTGGTGCGACTTGATGGTGACAGAGGGGCCGCCCGAGAAGGAAACCGACTCGATCACATCCGGATACAGCGTGCCCTGCGCCAGGAACTCGGCGCCGTCGATGGTGTCGGCGTGTTTCTGGAACACGTCGATGAACAGCTTGCCGATGATCTTGCGCTTGGTCTCGGGGTCCGACTGGCCTTCCAGCTCGCCCAGGAACAGTTCGCTTTCGTCCGCGTGGATCAGCTGAATGTTGTAGTTGTCGCGGAACATCTTGACGACTTCTTCCGCCTCGTTCTTGCGCAGAAGGCCGTGGTCCACAAAGACGCAGGTCAGCTGGTCGCCGATCGCCTCGTGGATCAGCACCGCCGCAACCGAGGAGTCGACGCCGCCCGACAGGCCGCAGATCACCTTCTTGTCGCCGACCTGCTCGCGGATCAGGCGGATCGCCTCGTCCTTATAGGCGCCCATGGTCCAGTCGCCGGTAAAGCCTGCGATCTTGACGAAGTTTTCATACAGCGTCTTGCCGTTCGGGGTGTGGTGCACCTCGGGGTGGAACTGCACCGCAAAGAAGTTGCGCTCCAGATCGGCGGTGATCGCAAAGGGCGCGTTAGGCGAGGTGCCGTAGACCTCAAAGCCCGGAGCGATTTTGGAGACATGGTCGCCGTGGCTCATCCAGACCTGCTCGCGCTCTTCCAGGAACCAGCCGTTCAGCAGCGGGATGCGCTCCTGGCTCGGGGTCACATAGGCGCGGCCGAATTCGGCGGTGCCGTGGCCGCTGACCACTTGGCCGCCCAGCTGGTGCATCATCACCTGCTGGCCGTAGCAGATGCCCAGGATCGGCACGCCATAGTCGAAAATCTCCTGCGGCACACGCGGCGACCCCTCGCGGGTGACGCTGTCCGGCCCGCCCGAGAAGATCACTGCCTTCGGCGCCAGTTCGCGCACGAAGTCCATGGTGACATTCTGATAGGGGTGGATTTCGCAATAGACGTTCAGCTCGCGCAGGCGGCGCGCAATCAGCTGCGTGACCTGGCTGCCAAAGTCGATGATGAGAAGGCGGTCATGGGATGTCTCTGTCATGCACGCGCCATAGGGCAGGAACGCATTTTCCGCAAGAGGGTTTGGCGCTTGGCCCGCGCGCGGCCCGTTTTTTCACGGCTGTGCGGCCCATTGCCGGCGCAAGCTGTGCCAAGGGCCGCCGCTTCGGTGGAAAATGCCCCGCCAATGTCGCTTTTCAACTTGAATGGCCGTAATCCTGCGGCGCGGGGCGGCGCGGTGGCTATAATACCCTTCGCAATGAAATGCCTGTGGTGAGGATAAACCATGACAGAAGCAGCACCGCGCCGGCGTGCCCGGGGTGGCGGCGGCGCCGCCCGCCGCGCCGAACGCACCAGCGTCAAGATCGAGACCGCCAAGTACATCGAGCGCAATATCCCGAACTTCGAAGTTCTGAACGACGAAGCGCTGGAGATCATCGAGTACAACGCGGAAACCATCCTCGAAGAGGTCGGTGTCAACTTCGTTGACAACCCGGCGGCGCTGGAGCGCTGGCGCGAGGCGGGTGCGGATGTTCAGGGCGAGCGTGTGCGCATCCCCCGCGGCCTGGCCCGCAAGCTGTGTGAAACCGCGCCGTCGGAATTCACCCAGCATGCCCGCAACCCCGAAAAATCGGTGGTTATCGGCGGCCGCAACATGGTGCTGGCGCCGGTTTACGGCCCGCCGTTCGTGCGCGACGCCAATGGCGGCCGCCGCTATGCGACCATGGACGACTTCAACAAGTTCGTGAAGCTGGCCTATATGTCCAAGTGGCTGCACCACTCCGGCGGCACCGTGTGCGAGCCCACCGACATCCCGGTGAACAAGCGCCACCTGGACATGCTGATGGCCCACATGACCCTCAGCGACAAGCCGTTCATGGGCTCTGTCACCGAACCCAGCCGCGCCCAGGACTCCGTCGAAATGGCCGGCATTCTGTTCGGCAAGGAGTTCGTGCAGAACAACACCGTGATGACCTCGCTGACCAACATCAACTCGCCGATGACCTTCGACGACGTGATGATGGGCTCGCTGGAAGTCTACGCCAAGAACATGCAGGCCTGCATCATCTCGCCCTTCATCGTCGGCGGCGCCATGGCGCCGGTGTCGGTGGCGGGCACCCTGACACAGGTTCTGGCCGAGGTTCTGGCCGGCATCGCCTACAGCCAGCTGTGCCGGGCCGGTGCGCCCGCGATCTTCGGCGCCTTCGTGTCCTCGATCGACATGAACTCCGGCGCGCCGACCTTCGGCACCCCCGAAGCGTCGCTGGTCACCTATGGCGCAGGCCAGCTGGCCCGCCGCCTCGGCGTGCCGTTCCGCTCGGCCGGCTCCTTCTGCGGCTCCAAGCTGCCGGATGCGCAGGCAGCCTATGAAACCGCCAACTCGCTCAACATGGGCCTCTTGTCCGGTGTGAACTTCATGCTGCACTCCTGCGGCTGGCTCGAAGGCGGCCTGGTTGCGGACTTCGAAAAGTTCGTGATGGACGCCGACCAGCTGGGCACGCTGCACGGCCTGGCCAAGGGCATTGCAGTCGACGAAAACGGCCAGGCGATGGATGCCATTCGCGAAGTCGGCCCCGGCGGCCACTACCTGGGCTGCGCGCACACTCAGGCCAACTTCAAATCTGCCTTCTGGAAGACCGAACTGCTGGACTACAAGCCGTTCGAGCAGTGGGAAGAGGAAGGCAGCCGCGACACCTATGCGCTGGCCACCAGCCGGGTCGAGAAGCTGCTGGCCACCTACGAGCAGCCGGCAATGGACCCCGCCATCAAGCAGGCGCTGGAGGAATACGTTGCCGAGAAAAAGGCCTCGATGCCCGACGCCTTCATGTAAGCGCGCCTGAAATCATTCAGGGGCAGGGGGCTGCGCTCTCTGCCGCTGTGGAACGGCGGTCCGCAAGGGCCGCCGTTTTTGCTTCCCCCGGACGGCCCGGCGCCCGCAAACAGGCCGCTTCGCCGGCCAGCGCGATCAGCACATCCACATGGCGGATCATTGAATAGCCCGCTTCACCCGCCTTGCGCGCTGTATTCAGGGCGCTTTCCATCTCCAGCAGCCGCATCACCGCGGCGGCCGGCTTGGGCAAGCCGCCATAGCCCAGGATCCGCCGCAAATCGCGCTGGCGGCAATAGTTTGCGGCGCCCAGACGGGCCGCCCTGGACAGAATCCGCGGACGGCGAAGCAGCGAGACCCGGGTGACTACATCCTGCATTGTCCTCTCCTTTTCCATTCTCTGTGCCGGACCTGCTATAACACAACCTATCGTGGTGTTGCGGAAAGGGCGCTACCGGCGAACGGTCCGTTTTTTGATGATTATTCATTTTCTGGAAACAATAGCGCCTGATCTGAATTTCTTTTCAAAACCAGTCGGGTGACCGTGGAGGAGCCTTCGGGCGCGTTGCGCGCGGCCGGCGGGCGGGCCCGACTGACGACCGGGGGTCTGAAAATGCAAAACCTACCGCACGCGCCCTTGCCTGGCTGGGTGCCGCTTGAGACATGCCGTTATCTTCAGCACACGGAGGCGGGCCGCCCGATCCGGCAGCTGGCCCGCAAGGCCGGATGCCATCCGTCCACCATTCTGCGCCAGGTCCGGCGGGTGGAAACCCTGCGGGATGATCCGCTGATAGACGAGGTTCTGAATTATCTTGCCGGGCGCTATCAGGCCGCCGCCAAGCCAGGCGCGGCTGTGGACAAGCCAGCGCCGCGCGGCCTGACGGCCGGGTTCGAGCGCGAAGCGGCCAGCGTTCTGACCCTGCTCAGCCGCGGCGGCGCGGTTCTGGCTGCGGCTGAGGGGATGGAAATGGCGGTGGTTGTGCGCGAAGGTCAGGACAGCGACGGCCAGAAGGTCGCCGTGTCCCGCCCGCTGGCCGGGGCGCTGGCGCTCACTGGCTGGATTTCCTGCGCCCGGCGGGGGCGGATCAGCCGCTATGCCATTACGCCCGCCGGCCGCAACGCCCTGAAACGGATTATCGCCGATCAGGAAAACCGGGCGCGGGCGCGGCTGGAGGGTGGATTTGCCGAGGCGCAGGCGCCGTTCCTGGCGCCGGATGCCGAAGGCAAGCCCGGCTATGGCCGCAAACCGCGCTATGGCACCTCGGAAACCCCGCTGGAGATGCTGGCCCGGCTGGCGGACAAGGACGGCAAGCCGTTCCTGTCCGACGCCATGGTCAGCGCCGGCAAACGGCTGCGCGAGGATTTCGAGCTGGCCCAGATCAGCAGCCATCTGATGCAGGAGACGCTCTATTTCACGCCGGGCAGCCAGGCCCTGCGCAGCAACAGCCACGAGGCCGGCGCCGCCGCGCAGCAGCGGATGACGGAGGCGCTGCAGAAACTGGGCGCGGGCCTCAGCGACATTGCCTTGCGCTGCTGCTGCCATCTGGAGGGGCTGGAAACCGCCGAACGCAGCCTGGGCTGGCCGGCCCGCTCCGGCAAGGTGGTGCTGCGCATCGCCCTGCAGCATCTGGCGGATTACTATGGCGAAACCAGCGCCCGCGAAGCTGAACTGATCGGCTGACCGCCCGATGCCTGCAAAAGAAAACGGGCCCGCACCTGGCGGACCCGTGAAACTGCCTGATTAGGCAATGCCTCAGGCGGTGACTTCTGCCTTGGCTTCTTTCAGGTGCTTCAGCACGGTTTCCGGGGAGGACACGCCATAGGGGTCTTCGCCGTGGTTGTCGCGCAGGCCCGGCTCTTCGAACCATGCTTCGACCACACCATCGTTGACGATGGCGGCGTAACGCCAGGAGCGGGCGCCGAAGCCCAGGTTGTCCTTGGCGACCAGCATGCCCATCTTGCGGGTGAACTCGCCGGAGCCGTCAGGGATCACCTGCACGTTTTCCAGCTTCTGATCACGCGCCCAGGCGTTCATCACAAAGCTGTCGTTCACGGACATGCAGTAGATCGCGTCGATGCCTTCGGCCTGGAAGTCGGCAAAGCCTTTTTCAAAGCCCGGCAGCTGGTAGGTGGAGCAGGTCGGGGTGAAGGCGCCCGGCAGCGAGAACAGCACAACGCGCTTGCCTGCAAAGTAATCAGCGGTGGTCTTGTCTTCCCAGCGGAACGGGTTCGGGCCCTCGATCGACTCGTCACGGACACGGGTGCGGAAGGTCACGTCGGGCAGCTTAACGCCAGCTTTCATCTCTGAATCTCCTGAAGGTGTATGCTCGTTCGGCGCGCAGACTTAAAATGATTCTAAGCCGGTATCAACACGTCCATGACTCCAGGATATACGTTCTGTTGCTGCGCTGCGGCAAGCGGCGCAGATGCGCCTTTCAAGGCGCGGAACGCGGCAGATCCTTGCCGCCGCTATTCCCTGTCAGCCGGCAGGCGCGGCGCTAGGCCGCAGCCTTCTTGATCGTCACCGTGGTGCCGCGCAGCTTGCGCTCGGCGGCGGCGGTGAGGTCATTGAATTTCTTCAGCGTCGCCAGCAGTTTCTTCTTGTCCTTGGAATCGTCGATGGCGCCGGGGAACTTCTTCTTCACGGTCTGGTACTGGTCGTTGATCTTCTTCAGATCCTTGTACTTGGCCGCGGCAGCCTTCAGATCCGGCGCCGCTGCCTTGAGGTCCTCTCCCGCCTTGTCGATGGCCGCCACGCAATGGGCGTTGATCGCCTTGACCAGCGCGCCAACCTGGTTGGTGTATTTCTTCAGGTTGCGGTCCACCAGCAGCTGCGGCAGCTCGGTCGCGTCCAGCTTCTTGTCATGGCTGTCCGGCTTTTCCTTCATGATCTTGGCGACGTTCTTCTGGAAATTCGCCGCATACAGCTTCTGCATCGCGTTCAGCTTACCCTCGTATTCCGAGGCCTTCTTGACCCCGGCAATCTCCTTGGCCAGCGCGCCCTGCAGCGCCTCGATGTCCTTCTTGGAGTCCGAGGTCTTGGACCGCTTTTTCAGATCCTTCTCGATATCTGCCGCCAGCTTGCTCATCTTGGCCAGATGCGCCTTGGCCTCGCCGCAAAAGGCGGCCATCGCGTCGACTTCGCCTTGGTGAATGTCCACCGCCTTGTTCCAGGTGGTCATGCCGTCCTTGAAATGCTTGTTCTTCTGGAAATCCGCCAGTTTGCCGGAGGTCACCCCGTCGGCGCGCGCCTTGGCCAGGCTTTCGCGGAAATAATCCTCCCCCTCCCAGGCGTTGCCCAGCGAAATCCCGATCCGCTTCTTGATCTTGTCGCCCTCGGCGGTGGTGAATTTCTTGGTGCCCGCCGCCAGCTTCTTGTGCTCCGCCTTGAACTTCTCCAGCTCTTTGGCCATCACGCCCTCCCGTACTGATAACCTGTACCGTTTTCCCGTGCAGTTGCCCTGCACAGCTAGACTATGTGCGGCGATGCGGCGCTTTGGCAAAGGAAAACGGCACCTGTATGGGGTGGCCAAGCCATGATCAGGCAGCAAGGCGGGGTTGACGATATGCCCGTGCCAAGCCAAATCAGCTATGGTACACCCGCAAGGAAGCCAGAGGCCGGAAGGGAAACCCACGTGAGAGACCTAAAGATCCCGGAGCAGCGCCACCCCGAAAAGGCGCATCGTCCCGACAACGCTCAGCCCAAGAAGCCAAGCTGGATCCGGGTCAAGGCGCCGGGCGGCAAGGGTTATGCCGAAACGCATAAGATCATGCGCGACAACCAGCTGACCACGGTCTGCGAGGAAGCGGGCTGCCCCAACGTCGGCGAATGCTGGAGCCAGGGCCACGCCACCATGATGATCATGGGCGAGATCTGCACCCGCGGCTGCACCTTCTGCAATATCGCCACCGGCCGCCCCGACGCGCTGGACGCGTTTGAGCCGGGCCGGGTCGCCCATGCGGTGCAGAAGCTGGGCCTGAACCATGTGGTGATCACCTCCGTCGACCGCGACGATCTGGAGGATGGCGGGGCTGAGCATTTTGCCCAGACCATCCGCGCCGTGCGCCACCGCAGCCCCAAGACCACGATTGAGATCCTGACGCCCGATTTCATCAAATGCGATGACAGCGCGCTGGAACTGGTGGCCGAGGCCAAGCCCGACGTCTTCAACCACAACCTGGAAACCGTGCCGGGCCTTTATCCTGAGGTCCGCCCGGGCGCGCGCTACTTCCACTCCCTGCGCCTGCTGCAGCGGGTCAAGGAGCTGGATCCGTCGATCTTCACCAAGTCCGGCATCATGGTGGGGCTGGGCGAGGATGCGCAGGCGGTGAAACAGGTGATGGACGACATGCGTGCGGCCGACGTCGATTTCCTGACCATCGGCCAGTACCTGCAGCCGACGCCCAAGCACCACGCGGTCGACCGGTTCGTGACGCCTGAAGAATTCAAAACCTACGAGAAAGCCGCCTATGGCAAGGGCTTCCTGATGGTGTCGGCAACGCCGCTGACGCGCTCTTCCTACCACGCGGGCGACGACTTTGCCCGTTTGCGCGAGGCGCGCAACAAGAAGCTGGGCCTGGCATAACCCTGCAGCCTCTGGCGCAGCTTGTCCGGCTGCGCCGCGCGCTCCAGCGGACCCTTGCGGTTCCCGGCACCGCGGTAAAGACCACCGCGGGAAGGGCGCCATGCCCCGGCACTGGTCCGGGGGCTGAGGTCAGTCCGGCAAGACGGACAAGGCAGCGATGCTTTGACCGGAGTTAGACACAGCCGCAGCTGCACAATTCGGTTTGCGATGTCCGGTTTTCGATGTCCCGGACGCGGCAATCCCGGCCGGAGCCGGGATTTTTCAGCAATGTTGTGCACCCGGCTGGGCTGACCTTTACTGGGTCAGTGCATTAACGACGGCCACCGCACCGACAATTGCCAGCGTGTCTTTGACCACCTCGAAAATCTTGTTGTCCTGCCGCACATAGCGGTGCCCGTCGCGCGGCGGCTCCAGCCCCCAGCGGCCGTAGTCGTCCACATAAACCCAGTCATCACCGCGGATGCGGTCCTCATAGCGGTCATGCTCATGGTCGCGATCGTGATCGTGGCTGTGCTTGGAGTGGTGGCGTTTCTTGACGTGGCCCGGAGCGTAATGGGCGGCGCTGTTGTCGTGGCCCGGCGCCCATTTCGGCGGCCCGGCATAGGCGGCTGCGGGGGCTAGGGCGAGGCTTGTGGCGGCGGCGGCGGCCGTCATCAGAAACTTGTGCATGTGCGGATCTCCTGTGATCTCTGCGATTGCCATCCAAATGGGCAAGACGGGCAGAAAAGGCAAATCCGCTGCGCCGGAATGCGCCGGCGGCAAGCGGAAACCGGCGGACCGGCGCCGGTTCCTGCTGCGGTGCAGGTTCCTGATTTTTGTGGCATTTCTGCACAGAGACTGCGGCAGGCTGCACAGGCGGTGTACGGGTGGTGCACAGGGGGCGCACGCTGGGTGCCGCATGGTCTTGACGGATGGCGGGCGATTCCGCCCGCCGCTTGGGGCCTGGTTCAGCCCTCTCCGGTGAACCGCACTTTGCCGATATGGGGCAGGTTCCGGTTGCGCTGCGCATAGTCGATGCCATAGCCGACGACGAATTCATCCGGGATTTCAAAGCCAACCCAGTCGGAGCGGAAATCCACCTCGCGCCGCGACGGCTTGTCCAGCAACGCAATGGATTTCAACCGCGCGGGATTGCGGCTTTGCAGCAGGTGGGTGACATGGTTCAGCGTGTGACCGGTGTCGACGATATCTTCCACTACCAGCACGTCGCGCCCTTCAATAGCGCCGCGCAAGTCCTTGAGAATGCGAACTTCCCGGCTGCTCTCCATCGCATCGCCATAGGACGATGCTTCCAGAAAGTCGACCTCGATCGGCAGGTCCAGCTCGCGCACGAGATCGGCAATGAACACAAAGCTGCCGCGTAAAAGGCCGACCACCACGAGTTTGTCGGTGCCTTCGAATTCATGGTGAATCTCTGCGCAAAGCTCCTCGATCCGTGCTGCGATTGCCTTGGCCGAGATCATCACATCAATGACATATGGACGCTGTGACATGGCTGCCCCCTTGAATTTCCCGCGCGTACATAGGACATGACGCGGCACAATTGTAGCAGAAAATCAGCGGACAGATGCCCACACACTCGGAAACCCGCCAGATGCCCTATACGGCGCAGCAGATGTACGATCTGGTGGCCGACGTCGCGCAGTACCCGAAATTCCTGCCCTGGTGCGCCGCCGCCCGCATCCGCAGCCGTGCCCGGATGGGCGAAGCAGAGGTGATGGAAGCGGATCTGGTGATCTCCTTCAAGGTCTTCCGCGAGCGGTTCGGCAGCCGGGTAACCCTTTATCCTGCTGAGAAAAAAATAGACACCGAATACCTCGACGGCCCGTTCCGCTACATGAAGTCGAACTGGTCCTTTGCGCCGCGCGAGGACGGCACCTGCGACGTCTCTTTCTTCGTTGATTTCGAGTTTAAAAACGCGGTTCTGCAGGGCATCATCGGCGTGGTGTTCAACGAGGCGATGCAGCGCATCGTGCGCGCATTCGAGCGCCGCGCGGCGGATCTGTACCGGTAACAGCCGGCTGGCCGCAAATCTGTTGACCTGAAGCCGGCTTCAAGTTGTATCACCGCGGGGCTTTGGATTTTCTCAATGGAAGGAACGGCCCGTAATGGATCAGGATTTCTGGCAGGCACGCTGGCGCGAAAACCGCATCGGCTTTCACGAGGCTGCGCCAAATACCCTGCTGGTAAAGCACTTTTCCCGGCTTGAATTGGCGGCGGGGCAAACTGTCTTTGTGCCGCTTTGCGGCAAGGCGCTGGATCTGGACTGGCTGTGCGGGCAGGGGCTGCGCGTGACAGGGATTGAGTTCAATCAGGACGCAGTCGAAGAAGTGTTCGCGCGCCAGGGGCTGAAGCCGGAGGTGTCGCATACAGGCTCTCTCTCACGCTATCAGGCCGGACGCCTGACCCTGTTCGCCGGGGATTTCTTTGCGCTGGCGGCAGGGCATCTTGGCCCTGTGGATGCGGTCTATGACCGGGCGGCCCTGGTTGCGGTCAAACCGGAAGACCGCGCGGCGTATACTACCCATCTCAACCAGGTTACGCGCACGGCAAAACAGATTCTGATCGGGTTTGATTATGACCAGACCCTGATGGAGGGTCCGCCGTTTTCAGTGCCGGGCGAAACTGTTCAGGCGCTCTACCGGGACACCCATGCCATAACGCTGATCGAGGAACGCGCCGCAGACGGACGGATCGGCGAGCGTTGCAGCGCGCTGGAGCAGGCCTGGCTGCTGGAACCCCTGCCATAAGGCCGGCGGGCTGACACGAAAACGGGTCCCCGAAGGGACCCGTCCGGTGCGACGTATGCACCGCCTGCCGTGAGTGGTGGCATTCGTCATTGCCGGGGTCAGCTGTTCATGTCGTATGCACGCTCACCGTGCACTGAAAGATCGAGGCCGTTGGTCTCGCTTTCAAGGTCCACGCGCAGGGATGTGATCGCGGCGGTGAGTTTCACCAGCAGGATGGTCACCACCATGGTGAAGATACCGACGATCACCAGCGCGCCCAGCTGCGCGGCCCAGGCGCCGGCGCCGAAGACGGCAATCATGATAGTGCCGAAGATGCCGCCCACGCCATGCACCGCGAAGACGTCCAGCGTGTCGTCAATTTGCATCCTGTTGCGGATCAGGTTGACCATCTCCTGGCACAGAACGCCGGCAACCGCGCCGATGATCAGCGCCTCCACCGGGCCGACAAAGCCGGAGGCGGGGGTGATCGAGGCGAGGCCCGCAATGGTGCCGGTGACCAGGCCCACGAGGGACGCCTTGCCGTATTTGATCTTTTCCCACAGCGCCCAGCTGAGCGAGGCCGTGGCGGCAGAAAGATGGGTCACGGTCAGTGCCATCGCCGCGCCGCCGTCGGCTGCCAGCTGCGAGCCGCCGTTGAAGCCGAACCAGCCGACCCACAGCATCGCGGCGCCGATCATCACATAGCCGGGGTTGTGCGGCGGGATGGTGCGGTTCTTGCGCGGCCCGAGGAAGAAGGCGATGATCAGTGCCGCAAGGCCTGCGGTTTCATGCACCACGATGCCGCCGGCAAAATCCTTGACGCCAATCTCGCCGAAGATGCCGCCATCGGCCAGAAAACCGCCGCCCCAGATCCAATGCACCACGGGCGCGTAGCACAGCAGCATCCAGAGGCCGGAGAACACCAGCACGAAGCCGAAACCCACACGCTCAACATAGGCGCCGACGATCAGTGCGGGCGTGATGATTGCAAAGGTCATCTGGAAGGCAAAGAACAGAACCTCGGGCAGGGTGCCCGACAGGCTGTCGGCGGTGACACCGTTCAGGAACATCTTGTCCAGCCCGCCCCACAGGCCGCTGGTGCCGCTTCCGAAGGCGATTGTGTACCCGAAGGCCAGCCACAAGACGCTCATCAAACAGGCAATGGCGTAGCAATGCATGAAGACGCTGAGCACATTGCGGGCACGCACAAGGCCGCCGTAAAACAGGGCCAGCCCTGGCAGTGTCATGAAGAGGACCAGGGCCGTGGCCACAATGATCCATGCGGTATCCGCTCCGTTCATCCGATTGTTCCTTCCCCTCGAAAACCGTTGGGATCAGGAGAAAGCGGAAAGCCCGCGCAGAAAAAAGCGGCAGGGGTGCGGAGAGCGCACAAAAACGGGGCTTTTTTGCAAATGCCGAAAAATTGGGCGGCACTGGGGGTCAGCTGCCCGTTTCGCGTTCGATTTGGGAAACTGCTTGCGCCAGCAAGTCCAGCGCATGGTCGCGGGTGGCGGCGCGGACCTTGTCCCGCCCGATGGCGCCGTATTCCACCGTTTCGGTGACGGTCTCCTGGCCGCTGCGGGCGAGGCCAAAGCAGATGCGGCCCTCGGGCTTGAACTCTGACCCGCCGGGGCCGGCAATGCCGGTGACGGAGACCGCCAGCGTCACGCCTGCGTTCGCCAGCGCGCCAGCGGCCATTTCGGCGGCGACCTCCTCGCTGACCGCGCCCACAGCATCCAGCGTCTCCGTCTTGACCCCCAGCATCTGCATCTTGGCTGCGTTGGAGTAGGTGACAAAGCCCCGGTCCACCACGGCGGAGGAGCCGGGGATGTCGGTCAGCGCTGCGGCAATCATCCCGCCAGTGCAGCTTTCAGCCGTGGCGATGGTAATGCCAGCAGCAGTGGCGCGGCGGATGAGCTCTGCGGTGTCCATTATCACATTCCTAGAACACCGTGGGACAGGAATGCCAGCGCAACAACGCCGATGGCGGCCATGATGCCGGCAATAACGTCATCCATCATCACGCCGGTCGCCCCCTTCTGCCGGTCGGCCCAGCCGACGGGGCCGGGCTTCCAGACGTCGAACAGGCGGAACAGCACAAAGGCGGCAATCCAGCCCGGCCACAGGGCGGTGATCTCGATATCATGCGCCCAGGCGGGATAGGAAATGGCCCAAAGTGCAATGAACTGGCCTGCGACCTCATCCAGGACAAATTCCGACGGGTCCATATTCTCGCGGTTGCGGGTCATGGCCTCTGCCGCCCAGACGCCCACCACCATGCAGAGCACGGTCGCCAGCGCCAGTAGCAAGAAGCCGCCCAGCTGATGCAACGCATAGGCCATGGGAAGCGCTGCAAGCGAACCCCAGGTTCCAGGCGCCGGGCGCAGATAGCCGATGCCGCCCACGGTGCCGATCAGGAAGGCCAGATGCGATCTCTTCATGGTTTCACCAGCGCTGCGGTGGCGATGGCGGCGATGCCCTCGCCGCGGCCGGTGAAGCCAAGGCGCTCGGACGTTGTAGCCTTGATCGACACCCGGCTGGCCTCGATGCCCAGGATCTCTGCCATGACGCTGCGCATTTTGGCCGCATGCGGGCCGACCTTGGGGTATTCGCAGACCAGGGTGCAGTCCACATTCGACAGGGTGAAGCCCATCTCGCGCGCCAGATTGGCGGCGTGGCGCAGGAAAATCTCGCTGGCGGCACCCTTCCACTGCGGGTCAGAGGGCGGGAAGTGCTGGCCGATATCGCCCTGCGCCAGGGCACCATAGATGGCGTCGGTGACGGCGTGCATGCCCACGTCGGCGTCGGAATGGCCCTGCAGGGTCTTCTCGTGCGGGATTTCGACACCGCAGAGGATCACGCTGTCGCCGGGGCCGAACCGGTGCACGTCGTAGCCATTGCCAAGCCTGATATCCATGTCTGCTCCCAGTATGCGCTCCGCCCGGGCAAAATCCTCTGGGCGGGTGATTTTGATATTGTCGGGCTCGCCCGGAATGATGCGGACGTCAAGCCCTGCGGCGCGGGCGACCTCCACGTCATCCGCTGCTCCGCCCGGGTGGGCGAGGTGCGCGGCGAGGATGTCCTGATAGCGGAAGCCCTGCGGCGTTTGCGCCGCAAACAGGCCGTTGCGGTCCTGGGTGCCGGTCACGCTGCCGTCGGCGCCAGTCCACAGCGCATCGGTGACGGCAAGCGCCGGCGCTGCTGCAGGTCCGAGGTCCAGTGCATTGATAATGCCGTGAATCAGAGCCGTGCTGACACAGGGTCGGGCGGCGTCATGG
Organism: Leisingera caerulea DSM 24564; assembly: GCF_000473325.1. Taxonomy (NCBI): domain Bacteria; kingdom Pseudomonadati; phylum Pseudomonadota; class Alphaproteobacteria; order Rhodobacterales; family Roseobacteraceae; genus Leisingera; species Leisingera caerulea. Next base: position 3,147,142 of record NZ_KI421513.1, read on the forward strand.
ATCAGAACTTTATCCACGCCGCGGCCATCCAGAGCCTTCAGCCCGTTCAGGGCAGAGGCCGCCCGCTCGGCTCCGCCTTCGGCAAGGATCAAACCGGGTTTTCCGGAAAATTCCGTCCAAGCGTGAGGGTCGTCCGCGGAGAGAACCAGAACGGTGAAATCCACCCCCGCCTTTTCAAAAGCGTCCAGCGTCCAGTCGATCACCCGGCGGCCATTCAGCGGGCGCCACTGCTTGGGCGTGCCGCCGCCCGCGCGGGTGCCGCGTCCGGCGGCGACGATCAGGGCGGCTGTGGTCATGAAGGCCTCATTGCAAATCCGGTCTTTGTTTATGAGGTGGCGCGTGGTTAGGCAATCACCTGGCGGAATGTGCCTAAAAATTAGGCAAACAGCGGCTGACTGTGCCTTGCAGAGGGCGGTTTCATTGCTGCATAGCAGGGACTTCGGATAAAAACGCTTCAGTTGCACAAGGATTAGGCAGTTGTCCTTCACGCTTGGAACCACCTCGATGTCTCCGCCGATTGCATTGGCGCCGATGGCCGGAATCACCGACCGTCCGTTCCGGGATCTGGTCCGCTCCTTCGGCGCCGGGCTTATGGTGAGCGAGATGGTGGCAAGCCAGGAGATGGTGCAGGCCAAGCCCGGCGTGCGCGAACGGGCTGAGTTGAGCGCGGATGTGGAAAACACCGCGGTGCAGCTGGCGGGGCGTGAGGAATACTGGATCGCCGAGGCCGCCAAGCAGGTCGCGGGACAGGGCGCGCGGATCATCGACATCAACATGGGCTGCCCGGCCAAGAAGGTGACCAACGGCTATTCCGGATCGGCCCTGCTGAAGACGCCGGATCACGCGCTGCGGCTGATCGAGGCGGTGGTCGGCGCGGTGGATGTGCCGGTGACGCTGAAGACGCGGCTGGGCTGGGACGATACCTGCCTGAACGCCCCCGATGTGGCGCGCCGCGCGGCGGAGGCCGGGGTGCAGATGGTGACGATCCACGGCCGCACCCGCTGCCAGTTCTATAAAGGCTCCGCCGATTGGGCGGCGATCCGGGCCGTCAAGGACGCGGTGACTGTACCGGTGCTGGCGAATGGCGATATCGTCGATACCGCGGCTGCGCGGCAGGCGCTGGAGTTGTCGGGTGCGGACGGTGTGATGATCGGGCGCGGCGCGGAAGGCAAGCCCTGGCTGCTGGCAGAGGTCTCCCATCACCTGTGGGGCACCCCGGCGCCGGAGATCCCGGAAGGGGATGCATTTATCCGAATGGTTTCAGAGCATTACCTGGCAATGCTTGATTTCTATGGGCAAGACCTGGGCGTGCGCGTCGCGCGCAAGCATCTGGGCTGGTACATGGACGAGGCCGGGACCGGCCCCGCGATGCGCCGGGCGGTGCTGACGCAAAAAGACCCGGCAGAGGTCCTGGCCCTGCTGCCGGACGCTCTGAGCGCGCAAAGTGCGGAGGCCGCCGCATGATGGACAGTGCCGCCCTTTGGGCCTCCCTGCCGGTGCCTGCGTTTCTGATCGACGCCTGGGACAACATTGCCGATGTAAATGCAGCCGGAGAGGGGTTTTTGAACACCTCCCGCAAGGCTTTGCTGGGGCAGCCGGTCTGGGACACGCTGGCGATCGACGCTCCGATCGAGGACGCGTTTGCCCGCGCCCGGGTGCAGGGCACACCGCTGTTCGTGAATGACATCGACGTGGGCTCCGGCAGCCGGGCGCCGCTGCAGTGCGGGGTGCAGATCGCCTCGCTGCAGGGGCAGGAGGGGGTGATGCTGCTGATGGTCACCCCGCGGGAGCTGGCCGGACGGATGACCCAGACCCATTCCGCCAAATCCGCCGCGGCCTCGGCCATTGGCATGGCGGAGATGCTGGCGCATGAGATCAAGAACCCGCTGGCAGGCATCACCGGTGCAGCGCAGCTCCTCAGCATGAACCTGGGGCCGGAGGACCTGGAACTGACCGACCTGATCGTTAGCGAAAGCCGCCGCATCGTGAAGCTGCTGGAGCAGGTGGAGCAGTTCGGAAATCTGTCGGAACCGGCCTTTCAGCCGGTGAACCTGCATGATGTGCTGGACCGGGCGCGGCGGTCCGCTTTGCTGGGGTTCGGCGCCCATATGACCATCACCGAGGAATACGACCCCTCGCTGCCGATGGCCTGGGGGGATGCGGATCAGCTGCTGCAGGTGGTGCTGAACTTGTTGAAGAACGCCTCTGAAGCTGCTGACCCCAAAGGCGGGCATATCCATATCCGCACCTACTATGAGCATTCTTTCCGGCTGCGCCGCAGTGACGGGACCGGCAAGCTGCTGCCCCTGCAGATCGAGATTATCGACGACGGGCCGGGGCTGCCGGAAAAGATCAGGGATGATATTTTCGACCCGTTTGTGTCGGGCCGGGAGAATGGCACCGGGCTGGGCCTTGCTTTGGTGAGCAAGATCGTCTCGGAGCATAATGGCTGGATATCGGTAAGCTCGGTTCCCGGGCGCACGGTGTTCCGGCTGTCGCTGTCGCGCGTGCCGCGTGACGGAAAACCGCAGGAGAGCTGATCTATGGACGGCACCGTTCTGGTCGCTGACGACGACCGCACCATCCGCACCGTTCTGACCCAGGCGCTGACCCGCGCCGGGTGCAAGGTGCATGCGACCTCATCGCTGACCACGCTGATGCGCTGGGTGGGCGAGGGCAAGGGCGATGTTGTAATATCGGACGTGATGATGCCGGACGGGAACGGGCTGGAGATGCTGCCCAAGATCCAGTCCGACCGCCCCGGGCTGCCGGTGATCGTGATCTCGGCGCAGAACACCATCATGACGGCCATCAAGGCGGAAGAGGCTGATGCCTATGATTATCTGCCCAAGCCCTTTGACCTGCCGGAACTGATGAAGCGCACAGCCAAGGCGCTGGCGGCCAAGCGGGTGGCGCCGGGCGTCCAGAAAGGCGAGGCGCAGGAACGGCCGGAGGAACTGCCGCTGATCGGCCGCAGCGAGGTGATGCAGACGCTGTACCGCTTGATTGCCCGGGTGATGAACACCGATCTGCCGCTGCTGATCACCGGTGAAAGCGGCACCGGCAAGTCCCTGATTGCGCAGGCTATTCATGATTTTTCCGACCGCCGGACGCTGCCCTTTGTGCATGCCGATGCCGCCAGCCTGATTGAGCTGGAAGGCCCGGCGCGGCTGCTGGCGCAGGCTAAGGGCGGCACGCTGGTGATTGATGAACTGGCGGACCTGCCGGAAGAGGCGCAGGCGCGGCTGGTGCGGATGATGGACAGCCCCGGCGACCACGCGCCGCGCTTCATCGCCTCCAGTCAGAAGGACCTGGCATCCGCGATGGAGGCAGGTGAATTGCGCCAGGACCTGTATTACCGGATCTGCGGCACCGCGCTGCATGTGCCGGCCCTGCGCGAGCGGGTGGAGGACATTCCGCTGCTGTCGGAGCATTTCCTGATCCGGGCCGAAAATGAGGGCGCGCCGCACCGGGTGCTGAGCGAGGGCGCGCGCGAAGTGCTGCGCCATTTCGCCTGGCCGGGCAATGTGCGGCAGCTGGAAAACGCGGTGCGCCGCCTGGCCCTGACCGCGCGCGGGGAGGAGATCACCCAGGCCGATGCAGCCGCGGTGCTGGGGCCGCAGACCGGGCCGGAGCCTGCAGTGGCCGGCCTCTCCAATGAGAAATTGTCCGAATCCGTCGGCCGCCACTTGCAGCGCTATTTCGACCTGCATGGAGACATGCTGCCGCCGCCCGGCCTCTACATGCGGCTGCTGCGCGAGGTGGAGACGCCCTTGATCGAGATTGCGCTGGCGGCGACTGGCGGAAACCAGGCAAAATGCGCCGAACTGCTGGGGATCAACCGGAATACCTTGCGTAAGAAGATCACTGATCTGGATATTGAGGTGACACGCCGCCGCAAACTGATGTAATATCGCCACAGAAATGTGGCTTTGCCGTGAATTTCCTAGGCAGGGCCACGAGATATGGCGGTGACTCGCAAAGAGTCGCACATCAGGATGAGGGCAGTAAGTGGCGTATAAGTCACATCTGAGGGCGGCATACGGGCCACTTGCGGCTATTGACCGATGGCGGCGAACCCGCCGCGCCCGCAATATCGGCACCATTGGCCTGGTTTTGCTGGGGCCGGTGCTAGCCTTGGCGACATTCCTCATCATCGGCCCGCTGGGGCAGGGGGCGTCCTCGCGGTCGCTGCGGCTGATTCTGCTGGCGGATCTTGTCTATATCCTGACCATCGCGGCGCTGGTGATGGCGCAGATCGTGCGCCTGTTTGCGGCGCGGCGGTCGAAATCGGCAGGCTCCCGCCTGCATTTGCGGCTGATCGGCGCGTTTGGCTTTCTGGCGCTGATCCCAACCGTGATTGTCGCGGTGTTCGCAGTGCTGACGGTGAATGTCGGGCTTGAGGGCTGGTTCTCGCAGCGGGTGCGCCAGGTGATCGGCAGCTCGCTGGCCGCGGCGGAAGCTTATCAGGCGCAGCAGAAAGGCGACCTGAGCGAAGACGCCCAGGCCCTGGCACGCTATCTGGACAGCAGCCGGGCGCGCAGTTTCTTTATCAACGATGCTGAGCTGCGGCAGGTGCTGGCACAGGGGCAGCTGCAAATCCAGCGCGGCCTGCGCGAGGCCTATATCGTCGACAGCGGCGGGCAGATCCGGGCGCGCGGCGAACGCTCTTATGAGTTTGATTTTGAAAAACCCGACAACCAGCAGTTGGAGGCGGCCCGCCAGAACGGCATGCTGCTGATTGAGGACTGGGACAACAGCGAGTTCCGCGCCCTGGTGCAGCTGAGCGCCTTTGTCGACCGGTTCCTGTACATCAGCCGGGATGTGGATGGCGAACTGCTGAACCTGCTGGATGACACCCAGGAAACCGCACACCTCTATCAGCAGCTGGAAAGCGAGCGCGGAAGGGTGCTGTTTGAATTTGCGCTGCTCTACATCGGCTTTGCGGTGATTCTGATCCTGGCGGCGATGTGGCTGGGCATGTGGTTTGCTGAACGGCTGTCGCGCCCCGTCGGGCGGCTGACGGTGGCGGCGCAGCGGGTGGGCGGCGGCAATCTGGACGTTCAGGTGCCGGTCGATGACGGCGGTGACGAGATTTCCCAGCTGGGCCAGTATTTCAACCAGATGACCCGCGAGCTGAAGGCGCAGCACAGCCGCCTGCTGGACAATACCCGGCAGATCGAACGCCGCCGCCGCCTGTTCGATTCAGTCCTGTCGTCGGTGACCTCCGGGGTTGTCGGCCTGGATGCCGACGGGCGGGTGACATTCGTGAACCGCTCTGCCGAACGGCTGCTGGACTGGCAGGAGGATCAGCAATTGATGGCGCTGGCGGTGGCAGTGCCGGAATTCGGGCCGCTGTTTGCCGAACTGATCGAGACCGGCGCCGAAGTGGTCCAGGAGGAAATCAAGGTGACCCGCCAGGGCCGGCTGGAAAACCTGCTGGTCCGGATGTCGCCGCGCCGCTCTGAGGAAGGCGGGCTGGAAGGCTATGTGGTGGCCTTTGACGATGTGACCGACCTGGTCAGCGCGCAGCGGATGGCGGCCTGGGGCGATGTGGCCCGCCGGATCGCGCATGAGATCAAGAACCCGCTGACCCCCATCCAGCTGAGCGCGGAGCGGATCAAGCGCAAGTTCGCGCCCAAGCTGGGCGAGGAGAACAGCGATCAGCTGCAATCCATGACCGATGTGATCGTGCGCCAGACCAACGATTTGCGCCGGATCGTGGATGAGTTCTCGAAATTCGCCCGCATGCCGGAACCAGAGCGGCGCGAAGAGGATCTGGTCAAGCTGGTGCGGGACGCGGTGATCCTGCAGCAGCAGGGCCAGCCGGATGTCCGGATCACGGCGGAGCTGCCAAAGGTGCAGATGCCGTCGGATCTGGATGCAACGATGATTGGCCAGGCGCTGACCAATCTGATCAAGAACGCAGGCGAAGCCATCGAAAGCCTGCAGAAGAAGGGGGCTCCGGACGGTCTGGTCCCGGAGATCCGGGTGACTGCGGAAAAGACGGGCAGCTTCTACGAAATCCGCATCGCCGACAATGGCATCGGTCTGCCCGAAGACCGGGCGCGGCTGTTTGAGCCCTATGTGACCACGCGCGACGCGGGCACAGGGCTTGGGCTGCCGATCGTCAAGAAAATCATCGAAGAGCACGGGGGCACGCTGACGCTGGAAGACGCCCCGGTGTTCGAGGGACAAGCGCATAACGGCGCAATGGCGGTGATCCGCCTGCCCGCCGCAGCCAAAAAAGCGGCGGCGCCTAACAAGAGCACAGTGAAAGCAGGTCTGACATGAGTGACATTCTGATTGTAGATGATGAGCGGGATATCCGTGAGCTGATCTCGGACATTCTGGAGGACGAGGGCTATGCCACCCGCAAGGCCGGCAGCTCGGATGAGTGCATGGCCCGGCTGGAAGAAGCCAAGCCCGCGCTGATGATCCTGGATATCTGGCTGAAGGACAGCCAGATGGACGGCATCGACATCCTGAAGACGGTCAAGCGGGACACGCCGGACATCCCGGTGGTGATCATTTCCGGCCACGGCAATATCGAAATCGCTGTCGCCGCGATCAAGCAGGGCGCCTATGACTTCATCGAGAAGCCCTTTAACATCGACCAGCTGATGGTGGTGATCCGCCGCGCGATGGAAACCTCGCGCCTGCGCCGGGAGAATTCCGACCTCAAACGCAAGGAGACCGGCCCGGCGGACATGATCGGCACCTCCGCCGCGTTCCGCACCCTGGTCGGCCAGCTGGACAAGGTGACCAAATCCAACGGCCGGGTGATGCTGACCGGTCCGGCAGGCAGCGGCAAGGAGATTGCGGCGCGCTACATCCACGCAAACTCCAACCGGGCGTCGGCGCCCTTCATCACCGTGAACTGCGCCAGTATCGAACCGGACCGGATGGAAGATGTGCTGTTCGGCCGCGAGTCATCCGAACGCGGGGTTGAGCCGGGCCTGCTGGAACAGGCGCATGGCGGCGTTGTGTTCTTTGACGAAGTGGCGGACATGCCGCTGGGCACCCAGTCCAAGATCCTGCGGGTGCTGGTCGATCAGCAGTTCCAGCGGGTTGGCGGCTCGGACAAGATCCGCGTCGATCTGCGGGTGGTATCCTCCACCAACAAGGATCTGGATGCGGAGATCGAGGCCGGCACCTTCCGCCAGGAGCTGTATCACCGCCTGAACGTGGTGCCGGTTGCGGTGCCGTCGCTGGCGGACCGGCGCGAGGATATCCCGCTGCTGGCCAATTACTTCATCTCCCAGTTCAACGAGGCCCAGGGCCTGCCGCTGCGGGAACTGACCGAGGAAGCCGTGGCGCTGATGCAGACCATGCCGTGGCCGGGAAACGTGCGCCAGCTCAAGAACCTGGTGGAACGGGTGCTGATCCTGGGCGACGGCAGCGGCCCGATCGAGGCCAAGGACCTGCCGCGCGAAGAAGAGAAGACCGAAGAGGAGGGCCGGGTGGTGCTGTCCGGCGCGCTGGCAACCCTGCCGCTGCGCGAGGCGCGGGAGGCGTTCGAGCGGGAATACCTGCTGACCCAGATCAACCGCTTTGGCGGCAATATCAGCCGCACCGCGTCTTTTGTCGGCATGGAGCGCTCGGCGCTGCACCGTAAGCTGAAGTCGCTGGGGGTGGTGACCTCCAACAAGGCTGGCGCCCGGGTGGCGCATGTGGAAACCGAGGAAGAACAGGCCTGATCAGGCCGCCATTGCGCCCGGGTGAACCGGGCGCAGGCGGGGTCAGAACAGGTCCTGTCGGATCGGGTTCACCGCAAAATGGATCTGCGCGGCCAGCTGAAGCCGGCTGACCGGATCGTCGGGAACGATGGCGGGCAGGCCCGCCTCCCGCGCGTGGTTCTCAAGCTGCTTGCGCGAGGCAGGGCCGAACTGGCCGTCAACGGCAATGCCAGAACCCAGCTGACGCAGGATATACTGGGTGCCGGCGGCTATGTCCCGCTCAGACATGCCGGAGAGCAGCTCGCGCGCGGCAGCGCGGGCGTCGGGGTCATTCAAAGCCATCGCCTTGCCGGCCCGCGCGGCGGCAGCGTGGGCGGGAACGCGGTCCGCAAGCCTGTTGAGGGCAACCCAGGCGCCGTTGGCGCCGCCCCAGGCATCGCCGCGCGACAATCCCATGTCATACCATTCCAGTGCCTCAGCCGCGTCCCGGCCGGGCAGGTCGCCGCCCATGATCATGCGGCCGATCTCTGCCGGGGCGTGCGGGTGGCCCAGCTGCGCCGCTTCAGCAAACAGCGCCCGGGCCTTTTCCTTGTCGACCGGCTTGCCCGCGCCGCCATCGCGGTAGACATAGCCGAGGTTGGCGGTGCCGTAGATGTCGCCGCGGCCGGCAGAGGCCTCCAGATAGGAAAGCCCGCGTTCCGGCTGCGCCAGCTCATCACCGCTCCACAGGAAGAACACGCCCAGCTCGTTCATTGAATAGGTGTGGCCAAGCTCCACCGCGCGGCTCAGCAGATCGAAGCCGCGCTGCTTTTCCTCAGGCGTGCTGCTTTTGCGCAAAAGCCGCTTGCCGCGGGCGTGCATCGAGAAGGGGTCGCCTGCCTCGATTCCCTTGTCCCACAGGGCAAAGGCCTTGTCCGGGTCATAGGGGATCGGCACGGTTTCGCGGTCGACATTCGGGGTGACATGCAGATAGGCGACCGCGTTAAAGGCGCGGACATGGCCCAGTTCCGCGGCCTTTTCAAAGGCTTCATAGGCTTCGATCAAGCGGCCCTGGCCCTGCAGCGCACGGCCCAGCTGGTAATGCAAGCGCCCCAGTTCCGGTGCGGCCTGCACCGCCTCGCGGCAGGCGGCCTCTGCCGCTTTCAGATCAATCTCATTAGGGTAGCGGTAGAGCCCGACGCCTTGGAGATCCAGCAAATCCCCGGCTTCGAGGTCGCATTGGCGGGCAATCATCTCCAGGTTCACGGTCACGTCGCGCACCGTGTCAGCTTGGGCAAGCCGCAGAACCATCCGGTCCTTGCGCACCTGGCCGCCGTCCTGACGCGCGGGCAGTTCCGCCAGCTTGGGCGCATAGCTGAGGCTGAGCGCACTTCCGTCCCCCGCTTGCAGCGAGGTGACGCCGGAGGAGGGGGACTCTACAATTGTCACCGTGGTGCCGGCCCGGACATAGGGGCTGATTTCCGGCGCCAGCTCCAGCGAGCGGCCGAGCGGGATTTTCACCGACAGCTGATCCGGCAGCTGGTCAAGGCTGGCCGGAGCGGTTTCGGGCTGTGCCTGGGCGACGTTCAGCGACCGCTCCGCCGGACGCAGGTAGATCTTCTGTGTCAGCGTCGAGCTTTCCCAGGGCACCTGGGTGTTGCCGGTTGCGCTGTAGACATCGCCGCGGATCGCCGCCAGCACCGTCATCGCGTCCTCCTCCGGTCGGTCGGGGAAGTGGCGCACGACGGAGGAGGTATAGGGGCTGTTGCCGCCCGGCTCGCCATCCAGCGCGGTGGCGCCGGGCGAGGTGGAGAAGGCGACCAGCGTGTTCAGCGGCGGGCGGAACACGTCAAACCCCTCGCGCGCCTCATACAGCTGGGCGCCGACCTCGGCGTTCAGCTTGACATCGGGCACCGGGTTGTCGCGGCAGGAATCCAGCATCAGGATCTGGCTGCCCGCCTTGCCGCCGAGAATGGCGGACACCCGGTCCAGGGTGACCGATTGGAAGGGCAGGTCGTGAATGCCCGACAGCTCTGCATCGCTGGTCAGCAGGTAGTTGCGCCGCCCCAGCTGGATACCGTGACCTGCGTAGTAGAAAAACACCTGGCTGCCGTCGCGGATATTGAGGGCGGCCTGGCGCAGCAGTGCCTCGAACCCGCGCTTGTCCAGATCATAGCCTTCAAAAACCGTATAGCCAAAGGATCTGAGCATTTCTGCCATCGCCTTGGCATCGTTGCGGGTGTTGGTCAGGTCTGTGACGTGGTCATAGTTCTGAATGCCGATCACGATAGCGGTTTCGGGTGCAGACGCCCGCTCGCTGGTTTCATAGGCGGCCCTTGCAGGTGCCGCGGGCAGCAGCGCAGAGCAGGCCAGCACTGCGGCTGCAAGAGAGGACGGTCTGAAAGACAGCGCTGTCATGGCAATGTCCCGGGTTAACCCCAGCCTCCTCCGCCGCCTGAGCCGCCGCCACCGCCGCCGGAGCCGCCTCCGCCACCGCCGCCGCTTCCGGCACCGCCGCCGCCAGGCGGACCGATCGGTTCAGGTTCCGGGGCGGGCGCTTGTGCCGGAACTGGGGCCGGTGCGGGTGCGCGGTATGTCGTGGGCGCGCTGTATGTTGCGGGCGCGGACGCCGGGGCGGTTGCAGCAGTTGGGGGCGGGGCAATGGGCGCTGTCGGCTCGCAGGCTGCTGTGACAGCGGCCAAAGGCAGCGCGGCAAACAGGAAATGTATCCGCATCGGGTACCTTTCTCTTTGGAAATACTGGTCAACAAACAATCCGGTGAACAGCTTACTTGATCCGGCGGTGCAAATCAAAGTTAACCCGCCGCCCTTCACCCGCCACAGTCCGGGCCTCAGATGGAGGATCAGCCGCGGGGACGGATAATGACACTGCCATCCCTGTTGCGCTGCGCGCAGGCGGCTTCGGTCAGCGGTGCCAGCCGCGCGCCGGGCGCAACCGCCGGGGCGGTCCGCCGGGTGCAGCGTTTCAGGGCGATCTGCTGATAGCCCTTGGCGGCCATGCAGGATCTTTCCAGCCGCTTGCGCAGCGGCTTGTTCACATCCACCGTGTAGATGCTGCCCTCCACCCAATAGCCGGGGTGGTAATAGCAGTCACCGCTGTGGCAGACCTTGCGCCCGGGGTAGAAAACGGGCGGGTGCTGGCGGATTTCATTGGCGACCGGCGCGTCTTTCAGGGCCTGGGCCTGGCAGATCAGCTCATCGGAGCGCAGGCGGGACACCTCCGCCCCCTGCCGGTAGTAGACCGGTAGCGGGCCGCAGGCCGCGGCGCCCACCAGCAGGGCGAGGCCCGCCAGGATGGACAGATCGCTGCGCATGGGGAAATAATGGCTGCAATCAGAGCAAGTTACAATTAATTTGACCGTGAAAGCGGCTTCTGTCATTCACGTCGGGCAAAACTCCGCCGGAATTTCCGCCAAGGGATACGCAAATGAAAGTCATTATCTGCGGTGCGGGCCAGGTCGGCTGGCAGATCGCCCGGCATTTGTCCGGCGAGCACAATGACGTGACGGTTGTCGACAACAATGCGGAACTGGTGCGCCGCGCCACCGATACGCTGGACGTGCAGGGCATTCACGGCTTCGCCTCCTACCCGGATGTGCTGGAGCGGGCCGGGGCGCGGGATGCCGACATGATCATCGCCGCCACCCATTCGGACGAAGTCAACATGGTGACCTGCCAGGTGGCGCATTCGGTGTTCAAGGTTCAGCGCAAGATTGCCCGCCTGCGGGCCAAAAGCTATCTGACGGCGATTTATTCCGACCTTTACCAGCGCGAGCATTTGCCGATCGACGTGGTGATCAGCCCGGAGCGGGAGGTCGCCGCGGCAGCGATGCAGCGGCTGTCGGCGCCGGCGGCGTTTGATACCGAGACGTTCATGGGCGGGATGGCGCAGCTTCTGGGCATCCAGATCGATGCCGATTGCCCGGTGGTGAACACGCCGCTGCGCCAGCTCACCGACCTGTTCTCGACGCTGCGGGCGCTGGTCGTCGGCGTGCGCCGCGACGGCACCCTGTTTGCGCCGGAGCCGGGCGATCAGCTGTTTGTCGGCGACAGCTGTTATGTGTTCTGCCACGTGGACGACGTGCCCCGCACCATCGAGGTGTTCGGCAAGCACGAAAAACGCCAGGACCGGGTGGTTGTGGTCGGCGGCGGCAACGTCGGGCTGGAGGTCGCCAAGGCGCTGGAGAGCAGCACCTCCCGGATCCGCGCCAAGGTGATCGAACGCGACCGCAAATGCGCGGAGCGCGCCGCGGAAGAGCTGGAGCGCACCATCGTGCTGAATGGCGACGGGCTGGACCGGTCTCTGATGATCGAGGCTGGCATCGACAAGGCGGATGCGATGCTGGCGGTGACAGATGACGACAAGACCAACATGCTGGCCGCGGTGCGCGCCAAGGCAGAGGGCTGCCCGCTGGCGATTGCGCTGATCAACGATCCAACCCTGGTGCCGCTGCTGCCGCACCTCGGAATCGACGCCTATATCAACCCGCGCTCCACCACTGTGAGCTCTATCCTGCGCCATATCCGTTATGGCCGGGTGCGGCAGGTCTATTCCCTGGGCGACGCCGAGGCGGAGATGATCGAGGCCGAGGTGCTGTCGACCTCGCCGATTACCGGGCAAATGATCCGCGACACGGACTTTCCCGAAGGCGTTCTGGTGGGCGGGGTGCTGAAGAACGGCGAGATGCTGCGTCCTTCCGGCCAGATGCGGATCGAGGAGGGCGACGTGATCGCGCTCTTTGCCATGGCGGATGACGTGCCGGAGGTCGAACGCCTGCTGCAGGTGTCGATCGACTATTTCTAGAATGCGCCGCACGGTCCAAGCCCCCATCGGCGTGCTGCGCCTGCCGCTGTTCCTGCTGATCTGCGGCATTGCATCGCTTGCGATGTGGCTGCCGGCCGTGCACGCGCTGGTGCTGGATGACCACCAGACCTCGCGCAGTTTCTTCTATGCCGGGCTTGCCGGGATGATCCTGGTGGTGCTGATTGCCCTGTCGATGGGCAACCGGGTGCCGCGCTACAGCATGCCGGGTCAGCTCTTGTCGCTGCTGGCGACCTTTACGGTGCTGCCCTTGTTCCTGGCGGTGCCGGTGCAGGATGCGCTGGTCAGCGCCCATTACCTGAACGCCTATTTCGACATGGTCAGCGCGATCACCACCACCGGCGCTGATATCTGGGCCGATCCGGGCCGTCTGCCGCCCAGCGTGCATCTGTGGCGGGCGATTGTCGGCTGGCTGGGCGGGTTGCTGATGTGGATTGCCGCCTCGGCGGTGCTGGCGCCGATGTCGCTTGGCGGTTTCGAGGTCACAGCCAAGGGGGAGCCGGGCGGCGGCACCGCCGCGCCCATGCACATGGAAAGGGCCGACCCGCGCCGCCAGCTGGTGCTGGTCACCAGCACGCTGGCGCCGGTTTATGCAGGGCTGACCCTGGTGCTGTGGATGCTGCTGATCATCACCGGCGAGGAGGCGCTGGCGGGCCTGAGCCACGCCATGTCGGTGATGGCGACCTCGGGCATTTCGGCAACCGGCGGGGTCGAAAATGCCGCCAGCGGCATTGCTGGCGAGATGGTGATGTTCCTGTTTATGTTCTTTGCCCTGTCCCGGCTGACGTTTTCCAGCGACACGGTGACGGCGGGCCAGGGGCGCCTGGACAAGGACCCTGAATTCCGCACCGGGCTGCTGATTGTCTTTGGCGTGCCGCTGCTTCTGTTTCTGCGCCATTGGGTGGCCGCCTATGAGGTGGACGCCGGCGAGGACCTGCCGCGGGCGCTGCACGCGCTTTGGGGGACGCTGTTCACGGTGATGTCCTTCCTGTCGACCACCGGATTTGAAAGCGTCCACTGGGAGGCCGCGCGCTCCTGGTCGGGGCTGGAGACGCCCGGCATGATCCTGCTGGGGCTGGCGGTGTTCGGCGGCGGCGTTGCCACCACCGCGGGCGGGGTCAAGCTGCTGCGGGTCTATGCGCTCTATCTCAACGGGCTGCGCGAGATGGAACGGCTGGTGCATCCCAGTTCCGTCAGCGGCGAAGGCGACCGCACCAAGCGGCTGCAGAAGAACGGCGCCTTTGTTGCCTGGATCTTCTTCATGCTGTTTGCCCTGTCACTGGCGCTGATCAGCACGGCGCTGGCCGCCGTCGGCACCGACTTCGAGCAGTCCATCGTGCTGGCGATTGCTTCGCTTGCGACCACCGGGCCGCTGACTGAAAGCGCCGCCAGCGAGCCGATCGTGCTGAACCTGCTGGCCACACCGGCGAAATTGATCCTGTGCATTGCGATGGTGCTGGGGCGGCTGGAGACGCTGGCGTTCATCGCGCTGTTGTCGCCGAACCTTTGGCGCAGCTGACGGCCGCTTGCCGTTAAGACGTGTTTTTCGGGTGGAAACTTATTTTTTCTCCGTTCATAGTGGTTTTTAACGTGCGTGCTGGTCCGCAGCGCGTGGCAAGAACAAAGGCGAGATAATAAAAAATGGCTTCGGACAGACAGAATCTTCAGGATGCCTTCCTGAATCACGTTCGCAAAACCAAGGTTCCGGTTACAATCTTTCTGATCAACGGGGTTAAACTGCAGGGTGTGATCACCTGGTTCGACAATTTCTGCGTGCTGCTGCGCCGCGACGGACAGTCGCAGCTGGTCTACAAACACGCGATTTCGACCATCATGCCGGCCCAGCCGATCAGTCTCTATGAGGGTGAAGACTCCAATTGATGGAGCATGAAAGGAAGCGCACCCGCGCCTGGGTGCTGCATCCGGAAATCAAATCCGACAGCGGGCGCCGCGACGCAGCCCCCGCACTTGAGGAGGCCGTTGCGCTGGCAGCGGCCTTGCCCGATCTTGATGTGATCGGCTCCAACGTGGTGCGCCTGCCCAAGGCGCATCCGGGGACGCTGTTCGGCTCCGGCAAGATCGAGGAGCTGGGGAGCATCCTGAAGGCGGAGGAGATTGAACTGGTCTTGATTGACGGGCCGGTTTCCCCCGTTCAGCAGCGCAACCTGGAAAAGGCATGGAAGGTCAAGATCCTGGACCGGACCGGGCTGATCCTGGAGATCTTCTCGGACCGTGCGGCCACCCGCGAAGGCGTGCTGCAGGTCGAGATGGCGGCGCTCAGCTATCAGCGCACGCGTCTGGTGCGGGCCTGGACCCACCTGGAACGCCAGCGCGGCGGACTGGGCTTTGTCGGCGGACCCGGCGAAACCCAGATCGAGGCGGACCGGCGCGCCATTGACGATCAGCTGGTGCGCCTGCGCCGCCAACTGGACAAGGTGGTGAAAACCCGGACCTTGCACCGCGCCTCTCGCGCCAAGGTGCCCTATCCGATTGTGGCGCTGGTGGGCTATACCAACGCGGGCAAGTCGACCCTGTTCAACCGCCTGACGGGGGCTGAAGTGATGGCCAAGGACATGCTCTTTGCCACGCTGGACCCGACCATGCGGCGGGTGGAGATCCCGGACGGGCCGGAGGTGATCCTGTCCGACACGGTGGGCTTCATCTCAAACCTGCCGACGGAACTGGTCGCCGCCTTCCGCGCCACCCTGGAAGAGGTGCTGGCGGCGGATGTGATCCTGCATGTGCGCGATATCAGTCACGAGGACAGCAAGCAGCAGGCAGAGGACGTGGAGGCGATCCTGGCCTCTCTGGGGGTGGATGAAAACCGCGCCCGGATCGAGGTCTGGAACAAGCTCGACCAGTTGCCGGAGGAAGAGGCCGAAGCCCGCCGCCAGCGGGCCGAACGCGAGGATGGCATCCATGCGATATCGGCTCTGACGGGCGAGGGGCTGGACGGACTTTTGGCCGACATCGCCGAAAAGCTGCAAGGCGTCCGCCACGAGGAAACCCTGACCCTGACCTTTGCCCAGGGCAAGCAGCGTGCCTGGCTGTTCAAGGAGGACCTGGTGCAGCAGGAGGAGCAGACCGAGACCGGATTTGACATCACCGTGCTGTGGACCGACCGGCAGAAGGCCAAGTTCGACAGGCTTTGAAACGGACCTTGATGCACATTAAAAAACGGGCGCCGCAGCGCCCGTTTTTTATTGCCCCGGTCCGGTTACCGCGGGGTGATCCGGGTGATGCCGACCGCAGCGGCGCGGGCCAGATCCTCGTCCAGCGACATCGGGATATACTCGCCGCGGCGCCATAGCTGGGCCATGTCGTCGTAATAGCGCGACAGCGGGTGGCCGGACTGGCCGGTGGACACGATGAAGACTGAGCTGTCCGGGTCAGCGAAATCATAAACCCCGCGGTAGCCGGCGGCGTGGATGTTCTGGAACGGATGCGGATCCTTGCCGGAGCTTTTGCCGCGCTGAAGGGTGTTGTCGCTGCCGCTGGTGGACTGGCGGATGTTCACGAAATAGCGCAAAAGCGGCACCTTGCCCAGAACGGCGTGGTCCTGCGCCGCCTGGTGGGCATCGCCCCAGCGCAGCGATTCCAGCGCACTGCCATAGCGCTCCTCAATCCAGATCAGGGCATCGTCCAGCGCCAGCCGGGCCATGTCGGTGCAGCTTTCCTGCGGCGCGCTTTGGATTACGTCGCACCACGCCGACGCGCCATCGACATTGCGGTAGACCCGCTCGATGAACAGCGGTTCCACATGGCGGAAGGATTTGGCCACTGGTCCCAGCTCATCCGTGATCAGCCGGGCCTGCAGCGCCCGCACCCAAGCGGCATAGATCAGCGGCTCCGGCAGGTGCTCGTTCATCTCGCCGTTCCACTCCGACAGCAGGGTCAGGGCAATCTGGCGCTGGCGCTCGCGGGTGCCGGCAGGTGCGGCTTCACCGGTGAACCACAGGTCGGCGCCGATCAGCGGCAGCAGGGTGCGCGCGGTATAAGACACCGTGTCCAGCTGCGCCTCGATAAAGCTGTCGCGGGTATGCACCTCGCGGTTCTGCATCAGCTTCTGCCAGCGGTGGATGCGCTGCGTGTCGCCCCAGTCAAAGGAGACGTGGGCCGGGAAGGTGCGGTCCAGGATCTTGTTGTTGGTGTTGCCCAGAATGCCGCCGGCGGGGCGCAGGAACTCAGGGTTATCCGCATAGGGCGCACGGCCCAGCCAGCGGTTCTCCGGGTGCCACCCCTGGCTGGGCATCCGGCCTTTGCTCTGGTGCTTGCTGTCGCGTGCCGGGAAGGCGCCGACGGTCTTGAGCGCGATGGTTTCGCCGTCCGCAAGCGTCAGGTTCTGAGACGGCGCGATGAAATCCTCGCCCGCGGCGATGGCTTCCTGCACCGAAGTGCTGCGCATCAGATTGATCGCCGCGCTCATCGAGGTGTCCTTGGGGCTGAGCACAGTCCAGCTGAGCGACACCACGTGGCCGGGCGGGGTGATATCCGCCAGGTTGAACATGGAGCCGGGCAGGACCGGGCCATTGTCGGTCCAGCGCAGGGTCAGGGTGACCGGGGCCTCGTCCTTGATCTTGATGATCGAGGGGCGGGAGATGAAATCCTTGTAGCCGTCAACGCTCAGGTATTCCTGGGGGTTTTCCGGGTTCAGCTTTTCGATGAACAGGTCCTGATCATCCAGGTAGGACGAGGTGACCCCCCAACCCAAGGCGTCGGAGCGCCCGGTGATGACGGCCGGGATGCCGGGGATGGTGCCGCCGATCACGCCGCCTGTGCCCAGCTCCAGCCGCGCCAGGTACCAGACGCCGGGGGCGCTCAGGCCCAGATGCGGGTCATTGGCCAGCAGCGTGCCGCCCGCGGCCGACCGGCTGGGCGCGGCGGCCCAGGCGTTCGAGGCGCCGGCCAGGCCGCGCGGCGCCACCGGGAACAGCAGGCTGTCCTCCTCAGCACTGTCGGCGGAGGCAAAGCGGCGGGTGCCGGGCACAAGCTCGGCGTATTCGGGCAGCGCTGTGATGCCGGTTCCCGGCGCATCCGGCAGGATATCCTTGATCCGGGTTTCGTCATTCAGCGCCAGCGAGGTGCGGGCGCGCAGGATTTCTTCGCGCATGTGGCCCGACAGCTGCAGCGCCATCAGCTTCATGATGGCGATGCTGTCGGCGGGCTGCCAGGGGGCCACAGGCATGTTGAAAAGAAACATCTCCGGCGCGCCGCGGCCAAGCGCGTCTTCGTTGATCTCCAGCAGCCGGGCGTTGACGCCGGCGGCATAAGACTCGAGTGCGGCCAATGTCTCAGGCGATTGCACCTCCACCGACTGCCGCGCCAGATTGTAGATGTCCAGGCGCCGCAGGTAGGTGTCGGTCTCCACTGTGCGGGTGCCGAAGATCTCCGACAGGCGGCCCTGGGCGGTGCGGCGCATCACTGCCATCTGCCATAGCCGGTCCTGGGCGTGGGCATAGCCGAGGCCGAAATAGACATCCTCGTCACTGGCGCCATAGCTGCCGAAGATATGCGGCACGTTGGCGTTGTCGCGGACAATTTCGACCGGTGAGGACAGGCCGGGCAGGGCGAGGTCCTTGTCATATTCGGGCAGCGATTGCGAGGCGAGGTAATAGACCAGAAGGGCGGCCAGAACGCTCAGCAGAATCAGCCCCGCAGCAATGCGCAGAAGCCAGCGGAAGAGATGTCCCATCAGCGGTTGTTTCCCATTGGGTTTTTGTCATTTCCACCGGCCGGAAGATTGCGCCTTGCGGCGGCGGTGTTAGGGTTGGCGCCAACATAAGCGAAGACAGATCAAGGGAAAAGCAAATGGCAAAAATCGCGTTTCTGGGGCTCGGCGTCATGGGGTATCCGATGGCCGGCCACCTGCAGGCCGCGGGCCATGAGGTCACCGTCTATAACCGCACCGAGGCCAAGGCCAAAGCCTGGGCCAAAGAGCATGGCGGCCATTTCGCCGCCACCCCGCGCGCCGCGGCTGCGGGCGCGGAGTTCGTCATGGCCTGTGTCGGCAACGACGATGACCTGCGGTCGGTGTGCCTGGGGGCGGATGGCGCTTTTGCGGGCATGGCCAAGGGCACGGTGTTTGTCGACCACACCACAGTATCGGCCAAGGTAACGCGAGAGCTGTATGCGGCGGCGCAGGACCACGGCGCCGCCCTTGTGGATGCGCCGATTTCCGGCGGTCAGGCCGGGGCGGAGAACGGCGCGCTGTCAGTCATGTGCGGCGGTGATGAGGATGCCTATGCGCGGGCGGAGCCGGTGATCGGCGCCTATGCCCGCATCTGCCGCCGCATCGGCGAGAGCGGCGCCGGGCAAATGACCAAGATGTGCAACCAGATCGCCATCGCCGGGCTGGTTCAGGGCTTGAGCGAGGCGCTGCATTTCGCTGAGAAAGCTGGGCTGGACGGGCGCGCGGTGGTCGAGGTGATCAGCCAGGGCGCGGCGGGAAGCTGGCAGATGGCCAACCGTTACGAGACCATGCTGGACGATCACTTCGAGCACGGCTTTGCGGTGGATTGGATGCGCAAGGATCTGGGCATCTGCCTGGATGCCGCCGATGAAACCGGCGCCAGCCTGCCGGTGACGGCTCTGGTCGATCAGTTCTACAAGGACGTGCAGAAGATGGGCGGCGGGCGCTGGGATACCTCGTCGCTGTTCAAACGCCTGCGCCAGTTGGGCTGAGCGGAAATGAAAGTGGCCTTTCCGGTTGGAAAGGCCATGCCTCCGGCGGAGATATTTCGGGCTAGATGAAGGAGCGGATCCTTGCCGGCCGGTTCCCGTTCAGGGGATGATGCGGGTGTATTTGGTGCCTTCCAGGGTGGCGCCCACACGCAGGCCGGCCTGCCCGAAGACGGCGGCAAGCACCGGCGAGGTCAGGGTATTGGTGTCAGCGGTCAGCGAGTTGCCCTCGTCCTTGATCACATATTCCACGTCGGCGCCTGCGGCCCAGCCGGAGGAGCGGCGGAAGCCGGCCAGCGCGTCCTGGGTCATGAAGAACAGCACATGGGCATATTGCTGGGCGCCGATCTGCAGCCCTGCGTTGCCTTTGACGGTGGAATAGTAGTCGACAGTCACGCCGTTGATCCGCAGCGCACCGCGCCCGTAGGCGCCGCCGAACACAAAGCCGGCCTCTGTCACCAGCGGCATCACCAGCATGCCGGTTGCCTTTTCGGCCAGGGTGCGGGTGTTGGGGTACTGGCTGTACATCTGGTTCAGCGTCGCATCAACACGGGCGTCGATGGTGGCGGCGTTGCTGTTGCCGACGCCGTTGCCGCAGGCGGCGGTAACCCCGGCACCGGCCAGGGCGGCCAGGGCAAAGCCGCGGCGGGTCATGCGGGAAGAGGAAAAACTGCTCATTTCTCAGGTGCCTGTAATGATTTGCTGCAAGGCCGGTTTGGCCCGGCTCTGGGGTTGTGTATACGCGGAAAACCGCTGCCTGTCATCAATTGCAAAGCGGTTGTTGGCGGCTTCCCGCTGAAGTGATCCGGCGCAGCCGTCAGCCGTTCAGCAGCTTGGCCGCCGCCGGGGCGAAATAGGTCAGGATGCCGTTGCAGCCAGCCCGCTTGAAGGCCATCAGGCTTTCCATCATCACCTTTTCGCCGTCGATCCAGCCGTTTTGCGCCGCCGCCTGGATCATCGCGTATTCGCCGGAGACCTGATAGGCATAGGTCGGGACGCCAAAGGCGGATTTCACGCGGTGGCAGATGTCCAGATAGGCGATGCCGGGCTTGACCATCACCATGTCGGCGCCTTCCATCAGGTCGCGCTCAATCAGCCGCAGCGCCTCGTCGCTGTTGGCCGGGTCCATCTGATATGTCTTCTTGTCGCCCTTCAGCGCGCCGGAGGCCCCAACCGCATCGCGGAACGGCCCGTAGTAGGCAGAGGCGTATTTGGCCGCATAGGACAGGATTGCCACGTTGTGGTGGCCCGCGTTTTCCAGCGCGTTGCGCATGGCGCCGATGCGGCCGTCCATCATGTCGGAGGGGCCGATGATGTCCGCGCCGGCATCCGCCTGCGCGAGTGTCATCTTGACCAGCGCCTCCACCGTGGCGTCATTGACGATCTCGCCGTCCACCACATAGCCGTCGTGGCCGTTGATATTGTAGGGGTCCAGCGCCACGTCGGTCATCACCGCAATTTCCGGCGCCGCGTCCTTAATGGCGCGGATGGCGCGGTTGGTCAGATTGTCCGGATTCCAGGCCTCGGCGCAGTCCTCGGTCTTGAGCGAGGCGTCGGTATAGGGAAACAGGCAGATGGCCGGGATCCCCAGCGCCTGCGCCTCAACCGCGGCTTCGGCGATCTTGTCCACCGAGCGCCGCATCACGCCGGGCATGGAGGCGACCGGTTCCTCAACGCCATCACCGTCGCGGACAAACACCGGCCAGATGAAATCGGACGGGGTCAGGGTGTTTTCCTGCACCAGGTTGCGGATCGCCTGGCTGGCACGGGTGCGGCGCAGGCGGGCGGCGGGAAAGGGCGCGACGGTGGGCTTCATGGCGGTCTCTCGTTTTGGCTGGCCCATGGGTGGCATGGAAGCGGCCCCGGGAACAAGAGGCACATTCGCCGCGCCGGAAAACTTGTGCAACCTGCGGGGCTTGCCTGCGCGCGCTTCCCGGTTGATATAGGTCCGGTTGACGATATTCCGGCCCGGAAACCTGCGGGCGCAAGATGGGGGCTGGCGTGGATCTGCTTCATATTATCTATGAGATGATTGAGCTGCGGTCATTCTCCAACCTGTGGTACTGGATTTCGCTGGCGGTGCTGTGGTCCTCAGCCAGCCATTGGATCCTGGGGGTGCCCTATGACATGGTCTACCGGGCGCAGCGCAAGGGCGGCCAGGCGGAACAGGACCTGGAGGATATCGCCCGGGTCAACGTGAACCGGCTGATGTATATTTCCGAGGTGTCGGGGCCCTGGCTGGTGGCGCTGTCGTGTTTCCTGCTGTCTGGCCTGGCGATGCTGGGCTTTGTCTATCTGCTGGAAATCGCCCAGGCGGTGTTTCTGCTGGCCTTCCCGATGGCGGTGGTCGGGGTGATCAGCTATTTCACCGCCCGCCGCATCGCGCAGGAGGGGGCGACGGGCGAGGCGCTGCGCAAGCGCTTGGCCTTTTGCCGCCTCTATATCCAGTTCGTCGGCGTGATATCCATTGTGGTCACCGCGTTCTGGGGCATGTATCAGAACCTGACGATCGGAGCATTGTGACAGGCGGCGCAACAGGCGGCCGGGCAGGTGCCGGGCCGGCGCGCTTGGCGGATTTCTGGAGAGGATAACGCATGGCACAGCGTGCAATCACCATGGGCGGCGCGCCCGAAGGGTTCGACGCCCGGCTGATCCTGAAAGAGGTCCAATCCTCCGGCGCGCCGGTGCTGCATGTGGCCCGCGACGACAAGCGGATGGAGGCGATGCGGGCCGCGCTGGCCTTCTTTGCGCCGGACATGCCGGTGTTTGTGTTCCCGGGCTGGGACTGCCTGCCGTATGACCGGGTGTCACCCAACGCCGACATTTCGGCGGCGCGGATGGCCACCCTGGCGGCGCTGGTGCACCAAATGCCCAAGCAGTTCGTGCTGCTGACCACGCTCAACGCCGCCAGCCAGCGGGTGCCTGCCCGCGAGGTGCTGCGCGAGGCGGCCTTTACCGCCCGCGTTGACCAGCGGATTGATGAGGGCGCGCTGCGCAGCTTCCTGGTCCGCATGGGGTTCACCCAAAGCCCGACGGTGATGGAGCCGGGCGATTATGCGGTCCGCGGCGGCATCATCGACATCTTCCCGCCGGGCGAAAGCGGCCCGGTGCGGCTGGACCTGTTCGGCGACGTGCTGGACGGCGCGCGGCGGTTTGATCCGGTGTCGCAGCGCACCACGGAAAAGCTGGACGTGGTGGAACTGGCGCCGGTCTCCGAGGTGATCCTGGACGAGGCGGCGATCACGCGGTTCCGGCAGAATTACCGGATCGAATTCGGCGCCGCTGGAACCGACGATCCCCTGTATGAAGCTGTCAGTGCAGGGCGCAAGCACCAGGGGATCGAGCACTGGCTGCCGTTTTTCCATGAGAAGCTGGAAACCCTGTTCGACTACCTGCCGCAGGCGGCGGTGACGCTGGATGACCAGGTGACGCCGGCGCGGCTGGCGCGCTGGGACAGCATCGAGGACCAGTACCAGACCCGCAAGCACGCGATGGAGCAGAAGGGCCGCCTCGACACGGTCTACAAGCCCGCGCCCCCGGGCCTGCTGTATCTGGACGATGCCGCCTGGGAGACGGCGGTGGCGGACATGCGCGTGGTGCAATTCCACCCGCTGCCTCAGGCGTCCGGGCCTGGCACGGTGGACGCGGGCGGGCGGATCGGCCGCAATTTCGCGCCCGAGCGCCAGCAGGAGAACGTCAGCTTGTTCGGGGCGTTGGCCGCACATATTAAAACGCGGATGCAGGAGGGGCCGGTTCTGGTCGCCTCCTACTCCGAGGGCGCGCGGGAGCGTCTGTCCGGGCTGATCGAGGACGAGGGACTGGCGGAAGCGATTCCGGTGATGGACGGCACCCGCATCGGCAAGTCCGGCCTGCATCTGGCGGTCTGGGCGCTGGAGCACGGGTTCGAGGCGCCCGGCCTGACGGTGATCTCGGAACAGGACGTGCTGGGCGACCGGCTGATCCGGGCGCCGAAGAAGCGCCGCAAGGCAGAGAATTTCCTGACCGAAACCCAGTCGCTCAGTCCCGGCGATCTGGTGGTGCATGTGGACCACGGCATCGGCCGCTACAAGGGGCTGGAGGTGGTCACCGCCGCGGGGGCCGCGCATGAATGCATCCTGCTGGAATACGCTGAACAGTCCAAGCTGTACCTGCCAGTCGAGAACATCGAGCTCTTGTCCAAATACGGCCACGAGGAAGGGCTGCTGGACCGTCTGGGCGGCGGCGCCTGGCAGGCCAAGAAAGCCAAGCTCAAGGAACGCATCCGCGAGATGGCGGACAAGCTGATCCGCATCGCGGCAGAGCGCGCCCTGCGCAAGGCCCCGGTGATGGACCCGCCGCCGCACGCCTGGGAGGAATTTTCGGCCCGCTTCCCCTATCAGGAGACCGACGACCAGCTGCGCGCCATCGAGGACGTGATGGAGGATCTTCATTCCGGCCAGCCGATGGACCGGCTGATCTGCGGCGACGTCGGCTTTGGCAAGACCGAGGTGGCGATGCGCGCGGCCTTTGTGGCGGCGATGTCCGGTCTGCAGGTGGCGGTGGTGGCGCCCACCACGCTGCTGGCCCGCCAGCACGCGGCCTCCTTCAAGGAGCGGTTCCGCGGTTTCCCCTTGGAAGTCAGGCAGCTATCGCGCTTTGTTTCCACGAAAGAGGCCAGCAAGACCCGCGAGGGTCTGGGCAAGGGGACCGTCGATATCGTGGTCGGCACCCATGCGGTGCTGGCCAAGAACATCAAGTTCCAGAACCTCGGCCTGCTGATCATCGACGAAGAACAGCACTTTGGCGTCGCCCACAAGGAGCGCCTGAAACAGCTGCGCAGCGATATCCACGTGCTGACCCTGACGGCCACGCCGATCCCGCGCACGCTGCAGCTCAGCCTCACCGGCGTGCGGGATCTGTCGATCATCGGCACGCCCCCGGTGGACCGTCTGGCGATCCGCACCTATGTGAGCGAATTCGACAGCGTCACCATCCGCGAGGCGCTGCTGCGCGAGCATTACCGTGGCGGCCAGAGCTTCTATGTGGTGCCGCGGATCACCGACCTTCCGGAGGTCGAGGAGTTCCTGAAGGCGCAGCTGCCGGAGCTGACTTACGTGGTGGCGCACGGCCAGATGGCGGCTGGGGAGCTCGATGACCGGATGAACGCCTTCTATGACGGCAAATACGATGTGCTGCTGGCCACCACGATTGTGGAAAGCGGCCTGGATATTCCGACCGCCAACACCATGGTGGTGCACCGCGCCGACATGTTCGGCCTGTCGCAGCTCTATCAGATCCGCGGCCGGGTCGGGCGCTCCAAAACCCGCGCCTATGCCTACCTCACCACCAAACCGCGCCAGCGGCTGACGCCCGCGGCAGAGAAACGTCTGCGGGTGCTGGGCTCGCTGGATACGCTGGGCGCGGGCTTTACCCTTGCCTCG
This sequence comes from Leisingera caerulea DSM 24564, assembly GCF_000473325.1. Classification (NCBI taxonomy): domain Bacteria; kingdom Pseudomonadati; phylum Pseudomonadota; class Alphaproteobacteria; order Rhodobacterales; family Roseobacteraceae; genus Leisingera; species Leisingera caerulea. The sequence goes on from NZ_KI421513.1 coordinate 3,171,740, forward strand.
CAAGACCTTGATATCCGGGGCGCCGGCAACCTGTTGGGCGAGGAGCAGTCCGGCCAGATGCGCGATGTGGGCTACGAACTCTACCAGTCGATGCTGGAAGAGGCGATTGCCAAGATCAAGGCGGGCGAGATGGAGGGCCTGTCGGAGGCCGATGATCAATGGGCGCCGCAAATCAATCTGGGCGTTCCGGTGCTGATCCCCGAGGATTACGTGCCGGATCTCGATGTGCGCCTCGGCCTCTACCGCCGCCTGTCGTCGCTGTCGACCAAGGTGGAGTTGGAAGGCTTTGCCGCGGAGCTGATCGACCGGTTCGGCAAGCTGCCCAAGGAAGTGAACACGCTGATGCTGGTGGTGCGGATCAAGGCGATGTGCAAGCGCGCAGGCATCGCCAAGATGGACGGCGGCCCCAAGGGGGCGACGATCCAGTTCCACAACGACAAATTCGCCTCGCCGCAGGGGCTGGTGGAGTTCATCCAAGGCCAGAACGGCCTGGCCAAGGTGAAAGACAACAAGATCGTGGTGCGCCGGGACTGGAAGAAGGACGCCGACAAGATCAAAGGCGCCTTTGCCATCGCCCGCGATCTGGCAGAGAAAGTCGTGGCCGAGAAGAAGAAGGCGAAGGCGGGGTAAAATACGCCAAGGAAATTCAAACTTCCTTGGCAAACTTCTTCGCAAGAAATTTTCTCAGCCGCAGCAGGAGCTGGGCGTCATCGCCGCCTGAGCGCAGAAACAGGACGCGGCAACGGCGCGGTCAGCGCGTGCCAGCGCCAGATCCAGTTTCTGTTTTATGTGTTCGATTTCAATATCTTCGCCGCGGGCCTTCAGGCAGTCATGCAGGCCTTTGAGGCTCCAGATATTGTCCGGATGGACCGACGCGCGCGGCAGGCTGCCATCCAGCCCGAGGTCGGCGCGGTAGACCGCTTCGGCCTCTGCCGCGCGGCCCTGCTCAAACAGCAGCGCCCCCAGTGCGTGGCGGGTTGGCTGCATCCAGCCCCAGGGCTCATCATACGGCAGGGTGTCGTCCAGATCCGCCGAGCGGCGCAGATGGGCAAAGGCCGCGTCGTAATTGCCCTTGCGGTATTCGATCTCACCGCGCAGCATTTCTGTCGCGATTTCAAGCAGATCCACCACCCGGTTGTTGTGCAGGAGACGGGTGTCGGGCACCCGGGCCTTGGCCGCCAGGAACTTCTGCTCCTCGGCCTCGGCTTCCGCCACCCGGCCGGTTGCGGCATAGGCGACGGCCCGGGCGTAATGGGTGTTGGCCGTGAGGGTCCGGTACAGCTCCGGGTCCGTGGGCAGCTTCAGCGCCATCGCCTCCTCCCAGCGCCCGAAGCGCACCAGTATATGCGGGTGCATCGCCATGTAGCTTTCGAAATAATCCGCCATCGGCGGGCTTTCGATGCGCAGCATGTCCTCCGGCGTCGTGTCCAATATGCCCTGATTGGCCTCCAGCGCGGGCGCAAGCTGGCCCAGGAACATCGCCCCGAAAATGACGAAGTGGTAATTGTGCTGGCGGTAGCCGGTGTAGATGTTGAAGGCGCCCTCGCGCTGGTAATACTTGAGGTCCGCCTCAATCGCTTTCTGGTTCCAATGCACCACGCTGTGGTAATCGCCGCACAGCACGTCGATATGGGTTGGCATATGCACCAGGTGGCCGGCATCCGGAACCAGCGTGCGCAGCACGTCGGCGGCCTTCAGCGCCTTTTCCGGCACAGGCGACATCTCCATCAGATGCACATAAAGATGCAGCAGGCCCGGGTGCCGCATGGCGCCGGGGGCGTTGTCCATCGCCCATTCCAAGACCTCCTGTGCCTCCAGCGTGGCGGCACCTTCGGCGGGCTGGCCGGACTTCAGATCCCACATCTGCCAAGGTGTCAGATTCAAGAGGCTCTCGGCATAGACCGTGCGCAGGTCCAGGTGATCGGGGCAGGCGGCAAAGGCCGCGCGCATGGCATCGGCAAAGGCATAGTCCCAGGCGTGCATGTCCTCCACTGCCGTGCGCTGGGGGTAGCGGGCCTGCAGGGCACGGATCAGCTGCTGTTCAGGCTCGCTGCAGCCCTCGCTGCAGGCCAGCGCGGATTTGGCGGCGTCAAAGGCTTCGGCCAGCGCCTTGGCGCGGCCCTGATCGTCACGCAAGGCCCAGGGCAGGTTGTAGTTCGGCCCAGCCGCATAGGCCACGCCCCAATGGGCCATGGCGCACCGCGGATCATGCTTCAGCGCGCGCTGGAAGCAGGCGATGGCTTCCTCGTGATTGTAGCCATAGGTCCAGACCAGGCCGCGGTCGAACCAGCGCTGCGCCTCGGGCGAGGTGGTGGTCACCGGGCAGGAATAGCTGCCGAGATCATAATCGTAGCCCATGAAAAAAACCTCCCCAACTGATTGGAGAGGTTAGGGTTTGGCTCCCAAACGGGCAAGACGCTTATTCGGCGGGCAGCCGCGCTTCAGCTCTGGCCATCTGCAGCATCAGCAGGAAACCGAGAGCCGCCATGGTCAGCAGCCCGGCGCCCAGCGGCATCAGGGAGCCGTCGAACAACAGTCCGACCGGGGCGGCAATGGCGGCGGCCAGAACGGTGGAGATCGCCCCGATCACCGAGGCCGCCATGCCGGCGATATGGCCCATCGGCTCCATCGCGATGGCGTTCAGGTTGCCCAGGGTGGTGCCGGCCAGAAAGAAAACACTGGTCTGCCAGGCGATGAACAGGCCGAACAGCAGCCCGTCCGGCAGCGGGCTGCAGCTGAGGAACAGCATAGCGGCAGAGGCGACGATCTGCACGGCAAGCGACCATGTCACGATGCGGCGCATCCCGACCCGGACCACGATAGCGGCGTTCAGCAGGCTGGCCGTTCCCGCCATCAGCGCCACAAAGCCGAACCAGAACGGGAAGCTGTCTGCCCGGCCGAAGATCACATCATAGACCGGCTGCACCATGGTCAGCATGGTGAACAGCATACCCAGGCACAGGGTCTGCACCATGATCGACAGGCGCACGGTGGGATGGCCCAGCATCTCCTTTACTGCGCCCAGCATCAGCGGCAGGCGGAACGGGCGGCGGTTTTCCCGGGCCAGGGTTTCCGGCAGCCGCAGTCCCATCCACATCACGATGATGACGGCGAAGATGGCGAAGGCCAGGAAGATGCCGCGCCACCCGGAAAACGCGATGATGCCCGCGCCCAGCATCGGCGCGAAGGCCGGCACCAGGGTAAAGATCATCATCGCAATCGACATCAGGCGTGCCATTTCCCGGCCCGCATACAGGTCGCGCACGATGGCGATGCCGACAATGCGCGGCCCCGCGGCCCCCAGGCCCATAACCACGCGGGAGGCCAGCAGCAGCTCCAGCGATTGCGCCTGCCAGGCAACCGCAGCGGCAACGATATACAGCACCGCACCGCCGGCAATGACGCGCTTGCGGCCGAAGGCATCGGACAGCGGGCCGGTGAAAAAGGTGCCTACACCCATGCCCAGCACAAAGGACGTCAGCACCAGCTGCGCTTGGTTCACGTCGTCCGGGCTCAGCGCTGCGCCGATCTCGGGCAGGGCGGGCAGCATCGCGTCGATGGAAAAGGCAATGGTGGCAAACATCATCGCGATCAGCGCAATGAACTCAGCCTTGGCCATGCCGTGAGCGGGGGACTGTGACATCTGAAACCTCTAACAGCTCTTCAGAGGATTCCGGGGAAATGACGCCGGTCTGGGAGCCGTTCGGTTCCGCTACCATAAACCGGCCAGCCGTGCCAGCGCCCGGCTGCACAGGGCACTGTGCATAGTTGCGATGCTAAGTAAATTCCCGGCGCGCTATGCGCCGTCTGCTGCTTTCAGCTGCTGCAGAATGTCCTCGATGACCTGCTTCCACAGCTCCGGCGGCTGCGCACCCGGCACCGCGTGCTGGCTGGCAACGATGAAGGTCGGCACCGAGGTCACCCCCATCTTGCGGGAATGGGCGTCGCGGTCGCGGATCTCCTGCACGTCGCTGTCGCCTTCCAGCAGACGGGCGGCGACGTCCGCCTCCATGCCGGCTTCCTGTGCGATTTCCGCGAGGACTGCATGGTCGCCAATGTCCTTGGCATCCACGAAATAGGCTTTGAACAGGGCATCGACGACCTGCGTCTGCTTGCCCTCGATCCCGGCCCAATGGATCAGTCGGTGCGCATCCAGCGTGTTTGGGGTGCGCTTCATCGCTTCGAAATTGATCGTCAGCCCGGCCTTCTCCGCGTGTTCCACCACCGGGGCATAGGCCTTCACCGCGCCCTCCTTGCCGCCGAACTTGCGCTCCAGGTAGTCGCGCCGGTCCATGCCCTCGCGCGGCATGTCCGGGTTCAGCTGGAACGGGTGCCACTCGATGACAAAGGGATGATCCGGCACCTCGGCCAGCGCCTTGTCCAGATGGGTCTTGCCGATATAGCACCAGGGGCAGATCGGGTCCGACAGGATGTCGAGCTTGACGGTGGCCATGTGGGTCATCCTTTGAACAGGGCAGGCAGGGCGCGGCGCAGCAGTTTCCCGTTGGCGCCGGTGGGCAGCGCGTCCAGGCGGACATAGGCGCGGGGCTGCTTGTAGCGGGCCAGGCGCCGGGATGCAAAGGCCTGCAGCTCTTCCGTCTTCAACTCTTCGGGACCGGTATAGAAGGCGGCGATGACATAAGTGTCTTCCTTCACCTCCACCGCGGCGGCCCCGGCCTGGGTGATGCCGGGGTGGGCGGCGAGTGCAGTTTCGACCTCGATTGGCGAAACGCGGTAACCGCCGGCGTTCATCATGTCGTCGCCACGCCCCAGATAGCTTATCTGGCCGTCCGCCGCCATCACGCCCTGGTCGCCGGTCAGGAACCACTCGCCCTGGTAACGGGCGGCGGTTTCTTCCGGCGCGTTCAGATAGCCAAGCATCAGCCCGGGGTCGGTGCGGTGGATGGCGATAGTGCCTTCTTGACCCATCGGGACCGGCCCGTCCGCGCCCAGAATGGCCACCTTCCGGCCCTTTTGCGGCTGGCCCAATGCGTCCTCCTGTGCCGGGTGCGACGGTGACGCGGAAATGAAGGTTGAGCATTCCGACATGCCGAAAGCCTCATAAAGCCCGCGGCCGGCGGCGGCCTCCCAGGCTTCGTGAAGGTGGCGTGAGAGCTTTTCACCAGCGCAAAGCCCGTGCCGCAGGTCCGGCAGATCCAGGGGGGCGCCGCGCAGCATCTTGCGGTAAACGCCCGGGGCCGCGGCGAACAGGGTTGCGCGGTGGTGCCGCAGCAGCTGTGGCAGGTCTTCGGGCGGTGTGCCCGGCGCCGGGATCAGCGCCGTGGCGCCCGCGGCCCAAGGGTCCATCAGGCCGGTGCCCAGCGTGAAGGTCCAGTTGAACGCACCCGCGTGCAGCAGCCGGTCCTGTTCCGTCAGCCCGTACCAGCCGTCAATCATCATCTGCCGCGCCCAGACCGCCCGGTGGGCATGCGCCACGGCGCGCGGATTTCCGCTTGTGCCCGAGGTATAGACCACATAGGCCAGCCGGTCCGGGTCCCCGGAAGCGTAGCCGCAGGAGGGAAGGCTGTGCATCGTCAGCAGGTCTGCGGTGGTGATCTGGTGCGGGTGACTCGCGCAGGCCACTGCCGGATCCCGCAGAACCGCCGCGGGCTTCAGATCCGCGATGATGCGGGCGGTTTCGGCCTCCGTCAGCTGGGCAGAGGTGGGCACCGGCACCAGCCCGGCAGCAATGGCGCCGAGATAGGCGATCGGAAACTCGACCGTGTTGCCAAGCCGCATCAGCACGATGTCACCGGGCTTGAGCCCGGCCGCCAGCAGCCCGGTTCCGGTGCCGCGGACGGCGGCCTCCAGCCGGGCAAAGCTCCAATCTTCGCATGCATCGCCCGTCAGGACCGACAGCGCGGTCTTTTCCGCCAGGCGCCCGGCATGGCGCAGCACGTGGGCGGCCAGGTTGAAGGGAGACGGGCAGGGCGCGAAGGGCCCCTGATCAAAAACAGACAGCATGGCAAATGGCTAGCCCGCGCTGTCCTGCGTTGCAAGGCGCGCAGGTGCGGCTTATAGAGTGCCTATGACTGGCCGTGACCCGAAATCCCTGATCACCATCGCCCGTGCCAATGGCGGCGAAGACGACGCAGAACCGCTGGATCTGGGCGCCCGGGTGCGGGAGCTGCGCAAGGCGCGTGACTGGACGCTGGAGCACGCGGCCAATCAGGCCGGGCTGGCCCGCTCAACGCTTTCCAAAATCGAAAACGGCCAGATGTCACCGACTTACGAGGCGTTGAAAAAGCTGGCCGAAGGCTTGCAGATCACTATTCCGCAGCTGTTCACGCCGCCGCAGCGGGATCAGGTGAACGGGCGCATGACGGTGACCAAATCGGGCGACGGATCCGCCCATGCCACCGCGACCTATGAGCACGAACTGCTGGCAGACGGCCTCACGCGCAAGCAGATGCTGCCGTACCGTGCGCGGGTGCGAGCGCGGTCGATGGAAGAATTCGACGGTTGGGTGCGCCATGACGGCGAGGAGTTCCTGTATGTGCTGACTGGCGTGGTCAAGCTCTACACGGAGTTCTATGAGCCGGTCGAGATGCGCCGCGGCGACAGCGCCTATTACGATGCCGCCATGGGGCACAACGTCATCTCCGTCAGCCCCGAAGATGCAATGATCCTCTGGGTGACGTCGCTGGCCTGACGGCAGGGCACTAGTGCTTGCGCCCGTCCAGCTCTCTCAGCAGGCTTTCGATATACAGGAAATCGTCCACCTCCTCCCTGGCTTCATTCAAGGTGAGGTGATGGGTACGGGCCAGATAGGCAACGAATTTGTCCCGGTCATCCAATATGGACGGCGCATTGCTGGCTTTCAGATGCGGAAAGCGCTGTTTGATGCGGGGCATCCTGTCAATCCAGCTGGCAGCTGCTGCTTGTACAGGCATGGGGGGGCACTCCCTGACAAACGGTTTATGTTTTTTTGGACCCCCATGTTATCACTTTTCCGGCAATTTTGTAACGGCCCGCCGCGGGCGTCGGATCAGCCCTGCCGGGCTCGGCGGCTTTCCGCCGTGGCGGGAGGTTCGGCAAACAGGCGGGTCAGCACAACGTGGCCAATGCCGACCGCAATCAGCTGCATCGCGATGAACATCGGAATGTGGCCCGGATAGATCCCTGCGAAGGTATCGGTGAAGCCGCGCGCAATGGTCACCGCCGGATTGGCAAAGCTGGTGGAGGAGGTGAACCAATAGGCGCCGGTGATGTAGAGGCCAACCAGCGGGGGCACTGCGTCGGGACGCGACCGCAGCCCCCCGAAGATCACGAACAGCAGCCCGAAGGTGGCCAGGATCTCGGAAAACCACTGACCGCTGCCGGTGCGGTGCATGGTGGCTGAGCTTTGCAGAATTGCAAGGTCGAACATCGCATGGCAGGCCCAGACGCCAAGGATGCCGCCGGCTGTCTGCGCCAGCATATAGGGGGCCGCGGCGCTCCAGGGATGCTCGCGGCGCAGAGCAAAGGCGAGGGTCACCGCCGGATTGAAATGGGCGCCGGAGACCGGGCCCAGGGTGGTGATGATCACATAGAGCATACAGCCCGTGGCCACGGCATTGGCCAGCAGCGCCAAGGCGACGTTGCCGTCCGCAAGGGTCTCCGCCATGATGCCGGAGCCAACCACCCCAACCAGCAGCATCGCGGTGCCCAGGCCCTCGGCCAGAAGTTTCTGCGCGGTCATGCGATCTCTCCAATCCGCTTGAGCTGCTGCGACAGGTCTGCCGGGCTCATGGTTTCGAACGGCATCTCCAGCAGCGCCTTGGCGCGCTGTTCCAGCGTGGCATAGGCGGCGCGGAAGGCAGCGTCCCAGTCCGGCTGCGCAGCCGCTGCCGGATCTTCGACACCCCAATGGGCGCGCACCGGCGCGCCGGGCCAGACCGGGCAGGTTTCGCCCGCGGCAGAGGCGCAGACTGTGATCACCATATCCATCTCCGGCGCGCCTTCGGCGGCAAATTCATCCCAGCTTTTGGAGCGGGCACCGGAGGTGTCGTGGCCCAGTTCCTCAAGCAGCACCAGCGACTGCGGATGCACTTTGCCGGTTGGGTTGGAGCCTGCCGAATACGCCCGCACGCGGCCTGCGCCCAGAGTGTTGAAGATCGACTCCAGCAGGATCGAGCGTGCGGAGTTGCCGGTGCAGAGGACAAGAATGTTCATGGATGAGGACCGTTCTAAAAGGTTAGTCGGAAGAGTTCACGCGGCCGATATCGTCAACCCGGTGCTGAAGCGACATGCGGTCGAGGGTCTCAAAAGGCAGCGCCACAAAGGCTTTGATGCGGTTGCGCAGCAGACCATAGGCCTGCTGAAAGGCAAGGCGGCGTTCGGCGTCGGTGCCTGTGGCCTTGACCGGGTCGGCCAGGCCCCAGTGGGCGCTCATCGGCTGGCCGGGCCAGGCCGGGCATTCCTCGTTGGCGGCGTGGTCGCAGACAGTGAAGACGAAATCCATTTGCGGCGCCTCCGGGCTGGAAAACGCGCCTAGATCCTTGGCGCGCAGGCTGGCCGTGTCATACCCCTTGGCTTGCAGCAGCGCGGTCACTTCCGGCCGCGGCCCGGGCGACGGGCTGGTGCCCGCGGAATAGGCGCGGAACCTGCCGCCTCCCTCGCGGTTGAGAATGGCTTCGGCCGGCAGCGATCTGGCAGAATTGCCGGTGCAGATGAACAGCACGTTCAAAGGGCGGTCAGCGGTTGGCACCGGCATCGCCCCGGTGCCGGCAGTGGCGCAGATGTCGGGCCGGTTCTGGCAGCAGCCGGACAGCAGGTCATCGAACAGGCCGCGCAGCCCCGGCAGATCGGCAGTATACATCAGCGAGGTGCCGGTGCGGTGCTGGCTGATCAGCCCCGCTTGCTTAAGTACCGACAGGTAGGCAGAGGCTGTATTGGCCTTGAACGCCAGTGCCGCGGCAATCTCTCCGGCGGGCACGGCATCCGGATAGCGGCGCATCAGCAGGCGGAACAGGGCCAGCCGGTTGGGATGCGCAAGGGCGCTGAGCTTGTCTGCGATCTCTATTTCCATAATTCGCGAAATATGGAAATAGAGATCATCTGTCAACACACTCTGCACCGTTGTACCCGGGATTCAGACGGTCAGTCGGCCTCGTACCACCAGACTTCCGGCATGAAACCGGTGCGGTCGCCATAGACCGGTAGCTTGTCCGGATAGCGCATCTCTTTGATATGGGCGATCCGCCCCACATCGAAGCTCCAGAACGGGATCACGTAACGCCCCGCGGTCAGGACCCGGTCCAGCGCCCGCACGGCGGCGGTGAATTCCTCGGGCGCCTTGGCGGTCAGCATCGCGTCGATCATCGCTTCGGCAGCGGGGCTGTCCATCCCCATCAGGTTGCGGCTGCCGGGCTGGGTCACGCCGTCGCTGCCCCAGTAGTAACGCTGCTCGTTGCCGGGGCTCAGCGACAGCTCCCGGCGGTAGCGGGTGAGGTCGAAGTCATAGGCGTTTTCGCGTTCGACATATTGCGCGTTGTCGACGGTTTCGGCGGTCAGGGCAATGCCAAGGCGTTCCAGCGCGCGGGCATAGATTTCCGTCACCGTCTTCATCTCGCCGTCACCCTGGCGGATCAGGACGGTCAGGTCCAGCGCCCGTCCATCCCTGTTGCGCAGCACGCCATCGGTCACAGTCCAGCCCGCATCTTCCAGCAATTTCATGGCTTTGCGCAGGTTACTGCGGTTTCGTTTGCTGCTGTCGCCCTGGGGCAGCGCATAGCCTTCCAGTGTGCCGGGCAGCAGGCTGCCCGCGAACGGCTCCAGCAGCGCCCGGACCTTGCCGCTGGCCGCCCCCGGCTGCATTCCCAGCGCAGAGCCAGAGAAATAGGAGGTGATCCGCGGCTGCACGCCGCCGGTCACGGTGCCGTTGATGTATTCGAAATTAAAAGCCAGCAGCAGCGCCTCGCGCACGCGCCAGTCGTCCAGCGGCGCGCGGCGGGTATTCATCACCAGCCCGGTCATGCCGGAGGGGCGCTGATGCGGGATCTCGCTTTTGACCACATCGCCGCGGGTGACCGCCGGGAAGCTGTAGGCGCTGTCCCATTTGTCGGCATTGAACTCGCGCAGCGCGCTCAACTCGCCGGCCTTGAAGGCTTCGAACAGAACGGTCTGGTCGCCGAAAAAGTCGATGCGCAATTCGTCGAAATTCCGGGTGCCGCGCTGCAGGGGCAAGTCCTTGCCCCAATAGTCCGGGTTGCGGCGCAGGGTGACAAAGCGGCCCGGCTCATAGGCGCTGACCACATAGGCGCCGGTGCCGATGGGCGCGCCGTTGACTTCGTCCGTGCCGAACTCCTTGCCCTCCCACTGCGCCTTTTTCAGGATCGGCCGCATGCCGGCGATCAGGGCTAGCTCGCGGTCCTCAACATTGAAGGTCAGGCGCAGGCTGCGCGGGCCGGTCTGTTCAATGCGGTCCACCTTGGTCCAGAACCCGCGGTAGCGGGGGTGCCCGCGGGTGCCCAGAGTTTCGTAGGACCAGATCACATCCTCGATGGTGACCGGGCTGCCATCGGAGAATCGCGCCTCCTCCCGCAGGGTGAATTCCACCCAGGAGCGGTCTTCAGGTGTCTCCACCGATTCGGCCAGAAGGCCGTAAAGGGTGAACGGCTCGTCCCACGAACGGCCCATCAGGCTTTCGTAACTCCAGAACCTCAGCTGCCACGGAGAGGTGCCTTTCAGGGTGAACGGGTTCAGCGAGTCAAAGCCGCCGGTGTTGCCGAAGACAACCTTGCCGCCCTTGGGGGCGTCGGGGTTGGCATAGGGCAAAGACACAAAATCCGGTGGCAGGGCGGGGTCCCCGTACATAGCTATGCCATGTGCCGATTCTGCGTGGGCGGAATTCGCGGCAAATGCCAAGGTGATTCCAGCCAGCGCCATGCGAAGATTCAGGAAATTTTCTTTTCGCAGTTTCACAACAATCCCGCTCTGCCCTTATTTTCTTGCCTCTGCACGCTACGTGCGCTTTTTCGTCTTTTCAAACTTTTAGCTTGGACGAAAGCCGGAAATTGCTTATAAAGAGATCACTGCTCGATAGGTTTCTTGCCTGTATGAAACCTGCCTCAATAACTAACGCCCGCCTTGTGCGGGCGTTTTTTTCTTGCGGTGTTTTGCTTCTGCGCTGACCTCAATTGCCCCTGCGTTCCGCCGGGCGGCTCCGTAGTCTTACGCGTTCCCTTTGCATCTGCAGCATGGCACAGTGGCGGCAGTTTGATTGAGTCAAAGCGGAGAAACTGATGTCCTTGCAAGGGAAGACTGCCGTCGTCACCGGATCGAATTCAGGCATTGGCCTGGGGGTTGCACGCGAAATGGCGCGGGCAGGGGCCAACGTGGTGCTGAATTCCTTCACCGACCGGGAGGAGGACCACGCGCTGGCAGCAGAGCTGGCCCGTGAATTCAGCGTCAAGGCTCAGTACATTCAGGCCGACATGTCCAAGGGCGCCGACTGCCGGGCGCTGGTTGAAAAGGCCGGCGCCTGCGATATCCTGATCAACAACGCAGGCATCCAGCATGTCTCGCCGATTGATGAGTTCCCGCAGGACAAGTGGGACGCGATCATCGCCATCAACATGACCTCGAACTTCCACACCATGGCCGCAGCCCTGCCCGGGATGCGGGCGGCAGGCTGGGGGCGGATCGTCAATATCGCCTCGGCGCACGGGCTGACCGCCTCTCCCTATAAATCGGCCTATGTGGCGGCCAAGCATGGCGTGGTGGGCATGACCAAGACCGTGGCGCTGGAAACCGCGGAGGAGCCGATCACCTGCAACGCGATCTGTCCGGGTTATGTGCTGACGCCGCTGGTGGAGGCGCAGATCCCCGACACCATGGAGAAATACAACATGGGCCGGGAAGAGGTGATCAAGAAGGTGATGCTGGAGCGCCAGCCGAGCCGCGAGTTTGCCACCGTGGAGCAGTTGGGCGGCACCGCTGTGTTCCTGTGCTCGGACGCGGCGGCGCAGATCACCGGCACCGCGATCAGCGTCGACGGCGGCTGGACCGCGCTGTAACGGCCAAAGCCAGGGCGGGAGGGGGCCAGCCCCCTCTTGCCCCTTGGGGGGCAACGCACCCCCGGGATATTTCCGGCCAGATGAAGAGGCGGATCAGGACATGACTGTTAGAATTAATCTGGCCTTGCAGGGCGGCGGCGCGCATGGGGCGTTTACCTGGGGGGTGCTGGACCGCCTGCTGGAGGATGAGGGGATCGAGGTCGCCGGGATCACCGGCACCTCTGCCGGTGCGCTCAACGGGGCTGCCTTTAAGGCTGGCATGGTGCATGGCGGCCGCCTGGGCGCCAAGGAGGCGCTGGACGGCTTGTGGCGGCGCATGGGGGCCGTGGGGGATATGCGGTTTGCCCATTGGCTGACCCGGTTTGACGCGGTTGCCTGGGCTGGCGCCTGGGAGGCCGCCATGCCGTTTTCCCCGATGGAGACCCTGAGCCAGGCGATTTCCCCCTATCACTATGGGCCGTTCTACCAGAACCCGCTGCGCGAGGTGGTGGAAGCCTTCAACTATTCTGAAGTCTGCGCAAACGACGGTCCGGAGCTGTTTGTTTGCGCGACCTGCGTTCGCACCGGCAAGATCCGCATCTTTGAAGGGCAGGAGATCAGCACGGACGCAATCCTGGCCTCCGCCTGCCTGCCGGATATGTTCCAGGCCGTGGAGATCGAAGATCCGGAAACCGGCCGCATGGAAGCCTATTGGGACGGCGGCTATACCGGCAACCCGGCCCTGTTTCCGTTGTTCCGGGAGCCGCTGCCGGGGGATGTGGTCGTCGTGAACATCAACCCGCTGGAGCGTGAGGACATCCCGAGGACGCCGCAGCAGATCCGCAACCGGGTGAATGAGATCAGCTTCAACTCCTCGCTGCTGCGGGAGCTGCGGGCCATCAGCTTTGTCCAGCGGCTGCTGGCGGACGGCACGCTGCAGCCGGGGCGGATGAAACAGGTGCGGGTTCACATGATCGCGGACGACGCCTTGATGACCCAGCTGTCGGTCACAACCAAGCTGATCCCGGTGCCGCAGATCCTGGCGCGGCTGAAACAGGCGGGGCGGGACGCGGCAGAGGAGTTTTTGGCCCGCGACCGGGAAAACCTCGGGGTGCAGTCTTCTGCCAATTTGCCTGCGATGTTCGGCTAGGCGTTTTCTTTTTCGAGCGCCTTGGTCTTCTTACCGTTGTCCAGCGGTTTCGCGGGATCCTTGGGGTTCGGATAAACCAGGCCCGCCGAGATCACCAGCTTGGCGGAATCTTCCACCGACATGTCGAGCTCGATCACGTCTTCCTCGGGCACGAACAGCAGGAAGCCCGAGGTCGGGTTCGGGGTGGTCGGGAGGAAGACGCTCACCAGCCCGCCGCTGGTTTCGGCCCGTTTGGCAATCTCACCCTTGGCGGTGGTGGAAATAAAACCGATCGCCCAGATGCCCTTGCGCGGGTATTGCACCAGGCAGGCCTTTTCGAAACTGCGTTCCGATTGGGCAAAGACGGTTTCGGAGATTTGCTTGATGCCCGAATAGACGGTGCGCACCACCGGCATCCGGTCCACCAGGCTTTCAGCAAAGCTGATCAGCGAGCGCCCGAGGATGCCCTTGGCGATCCAGCCGACCACGATCGTGAACAGCAGAAAGATAATCAGCCCGACACCGCGCAGGTTGATGCCGATGTACTGCTCGGGCCGGAAAGTGGTTGGCACCAGCGGCAGCACCACGCTGTCGATCCAGCCCATCACCGACCACAAGAGCCAGATGGTCAGCCCCACCGGGGCGATGACGACAATCCCGGTAAAAAAGGAGGCGCGCAGACTGGCAAACAGTCCGCGGCGGCGGTGAGGTTCATCGTCGAAAGGCGTTGTCATAGGTCTGCTTTTTCTGAAATTCCGAATGGAACCTATGCACTGTTCGGGGGCGGAGCAATGGTTTCCGCCCCCGAATTCATCTCATTGCGGCAGTTTGTTGAGTTCCTGTGCGATCTTTGCCGCCAAGCGGGCATTGTTGCGCACCAGGGCGATGTTCGCGGTGAGCGAGCGGCCCTCTGTCAGCTCGAAAATGCGGGCCAGCAGGAAGGGGGTCACATCCTTGCCGGCAATGCCTTCGGCGTCGGCTTCGGATTGGGCCTGAGCGATCACCGGCGCCAGATCTTCGGCAGCGATCTGGTCGTCTGCCGGGATCGGGTTGGCCACCAGCTGGCCGCCCGGCAGGCCCATCGCCTGACGGGTGGCGTGGGCGCGGGCGATCTCCTCCGGCGCATCCATGCGCAGCGGCGCCTTCAGGTCCGATTGGGCAGACCAGAAGGCCGGGAAGCTGTCCTGACCGTAAGCAATCACCGGCACGCCCTGGGTTTCCAGCACTTCCAGCGTCTTGGGCAGGTCCAGGATCGCCTTGGCGCCTGCGGCCACCACTGTCACAGGGGTCTGCGCCAGCTCCATCAGGTCGGCGGAGATGTCAAAAGAGGTTTCGGCGCCTTTATGAACGCCGCCGATGCCGCCGGTGGCAAAAACGGAAATGCCTGCCAGCCGCGCCGCAATCATGGTCGCCGCAACCGTGGTCGCGCCGGTGCCGCCGGTGGCGATACAGGCGGGCATATCCGCGCGGGAGATCTTGGCAACGCCTGTGGCCTGGCCCAGCGATTGCAGCTGATCGGGCTCCAGTCCCACATGCAGCACGCCCCCGATCACCGCCATGGTGGCGGGCACGGCGCCGGCATCGCGGATGTCCTGCTCCACCTGCGCCGCAACCTCGACGTTTTGCGGATAGGGCATGCCGTGAGTGATAATGGTGCTTTCCAGCGCTACAATGGCATGGCCTTCAGCCTTGGCAGCCTGGACCTCGGACGAATACTGAATGTCGATCACAGCGGGGGTTCTCCTGAAACATAGGTTGCCGCAGCCTTGAGGGCTGAGGCCAATGCGGTTTTGCGGTCTTCGCCCCGTGCCTCGGCAACGATATGGGCGGCCATGAAGGTATCGCCTGCGCCGGTCACCCGGGCGACCGTTACGCGGGGCGGGTGCAGGGTGATGGTGCCCTTGGCGTCCGCCACGGTGGCAGAGGAGCCGCCATCGGTGACCAGCACCCGTGCTGCGCCGCGGTCGAGCATTGCCTGTGCCGCGGTTTCGCTGTCCGTGAACTCCGCCTGGCACAGGATGCCGGCCTCTTCCAGGTTCACGTAAAGCGTGCCGCGGGTGCGGGTCAGGAACGGGCGCAGCCGTTCCGCCTTGCCCGGCGAGGCAGGCGCGACGCGCAGGTCGGCCTTGGCAAAGGCCGGGCTGGCAACGATGTCATCCAAGAGCGACAGGGTCAGGTTGCCGTCCAGCGCCACCTGGCCCTGGTAGGGCGCATCGTCGGTGCCGAGCGAGCCGTCCGACAGCGGCCGCAGGATCTTGTCGCCCGCGGCCTCCAGCGAATGCGCGTCGGCAATGGCGGCGATCAGCCCGTTGGCGCCCTCCACCGCCATGTAACGGTCGGTGGGCAGGTCCTCGGAGCGGTAGATATGGTCGGTGATCAGCCCGAAATGGCCGCAGGCGTGGATCAGCTCGTCGCCTTCCGGGTCGCGGCCGACGGCGGTCAGCAGTGCGGGCTGGACGCCGAACCGGGCCAGCGTCATGGCGATGTTCATGGCAACCCCGCCGGGCAGGCGGGTGATGCGGCCGGGCATATCCGAGCCGCGCTGCATTTCCGTGGTGCAGCGGCCGATGATGTCCCAAAGGACCGACCCGATGCACAGAATGGCGGGGGGCTGTGAGGCGGAGGCTTGTGTCATATCGACCTATTGCCGCCTTTGCCGCACCTCTGCAAGCGGCTTCACCGCGCAGGCACCGCAAAGGTCAGGGCGGCCCACAGGCTTTCCCATACGTAATCTTCGCCGTCCGGGGCAGGGCGCAAGACAACGGCGTCCAGCAGATAGCTGTGCCCGGGCGCCACGCTAACAACGGTCTCACCCTTCGCATCCGTCAGCCGGGTTGTGACAGCAACGCTGCCATCCGGGGCCTTGGCAAACACCTCGACCTGGGCCTGGGGCCGCGGCTTTCCCTGATAAAGCACCCGGACCGGCAGCCCCTCGTCCAGGCTGTCGGTATAGGGGTTGGCCAAGGCGATGATCTCAGTCTCAAGCCCGGTGGCGGCATCCGACCCGCGGCCGTCTCCAATCGCCACCAGAGATTTGGCGTAGCGGGTGTATTGCTCGCTGAAGCCCGCATCCGGAAGCCCGCGGTCCTGGTGCCGGGTACGGATATCCCCAAACGCCTTATGGTCGATGAAAGCCTGAAAGTCCTCCCAGGTGTCATAGGTCAGCGTTTGCGGCTGCGTTTGGTGGATCAGCACCGCCAGCCCGTCTTGCGCCATTTCTGCGCTAAAGGCGGGCATGTCTCCCATGCGCCCCTGGTACGGCGCGGCGGCTCCGCCCTGCATCACCTCAAACCGGGCGATCCGGTGATCCAGATAAGGTTGCTCGGCGCCGTTGAAGGCCTGGCCGTTGTGCAGCCTTGCCACCACAGGGGCCCCGGAAACCTCTTGATATTTCTCCGGCTCGATCCAAAACTCGTGGGATAATACCGGCATGGCCCCAAAGACCAGCCCGGAACAGAGAATTGAGCAGAACAGGCGGTATTGCATGAACGGATCCTTGGCTGTCGGTCGCGGCTTTCATTGGCTGCGGATCCTATTTGCGCTGCTGCTCTGCTGGGTTGCAATAGCTGCGGCAAGCGCCCGCGCACATGAGGTCACCCCGGCAATTGCCGATTTCACCATCGAGGACGGGCGGATCACCCTGCAGGTGCGGCTGAACGCCGAGGCCTTCGTCGCGGGCATCAATCTGGACGGGCTGGCGGATACGAACCAGACCGCGCAAGCCGCCGATTACGACGAACTGCGCGCGCTGGGCGCAGAAGAGCTGGAACCGATGGTGCAGCTCTTTGCCGAAGAATGGCTGGAGACCTTTTCCCTGCTTGCCGGCGGCCCGGTGGAACTGAGCGTTACCCGGATCACAATCCCGGAGGTGGGCGACGCCAGCCTGCCGCGCGCCTCAGTTCTGGTGTTCGGCGGTGAAACCCCTCCGCAGGCCCAAAGCCTGCGCATAGCCTGGCCTGCGGGGTCCGGCGGGGTGGTGCTGCGGCAGAACGGGGTGGCGGAACCCTACACCGGCTACCTGCAGGGAGGAGAGACGTCGCCGCCGATCCCGCTGGGGGGCGGTGCAGCCAAGACGCCGGTCGAGGCCTTCATGGAATACATCCCCGTCGGCTTTACCCACATCCTGCCCAAGGGGCTGGACCACATCCTGTTTGTGCTGGGGCTGTTTTTCCTCAGCCCGCGGTTAAAGCCGCTGCTGCTGCAGGTCAGCGTGTTTACCGTTGCCCATACCATCACCCTGGCGCTGGGCGCGCTGGGCATGGTGTCTGTCAGCGCCGCCATCGTCGAACCGCTGATTGCGCTGTCGATTGTCTTTGTCGCGGTTGAGAACATCTTTGCCCGCAAGCTGCACAGCTGGCGCACATTCGTGATCTTCGGCTTCGGCCTGCTGCACGGTCTGGGCTTTGCCTCTGTGCTGGGGGCGTTCGGCCTGCCGGCAAACCAGTTTCTGCCCGCGCTGATCGGGTTCAATGTTGGGGTAGAGCTGGGCCAGCTTGCCGTAATCGCGGCCGCCTATCTGGGCGTGCGCCTGTGGTTCGGGCGGCATCCCAAGTACCGCGGCCGGGTGGCAATCCCGGCCTCTGTCACCATAGCAATGATCGGCGGCTACTGGTTTGTGGAGCGGGTGTTCCTATAACTTAACTGCCCGCCAAGGCGTCAGCCCATCGCCCGCATCAGCGTCTTGAGCGCCGCCAGAGGATCTTCCGCGTGCCAGATCTCATCCCCGATGCCAAAGAAGTCGGTATAGGGGGCGATGCCGCGCACCAGATCCTCGGTCAGCCCGCCCTCGGCCACCACCGGAACCTCGATCATTTTCGACCACCATTCGAACAGATCGGCCTCTGCCCGCGCGCCGTCGCCCAGGCCGGATGTGCCCACGGGGCCAAAGCTCACGTAATCCGCGCCCGCCTCGCCGGCCACCATGCCGTCGTGCTGGGAGGCGCCGCAGAAACAGCCGACAATCGCATCCGGCCCCAGCGCCTTGCGCGCGGCCCGCACAGACTTCGATGCATCGGTCAAATGCACGCCGTCCAGCCCCAGCCGTTCCGCCAAAATCTGATGGTCCGAGATCACCAGCGCCACGTCACGCTCCATGGTGACCTCCCGCAGGGCATCGCCCGCGCGGCTGAGGGTGTCCTGATCACGGCTGGCCAGATCCAGGCGCACGCAGGCGACGTCGACCTCATCCAGAACCCGCGCCAGCAGAACAGGGAATTTGCCCAGCTCGAAACTCGGCGGGGAGATCAGGTAGATCTGCGGCTGCTCCGGTGCGTCAGCAGGGCTTCCCATGGCGGTGCTCCATTGTTCAGGCGATTGGACGGTGTTTAGCCGATTTGCCGCCGGACGCAAGGATTTGCGGCGGTGAAGACCCGGTTATTGCGCCCCAAACCCGCGCTGGACCTTGCCCCGCCGCCGCGCGGGCAGTACAGCAGTGCCGATTTTGCCGGAGAACACGATGCCCACCGATACGCCCCAGCCCGCCTTTGTCCTTGTCCGCCCGCAGATGGGCGAGAATATCGGTGCTGCGGCGCGGGCGATGTGGAACTTCGGGCTGGACCGGATGCGCATCGTGGCGCCGCGCGACGGCTGGCCGAACCCCAAGGCGGTGGCGATGTCCTCCGGCGCGGGCCGTCTGCTGGACGAGGCGCAGCTGTGCGCGGATGTGCCCGAGGCGCTGGGCGACTGCACCTATGTGTTCGCCACCACCGCCCGCCAGCGCGGCCTGACCAAGCCGGTCTACAGCCCCGAGCGCGCCATGCAGATCGCGGCGGAGAAGATCGCGGCGGGCGAGAAGGTCGCGGTGATGTTCGGGCCTGAGCGCGCGGGCCTGGAAAACGAGGATATCGCCAAGGCCAACGCCATCATCTCGGTGCCGGTGAACCCGCTCTATGCCTCCCTGAACCTGGGCCAATGCGTTCTGCTGACCGGCTATGAGTGGATGCGCCAGTCCGGCGATGTGGTGCATGAAACCACCGACCTGGGCCGCAAGGGCGACTGGGCCACCGGCGTCGAGGTCGAGAAACTGGTGGAGCACTACGAGGAGCGTTTGGACGAAGCGGGCTTCTTCTATCCGCCGGAGAAGGCCGAAGGCATGAAGACCAACCTGCGCAACCTGTGGTCCCGGATGCGGATGACCCGCTCCGACGTGCAGATGCTGCACGGGATCATGCGGCAGATGGTCCGCTGGAAAGATCGGGGCGGCGAATAAGCCGCTCTGGACCTTTAGATTTCCCGCCCCTAGCTTGGCACCACAGACAAAGAGGCAAGCATGAGCAAGCGCAGCATTTTCGAAGAGGTCGAGGGCGAAAAGACAGACGCGCCCGCGGCGCAGCCCGGACTGATCGACCGCGGCCGCGGCGGCGCCCGCAAGGCGATCCGCGCCTGGCTGATGGTGCTGTTTGCGCTTGTGGTTGCAATGATCGTGGTGGGCGGGCTGACGCGGCTCACAGACTCTGGCCTGTCGATTACCGAATGGCGCCCCGTGACGGGAGCCATCCCGCCGATGTCCGAAACGGAATGGCAGGCTGAATTCGACAAGTACAAGGAAATCGACCAGTGGCGCATCCAGAATCAGTGGATGGAACTGTCTGATTTCAAAGAGATCTACTGGTGGGAATGGGGCCACCGCCAGCTGGGCCGTTTCATTGGCCTGGTCTGGGCGGTTGGCTTCCTTGGCTTCCTTGCGGCCCGCAAGATCCCGGCGGGCTGGATCGGCCGGCTGCTGCTGCCTGGCCTTCTGGGCGGCTTTCAGGGCGCCATCGGCTGGTGGATGGTGGCCTCTGGCGTCACCCAGGGCGAGGGGATGACTGCGGTGGCCTCCTACCGGCTGGCGGTGCACCTGGGGCTGGCCTTTGTGATCCTCGGTTTCATCGCCTGGTACGTGCTGATGCTGGGCCGCGAGGAGCGCGAGCTGATGCAGGCGCGCCGCGCCAAGGAGGCGAAGCTGTTCGGCCTGTCCACCGGCCTGATGCATTTTGCCTTCCTGCAGATCCTGCTGGGGGCGCTGGTGGCGGGCATTGACGCGGGCCGTTCCTATACCGACTGGCCGCTGATGGGCGGGCAGGTGATCCCGCCGAACCCCTTTATGATCGAGCCCCTGTGGAAGAACTTCTTTGAAAACCCGGGGCTGGTGCAGTTCATCCACCGGGTGGCGGGCTATCTGCTGTTTGCCTTTGCCGTGGTGGCCTGGCTGCGCGGGCGCAGCTCTGCCCATGCGCGCACCCGCTTTGCCTTTAACGCCGTTTTTGCGGCGTTGTCCGTGCAGGTGCTGCTGGGGATCATCACCGTGGTCTATGCCGCGCCGCTGCACGCCGCGATCACGCATCAGCTGGTGGCGATCGGCGTCTGGGTGCTGATCCTGCGCGCCCGCTTCCTGTCGTCCTATCCCATTGCAACCTCGATCAAGGATCACTGACCCATGAGCGCATTTAACGAACTGATGGCCTTCCAGCGCGAAACCCAGGCGCTGGGGCAGATTGCGGGCCGTCTGGGCTGGGATCAGGAAACCGTGATGCCGCGCGGGGCCGCGCCGCAGCGGGGCGAGGAAATGGCCGCGATCGAGGCGGTGCTGCATGCCCGCCGCTCCGACCCGCGGGTGGCGGAGTGGCTGGAGCAGGCGGTTGCCCCGGATGAGGCTGGTGAAGCCCAGCTGCGCGAGATCCGCCGCAGCTATGAACGCACCGTCAAGGTGCCCGCCGATCTGGCCAAGAAGATCGCCCAGGTCACCTCCGAGGCGCAGGGCAAATGGGCTGCTGCGCGCGTGGATGAGGATGTTGCCGCCTTTCTGCCGGTGCTGGAGGAAGTTGTTGCCCTGAAGCGCGAGGAAGGCCAGGCGCTGGCAGCTGGCGGCGACGTCTATGACGCCATGGTCGAGGATTACGAGCCCGGCATGACCGGCGCCGGGATCGCGGAGATATTTGACGCCATGCGCCCCGGCCTGGTGGAGCTGCGTGCCAAGGTGCTGGACAAGCCCGCGCCAAAGGGGCTGGCGGGAACCTTCGACGAAGCCGCGCAGATGAAGCTCACCCGCAAGATTGCCAGGGTCTTCGGCTATGACATGGCGCATGGCCGGGTCGATAAGGCGGTGCACCCGTTCAGCTCCGGCTCCGGGCTGGATGTGCGGATCACCACCCGGACCAGCGGGACCGACCCGTTCAACTGCTTTTATTCGACCATCCATGAGGTCGGCCACGGCGCCTATGAGCAGAATATCAGCCGTGATTATCTGCTGACCCCGCTGGGCAGCGGCGTTTCGATGG
This sequence comes from Leisingera caerulea DSM 24564, assembly GCF_000473325.1. NCBI lineage: Bacteria > Pseudomonadati > Pseudomonadota > Alphaproteobacteria > Rhodobacterales > Roseobacteraceae > Leisingera > Leisingera caerulea. Next base: position 3,193,105 of record NZ_KI421513.1, read on the forward strand.
GCGTGCATGAAAGCCAAAGCCGGATTTATGAGAACCAGATCGGCCGCAGCCGGGCGTTCACCGGCTGGCTGTTCCAGGAGATGAAAGCGGCCTTTGGCGATTTCGGGATTGC